>JBLWYG010000096.1:0-5029 GCA_048267045.1 Roseovarius sp. | reverse complement strand
CGCCGGTCGTTATCTACGGCGCCGGAAAATCGGGTCGCCAGTTGCTGAGTTCCTTGCGCGAGACGCCGGAATTCATTCCGGTCGCCTTTGTCGACGATGCGGCCGAGCTGCGCGATTCCGATGTGGGCGGGCTGCGCATCCACGATCCGGCGCGGCTGGCGCGGTTGATCCAGATTCACGGAGCCAAAACGGTCCTGCTGGCCGTTCCAAGCGCGTCGCGCGCGGAGCGGCGCGCGATCGTCGAGCGGCTGGAGACGTTGCCGGTAAGAGTGCAAACCATTCCCGGCCTGTCGGACATCGTGACGGGCAGGGCCCGCGTGGATGATCTGCATGACGTTGCCATCGAGGATCTGCTGGGACGCGACCCCGTGCCGGGGCTGGAGCCGTTGCTGAAGGGCAACATCCAGGGCAGGGTGGTTATGGTGACCGGTGCCGGCGGCTCGATCGGTAGCGAATTGTGCCGCCAGATCCTCCATCAGAACCCTTGCACGCTTGTCCTGTGGGAGTTGTCGGAATTGGCCCTCTACACCATCAAAAACGAGCTGACGGAACTGATCGAGGCGCAGGGCCCCGACATCCGGCTGGTGCCATTGATGGGATCGGTGCAGAATCCGGGCCGCATCCTGTCGGCGCTTCGGCGGTTCGCGGTTCAGACGATCTATCACGCCGCCGCCTACAAGCATGTTTCGTTGGTCGAGCAGAACGTCGTCGAAGGACTGCGCAACAATGTATTTGGTACCAAGGTGATCGCAGATGCTGCCATCATGGCGGGGGTCGAGTCGGTGATCCTGGTGTCCTCGGACAAGGCCGTGCGTTCGACCAACATGATGGGCGCGTCCAAAAGATTGGCCGAACTGGTCTGTCAGGCGGCTGCTTTGCGCCAGTCGCGGACCGTTTTCTCCATGGTGCGTTTCGGCAACGTTCTGGGCTCATCGGGGTCGGTCATTCCCCGTTTTCGTGAGCAGGTGGAGCGCGGGGGCCCGATAACCGTGACGCATCCCTGCATCACCCGCTATTTCATGACCATTCCCGAGGCGGCGCAACTGGTGATACAGGCTGGCGCTTTGGCGACGGGCGGCGATGTGTTCGTGCTGGACATGGGCGAGCCGCTAAAGATTGTCGATCTGGCCGACCGCATCGCGCGGCTCAGCGGCCTGACGCCTTATCGCGTCACGCAGCGCGACGACTGGCGCAAGGCCCGCAGCGCGCAAGACAAGAGCAAAGGCGACATCGCCATCTGCTTCACCGGGCTGCGCCCCGGCGAGAAATTGTTCGAAGAATTGCTGATCGGCGAGGGGGCGATGCCCACGCTGCACCCCCGCATTCTGACGGCAAGTGAAAGCTACATTCGTCCCGAAAAGTTGGATATCCTGCTGGATCAGGTGCTGGCCGCCTGCCAGGCGCATGACATCACCAAATTGAGGCGCATCCTGACCGCCGCCGCCGTCGGCTACCGCCCGTATGGGCCGGCGACCGACCTTCTGGGCGCAGAAAGCATATCCTCACCGCAACTGGCGCACACGGCTGCGGAGTGACGCGCGCACGGCAGACGGGGCCGTGGCCGCAGTGCGACGCTGCAGCGTCACTTTGCCCAAGCCTGCAGTGCAGCGTTGCCGAAGGGGTGCAACTGTGTCAAAACCATTCACGACAATCCAGAACGCACGAGTTTCCCCATGACCGATTACGAAGCCCGCCGCACGATGATGGTGGACACGCAGGTTCGCCCTGCCGATGTGACCAAATTCCCCATCATTGATGCCATGCTGAGCGTGCCGCGCGAGGCATTCGTGCCGCGTAACCTGCGCGAGGCGGCCTATGTGGGCGAAAACATCGATCTGGGCGGGGGGCGCGTGATCCTCGAGCCGCGTACCCTGGCCAAGATGCTGGACGCGCTGGACATTCGTGGCAATGAGCTGGTCCTGGATGTAGGTAGCGCGATGGGCTATTCTTCTGCCGTCATCGCCCGCATGGCCGAAGCCGTCGTTGCGGTCGAAGAGGACGAGACGCTTGGCGCCGACGCGCAATCGCTTCTGCTGGAACATGGCGCCGATAACGTGGTCCTGCATACCGGCCCGTTGACGGAGGGTGCCGCCGAACATGGGCCCTATGATGTGATCGCGTTTCAAGGCGCCGTCGATGATGTGCCCCCCGCGCTGATCGACCAGCTCAAGGATGGCGGCCGCATTGCCTGCCTTTTCATGGATGGCGCGCTGGGCGCGGTACGGATCGGCTACAAATCGGGCGGGCAGCTGACGTGGCGTTTTGTCTTTAATGCGGGTGCGCCGGTACTTCCGGGGTTTCAGAAACAACCGGCGTTCACACTGTAATCAAGGCACCGCAGCGCCCGGAAGGATAGAACGATGATGAATTTTCTGGAAACTTCGCCTGGGCGCCCGGCCCGGAACCTTGGCGCGGTGCTGCGCCGAACGATGATCGCCGGGGCGCTGGCGCTGGCGGCTCCGGTCGCTGCCGCCGATACGCTGGCAGATGCCTTGGCCGGGGCCTATAACACCAGCGGGCTGCTGGAGCAGAATCGCGCGCTCCTGCGCGCGGCGGATGAGGATGTGGCAGGCACCATCGCCGGGCTGCGTCCGATCCTCGGCTGGACCACCGATATCACACGCAGCTATTCCAACAGATCCGGCGGCAGCTTGGCGTCGATCGGCGGCTCGAGCGGTGCGACGAACCTCAACGCCGGCATCACCGCCGAATGGCTGCTGTATGATTTTGGCCGCACGCGCCTCAGCGCCGATGCCGCCAAGGAAATCGTCCTGTCCACACGCCAGAGCCTTGTCAGCATCGAACAGCAGGTTCTGCTGCGCGCCGTGCAGGCCTACATGAACGTGCAGCGCAACACACGCTTCGTGTCTTTGCGGCGCAGCAACGTGCGGGTTATCAGCGAATCCCTGCGCGCCGCCCGCGACCGTTTCGAGGTGGGCGAAGTCACCCGCACCGATGTCGCCCAGGCCGAGGCACGCCTGTCGCTGTCGCGCAGCAACCTTTCGCAAGCCGTCGGCGATCTGGAACGCGCCAAGGAGGAATATCTTGCCGTTGTCGGCAATGCTCCCGGCAACCTTCAACAGCCGCGCAGCTTGCCGACGCTGACCCGAAGCGAAGAGACCGCGAAACAGGTAGCCTTGCGCAACCATCCCGACATGTTGAGCGCGCAGTATGACGTGTCCGCCGCCAGGCTGAACGTGCTCGTGGCCGAGGCGGCGATGAAGCCGCGCGTGACGCTGAACGGATCTTTCGGCGTGACGGAAAGACTGAACGGCGACAACTCGAGCGAGGTCGGCAGTTTCGGCGTCCAGATCGGTGGCCCGATCTATCAGGGCGGTGCGCTTGCCTCGGCCAAGCGGCGCGCATTCGCGCAGCGCGACGCGCAGCTTGGCGTGTTGCACCAGACGCGCGACCGCATCCGCCAGAACGTGGGCAATGCCTATGCGGTCCTGGAAGCTGCCCGTGCATCTGCCGCTGCCACTGCAGATGCGGTAAGGGCCGGGCGCGTTGCCTTTGAGGGCGTCAACGAAGAGGCAACGCTGGGCGCGCGCACGACGCTGGATGTGCTCAACGCCGAACAGGAATACCTGGATGCGCAGGCCGATCAGATTTCGGCGCAGGCCGATGTGATCATCGCCTCTTATGCCGTGCTGGAATCGATGGGCGAATTGACGGTGCGTGACCTGAACCTTGCCGTGCAAACCTATGATCCTGCTGCCTATTACAATTTGGTCAAGGATGCTCCTGCGGCGCTCAGCGCGCGGGGCAAAACATTGGACCGCGTGCTGCGTAAGATCGGAAAACAGTAAAAGTGCGCCTATCTGTTGTGTGGATGCGCCGCTGCGGGTAGACTAAGGGTCGAGGCAAGAGTGGTAAAAACAATGTCCGATCCCGTTACCAATGTGGAAATCGAGGATGTCCTGTCGTCGATCCGGCGACTGGTCTCCGGCGACGAGCGCCCCAGATCCGCGGCACCGTCCCCAGTCGCGCCCACCCCCGCGCGCGCAGAGCCTGATCGTCTGGTGCTGACACCGTCATTGCGAGTCGACGATGACGCGCTGGATCTGACCGATCACGAGGTTCAAAGCGAGGTCTCGGAGATGAGCATGGATGACCCCAAAACGGTCGAGTCCCCCCGCGACGCCAAGGCGGACTTGAAGGCGCGGATTGCCGAACTCGAAGAGGTCGTTTCCCGGCAGGGCGACCAGTGGGAGCCTGACGGCAGCTCAGCAAATGCCAATTCAGGTGGTCCGGTGGCCCCCCTTCCATGGGAGGAGTGTGGCCCCGGCACGGACGATGATCCGGACGCAGATGCCGATGCGGTCCGGAAGCCATATCAGCGCCTGGCGCAAGACGCCGACATTTGCGCACCCCGCTTGGCACAGGACGAATCAGCGGAACCGTCTGGCGATATCGTCGACGATCCGTTCGCCGATCTGGGTGAGGATTACAGCGTGGACGCAAAGACGGCTGGCGCGCATCACGATGATAATCTTCTGGCTGCCGATGAAGAATTTCTCGACGAAGATGCACTGCGTGATCTGGTTTCGGACATTGTCCGCCAAGAGCTTCAGGGCGCTTTGGGCGAACGGATAACGCGTAACGTTCGCAAGCTGGTTCGCCGCGAAATCCACCGCGCGCTGACCAGTCAGGACTTGTCGTAAGCTGCGGCAGTAGCTAGTGGATCTGGCGGAATGGGGCCGTATTGCTCACGTCCCCATCAGCCCCGTAGGGTTCCGTCCCGTCCGCAATATGGCGCAGGCGCTCGGCCAGTTCCGCAGCAATCCCATCCCGTAGTGCGTATAAATATCAGGCCGGACAGTCCGAAAACGGATCGGTGAATCGTCTCTGACGCGCTTATGCGAGGCGTGGCAGGGTGTTGAGTGAGCGCGCTCTGGCGCGATGTCCCGGTGCAGATGCGGCAGACTCCGGCCGCCAAGCGGGTGCTTGACCGGTAATTCATAGCGGTGGCAACCTTGGGCGTTTTGCTGCATCTGGACAGGCATGGCGCCCACCCTGCGCTATGCTG
>JBLWYG010000095.1:0-5122 GCA_048267045.1 Roseovarius sp. | reverse complement strand
CTTCGACCAGATGCTGGCGGGCGGCGCGCTGGAAGAGGCGCAGGCCAATCTGGCGGGCTGGGACCCTGCCCTGCCCTCCTCGAAGGCGATCGGCGCGCCCGAGCTGATCGCGCATCTGCGCGGCGAGGCGACGCTTGATGCCGCGCGCGAGGCGGCAACCGTCGCCACCCGGCGCTTCGCCAAGCGGCAGCGGACCTGGTTCCGCGCCCGCATGTCGGACTGGCGGCAGGTTTCACCCCTGGGTTGATTCTCTCCAGGGGCGTGCCCGCCGCCACAACCTACCCCCAAACTGTCCACAGATTGCCTTTCCGGTGTCGGATTTCTGTGGAGAAGATGTGGATAAGTCACATGGGACTTTACGATATGCGACAACCCGGCCAAGGTTCGGTTAGACAGAGAGGACCGGACATGCAGATACAGAACATCCTCGCCCAATCTCCTCATGAGCATTCGGTGGCGTCCCCGCGCCTGCGAAGCTTCGGCCAGCTCACCATGGGTGCGCCCTGGCGGATCGAGCTTCAGCATGCCCGCGCCTCGCATCTCTTCCTCTGGATCACCAAGGGTCAGGGCCGCGCGACGATCCTCGGCAGGCGCCGGGGCGTGGGGGCGCATAACGCGCTCTACATTCCCGCCGGCACGCTGATGTCGATGGATCTGGGCAAGCAGTGCTATGGCATCGCGGTCGATCTGCCGGCGCATGAGGCCGGGATCATGCCCGACGAGGTGCAGCACGTGCGGGTGCGCGACGTGATGGCCCAGAACGAGGTCACCGCGATCCTCGACAACATGCAGCGCGAACAGTCCACCCACCGCGCCTTCGGCGACGAGGCCGCGCGCGCCCATGCCGGGCTGCTGGCGGTCTGGCTGCGCCGGATGCTGGCCATGCCGGAAAACCAGCCCGCACCGCGCGTCCCCGCCGGCGAGCGGCTGATCGCGGCCTTCTGCGCGCTGGTCGAGAAACAGTACCGTTCGGGCAAGCCGATGGCGGATTACGCCGAGGCGCTTGGCGTGACGCCGACCCATCTGAGCCGCGCCTGCCGCCAGATCTCGGGCATGACCGCCGCCGATATCATCACCGAACGGGTGCTCTATGCCGCGCGGGACATGCTGGAAAGCGGTGACCTGCCGATCCGGCTGATCGCCGACATGCTGGGCTTTTCCTCGGCCGCCTATTTCACGCGCTTCATCCAGAACCAGACGGGACAGACCCCGTCGGCCCTCAGAGCGGCCGTGCGCGGCTGACCGGCCGCCGGGTGGACAGAAATCGGACCTCAGGCGGGCGTCACGGGATCGTGGCGCCCGTTTTCCTTGTTTCATTTTCTCCGGAAATTTCCTTGCACTGACGAGGCATGTCGTCTTTCACTGAGAAAAATGTCGCAAACAGACCATAAACTGCCGATCAGGGGGGCAGCCTCAACCGCGTTCGTGTTTGCGGGGCAACAGCCCGACCTCGCCGCTGCGCGCCCCAGGACCCGCGGTGTCCGCCGGGATCGAAATCAGCCGAAAGGTCCGGAACGGGACCGATACCACTTCTACGTCACAGGGAGAGCAACATGACTGGCATGGACAAGATCGCGGAGGCCGTGCATCCGGCCGCCGAGATGTGGGCGGAGGAATTCAGGACCGGCAGGATGAGCCGCCGCGAGTTCATCGCCCGCGCCTCCGCCCTCGGGGTGGCCACCGCCACCATCTACGGCCTCGGCGGGATCGAACCGGCGCAGGCCGAAAGCCACATGCAACCGCAGGCGGGCGGCACATTGCGGGTGCAGATGGAGACCAAGGCGCTCAAGGATCCGCGCAATTACGACTGGTCGCAAATGGCGAATTTCTCGCGCGGGTGGCTCGAGTATCTGGTCGAGTACCAGAACGACGGGTCCCTCAAGGGGATGCTGCTGGAAAGCTGGGAGGCCAACGACAACGCCACCGAATACACCCTGCATCTCCGCAAGGGCGTGACCTGGAACAATGGCGATCCCTTCACCGCCGACGATGTCGTCTTCAATATCGGGCGCTGGTGCGAGAAGAATGTCGAAGGCAATTCCATGGCTTCGCGCCTGGCCACGCTGATCGACGACGAGACCGGCCTGGCCCGGGACGGTGCGATCACCAAGGTCGACGACCATACGGTGGTGCTGAAGACCTCCACGCCCGATATCACCATCATCGCGGGCTTTGCCGATTACCCGGCGCAGGTCGTGCATTCCTCCTATACCGGCGGCGATCCCTCTGCTGATCCGATCGGCACCGGCCCCTTCCGCCCGGTCGAGAACGAGGTCGGGGTCCGTCAGGTGCTCGAGAAGAACACCGATCACCAGTGGTGGGGCGAAGGCGCCTGGCTCGACCGGATCGAGTTCATCGACTTCGGCACCGACATGGCGGCCTGGGTCGCGGCGGCGGATGCGGACGAGATCGACATGACCTACCAGTCCACCGGCGAGTTCATCGAGGTGCTGGACGCCATGGAGTGGGTGAAATCCGAGGCGGTGACCGCCGCCACGCTCTGCGTCCGCTTCAACCAGAAGCAGGAGCCCTATGGCGACGTCAATGTCCGCAAGGCGCTTCAGATGGCCGTCGATCCGGCGGTGATCCTGGAGCTGGGCTATGCGGGCTACGGCACGGTGGCCGAACATCACCATGTCTGCCCGATCCATCCCGAATATGCCGAAGTGCCGAAGGTTCCGGTCGATCCGGCCAAGGCCAGGCAGATGATCGAGGATGCCGGCCATGCGGATACGGTGTTCGAGCTGATCTCGATCGACGATCAGTGGCAGGCCGAGACCTGCGATGCCGTGGCCGCCCAGGTGCGCGACGCGGGCATCAAGATCGAACGCAAGATCCTGCCCGGTTCGACCTTCTGGAACGACTGGCTGGTCTATCCCTGGTCCGCGACCGAGTGGAACATGCGTCCGCTCGGCGTGCAGGTGCTGGCGCTGGCCTACAAGTCCGGCGTCGCCTGGAACGAGGCCGCGATGGCGAACCCCGAATTCGACAAGCTGCTGGACGAAGCGATGGCGATCGCCGATGCCGACAAGCGGCGCGAGGTGATGGCCAAGATCGAGCAGATCATGCTCGACGAGGGGGTGATGATCCAGCCCTACTGGCGCTCGCTCTTCCGCCACTACAAGCCGACGGTGCATGGCACCGAGATGCATCCGACCTTCGAGATGCATCACTACAAGTGGTGGGTCGAAGCCTGATCCGGGCCGGGGCGCCCGCCTTGCGCTGCGCGCCCCGCCCTTCTTTCGCGGGACAGAAGACCCCCAAGGGTCCGCCCGCCCCCCAGATCCGCACGGTTGCGCGGGTCCAGGCCAACAGGGATAGACGATGCTCCTCTTCCTCCTGAAAAGGATCGGGACCATGCTGCTCACCGCCCTGGTGCTGAGCTTCATGGTGTTCTTTCTCACCAACCAGCCGCCGATGCTCGAGAAGGTTGCCAAATACGAAGGCAATTCCCGCATGTCGGACGAAGAGGTCACGCGCTATCTTCAGAACAACGGTTTCGGTCAGCCGATGCTGGTGCGCTATGGCGAATGGCTGGGCGTGCTGCCGGGCTGGACCGGCACACGCGGCGAGATCGCGACCGGGCGCTGCGTGACACCGGGGCAGGATGCGGCCACGGCTTCGGCCTATTGCGGTGTGCTTCAGGGCAACTGGGGCACCAGCCGGGTGTTCCGCGACGAGGTTTCCTCCATCGTCGGCACAAGGCTCTACATGACCGGCAAGCTGATGCTCTGGGTGATGCTGCTGATGGTGCCCTCGGCGCTGGTCATCGGGGTGCTGGCGGGGATGCGCGAGGGATCGAAGCTGGACCGGACGCTCTCGACCGTCTCGATCGCCACCACGGCCACGCCGGAATATGTCTCGGGCGTGATCCTGATCTCGGTCTTCGCCTCCTCCGCCGTGGGGCTGAAATGGTTCAAGGGCACCGCCACGGCGGCGATGGAGAATGCCACCTTCGAGAATTTCTTCCTGCCGGTGCTGACCATCGCACTCTATGGCATGGGCTATATCGCCCGGATGACCCGCGCCTCCATGGCCGAGGTGATGACCGCGCAATATATCCGCACCGCCCGCCTGAAGGGCGTGTCCTTCCGCAACATCGTGCTGAAACACGCGCTCAGGAACGCGCTGATCGCGCCCTTCACGGTCATCATGCTGCAATTTCCCTGGCTGCTGAACGGCGTGGTGATCGTCGAGACGCTGTTCAACTACAAGGGCCTCGGCTGGGCGCTGGTCCAGGCGGCGGGCAATAACGACATCGACCTCCTGATGGGGATCTCGGTCGTGTCGGTCTTCGTGGTGCTGGTGACACAGCTCATCTCGGATATCGGCTATGTCTACCTCAACCCCCGTATCCGCATTTCATAGGAGGCACCCATGGAACCGCTGTCCTGGGGAGACATCCTCCTCCGCCTCGTCCTCCGCTTCATGCCGGTCTGGATCGCCCTCGTCGTCACCTTCGCCCTGTCCATCACCTGGAAGCGCCGGCTCGGCCTCTACGGCAAGCTCTTCGACAACATGGTGGGCATGACCGGCTTCGCCATCGTGATGTTCTGGGTCTATACCGCGCTCTTCGCGGGGCTCTTCGACTGGATCGTCACCCACGATCCGCTCAGCGCCGTCTCGGGGATGAAGAACAAGGTGCCCGGCACGCCGCTCAGCGGTGCCGGAGAGGGCGATTATCCCTATTACCTGCTGGGCGGCGACACGCTGGCGCGCGATGTCTTCTCGCGCATGGTGCAGGGCGCCTGGGTGGTGGTTCGGATCGCGCCGCTGGCCACGCTCTTCGCCTTCATGGCGGGGATCACCCTCGGCCTGCCGGCCGGTTATTTCGGCGGGCGGCTCGATACGGGGCTGTCGTTCCTCGCCAACCTGATCCTCGCCTTCCCGGTGATCCTGCTCTTCTACCTGCTCGTCACGCCCGAGATGGTGGCCTCCGGCATCCCCTCCTACATGGCGGTGGTGCTCTTCGCGCTGCCGATCCTCTTCCTCGTGGTGCTGCTCAACGCGCGCTTCCACACCGCACCGATGCGGCGCAACATCCTCGTGGCGCTCGTCCTCCTGGTCTTCGGCTGGCTCTATCTCTCGCTCGTCAACGATGCGGAGACGCCGGTCAGCTTCC
>JBLWYG010000094.1:0-5431 GCA_048267045.1 Roseovarius sp. | reverse complement strand
CCAAACCCTTCTCCGACCGGCTATGATAGATGACGTCCATGCCGAACCCATGATGACAGCGCCGCGCGATGGCCTGTCCGATCCGGCCCATTCCGATGATACCGACCGTCTTGCCGCCAAGGTGCAGGCCCAGCATCTGGGTCGGGTGCCAGCCCTGCCACGCGCCGACACGCAGCATGCGCTCGCCCTCGCCCGCGCGGCGGGCGCTCATCAGCATCAGGGTCAGCGCGATGTCGGCGGTGGCGTCCGTTACCGCGCCGGGGGTGTTGGTAACAGCTATACCGCAGGCGCGGGCGGCGTCCACGTCGATATGATTGTAGCCGACACCGAAATTGGCCAGCACCTTGCAGCGATGGCCATTATTTTCGAATATCTCCGCATCGAAACGATCGCCCAGTGTCGGCAAAACCCCGTCGTGCAGCGCCAGCGCGGCGCGCATTTCAGCGGGCTTCATCGGCAGCGTGCTCTCGCGGATCTCGACGTCAAACACTGCCTCAGCGGCGGCAATGACGCGCGCGGGCAAGGGCCGCGTCAGGAAAACCCGGCTCAATGCATGCGCCCCCCGATGGGCACGTCGCCGTCGGGGGCCATCAGCACGATCTCGCCATCCGCATCGGCGACGCCCAGCACCAGCACCTCGGACATGAAAGGGCCGATCTGGCGGGGCGGGAAATTGACGACGCCCATCACCATGCGGCCCATCAGCGTCTCGGGCGTGTAATGCGCGGTGATCTGGGCGGATGTCTTGCGCTCACCGATTTCGGGACCGAAATCAATCCACATCTTGATCGCGGGCTTGCGCGCCTCGGGGAACGGCTCGGCCCGTGTCACGCGGCCGACACGGATATCGACGGCCATGAAGTCATCAAAGGTAATCTCAGCCATTGCGCAGCTCCCGCGAGCGGTTTGCGGCGGCACCTACGGTGCGGCGGATCAGGTCCGGGAGGCCTTTCTCAGCGTCCATCAACACCTCCAGCCCTGCCTGCGTCGTGCCGTTGGGACTGGTGACGTTGACGCGCAGCTCGCTGGGCGTCTCGTCCGCCTCCTCTGCCAGCGCGCCGGCGCCCGCGACGGTAGCCTGCGCCAGTTGCATCGACAATTCCGGGCTCAGCCCCTCGGCCTCGCCGGCCTTGGCCATGCATTCAATCATATGAAAGACGTAGGCGGGACCGGAGCCAGAGACGCCGGTGACGGCATCCATCTGGTCCTCATTCTCCAGCCGGACAACCTGCCCCACGGCGGTCAGCAGCATCTCGGCAAGGTCCAGTTGCGCGCTGCTGGCATGCACGTTGCCGAGGATCGCGGTGATGCCGCGGCCCACCGCCGCCGGAGTGTTTGGCATGGCCCGGATGATGGGGCTTTCGCTGCCCAGCGCCGCCTCGAACGCGGAAATCGGCGTACCGGCGGCGACCGAGATGAACAGCGTTGTGCCGTTTCCCATCGCCTTGAGTGTCGGCAATGCCTCGCCCATCATCTGCGGCTTGACGGCGATCAGAACGATACCAGGCGCGACCGGCAGATCATCCGCGTTGATGTGAACGCCGGTGCCCTTCAGCCAATCGGAAGGCTGCGGGTCGATCACCCAGACCGAAGCGGCGGGCAGGTCGCGCGACAGCCACCCTTGCAGCATCGCGCTGCCCATTTTGCCGCAACCTAGCAACACGAGGCCCTTTTCGGCCACGAAATCCATATCCATAACACTGTCCCTTTCGCCTGTTTTCAGGTCTTCGGGGCGCAAGTTACGCGCGGCCATACGCCTCTGCAATGGCGACCTGCAACGCGTCGCGCGGGGTGCGGTCACCCCACAAGACCAGCTGGAAGGCCGGATAATACCGCTCGGACGCCAGTACGGCGGACGTGATCATTGCATCGACCTGCTCGGGCGAGGCATCCTGTCCACCGGACATCAACAGACCATAGCGATACACCATCAGCTTTTGCTCGGACCAGTAGGTAAAGGCGCCGGCCCAGCACTGGTCGTTGACCTCGTTCAGGGTTTCGCAGAGGATCGGCAGTTTTTCGCTGGGCGGGTCCATCTCGAACGTGCACACCATGCGCAGCGTCTCGTCATGGGCGGACCATGCCAGCGTGATCGAATAGGTGCGCCACTGCCCCTCGACCGCCATTGCGATCTGATCATCGCCGACGCGGTCGAACTGCCAGTCGTTATGTTCGGCAATGTTTTCGACGATGTCGATAGGGTGCAAGTCGTCTGTCAGGAACTGTTCGGACAATGCCATGTCGTCACCTTTTGGGTTTGATCCTGAGTTGGGGATCGTTGATGCCCCCAAGCACTGGATGCCTGCTCTAAGGGCTGGGGTTTTTCCTCAGTCCCTTACCAGATATTGTGCGAGACAGTACGCCACCTGTAAAGCTATTTATTGTGGATAACCGCAATAAGTTGTGGATGATATCCTGGCTGGACGCTACATTCGGCACCTCGCGCCTTCACTTGCCGATTCTGCGGTGAAATCCAAGCCTGCAATCGCGCCCAAAAGCGGTTCGCCTTTATCCTGAGACATCAGATAAAGGCGAAACGCGCGCAGCGCTGATATGGTGCGCGCGTTTCGCGAAAAGCTGTAATTCAGGCTTTTCGCGAAACGCCCTAATTCTTCGGGTTGTCACAATCCGGGATGCTGGCATTCAAGCGGTCGACGCAATCGGTCAATACGCCTGCATCCTCCAGCGCGATCAGATCTTCGACCAGCAGATCCAACGCCCTGGTGTACTCGACAATCGCGGCGTCACGGCGCAGGCGATCAGGTGCATCGCGGATGGTCCGCTTGAGCGCGCGCGCCTTGGCCAGGCGATCCTGCAATTTCCGGATTTGCGCCACCGCATCAGCCGTCATGGCACCCTCGCTCCCTTCCCGCGGCCAGCGCCGCAGCGGGTGCAAGATGGGGTCGATCGCACATGATGGCCCAGTCGGCACAGCCCATGGGGTAACCCCTGCAATAAATACAACCCAAGGTGGTAAGTTGCGGAAATCTTGGAATTATTCGCTCAACGTGTAAAACTTTAACCGGCTAGTCAATTAATTAGTTCCATGCAGGCACTCGCCCATGGCCGGGGGTCATCTGCAAAAAACTTTGCGGTTTCGCTGATATGCGACATCACCCGGCACGGGCGGCGAATACAGGTCAGCGCGGTACGCAAGGCTGCCCTGCCGACGCGCCACGCGCAGTCGGGGTCGGCGCCATGACCGACCGCTACTGTTGCAAGGCGCCGCGCTGAATACGATCATCCGGCGGGCCGGGCGAGTGGACCGGCATCATGCTTCCCGGCCAACACTGAGAACCGTTGAGCGGAGCGCTAAAGCGTTTCGCGAAAAACCTGAATTTCAGATTTTCGCGGACCGCGCGCACCATACCAGCGTTGCGCGCGTTTCGCCTTTATCTGATGTCTCAGGTTAAAGGCGAACCGCTTTAGGCGCAGATTGCTCAGCCCTTTTTGGCGCTGGCCGCTTCCAGCGCGTCAAGTCGCGTTTTCAGAGCCTCGTTTTCTTCGCGGGCCTTTTGCGCCATGGCGCGCACGGCATCGAACTCTTCGCGCGTGACAAAATCCCGATCCGCCAGCCAGCGGTCGATCATCGACGACATCGCGGTTTCGGCCTCCTGCCGGGCGCCCTGGGCCACGCCCATCGCATTGGTCATCAATTGCGAGATATCTTCCATCACCTTGTTACGAGTCTGCATGTGCTGCCTCCGGCATTGCTGTTTCGCATGAATTTCGATCCGCATTCAATATGGGCGCGCAGTCGCCTGATCGCAAGCTTGTGCGGTTGACTTCCCCCCCGATGCGCGGCCATGTCTGCGTCATGCACGCCATGATCCCATACCCCGACATCTCGCCCGAGATCTTTGCAGTATCCATCTTCGGCATGGAATTCGCGCTGCGCTGGTATGCGCTGGCCTATATCGCGGGTATTCTTCTGGGCTGGCGTATCGTGCTAGGCGCTGTGCGCCGACCGCATCTGTGGCAGGGCAAGACGCCTGCAATGACGGCCAAGCAGGTCGAGGATCTGCTGTTCTGGGCGATCCTCGGGATCATTTTGGGCGGGCGCTTGGGTTTCGTGCTGTTCTACCAGCCGGGTTATTACCTGTCACATCCGCTTGAAATCCTTCAGGTCTGGCAGGGCGGCATGTCGTTTCACGGCGGCATGCTGGGCGTTTTGGTCGCCTGTGTCGTCTTTTCGCTGCGCAGCAAACTGCGCATCCTCTCGGTCGGCGATCTGCTGTGCATGGCGGCCCCGGTCGGGCTGCTGCTGGGCCGCATTGCCAACTTCATCAACGGCGAATTGTGGGGCCGGCCCACCGATCTGCCTTGGGGCGTGGCGTTTCCGGGCGCGGCAGCGCAGGATTGCCCTGGCGTGATCGGCCTGTGCGCACGTCACCCCTCGCAGCTATACGAAGCGCTTCTGGAAGGGCTGGTGCTGGGCGCCTTCCTGCTGTGGCTGGGCTACCGGCGCGGCGCTTTGAGGCGACCGGGGCTGATCACGGGATGGTTCTTCGTAGGCTACGGTGTGGCGCGTTTCATCGTCGAGTTCGCGCGAGAGGCGGACGCGCAATTCATGTCGGACAGCAATCCGCTGGGCCACGCGGTGCAGATCGGCGCAGGGTATGGCCTGTCGATGGGCCAGCTATTGTCACTGCCGATGATCGCGTTCGGCCTCCTGCTCTTGCTGACACGCCCCAAGGCGCCATGACCCCGCTGGAGCGGCTCCTGATCGCGCAGATCGAAGAGGCCGGGCCGATGACGCTGGCCGACTACATGGCGCAGTGCCTGATGCATCCCAAATACGGCTATTACGCCACGCGCGATCCGCTGGGCGCGGCGGGCGATTTCACCACCGCGCCGGAAATCAGCCAGATGTTCGGCGAACTTTTGGGCCTCAGCGTCGCGCAGGCATGGTTGGATCAGGGCGCGCCCAGCCCTTTTGCGCTGGTCGAGCTTGGGCCGGGGCGCGGCACGCTGATGGCCGACACCCTCCGCGCAACCCGTTCCGTGCCTGGTTTCCACGCCGCCGCCCAAGTGCATCTGGTCGAGACGTCCCCCACCCTGCGCGCGGCGCAGGCCAAGGCGCTGGTGGGTGCCGGTCCCGTCTGGCACGACGCGGTGCAGACGCTGCCCGATCTGCCGCTCTTCCTGATGGCAAACGAATTCTTCGACGCGTTGCCGATCCGGCAGGCGCAGCGTGACGGCGCGTTGTGGCGCGAGCGGATGGTGGGCCGCCGCGGCGACCGCCTGATTCCCGGACTCAGCGCGCCCAGCATGCTGCCGCCGCTGGCGCACCGGCTGGAGGATACGCAGCCCGGCGATATCGTTGAATTCTCGCCCGCCGCCACGCACATCGCCGCCCAAAAGCGGTTCGCCTTTATCCTGAGACATCAGATAAAGGCGAAACGCGCGCAGCGCTGATATGGTGCGCGCG
>JBLWYG010000093.1:0-5609 GCA_048267045.1 Roseovarius sp. | reverse complement strand
GAACGGGGAAGAGCGCTGCATCGCCTGCAAACTCTGCGAGGCGATCTGCCCGGCCCAGGCCATCACCATCGACGCCGAACCGCGCGAGGACGGCTCCCGCCGGACGACGCGCTACGACATCGACATGACCAAGTGCATCTACTGCGGCTTCTGCCAGGAGGCCTGCCCGGTCGATGCAATCGTCGAGGGGCCGAACTTCGAATTTGCGACCGAGACCCGGGAAGAGCTGTTCTACGACAAGGAAAAGCTGCTCGCCAACGGCGAACGCTGGGAAGCCGAGATCGCCCGCAATCTCGAACTGGATGCGCCCTACCGATGAGCTGTCCTCTCGATCATATCAGGGGGATGGCCCATGGCTGACGCGAAAACCCCGTTCGAGCTGATGATGGCTCAGGCGCAGGAAATGGTGAAAGCCATGAACCCGGCGCTCGAGACCTTCACGCCCAAGGGGTTCGACAGCCTCTGGCCGACCATGCCCAAGGAGTGGATGGAGGCGGCCTTCGGCAATGCCTTCAACACCGGCGGGCTGGATGCCAAGACCCGCCTCTACCTGACGCTCGCGGGGCTGACCATGCAGGGCGCGCAGGCCGAGGCGCAGATCAGGATGACCGTCCGCCATCTTCTCGAGATCGGGGCGACGAAACAGGAAATCGGCGAATGCATCGCACAGATGTCGATGTTCGCCGGGCTGCCCGCCATGACGCGGGCGGGGGAAATCGCGAATGACGTGATTGTCGATCACGAAGCCGCGCAGAAGAATGAGGACAAGGCATGACCGTCACCACACTGGCCTTCTACCTGTTCGCCATCTCGACGCTTGTCGGGGGCCTCTTCACCGTGATGAGCCGGAACCCGGTCCATTCGGTGCTCTGGCTGATCCTGGCCTTCCTCTCCTCGGCGGGGCTCTTCGTCCTGCTGGGCGCGGAATTCGTCGCGATGCTGCTCATCATCGTCTATGTCGGCGCGGTCGCGGTGCTCTTCCTCTTCGTGGTCATGATGCTGGACGTCGATTTCGCCGCGCTGAAGGCCGAGATGGCGAAATACATGCCGCTTGCGCTGCTGATCGGGGTCATCCTGCTGATGCAGTTCGGCCTGGCCTACGGCTCCTGGGAGGCCTCTGCCATGGCCGAGGGCAACCGCCTGGCCATTGCGCCCGAGGGCACGAACACCTCCGGTCTGGGTCTGCTGATCTATGACCAGTACTTCCTGATCTTCCAGCTTGCCGGTCTGATCCTGCTCGTCGCCATGATCGGCGCGATCGTCCTGACCCTGCGCCACCGCACCGACGTCAAGCGCCAGAACGTTCTGGCGCAGATGTGGCGCGACCCGGCCAAGGCGATGGAGCTGAAGGACGTCAAGCCGGGGCAGGGGCTCTGAGGGAACTCGCGGTGCCGCTCCTGGCCAATCCGGGCTAAGGGCGGGATCGCAGCAATACGGGCGGCCAGGGCCGCCCTCGTAGGGGCCGCGCAGCGGCTCTGGAAAAGAAGAAACGCGAAGGTCTGAGGGGACTGGGAATGATCGGAATAGAACATTACCTGACGGTGGCGGCAGCGCTATTTGTCATCGGCATCTTCGGGCTGTTCCTCAACCGGAAGAACATCATCATCCTGCTGATGAGCATCGAACTGATGCTGCTGGCGGTCAATATCAACTTTGTCGCCTTCTCCTCCTTCCTCGGCGATCTCGCGGGACAGGTCTTCACCCTGTTCGTGCTGACGGTCGCCGCCGCCGAGGCCGCCATCGGCCTTGCAATCCTCGTCTGCTTCTTCCGCAACCGCGGCACGATCGCGGTCGAAGACGTCAACGTGATGAAAGGCTGAGCCGATGCTTCAGATCATCCTCTTCGCCCCGATCCTTGGCGCGCTCATCGCGGGCTTCGGCTGGCGTATCATCTCGATCCGCGGTGCCCAGTGGGTGACCACGGGCCTGCTGTTCCTCTCCTGCGTCCTGAGCTGGATCGTCTTCCTGACCCACGGCCCGGAGACGCAGCACATCGAACTGCTGAACTGGATCGAAAGCGGCTCGCTCTCGACCTCCTGGGGGATCCGGCTGGACCGGCTGACCTCGATCATGCTGATCGTGGTCACCACCGTCTCGGCGCTCGTCCACCTCTATTCCTTCGGCTACATGGCCCATGACGACAACTTCAAGGAGGGCGAGGAGAGCTATCGCGCCCGCTTCTTCGCCTATCTGTCGTTCTTCACCTTCGCCATGCTCATGCTGGTCACCTCGGACAACCTGGTCCAGATGTTCTTCGGCTGGGAAGGGGTGGGCGTCGCCTCCTACCTGCTGATCGGCTTCTACTACCGCAAGCCTTCGGCCAATGCGGCGGCCATGAAGGCCTTCATCGTCAACCGCGTCGGTGACTTCGGCTTCGCGCTCGGCATCTTCGGCCTGTTCTACCTGACCGACAGCATCAAGCTGGACGACATCTTCGGCGATGCCTCGCGCCTGTCGGGCATGCAGCTTCATTTCCTGAGCTGGTCCTTCACCGCCACCGAAGTGCTGGCCCTGCTGCTCTTCATCGGGGCCATGGGGAAATCGGCACAGCTCTTCCTGCACACCTGGCTGCCGGACGCGATGGAAGGCCCGACCCCGGTGTCGGCCCTGATCCACGCTGCAACCATGGTGACGGCGGGCGTCTTCCTCGTCTGCCGCATGTCGCCGCTGATGGAATACGCGCCGCATGCCATGGCCTTCGTCACCTTCCTTGGCGCGACCACCGCCTTCTTCGCGGCGACCGTCGGCCTCGTGCAGACCGACATCAAGCGCGTGATCGCTTATTCGACCTGTTCGCAGCTTGGCTACATGTTCGTGGCGGCGGGCGTCGGCGTCTACTCTGCCGCCATGTTCCACCTGCTGACCCATGCCTTCTTCAAGGCGATGCTCTTCCTCGGCGCCGGTTCGGTCATCCACGCGATGCACCATGAACAGGACATGCGGAACTATGGCGGCCTGCGGAAGAAGATCCCGCTGACCTTCGCGGCCATGATGATCGGCACGCTGGCCATCACCGGCGTCGGCATCCCGACGACCACCATCGGCTTTGCGGGCTTCCTGTCCAAGGACGCGATCATCGAGAGCGCCTATGCCGGCACCAAGGGGGGCTATGCCTTCTGGATGCTGGTCGTCGCCGCGCTCTTCACCTCCTTCTACTCCTGGCGGCTGATCTTCCTGACCTTCTACGGCACCCCGCGCGGCGACAAGCACGCCCACGACCATGCTCATGAAAGCCCCCCCGTCATGCTGATCCCGCTTGGCGTCCTGGCGCTTGGCGCGATCTTCTCGGGGATGCTGTGGTACGGCTCCTTCTTCGGCGACCATAACAAGGTGAACGACTTCTTCGGCATCCCGCATCACGCGGCCGCCGCAGAGACCGGGCACGGCGAGACTGCCGCCTCCGGGCATGGCACCGAGGCCGCACCGGCCCACGCCACGACCGAAACCGCCGCCGACAGCCATGGCGCGGCCACGGATCATGGCACGGGCATGGCGCCCAAGGGCGCGATCTTCATGGCCCCCGACAACCACGTCATGGACGAGGCCCACCACGCCCCGACCTTGGTCAAGCTCAGCCCCTTCATCGCCATGTTCATCGGCCTTCTGACGGCGCTCTGGTTCTATATCTGGAACCCCGCGCTGCCCGCCCGGGTCGCAGAGGCCAACCGCCCGCTGTATCTCTTCCTGCTGAACAAGTGGTACTTCGACGAGATCTACAACTTCCTCTTCGTGCGTCCGGCCTTCTGGATCGGTCGTAACCTGTGGAAGCGCGGCGACATGGCCACGATCGATGGCGGCATCAACGGTATCGCCATGGGGATCATCCCCTTCTTCACCCGGCTCGCGGGCCGGGCGCAGAGCGGCTACATCTTCACTTACGCATTTGCCATGGTCATCGGCATCGCGGTCTTCGTGACCTGGATGACGATCGGCGGAGGGGCGGAATAATGAGCAACCTTCTCTCAATCGTCACCTTCCTGCCGGCCATCGCCGCGCTGATCCTCGCGGTCTTCCTGCGCGGCGAGGATGCGGCTGCGCAGCGCAATGCCAAATGGGTGGCGATGATCGCGACGGTCATCACCTTCCTGATCTCCCTGTTCATCCTCACGGGCTTCAATCCCGACGACACCGGCTTCCAGTTCGTGGAAGAGCGCGACTGGCTGATGGGCCTGAAGTACAAGATGGGCGTCGACGGCATCTCCGTGCTCTTCGTCCTGCTGACCACCTTCATGATGCCGCTGACCATCGCGGCCTCTTGGGGCGTCAGCTCCCGGGTGAAGGAATACATGATCGCCTTCCTGCTGCTGGAAACGCTGATGCTCGGCGTGTTCATGGCGCTGGACCTGGTGCTCTTCTACCTCTTCTTCGAGGCGGGGCTGATCCCGATGTTCCTCATCATCGGCATCTGGGGCGGGGCGAACCGGATCTACGCCTCCTTCAAGTTCTTCCTTTACACCTTCCTCGGCTCGGTGCTGATGCTGGTGGCCATGGTGGCGATGTACGCCGATGCCGGCACCACCGACATTCCGACGCTGCTGACGCATCAGTTCGGCTCCGACACCTTCTCGCTCCTGGGGATCCAGGTCGTGGGCGGCATGCAGACGCTGCTGTTCCTGGCCTTCTTCGCCTCCTTCGCGGTGAAGATGCCGATGTGGCCGGTCCACACCTGGCTGCCCGACGCCCACGTTCAGGCGCCGACGGCCGGTTCGGTCGTGCTGGCGGCGATCCTGCTGAAGATGGGCGGCTACGGCTTCCTGCGGTTCTCGCTGCCGATGTTCCCCGTGGGGGCAGACGTGATGACGCCGCTGGTCCTGTGGATGTCGGCCATCGCGATCGTCTACACCTCGCTCGTCGCGCTGGTGCAGGAAGACATGAAGAAGCTGATCGCCTATTCCTCGGTCGCGCACATGGGCTATGTCACCATGGGCATCTTCGCGGCCAACCAGCAGGGGCTTGACGGGGCCATCTTCCAGATGGTGTCGCACGGCTTCGTCTCGGGCGCGCTCTTCCTCTGCGTCGGCGTGATCTACGACCGGATGCACACCCGCGATATCGACGCCTATGGCGGTCTGGTGAACCGGATGCCGGCCTATGCGCTGATCTTCATGTTCTTCACCATGGCCAATGTCGGCCTGCCTGGCACCTCGGGCTTCGTCGGGGAATTCCTGACCCTGATGGGGATCTTCCAGGTCAACACCTGGGTCGCCTTCGTCGCGGCCTCGGGCGTGATCCTGTCGGCGGCCTATGCGCTCTACCTCTATCGCCGGGTCGTCATGGGCGACCTCATCAAGGAGAGCCTGAAGTCGATCACCGACATGACCGCCCGTGAGAAATGGATCTTCGCGCCGCTGGTCGCCATGACCCTGCTGCTTGGCATCTATCCGAGTCTTGTGACCGATGTGACCGGCCCTGCCGTCGCCGCACTGATCGAGAACCATGAAACCGCGCTCGCCGCTGCCGACCGGCTGGGCGACACGATGCACGCCGTCGCGGCGACGTCGCACTGAGGGGACCTGAGATGACCACCGATCTCAACATCATCCTTCCGGAAATCCTGCTGTCGCTCTTCGCGATGCTGGCGCTTCTGGGCGCGGTCTACACCGGCAAGG
>JBLWYG010000092.1:0-5717 GCA_048267045.1 Roseovarius sp. | reverse complement strand
TGCGGACAAGCAGGATCAGCGGGTGCTGGATGTGTGCCTGGCCAAGTTCCAGTCGACGCTGGACTACCTCGAGGCCAACGCGCCTCGCTTGCAGGCCCGGGCGTTCGATGCCGGTCACATCGCGATCGGGGTGGCGCTCTGCTATATCGATTTCCGGTTTGCGGAGCTGGGATGGCGCAGGACCCGGCACGCACTGGCCGCGTGGCACGACACGTTCCTTGCGCGTCCGGCGGTCCAGGCCACCACCTTCCGCGACGACCCGCGGCCCACGGAATAGGCGCATGGCAACGCCCGGAGGGCCGTGGGGCTCTCCGGGTGCCGGATCTGTTCCGGCGGCCGGTGAGGATCGGACACGCGACCTGGGCGTGAAGGCCCGTGGCCGTTCAGGATCCATGCCGCTTTGGCAGGAGCGCGTGTGTTCGGGCTGAACTCATTCAGAAATCCCTGCCATCTCAATCGGCAGGCGGGCCTCCGGTGCAACTGCGGACCGATCTTCGCCTTGCGTTCACTGGCCGGCACTGGATGGGCGCGGGGTCCAGTCTGCATGACTTCCTGGTTTCAGTAACTTGATGCAAAACCGGCCTGCGAAATGTCGCAGGCCGGGTCAGGAGCTTTGGAGGGATTTACCGGGGCAGGGTCAGCTCGGGCCAATTTGCAGGCTCCAGCCGGTAGCCGTCGCCGTCCTTCCGGATGTAGCCGCAGTAGGGCACACCGAAATGCATCGGCATAATCAGGGTGCCGCGCTCTGCGGCTTCGGCCAGAACGCGGGCGCGGGTTTCGCGGGCGGTGTCTTGCAGCACGCAATAGGCGGTGTTGATCTCGGGTTTGTAGATCTGCACGGGCGAATGGAAGACGTCGGCGCAGAACAGGCCCTCTTCCCCGTCCGATTGCAGCCGATAGGAGAGCATCCCCGGCGTATGGCCCGGCACCGGCTCGACCGTCAGGCAGCCCAGGATCTCGCCTGCGTCTTCTTCGATGAAATCGACCAGACCTGCCTCGATCACCGGCAGGACGCTGTCCTCCCAACTGTTGTCCATGGCGATGTCGGGGGATTTGGTGATGGCGTCGGACCAGTAGTCATAGTCCTTCCTCGGCATCAGATACCGCGCGTTCGGGAAGGTGGGGACCCACTTGCCGTCTTTCAGCACCGTATTCCAGCCGGTGTGGTCGGCGTGCAGATGCGTTTGCACCACATGCGTGACCTTTTCGAAGCCCGCGCCGGCGGCCTCCAGCCATTCGCCCACGCGGATGTTGAGGTTCTTCATCCGGGGGGCGGAGCGCGGCTTGTCGTTGCCCACGCCGGTGTCGATCACGATCACCTTGTCGTCGATCTGGACGATCCACATCTGGATCGTGATGACCAGCCGGTTCATCGCGGGCACATAGTGGTGCGGCGCCAGCTTGTCGGCCATCGCGTCCAGATCGGACTGGGCGAGGTCGGGGAACAGGAACGCGGGGTCGTGGGTCGGCGCGGAATATTCCAGCACGCGGGCAACACGTGCGCGGCCGATCTGTCTTGCCTGGATCATGGTGTCCTTCCTTGTCCGGTTCTACGCCGGTTGCGGCACACGGGGGGTGCCGTCGATGTGAATGTATGTGGGCTTGCCGACGAACCCCTCCGACAGGGGGGCGTGGTAGTAGAAGGTGATCTTGCGCTCACGGAACTTCCACTTGCCGTCGACGCGCTGGAGCCGGTCGTCGTAATGCCCGGCCGAGACGTAGCTGACGCCCTTCTTGACCGACAGATACTGCATCGAAATGCGCCCCGTCGCCGTGTCGCCATCGAGGTCGATCGTCGGGTTGGTGCAGAAATGCCAGAAGCCTTCGGCCATTCCGTCGACGAAACCGCTGAAGAACTGGTGGATCTCCGCCCGGCCTTTGGCGTGGGCAAGGCCGTTGAACTCTCCGTCCTCGGTGAACATGTCCGCCAGTGCGTCCCAGTCCCGGTGATCCAGCACGTGGCAGTACCGCGCCCGCAATTCCGCGATCTCGGTTCGGTCCTCGAGAGCCTTCAGGCGGGTTTCAATGTCTGTTGTCATACTGTCCTCCTTCGAAGGCACTCAGGCCGCGTCCTGCCGGATCAGCGGGGCGCCGGTCATGTCCTGCAAGTCGTCAAAGCTCAGCCCGTCGATGATTTCCCGCACGGCGAAACCCTGCGGCGTCACGTCGATGACCGCAAGGTCGGTGAAGATGCGTTTCACACAGGCCGCCGAGGTCAGGGGATAGGTGCAGCGGTCGACCAGCCGGGGGGCACCTTCCTTGGTGACATGCTGCATGGCGACCCAGACCCGTTTCGCGCCGATGGCCAGATCCATCGCACCGCCCACGGCGGGGGCGCTGTCGGTTTCGGACCGTGCCCAGTTCGCCAGATCGCCGGTGGCCGACACCTCGTAGGCGCCCAGCACGCACAGATCCAGGTGGCGGCCCCGGATCATGGCGAAACTGTCTGCATGGTGGAAATACGATCCCCCCGGCATCAGCGTGATATATTGTTTGCCCGCATTGATGAGCCACGGGTTCACGTGTTCGGGGGCCGGGGCCGGACCAATGCCGAGGATGCCGTTTTCGGCGTGAAAGATGACTTCGCGGCTTTCGGGCACATGGTCGGCGACCAGGGTGGGCACGCCGATGCCGAGGTTCACGTACCATCCTTCGGGGATGTCCTGCGCCACGCGAGAGGCGATGGCTTTGCGGTCGCGGGGGGTCCAGGTCTTGTCAGTCATTCTGTGCCTCCTTTCAGCCTACGGGGTCGCCGCAGGGAATATGAACGACCCGATCCACGAAGATGCCCGGCGTCACGATATGATCGGGGTTCAGCTCGCCCAGATCGCGGACATGCTGGGTCTGGGCGATGGTCAGCTTGGCGGCTGTCGCGCAGACCGGGTTAAAGTTCCGGCCCGCATCGCGGTAGGTCAGGTTCCCCCAACGGTCGGCCTCCCAGGCCTCGATCAGAGCGACGTCACCGTGGAGCGCTTCTTCCAGAACATGGGGCAGGCCGTCGTAGATGCGGATCTCCTTGCCCTGCGAGAGCAGGGTGTTGGCGCCGGTCGGGGTGAAGAAGGCGGGAATGCCTGCGCCCGCGGCGCGCATCCGTTCCGCCAGCGTGCCCTGCGGGACAAGTTCAAGCTCCAGTTTGCCCGAGCTGTAAAGCTCTTCGAAGATGGTAGAGCCGACGATGCGGGGATAGCTGCATATCAGCTTGCGCACGCGACCTTCCTTGAGCAGGCGGGCGAGCCCGACCGTGCCGTACCCTGCGTTGTTGGCAACAATGGTCAGGTTCTGCACGCCGGTTTCCAGCAGCCCCTCGATCAGCAGATTCGCCTGTCCGACGGCTCCGAAACCTCCCAGGAGGATCGTGGCGGCGTCGGGGATGCCCTCCAGGGCTTGCGCGATGTCCGGGGCAAATTTGTCTATCATATGAGAAAGTTCCTCGACCTTCGGTTCGTCCGAAGCTGCGCTGCCGATGACAGCGCCTGCTCCTCCTTCAGATTGTCCGCAATGTGGACGTTTGTCCGAAAATGCATAAAGACGAGAGTCGAGTCAAGCGGTGGTCGGTAGGCGAACGATTGTCCGCAATACTGGAATGCTGTAGCGAATTGGGAAAGACTGCGCGTTCGTGTATGCTGCGCAGCAGGTAAATCATGGGAAGGGTTTCGATGGCGGCCAAGAAAGATGACGACGTGGCAGGGGGCGAAGGCCGGAGATCCGATTTCGTCAGCGCCGTGGGGCGTGCAATGTCGGTTCTGGAGTGCTTTACCTCGGATGAGGCCGTGCGCCAGAGGGGCCGCCTGACCCTGACCGGCGCCGCCAAGCTGACGGACCTGAGCCGGGGCACCGCCCGCCGCCTGCTGCTGACGCTGGCCGAAATCCACTACGTCGATACCGACGGCAAGTACTTCTGGCTCACACCCAAGCTCATCAACCTGTCCCGCGGCTTCCTGATGCCGCTCGGCGTGGGCGAAGGGTCCGCGGCAATTCTTAAGGACCTGACGAAAACGCTGGATGAATCCGCCTCTGTCGGCATCCTCGACGGAGAAGACATCGTCTATATCGAACGGGTCGAGGTGCGGCGCATCTATTCGTCGCGGATCGTCAACGGGACCCGCCTTCCGGCGGCCTGTTCGTCGATCGGCAGGGTGCTGCTGGCGTCTTTGTCCGACAATGATCTGCACAACTGGCTGCGGTCCTATCCGCTCAAGGCCATGACCCCAAAGACGATCACCGACATGGACCAGTTCTGGCAGGAAATCCGGGCCATCCAGGATCAGGGCTATGCGATCATCGACGAAGAGCTCGAGATCGGCATTCGCTCGATCTCGGTTCCGATCCGCAGTCCCAACGGGCGCACCATGGCGGCGCTGAATGCCTCGACGATTTCGGCGCGGCATACCGTGGACGATCTGCGGAAGGACTTTCTGCCCGAGCTTCTGGACGCCGCGCAAAAGCTGTCAGGCACCATGGGCTGGTAGGCCCGCAACCCTTCCTGTCTTTCCCGCACGGGCGGCCTTGCCCTTGCCTTTGTGCGTCCGCTCTGCCTTTCTAAATTCGCGAACAAATGTTCGCATATCGGACAATGCGGAAGGGGGGAGGCCGATGCGCTGGTTTGACAGTGAGGGACAGGTGCTGCGGTATGACGTGCGGCACGGCAGGGGGCCGTATCTCGTGCTGATCCATGAAATGGGTGGGTCGATCGAAAGCTGGGATCTTGTCCTGCCGCATCTGCCCCCGGATCTTGGGGTGGTCCTGCCCGAGATGCGCGGCATGGGCCAGTCGCAGAAACTGCGCGCCACCCCGAGCTTCGCGCAGATCGCGAAGGATGTGGCGGCGCTGCTGGATCATCTGGAGATCACCGACCCTGTGGTCCTGTCGGGCTGTGCGATCGGGGGCGCCATCGCGGTGCAATTCGCGCTGGACTATCCGCAGCGCACGCTTGGCATCGCGCCGCTTGATCCGGCGCTGAACGTCGCCGACGGCGGGCATGCGGGCGTGCTGGAGCTGGCGGATCAGATGGAGCGGAACGGCATGGCCCCGATGGAGCCGCTTCTGCTGGATCGCACCTATCCAGAGCGCTACCGCCAGCGCCATCCCGGCCATTTCGCGCAGGTGCGGGGGCGCTGGTATGCAAACGATCCGGCCTCTTTCTCGCATTTCTTCCGGATGCTGGCGGCGTCGGACCTGCGGCCCCGGCTGGCGGAGGTGTCCTGCCCGGTCTGGTACGGGTCGGGGACCTACGATGTGCTGCGCCCCCCGGAATATATGCAGGACCTTGCGCGCCGGACGGCGGGGGGAAAGCTCTACACGCTCGACGCGGGCCACCACGTCGCCGACCATGCCCCGCAAGAGGTCGCGGCGATGCTGGCCGGCCTTGTGTCATCGGTCGCATAGCCCAGGCCCGAGACCTGTCGCGGCTTACCAGTAGGCGTCGGCCTTCATGGCAGGTCCGTTGCCCGGTCTGGCGGTCCAGAGCCTGGCCTCCGTCTCCTTCAGATCGGCGCAGAGATCAAAAGGCGCCGTGCCGAGGATGGGGGCGGTGCTGCGAAAGGCGAAGCGCCGGGGGGCTTGCCCGGCCAGATCGGTGGCGAACTGGCACAGCAGCGTGGCCTGCAT
Organism: Roseovarius sp.; assembly: GCA_048267045.1. GTDB lineage: Bacteria > Pseudomonadota > Alphaproteobacteria > Rhodobacterales > Rhodobacteraceae > Roseovarius. The sequence continues at coordinate 110 of JBLWYG010000092.1, read as the reverse complement.
CGGTCCATGCACGACCAGGCCGCTATAGCCTTCGGTCCCGGTGGCATAGGGCAGGTCATAATGGATGCGATGCGCGTTGAAGGTCAGCGCGGAATAGCGGAACAACAGCG
>JBLWYG010000091.1:0-5940 GCA_048267045.1 Roseovarius sp. | reverse complement strand
TTGCATCCTCCAGCAGCGCACGGCCCATGCCGCGCCGCTGCGCGCGGGGATGCACATACAGCGCATGCACCTGCGCGCCATCGCGCGCGATGAAGGCAGCAGGCCCGCGGCCATCGCGGAGCACATGCACCCAGCCGGCCCTTGTGATCTGCGTCATGACGCGCAGATCGGTGCGGAAGGATCGCACGCGCGGCAGCCAAGGCGTGCGGCGAATGACGCCCCGGAGGATCGCTGTCATCTGCGGAACATGCCACAGCCGCGCGCGGGCCGGCGTGGTCGCCCTCACAGCCGGTCACCGATCAGGAACTGCGCCGCGCGGTCAAGCCGGATATGCGGCGGGCCCATGCCGGGTTTGAGTGTCAGCGTCGCGGGCGCGAATTTCATGATGCGGTAGTCCTGATCCAGCCATGCCTCATGGCCCTGACGCGCCGCCGCGATCAGCGATGCGGGGCTGTCCGGCAGATCGCCGGGGTGAAATGCAGCCTCCTTGCCGCGGCTGCCGTCAGAGTTCAGCAACGTGCCGCGGACGCAATCGAGCGGGGCGCCTTCATGCTCGCGCGTCTCCTCGACGGTGGCGCGCAGCGATGCCAGCGCGATGGATGCGGTTTGGGCACCTTGGAAATCGGCGCGCGAGCGCGCCTCGACGGTCAGCGCCTCCATAAAGGCGGTCAGGCGGGCGTGCTGGGTGTGATGCAGATGGTCGGCCTTGGTCGCGGCAAACAGGATCTTCTCCACCCGGCGCCCCATCAGAAGGCGGGTGAGGAACGCGTTGCGACCGGGGCGGAAGGCCGACAGAATCTCGGTCATCGTATCCTGAAGGTCGGCCACGGCGGGCGGGCCTGCATGGATCGCCTCCAGCGCGTCGACCAGCACGATCTGGCGGTCGATCCGTGAGAAGTGATCGCGGAAGAACGGCGCAACGACCTGTGATTTATAGGCCTCAAAGCGCCGCTCCATTTCCCGCCAGAGGCTGCGGCGGCCGGGGCGGTCCGGTTTGGCGATGGGCGCAAAGGTGAGTGCCGGCGATCCGGCAAGATCGCCGGGCAGCAGGAAGCGTCCCGGCGCGATACCCGACAGGCCCCGCTTGCGGGCGGCATTCAGATAGACGGTAAATGTATCGGCCAGCGCCTTGATCTGCGGCTCTTCCCATGCGGCGTCTGCATCGCTGGCGCCAGCATCGGTAACGTAGGGCGCTGCAATATCGCGGCGCTGCATGGCGGCGAGGGTGGAGGCGGACCATTCGGCGTAGGTCTTGTCCATCAGCGCAAGATCCAGCAGCCATTCGCCGGGATAATCGACGATGTCGATATGCACGGTGCGCGGGCCGGTGATCCCGGCCAGCAGACCGGCGGGCCGCACCCGCAGGGACAGGCGCAGCTCGGAAATGGCGCGGGTGCTGGCGGGCCAGTGGGGCGCGGGCGCTGAGAGGGCGGCAAGGTGGGATTCGAATTCGAATCGCGGCACTGTGTCGTCGGGCTGCGGTTGCAGAAAGGCGGCGGTGATGCGCCCCTCGCTGGCGGCAACGAGGCCGGGCATGCGCCCGCGCTCCAGCAGGTTGGCGACGAGCGACGTGATGAACACCGTCTTGCCCGCCCGCGCGAGGCCGGTGACGCCAATGCGGATGACAGGCTCGAAAAACGTCTCGGAGAGGGTGCCGGAGACCCGCTCGGCCCCACGGGCCAGCCCGTCGGCCAGTGTCGAGATCCCCAATGTGCCACCCTTTCGTGATTGCCTTGGGCCAATAGATAACGGTGGGGGGCGGGTGTTTCCAGTGGTGTGCGATGTATCCATTGTTGCGGGTGTTGGCGGGCCTGGGCCTTCGGCGAGGATATTTGGAGCAAGAAGAATGGCAGGCCGCGCTTTAACAGGAACATGATTTGAGCTAAGCGGCGATGCATGCCTAGATTTGCGCTGAAAGTCGAATATCACGGTGGGCCGTTTGCGGGCTGGCAGCGCCAGCGCGATCAGCCGTCTGTTCAGGGCGCCATCGAGGCGGCGCTGGCCCGGCTGGAGCCGCGAGCACACACCATTGCCGCTGCCGGGCGCACTGATGCCGGCGTGCATGGGCTGGGGCAGGTGGCGCAGTGCGATCTGGGCAAGGATTGGGCGCCGTTTCGGCTGATGGAGGCGCTGAATTATCATCTGAAACCCCAGCCGGTCGCGATCGTGGATTGCGCCGTTGTCGGGGATGACTGGCACGCGCGGTTTTCAGCGCTGGAGCGGCAGTATAAATTCCGCCTGTTGATGCGCCGAGCGCCAGCCACGCATGATGCCGGACTGGTGTGGCAGGTGCCGCAGCTGCTGGATGTGGGTGCGATGCAGGCAGGAGCCGCGCATCTGGTGGGCCGGCATGATTTCACCACCTTTCGATCATCCATCTGCCAGGCCGCAAGTCCGCTTAAGACACTGGACGCGCTAGAGATTTCTGCAGTGGCAGGGCCGGGCGGGCCCGAGTTGCGATTTGATCTGCGGGCGCGGTCGTTTCTGCACAATCAGGTGCGCAGCATTGTTGGCACGCTGGAACGTGTCGGTCGCGGCGCTTGGGCGCCCGGCGATGTGAAGACCGCGCTGGAGGCATGCGACCGCGCCGCCTGCGGACCCGTCTGTCCACCGCAGGGCTTGTATCTCTCAGGCGTGGTTTACCCGCGCGATCCGTTCGCGGCAGAGTGTGCGAGCGATGGACGGGCTCGGGTAACCGAACCGACGACGATCATTGGTAAGTTGCCGCAACCGCCCGCGTAACGCCGTATCTGGTGCGCGCTGAGATCGATAGCGGATCGTCGTTCTGTCCGAGCCGACGATGTGGCAAGCCCGCCGCGCCCACAGGTCATGCGCGGCGCGAATATGCGCAACGGCTTCGCACCTGCCTCGTGTTCGGCCAGGACGCCGATGATTTGCTCGTCCGTGAAACTCATTCGCTTCAATGTCCCGTCCTCCGGTTGGGCCGGATCCTAATCGACAGTGGAAGAAAATCCCGTGGCCAAATCATTCTGGCTACCGTCAGGTGGCCGGAACAAGGTAAAGCCGAAGTAAAGCGATTTTCTTGTGTAAAGGGTCGAAGGCTCAAGGCCGGTGATCGCAGAGCGAATAGGAAATCGAGACGCGTGAGCCGGTTTTTGGCGGCGCGATGGGAACGGATGCAAAGTATCGGACAGCGCGAATAAAACCTGACACCGCCCGGCATGGCACGTTGACGCCTCTTTTGTCTTTCGCCGCCGGTATCATGCTAGTAGTAGATGCGCGTGGCCCGGTAGCTCAGCTGGATAGAGCAGGAGCCTTCTAAGCTCTTGGTCGGGGGTTCGAGTCCTCCCCGGGTCGCCATTTAATAATGTTGTGCCGAGGGGTCATAAGAGTGCGCAAAACAGCTGTTTTTCGTGCGCACCCCTGTCAAGAATTATTTACATAATTGTCGAAAAACTCTACCAAGCACCTGTATTGGTTGATAATTCTGCCTGTCTACAGGTCAATCCAAGCGATCCTCCAAAAAATGGACAATTGCGAGAAGCCCTATCAACGGCACAATGTCGCCTCGCTACTTGAGCGCCTTGGCGGTCTCCGAACGCAGATAGACCTGACCAAAATCCTGTCCACCTGGGGCGAAACGAGCGACACAGGAAGCTGCAAGCAGGCTCTTCACTGTGTTTCGGTGGTATCCGGTTTCCTCGGAGAGTGTTTTCAGCGTCACGAAGTGCCTGTGAAGCGATGAGATGTCATCGGCGCTGACGCGGTATTGAGCACGTCTTGTTCTGGGGTTCGTGCAGTGCAGCGCCGGTGTATGGCCTGCTTCAATCAGGGCAAGGAAGTCCCCACGGTCGCGCAGTCCGACTGACCGACCAAATTCGGCGGCACTTGCTACCCCAGGGAGTTCCACTTCGACAGGTTTTTCAGATGGTCGCAGCGTGGCGACGAGGCTGTCAACCTCCTTCATGTTGACGACAATCCCGTGAAAGCCGGGAACTCCCATGCGTTGCCCCACAGATAGCCGCTCTTCGCGAATCGCCTCGACCAGAGCCGACAGGCTGACCTCCGACCGCCTGCGAGCGAGGAGCAGGGTCTCCCATTCGCCGTCGCCCTGCGCGACAGGAACCGCGCTCGTCAGGAGTTCGGTGACCAGTTCGGTCCCGTCCGTGAGCCGCCATGGGCTTTTGATCTTGTCGACACGCGTGCGCGGGTTCAGAAGGCTCTCTTCCTCCAGCGCAACGAGTTCATGTTTCGTCGCCCCCATCGCCTTGCGCATGGTGATGGAGCCAACAAGGGTGGGAATCTCGGCCAGCAATTCAGCATGCGTCTTTGCATCGAATACCCGGCGGTTCCGGGGGCGAGAATCCTCGCTGGAGAGTGCACCGATCTCGATCAGGAAATGCTCGATGACCTGTGCACCAACGCCGATTTCCTTCGCTGCGGTAAGGAGGGAATGCAGGCGACGTTCGGTCACAACCTCACCCAACAGGATTTCGCCAGTGGCTATGGGCCAGTGATCGAGGATGCATTCCCGCAGGATGCGACGGAATGGGGCGAACCCGTCTTCGACCGCATTTTCGTTGTTGAGAGCCTGATACAGCGCACCGAAGGCTTTGCTGGGTGTGTCGAGATGACCGATGGTCGCCTCTGAAATCCGATCAAGCGCTTCGCGGATAGATCTCTCTCCGTGCCGTGCAACATCGAACCCAGCGGCATGAATCTTCCCACGGCCAGCAGTGCCGTCAAGTTGATCCGCTCGGAGAAGTACTTGCCCCAGCAGTCGACTGAAAGTCGTCGCGGCATACAGGGACTGACCTTCGAGCCAAGTCTTATCCCGGCCATGCTGAAGCCGCTCATCCAGCCAGAGATCGTAAGCGGAGGGGGGCGTTGCTGGTTGATCGAGCGCGCCCGACAGAATGTCCCCTTCTATCTTGTGCAGCCGTGCCTTGATGTCATACCGGTCCCGAGGCTTGTCGGATTCCCACAACGGAACCAGAGGATGACTGTGCCGGACACAGACATTGACCTCTCGCAACTGCCAATCGCCACGCATGACCATGGCCGCCACTCCAAGTCCATCATGCTCGGTAATATCCTCGCGAAGGCAAACCGGACATCCCCGCATCGCCGGGTTGCGAAGGGCCCTGGACACAAATAGGCTTCCGCGGAATTTCGTCCTTACGTTCCCTGCCCGGGTCCCGGTCCAGGAGAGCATCTCGTTCATCTGCTGCGGATCAAGGTTGGCCCAGTCGGCGAGGATCTCGAAGGCCTCTGGATCCTGTTCAAGGAAATGCTTGAACGGCGCTCCCATGTCATAGGCGAGATCCGCCACCTCCGTCCGCCAGGTTGCGGCGAGGCGCGACAGGTACGAATATAAAGTCTCCCGGCGGGCAGGTGGAGGATTTGTGATGGGCAGCAAGGTCACTTAGCGGAATCCAAGCTCGTTCAATCCAAGATAGGGTAGCTCGCACTGGATTGTCGGGTTTACGGGACAGGCAAACTGACCAACCTGCGCAGCGGTCGGATAGTGCCCTGAAAAATGAAGAGTGAACGATACCTCCAGGCTACGATATTCTCAATGCCGCCAAATCAGACCAACTTGATCAGCCGTTTCCCCACGGTATGGGGCGGGTGAGCGCCGGTTCGAATCTGCTTGAGGGATTGGGGTGCTGCAATGGTTTTTTGAGATGTTGGTGCCTGTCAGGCGCACAGGGCCGGGGGCGAAGCGGTGCAGCGTGTTGCGAATGATTACGTTTGCAGCGGTGGTCGGCACCGATGATTTCCTTATCAAAGCACAGAGCGATGAAAGTCTCCCGCACCGACGGAGCCATGAGCTTGGAATACTTTCTGGGCCACACGACGGCGATCTTCGCGATCTCATGAGTTAGATCGGCATAGTGCCTGTTGATTGTCACTGAGACCTGACCCGGCATTTTCATCGAGATCTGACCCACCCAGTCGTTATGATCTGCTGATTAT
>JBLWYG010000090.1:0-6173 GCA_048267045.1 Roseovarius sp. | reverse complement strand
TCCATGTCAGGCGCCTCCGCCACAGAGGCGGCCAGCACCCACGCATCCTCCAGCGCCAGCGACGCGCCCTGCGCCATGAACGGCAGCGTCGGGTGCGCCGCATCGCCCAGCAGCGCATAGCGTCCTTCGGCCCAGATCGGCGCGACCGGGTGGCGGAAGAGGCCCCATTTCCCGACCTTGTTCACCCTGTTCAGCATTTCCTGCGGCGCGGCACCAAAATCGGCGAACCGGGCACGCAGGTCGTCAGGGTCGCCCGTCGCACTCCAGCTTTCTTCGGCCCAGGCGCTGCGCTCTTCGACCGCGACAAGGTTCAGCCATCGGCCCCCCCGCACAGGATAGCTGACCAGATGCCGGTGCGGCGCCATGTGAACGCGGGCCTCATCCTTGCGGCTGCCGTCGTGTTCCACAACCGCGCGCCATGCCACCTGCCGGGTAAAAAACGGCGCCAGCGTGCCATTCAATCGGGGCCGCAGCACCGAATGCAGCCCGTCCGCGCCGACCACCAGATCCGCAGCCAGCGCGCTGGGATCGTCCACCCGTGCGCCCAGACGGATGCGCACGCCCGCATCAACCGCGCCTGCATGCAGCAGGTCGATCAGATCGGCCCGGTGCAGAAACCAGTAATCGCGGCTTTCAAGCTGGGTCAGATCCAGCCGCAGCACAGGACCGCTGCGATAATCGTGCAATGCGACTGTCCCGGCTCTGTCCCCGACCTGCGCGACAGCGCCGGACAGACCCAGACCGCGCAGGACCGCAAAGCCATTCGGGCTGATTTGCAGACCTGCGCCCACTTCGCTGATTTCGCCCGCCTGCTCGTGGATCGTCACGCGCGCACCACGCAAAGCAAAAGCCTGCGCGGCGGCCAGTCCGCCGATGCCCGCACCGATGACGGCTATCTCAAGCGAGTTCAGATCCATATCGCCTTGATCCTATGAAAAACGCCGGAGCGAAAGCCCCGGCGTTTTGGAATTCAACGGAATCACGCGCGGTCAATCGTCGCGATGCACCCGTTCGCGGCGCTCGTGACGCTCCTGCGCCTCCAACGTCATGGTGGCAATGGGGCGCGCGTCCAGCCGTTTCAGGCTGATCGGATCGCCTGTCATCTGGCAGTAGCCAAATTCGCCCTCGTCCAGCCGACGGAGCGCCTGATCGATCTTGGCGACCAGCTTGCGCTGGCGGTCACGCGTGCGCAACTCCAGCGCACGGTCGGTTTCCTCACTGGCGCGATCAGCGACATCGGGAATGGCACGGGTTCCATCCTGAAGCGCCTCGATCGTGTCACGGCTGCCGGCAAGCAGATCTTCGCGCCAATCAATCAACTTGCGGCGGAAATACTCTTGCTGGCGCGCGTTCATGAAAGGTTCATCTTCGACCGGCTGATAATCGTCGGGCAGGAAAATTTCGGATTTCAAGCGTTGATCCTCTTTGTCTTCAAGGTCCAAGGCGTCAGGATGCTGTGTCATCTGGCTCCCCTCTCGGGCTGCACTTACTGCAACGGGCCTGCATTGTCACGAACCAATTACACTGCATTGAAGTGAGCCGCCCTGCGCATTATCATGGATCAATCCCCAAGTGAGCTTGGGCGCAAAAAGGACTGAAACCTCTATGAAATTCGAAGGCACCGACAGCTATGTCGCTCCGCGCGATCTGACCGTCGCGGTCAACGCGGCCGTTACCTTGGAGCGCCCCTTGCTGGTCAAGGGCGAACCCGGTACCGGCAAGACGGAACTGGCCCGGCAGGTGGCCGCCGCGCTGGGCCTGCCGATGATCGAGTGGAACGTGAAATCCACCACACGCGCACAGCAGGGTCTGTACGAATATGACGCGGTATCACGTTTGCGCGACAGCCAGCTGGGCGATGCGCGCGTCCATGACATTTCCAACTATATCCGTCCCGGCAAACTGTGGCAGGCGTTCCAATCCGAAACGCGCGTGGTGTTGCTGATCGACGAGATCGACAAGGCCGACATCGAGTTTCCCAACGATCTTCTGCAGGAACTTGACCGGATGGAATTCCACGTCTACGAGACGGGCGAGACAATCCGCGCGGCGCAACGCCCCATCGTCATCATCACCTCGAACAATGAAAAGGAACTCCCGGACGCCTTTCTGCGGCGCTGTTTTTTCCACTACATCCAGTTTCCCGACATGGACACCATGCGCCGCATCGTCGAGGTGCATCACCCCGGCATCAAGGACGCGCTGCTGACCACCGCACTGACGCAGTTCTACGAGTTGCGCGACCAGCAGGGCCTGAAAAAGAAACCATCCACATCCGAAGTGCTGGACTGGCTCAAACTTTTGCTGGCCGAGGATCTGACCGCTGATGATCTCAGAAAGGATGGCGCGAATGCGTTGCCAAGGCTGCACGGCGCGCTGCTCAAGAACGAACAGGACGTGCATCTGTTCGAGCGGCTGGCCTTCATGGCGCGGCGCGCACGGTAAGCGCCGCGTGTCCAAGGCGCGTCAGCTGCGTCTGGACAGCTTCAGCCGGGCGCGATACGGATGCGGCGTGGATTGGGCTGCACGTGCAAGGCTGCGCGAGATATCAGGCCTCAATCCGCTCACAGGTAAAAACGGGTAGCACATTGACCATCCTTATCGCAGCACTTATCGGCGCCACTCTGGGCGGCCTCATCGCCTGGCGCCGCAAGGGGCGCCCTGCCGATATCGCGCAATATGCCGCCGTCTTTGCGCTGATCTTTACGCTGATCTGGGTGTTTGCGCTGATCCTCATCACCCGCGCGGCCGCCTGAGCGGGCGATGTTCCTGCCCTTCTTCCAGCATTTGCGGGGCGCGGGACTGCCGGTATCCTTGCGGGAATACCTGACATTTCTCGAGGCTGTCGGCGCCAACCTTGTCACCTACGACACCGAAGGATTTTACTATCTCGCCCGCGCGGCCATGGTCAAGGACGAGCGCCTGATCGACCGTTTCGACCGCGCCTTTGCCGCCGCATTCGAGGGGCTTGAGGCGATCACGCCCGGCGATGTGCTGAATGCGGTCGACCTGCCCGAGGACTGGCTGCGCAAGATGGCCGAAAAGCACCTGACCCCCGAAGAGCAGGCCGAAATCGCCTCCCTCGGCGGCTTCGAGCAGCTGATGGAGGCGCTCAAACAGCGCCTGAAGGAACAGCAGGGCCGCCATCAGGGGGGCAACAAATGGATCGGCACGGGCGGCACCTCGCCCTTCGGCGCCTATGGCTACAACCCCGAAGGCGTGCGCATCGGTCAGGACAAATCGCGCCATCAGCGCGCGGTCAAGGTCTGGGATCGCCGCGAGTTTGCCAATCTGGCGGGCGACGCCGAACTGGGTACGCGCAACATCAAGATGGCCCTGCGCCGCCTGCGCCAATGGGCGCGCGACGGTGCCCCGGATCAGCTCGACCTGCCCGGCACGATCCGCGCCACGGCCCAAAAAGGCTATCTGGACGTCCAGACCCAGGCCGAGCGGCGCAACGGTGCCAAGGTGCTGCTGTTTCTCGATATCGGCGGCTCGATGGATGCCCATATCCAACTGGTCGAGGAACTGTTTTCAGCCGCGCGCGCCGAATTCCGCCATCTGGAACATTTCTATTTCCACAACTGCCTTTATGAGGGCGTCTGGCGTGACAACCGCCGCCGGTGGAGCGAAAAGACACCCACCTGGGACATCCTCAATACCTACGGGTCCGACTACCGCTGCATCTTCGTCGGCGACGCCGCGATGTCCCCCTACGAGATCGCCTATATTGGCGGCGCGAACGAACACTGGAACGAGGAGGCAGGCCAGACGTGGCTGGAGCGCGCCCGCGCGAAATGGCCGTCAAACCTGTGGATCAATCCGGTCCCCGAGACACACTGGCGTTACACCCAATCCACCCAGATGATCGGGCAGATTTTCGAGGGCCGCATGGTCCCCATGACGCTCGACGGCCTTGATCGCGGCATGCGCAGCCTCAGCAGATAAGGTGCCCGGTCACTTGCGACCCCCAGGCAGTGTTCGAGGTGTAAAACGATTGAGGGCATCCCTTTTGCATGCTGGAAAGTTCAGCGGCCCGCCAGGATCTGCACTGACCCTTCGATCGGATTTCACTAATCTCCAGCGGCCTCACTGTGCCCATGGCAGCCAGCCGCCCGCCGTGGTCTACTATGGCAGAATCTGAATTGCAGAGTTTTTGAAATAGCGGAAATGAGTTTTTTACAAAAATGCAGGGTCCGTCCAATCCCGTCTTTTGGGCTGATCGCTGGCATTGCAGTCCTTTTGATCCTGATCGTCGCAGGCCCTGCGTTCCAGCCAAAAGACAAACAGATGGTCAAGCTGATCCATCGGTTCTTGTCACAGCATGAAATTCCCGGCGCGGTCGTCGCCTATGGTTGGCCAAACCAACCTCCGGACCTCTACGCATTCGGCCTCGCCGATCCCGAAGCGGGGCGGGCTATGTCCGTGTCCGACCGGTTCAAGCTGGCCAGCCTGTCCAAAACAATAACGTCGGCAGCAATCCTGGAGTTGATCCGATCCGACGAAACTCTGGATCTCTCGACGACGCTGGCTTCTTTCTTCCCGCAGATCGAAAACAGCGTCGATCCGCGCATGAAGATCGTGACCGTTCAGCATCTGCTGCACCATAGTACGGGATGGGATCGCACGATAGCTTTCGATCCCTTCTTTCTGTCCGCCGCAGAGCTTGAGGCGCGGCTGCAACTGCGGCTGAGATCGTCAGATGATTGCGCGCCCATCGCAGAGGCAATGCTGAGGCAGCCGCTGCAATTCAATCCGGGGCAAGCCTACGCTTATTCCAACATCGGGTATTGCTGGCTGGGGCGCATTCTGGAAGAGCGCACAGGGGCACCTTACGAGCAGGCCGTCAGGAGTTTGCTTCGGCAGGGGGCAGCGGACATGTCGCTCGAGGCGGACTCGGTCGGTGTGATGCATGCGGTGGCGCCGAAAGAGGCCGAGTTTGCGGCCCTGCGTCCACAGATCATTGCGGCCGCTGGTGGCTGGATTGGAAGTGCCGAGGATTATTTTACCTTTGCCGCGCATCCGCTGGACAGCAAAATTTTCAGCCCCCCTTCCTTTGCCGAAGGCACCCAGTTTTACGGCCTTGGCTGGCGCATCTGGCAGTTTGAGGGCGGCACCATCCTGACCCATTACGGAAGCATGCCGGGCGTCTTTAGCATGGTTGCCCGAGCGCCGGATGGCCCCGTATTCGTTGCACTTTTCAACGGCCGCCCCAAGGACGATCTTGGCGCGTTCCGCCAGTTGTTCGGTAGCATCATGTCGCTTGACCTATTGGCCAGCGGCAAAGGAGACCGATGACGCAGGCAAAATCAGGGGGCCACCATTCGGGCACTCTGATCGTAGCCAGACACTGCCGACCTGGGCGGTCGGAATTCCGCGGTCAGACCAGAAATGCGTGACCGTTCAAGGCTCCTCGCCCTCCGTGGTCAGGCGATACTTTTGCAACTCTTCCCGCAGCAGCACATAGATATCATCCGGTGACGTCGCCAACGCAGGGCGCATCAGTTGCACATCAACGCCCATGTCGCTGAGGTATTCCATCACCTCGCCCTGCCCCCGCTGGATATCCTCGACGGCCAGAAACGCGGGCAGCACCGTGTTCTTGCCAAAGTAATGCTGGTGCACGCCCACCTGCGCGCCCTCGCCTACGCTTCGCTCCACCCCTGCAGCCAATATGTAGGGACAGGCCGAGAAACAGACGTCGCCCGCCTCGATTTCGGTGTTAATCCCCGCCTCGCGCAGCGCACGCCCGATGGCCAAGGCATCGCGGACCGATCCGCCGGGGCTGTTGATCGCCGCTCGCAGCAGCCCGTCCTCGGCCTCCAATTGCTTGGCAAAACGCGCATCATCGCCCGGCGCGATTTGCCCGGTCACAAGCAGCGTGTCACCAGTGCGCAGGAATTCCAGCCGCCCCGGCATGTCGCCGGTGTTGCGAGAGGGCCGTTCCGGCGCGCCCGGGGCGCCCGGGGGCGGTCGCGGAGGTGAAGCGGGCAGCGGCCCGGGATACCGCAGCATGAGCGACGCGCCGAAGGGATGGGACGCGCGGCGCGTGCTCTACGCGGTGCTGGGATTGCAGCTGGTGATGGCGGCGCGTCTGGCAGGGTCGGACGTTCTGGACGGGCTGCCGCGGCTGGCGGGGCCCTCGAGGGCGCCCGGCGGGGGCAGCCCGGGGG
>JBLWYG010000089.1:0-6440 GCA_048267045.1 Roseovarius sp. | reverse complement strand
CGATTCGCCGACAGGTACGAGCACGAAGCGCGCCTGGCCCTTAACCCGCGAACCGCTCTTGCGGTCGTTGCCCTGGCCGCTGACCACGCCGCTTTTCGCCGCGTGGTCCAGCTCCATTTTGCCCTGCCCCTTGAAGGCCGCGACGATCGGCCCGAGCTTGATGTTCATTGCCACCGCCAGCTGTTCGCCCTGCGGCGGCTCGGTAAGCGAGGCGCCGGGCAGGCAACCGACGAGGCCTTCGACATCCTGGAAGCTTGCCCAGACCGTCTCGCTAGGAAAGGGGACGCTAAAGCTTTGTTCGATTTCCACTGGGACTTCCTCGAAAAGGGTTCAGGCAACCGCCAGGTTTCTGCGCTCGTCCAGCACCCGGGAGATGGCCTTGACCAGTCCGACGTAGCCGGTGCAGCGGCAAAGATTGCCGGAGAGCTCCTGGCGGATGCGCTCCTCGTCGGCATCCGGTAACCGCGTAACGATGTCGCGCGCGGTCGCCAGCATGCCCGGTGTGCAGTAGCCGCACTGCAGGGCGTGTTCGGCACTGAAGGCAACGCGCAGCTGGGCCATCACCTGGTCGTCGTCGAAGTCCTCGATGCTGCGCACTTCCGCGCCTTCGCATGCGGCCGTATAGACGATGCACGAGCGCGTCGGCACGCCGTCCACCATCAGGGTGCAGGCTCCGCAGACGCCCTGCTCGCAGCCGATGTTGGTGCCGGTGAGCAGGCGTTGCTCACGCAGGAAATCGGCCAGGTGGGTCCGGGGTTCTACCAGCGCGCTGACCGCCTTGCCGTTAACTGTGAGGTTCACTTGTTTCATTACTGCGCTCCATTGGGGCAGGACAGGCGCTCCGCAGCGCGCCGCAGCGCCACGCGGTGGACCTGATATTCGTAGCTTCCTGGGATCAGCCCGGCCGCCTGCAGAGCAGTTGCCGCCGCCTCGTCGGACCAGGCATCGATCAACGCCGAGGCATCCTCGATCACGTAGGGAGCCCCGTCCACCGCACCGATGATGGCGCGGCGCACGCCGCTCTGCGGGTCGTCGACGAAAGCGGCGATGGCTTCGGCGAACTCGCCGGTCTTGCGGTTGAACTTGTAGTAGCTCCAGCGTGCCGCGGGACCAAACCGGCGGACGCGCACGGCCTTGATGATTTCGTCCTCGGCGAGCACCGTGGTGAACGCGCCGAGCATGAACTCGCCGGCGCGCACGCTGCGCTCGCCGTCCGGGCCAGCAAGGATCAGTTCGGCGTCGAGCAAAGCCATGACGTTGACCCAGTCGGCCGCAGGATCGGCATGCGCGAGGCTGCCGCCGAGGGTTCCGCGGTTGCGCACCGCACGGTAGGCGATGCGTCCGGCGACATAGGGCATCAGCCCCAAGCTGGGGTCGGGGACCTTGCCATCCTCGATGGCGGCGTGCGTGACGCCAGCGCCAAACACCACAGCCGCGGTCTCGTCACGGCTTTCCCGAAGTTCGCCAAGCAAGCGCAAGTCGACCAGTTGCGTCGGCTGCGCCAGGCGCAGATTCATCATTGGGCCAAGCGACTGGCTGCCCGCTACCGCCTTACCCATCCCGTCACTCTCGCGCAACAGCGCCACGGCCTCGGCGACTGTCGCCGGGCCGTGGTAGTCGAATGCAGCAGCCTTCATACGAACGCTCCCTCGGGTTTGGCGGTACTGGCCGTGGCCGTCTCTCGCTGCGCCAGGGCCTCTAGCACAGCACGCGGCGATAAGGGCATGCGGGTGACTTCGGCGCCCAGCGGACGCAGTGCGTCGTTAACCGCACTGGCGAGCGCCGCCGCAGAGCCAATGGCACCGCTTTCGCCGATGCCCTTCTGACCGAACTCGGTGTAGGGCGCTGGCGTTTCCATGTGTTCGATGCGGATCGACGGGACCTCGGTAGCGCCCGGCAGGATGTAGTCCGCCAGCGTCGAGGCCAGCGGCTGGCCTTCCTCGCTATAGGCCATCTCTTCGTATAGCGCAGTACCGATACCCTGCGCGGCGCCGCCGTAGACTTGGCCGTCAACCACCATAGGGTTGATCAGGACTCCGCCGTCCTCGACGATCACGTAGTCGAGAATCTGCGTCTTGCCCAGTTCCGGGTCGACTGCCACAACGACCGCGTGACAGGCATAACTGAAGGCGCCGCTGTCGCGCTGCGCCTGGTAGGTGGTGTGCAATTCCAGGCCGCCGACGTGCACGTCGACCGGTAGGCGCTGCGGTTGCAGGTACCAGATATTCGTCAGTTCGGACAGTTCGAAGCGACCGCCCTGGCCGACCACCCCGCCATCTTCCCAGCGGACGGCATCCAGCGGCTCGCTCAGCAGCCAGGCACCGACGTGTAGCAGGCGGTCGCGTAATTCCTTGCAACCCTGCCCTACCGCGCTGCCGGCCATCACGATAGAGCGCGAGCCCCAGGTGCCGGTGGAATACGGCGTGGTGCCCGTGTCGCCGAGCACGATGCGCACTCGCTGCGGGTCGATGCCGAGGACCTCGTTGGCGATCTGCGCGAGGGTGGTTTCCATGCTCTGGCCGTGAGAATGCACCCCGGCGCGCACTTCCAGGATGCCGTCCGGAGTCAGCCGCAGGCCAGCCGGCTCGCGCCCTGGAACCATGGGGATGCCCCAGCCGTGATAGACCGAGGTGCCGTGGGCGCTCTGCTCGCAGAACACCGCCAGGCCGAAACCGATCAGCCGGCCGTCGGCCTCGCCCTGCCGCTGACGCTCGCGTACCGCCGGCAGGTCGATGGCGCGGATGGCACGACGGACCGCCTCGGGGTAATCTCCGCTGTCGAAGTGCTTGTGGGTGATGTTGTCGTAGGGCATTTCATCCGGCTGCACAAGATTACGCAGCCGCACCTCGTAGGGCTCCAACCCGGCCTTGGCGGCGATCGCGTCCATGATCGTCTCGATGGCATAGCACACGCCGGTGCGCGCCACGCCGCGATACGGCAGAATCGGCGGTTTGTTGGTCGCTACTGACCACGTGCGGCAGCGATATGCATCCATTTTGTAGGGACCGGGGAGGATACTCGCCACCTGTGCCGCTTCCAGGCACGCCGAGAAGGGATAGGCCGAATAGGCGCCGGAGTCGACGTGCGCCTCACAGTCCACCGCCAGCAGGCGACCGTCCCGATCTGCGTAGGCGTGGATATCGTAATGGTGCTCGCGGCAGTTGGTGTTGGCCACCAGCTGCTCTCGGCGATCTTCGATCCAACGCACCGGATGCCCCAGGTGCATGGCCAGCCAGGCCACGCAAACCTCTTCGGGCAGCAGGATGCCTTTGTAGCCGAAGCCGCCGCCCACGTCGGGAGAAATCACCCGCACGCTGCCTTCGTCCAGCCCGAGGCACTCGGCCAGGCCGGTGCGGTTGATGTGCGGCATCTGCGCCGAGGTGTAGACCACCAGTTGCGCGAGCCGCTTGTCCCAGTAGGCGACCACGCCGCGGCCTTCCATCGGCGCCATGCTCTGGCGCGCGGTGCGCAGGCGCCGATGCACGTGGATCGCGGCGCTCGCCTTGAGCGCTTCCAGGTCGGCGTCGATGTGGGTTTCCAGGAACACGTTGTCGCCCCAGTGCTCATGCACCAGCGCCGCGCCCGGTGCACGCGCGGCAAGCATGTCGACTACCGCTGGCAACTCGTCGAAATCGACAAAGGTCTCGCCGGCAAGGTCTTCGGCCTCGGCGCGGGTGTCGGCTATGCACATGGCGATCATTTCGCCGACGTGGCGCACCTTCTCACTGGCCAATACCGGCTGCACGGACTTTTTGAAGCCCGGCAGACCGGAGGCAGCCAGGATCGGCTTGACACCGACCAGGTCATCAATGGTGTAGACGTCACCCTCTCGTCCCGCCGGCTTTTCAATCTCGAGCACGCGGCCGTGGGCGACAGGGCTGCGCACGAACGCCACGTCGCGCATACCAGTCAGGCGAATGTTGCCGACATAATTGCCTTGCCCACGGAGGAAACGGTCATCCTCCTTCCGGGTGAGCGACGCGCCTATGCCCTTGCGGGACGAACGGTCTGAAGCACTTGTCATGGGGAATGCTCTCGTTGTTCAGGCGACCTTGGGGACCGGCAGGATCGGCGCGGTGGCGTCGAAACGCTTGCCGGCGCGCAGGCAAAGCACCGGTTGCAGCATCCGCTCGGCGATGACTTCGGTCCCTTCGTTGTCGCGCAACAGCCAGCGGCCGGTCTCGTCGGAAAGCACGGAGATGTCGGCCTCGCGCCCAACGCCGAGGGTGCCGAGCTCGTCGCTCATGTCGACCAGCTTGGCCGCGTTGCAGGTGACCATCGGTACTACCTGCTCAAGCTTCAGGCCCAACGCCATCATGCTGACCATGGCCGAAACCAGACTGAAACGCGAGGTGCCGGCAAACAGGTGTTCCTCGTCCGGATGTTCGTCGGGTGTACCCGCCGGGGCCGGCACCGAGGTGTTGTAGCCATGCATGTCGGAGCCGAGCGTGTCGGGCATCACGCCAGCCTCGAGCACCTTGGCCGCCATCTTGTAGCTGAAGTGCGAACCGTGCCCGACGTCGACCTTGAGCCCCTTGGCCACTGCCTCCTTGACCAGCCGGTGTAATTCGCCGTTCTGCTCGACGAAGCCGCCCGGGTGGCGACTGAACGGGTGGGCCAGCACGTCGCCGGGCTTCAGCAGGCCGACCACCTGAGTCAGAATGCTGTCCGGATCGACCGGCTGGCCGCCGGTTTCCGGGGTCGGCCAGAGCTGGCCGAAATGGATGTACACCGGCAGCTCGGTCTGCTCGCCGATTTGCGCGGCTTTCTTCATCACGTCCACGCCCCAGCGCGCGAAACCGCCAAGTTCGGCATGCGCCTTGATGCCTTTGATGATGTCGCGGTTGGCCAGCGCGGACTTGACGGTGGCGCCGACGTCAGCGCATTCGGGGCGGTACAGCTCGGGATAGAAGTGTCCTTCCAGGCCTCCCACCAAATAGGCGGAAAGGAACGCCAGCACGCGACTCTCGGCCGGCTCGGCGACGTAATGGCGGAAGCCCGGCAGCGTCATGCAGCTGGCGCCGCCCTGGTCTACCAGGGTGGTGACGCCCGAGTGCACGCCGCACATGTCCGGGTTGAGGCCGAAGCGTCCGGTCACGTACTGGTAGACGTGGCTATGAGTGTCGATCAGGCCCGGCAGTACCAGGCGCCCGCTGCAGTCGATGACGTCGGCGTTTTCGGCGGCCGGGGTATCGGCGATTACGCCGACCGCTGCAATGCGACCGTCCTTGACCAGGACATCACTGATGCCGTCAATACCGTTGGCAGGGTCAATGACCCGCCCCCCTTTGAGCAAGGTAGTTTGCATGGCGCATTCCAAAGTGCGTTCGAAGTACTCCAACAGAAGCAATGCCTGTGCCATCGGAAAAATAATCATCGTCCATAAATTAGTTAACCCACTGTTTTCAAAGCGTTAAAAATAAGATATACACCACTATAAAACTACGTGGTACACCACATTAATTATGAGCAGCGGGTCCGTTCGGGAAGTTCTTGCACTGCTTTGGAGGGGAAGCACCAGGAATGGGCATCAGTCGCAAAATCGGTCGCGCTTAAACCTTCGTTTGTAGAAGCACTTAGCCCTTGTCTTCGAGTTTTCTACCGACCCACAACTTGCGCCTACGCAACTGCTCCGAACGCAGCGCCGTCTCCAGTTGGGGCACTACATGGGTGGCGCTGCGTGACCCGCCGGCACTGGTCGGCCGCGCCGAGGACGAAAACAATGGTCCGTGGCTGTAAACCATGGAGGTGCGAACATTTGTTCTGCGCAGCAAGCGCTCGAGGATGCCTGTTGCTATGCCCTGGGGCTGGACATGCCGCACCGGGACCTGCGGGCCGAAGCGCCTGATCGAAAACAGCATCAGCCTCTTGAGGCGGATTCGCGACGATACTGTCTGGATATTCACTGAGCCGAGGCGATGCCCAACACCCCTGGCCTGGCTCTTCGACGCAGACCCGCTATCACGACCGGATTGCCGAAGTAGCGTTCGCAACCCACGCATGGAACGAACATCGTCCTTGAGTACGAGTGAAGTTCCGATGCCTTAGGATTGCGACTTGAAAGTCCTCGCTGGCGTCACAGTGACAACCGCAACGGGATCAGCCCCGTCGCGCATCTGTTGTCTAGACGCGTATGTTATCGAGCGGCTGCCGCACCGCCGTGAAAGCGCGCCAGAAACTGCTGCGCGCGAGCGGTTTTGGGTGCCGTGAAAAACTCTCCTGGCGCGCCGCTTTCAACTATGGCGCCAGCGTCTAGAAACACAAGGCGGCTCGCAACCTGTCGCGCGAATTCCATTTCATGCGTGACGATAACCATAGTCGCGCCCTCTCCCGCCAGGCCACGAATCACTTCCAACACTTCGGACACCAGCATGGGGTCCAGCGCACTGGTCGGCTCGTCGAATAGTAGGATGTCGGGTTTCATCGCCAATGCGCGGGCA
>JBLWYG010000088.1:0-6501 GCA_048267045.1 Roseovarius sp. | reverse complement strand
GGATCGACGCCGCGTATCGGCGCCGCCAGCGCGCCCGCCAGCCCGGCAAGCCCCGCGCCCAGGCCAAAGACGATGGTATTGATCTTCAGCGTGTCATAGCCCAGAAGTGACATCGTTTCGGTCGATTCCGACCCGGCGCGCAGGATCGCGCCCAGCCGCGTGCCTTCCAGCGCCCACCACAGGATCGCGGCCAGAACGACGGTAAAGCCGATCACGAACAGTCGATAGATCGGATAGATGAAATCGCCCAGAATAATGATTCCGCTCAGCATGTCGGGCGTTCTGACGCTGCCGCCCATAGGGCCCCAAACGATGATGACAAACTCTTGGATCACCAGCGCAATGCCCACGGTGACAAGGATGTGAAACGTGTGTGGCAGCTTGTATATCCGCCTCAGCAGCACCGCTTCGGTCAGGGCGGCGACCCCGGCGACGATCAGCGCGGCGAAGGGCATGGCCAGCCACAAGCTGAAATCACGCTGCGTCAGATCATAGGTCAGATACGCGCCCAGCAGGTAGAACGCGCCATGCGCGAAGTTGACGAATTGCAGGAGGCCGAAAATCACGCTGAGTCCCACGGCTAGCAGGAAATAGAGCATTCCCAGCCCGACACCGTTGAGGATCTGGAATAGATAGGTCAAACGGCCAACTCCTGCCAGAAATGGGGCCGGGCGCGTGCTCTGCGCCCGGCGATGTCATGCGCGGGCCTCAGCCCAGCGAGCAGCCAGTATCTTCGGGCGCCAGAAACGACTGTCCCGAGCTGACGATCTCGGCATAGTCGTCCTTGTCGGCCATATCGGCCTTGGCCTTGCCTTTCAGCAGGTAGTAATCCTTGATCACCTGATGATCCTCGGGGCGCACCATTTCGGGGCCGGTCAGGCCATCATATTCCATCCCGCTCAGCGCGGCGGCGACGGCGGGGCCATCCGTTGACCCGGCCTTGGCGGCGGCGTCCAGCAGCAGTTTGGTGATGATATACGACCCGGCGATGGAGTAGTTCGGGTTCTGGCCGTATTTCGCCTGCGTGCGCTCGACCAGCGCCTTGTTGGCGGGGGCGTCGACGGTGTGCCAGTACTGCGCGCCGAAATAGATCCCCTCGCAGGTGTCGGCGCCCAGCGCCTCGAACTGCTCCAGGCCCGAGGCCCATGCGATGACGATGGTCATCCGCTCTTTCAGGCCGAAACTGATCGCCTGGCGCAAGGTATCCGACGATTGCGAGCCGAAATTCAGCAACAGCAGCACGTCCGGCTTGGCGGCAATGGCGTTGGTCAGGTAACCGCTGAATTCCCGCTCGGCCAGCGAGTGATAGCTGTTGCCGACATGCTCCAGCCCCTTCTCCTTGAAGATGTTCGTGGCCGCGCTCAGAAGCCCTTCGCCGAACACATATTGCGGCGTGATCGTGTACCACCGTTTGGCGTCGGGCATCAGGTCGATGATCGGGCGCACTGTTTGCTCGACCGCGCCAAAGGTCGGCACGCTCCAGCGGAAGGTGGCTGCGTTGCAATCGGACCCGGTGATTTCGTCCGCGCCGGCAGTGGTGATGAAGGTGCCGCCGCCGCGTTCGATCTCCTTGCCCATGGGAAGCGATTCTGACGACAGGATGCCTCCGGCGAACAGCTTGACCCCGTCCTGCGCGATCGCGTCCTGCACCTTGCGCACCGCCGTGGCCGGCTTGCCCTCGGTGTCCATGTCCATAGGCGTGACTTGGGCAGTGCCGGCCTCGTCCGCCTCCTCGGCGGCCAGGATCGCACCCATCGAGGCAAATTTGCCGTTGGCGGCAAAGGCGCCTGAAATCGGCACCGGGATACCGACCTTCAGCGCCTCGGTCGCAGCATAGGCGCGTCCGGTCAGCCCCGGAAAGGTCAGAGCAGCGCCGCCAGCGGCGGCCCCGGCCAGAAAATTGCGTCGGCTTGTCATGTTTTTCTCCCCCGTTGTTGGCGCCCTTTTTCGGGCGCGCACCACGTCCCGGCCAGCGGCGGGCATGGTTGCTGGTGGCAACTATAGGAGCAAGGATTTCGGCTTGTCCAGTCGTGGTGCCTACCCTGCCGCGCGCCCTGAGGGCGCCCATTTCAGGGTGATTGCGATCGACAGGACGATCAGCCCCAGCGCCAGCAGCTTTTGCCACGATACCGGCTCTCCCAGCAGCACGATCGAGGAGATTACCCCGACCGTTGGCGCGGTCAGGATAGAGATCGCAGCGACCGTCGCGGGCAAACGCCGAAGCAGAACGGCCCATAGCAGATAACAGGTCGCCATCGGCCCGGCGACGTGGAAGGCAAAGACCGCGATGGTCGGAAGCGGCGGCAAATGCCTTGCGCTGGGCGGCTCCAGCCACAGAGCCAGCGGCCATGCCAGCAACAGCGACAGCACGAAGAACCAGAAGGTCAGCGCCAGCGGCGACAGCGACCATTGCCGCCCTTGCACCAGCACGTTGCCGATGGACCACGACAGCGCTGCCATCAGCATCAGGAATGGCCCGAGCGGGGCTGCAATCAACGCCGTCAGATTCCCTGACGCCATCACGCCAAGGCCCGCCAGCCCGATGAGAACGGCGAGGATGCGGCGCCCGGTCAGCCGGTCCTTCAGAAAGATCGCAGCGAGAACGGCGGTTATCGCCGGCATGGTGTAGACGATGATCGCGGCACGCGACGCTTCGGTGAACAACTGGCCAAGCGCGGTGAGGATGTTGAACCCGAACAGCACGAACAGCCCGGCAGCGATGATAGGCAGGGCCTCGCCCCGCGCGGGCGTCAGGCGATGCCCCAGCCCCCGCACGATGATCAGCAGCACGATGGCGCCGCCGGTAAATCCCGCTGCGCGCAGCGTCAGGGGCGGCACGTCGATCAGCATGAATTTCACGGCGGGAAAATTCAGCCCCCACAGGATACCGACCAGCGCGACCAGCATCAGGGTAAGAGGCGTCAATCTATCCTGCACGGTCTGGCCCCGCCTGAATGCCCCCACGGGCGTTACAACGCGATGTCGCCTTGGGATTTTGTCAGATCGTCCAAGCTGCGCAGCTGTCCGATCAGCGCCTGCATCTTGTCCACCGGTATCATATTCGGCCCGTCGCTCGGCGCGTTGTCCGGGTCTTCGTGCGTCTCGATGAAGAGGGCCGAGACCCCCACTGCAACCGCTGCCCGTGCCAGCACCGGCGCAAATTCGCGCTGCCCGCCGCTGGTGGTGCCTTGCCCGCCCGGCTGCTGCACCGAATGGGTGGCGTCAAACACCACCGGATACCCGGTGCGCGCCATCACCGGCAGGCCGCGAAAGTCACTGACCAGCGTGTTATAGCCGAACGACGTGCCGCGATCGCACAGCATGATCCGCTCGTTTCCGGTGCTGGCGATCTTGCCTGCGACATTGCCCATGTCCCACGGCGCCAGAAACTGGCCCTTCTTGACGTTGATCGCACAGCCCGTTTCGCCCGCCGCCAGCAGCAGATCGGTCTGCCTGCACAGGAACGCAGGAATCTGGATCACGTCCACCACTTCGCCCGCAGGCGCACATTGGCGGGCGTCATGCACATCCGTGAGTACCGGACAGCCGAATTCATCGCGGATCTTGCTGAGTATCGCCAGCCCCTCGTCCATCCCCAGCCCCCGCTGGGTGGACAGGGACGAGCGGTTTGCCTTGTCATAGCTGGCCTTGAAGATGAACTTCGTGCCCGTCGGCGCACAGGCCTCGGCAATCCGCCCGGCCATCATGCGCGCATGATCAAGGCTCTCCAACTGGCACGGCCCGGTGATCAGCGCAAAGGGATGCTTTGCCCCGATCTGGATATCGCCGACGGTGATGCTGCGTGTTTCGATCATTGTGCCTCCAATGCCGCCTCGATGCGGGCGACGTCGCCGGGGTTGTTCAGCTCCCAGAACACCCGCCCTCGCGCGTCCACCTCGACGCAGCGCACCGGGATGCCTGCCGCCAGAAACCGCAGCTGCTCCAGCCCCTCAAGGGTTTCCAGCTCGGACACAGGCGCATCTACATAGGATTGCAGCGCATCGGGCCGGTATGCATAGACGCCGACATGGTGGAACACCGGGATCGGCTCCGGCAGCGCGCCGGGCGCGATATAGGGCAGCACTTCCTTGGAGAAGTAGAGTGCATTCATATGCCGGTCGAACACCGCCGTCGTGCCGCCGACCTGTCCGTTCTTGCGATCCTCGACGAAATTCTCATAGGTCCGGCGGTCGCAACGCAGAACAGGGGTCGCCATCGCGATGCTCGGATCGGCCTTCATCGCTGCAATCAGCTTTTCCACGAACCACGGCGGCGTCAACGGCGCGTCACCTTGGAAATTCACTACCAGATCGGGCGCCTCACCCAGCTGAGCCAGCGCATCGGCGCAACGCGCCGTGCCGTTCTCGCAGGACTCGGAGGTCATCACCACCTCAGCGCCAAACCCGCGCGCATGCTCGGCAATGCGGATGTCATCCGTGGCGACATAAACGGCATCGACCCCGTCAATGGCGCGCGCGGCCTCCCAGCTCCTGCGGATCAGGCTGCGCATCGTGCCGTCCTTCTGGCGCAGTTCCACCAGCGGCTTGCCGGGATAGCGCGTCGAGGCGTATCGCGCCGGAATGAAGATCACCGTTTTCATGCGTCACCTTTGCTGCCCGAACGCGTGCCTTAGACCATATCGCCAACTGCTGGGCAATCGCCCAGCGTCAGGCCACCCCGGCGCGCAGGCAGTCGTGGATGTGCAGCACGCCGATGGGGCGCGCATCTTCGTCCACCACCAGCAGGACCGAGATTTTGCGCTCGTTCATCAGCGCCAGCGCGCTGGCGGCCAAAGTATCGGGCGTCACCGTCACAGGATCGCGCGTGGCGATGGTGCCGGCCGTGCGCTCCATCAGATGCGCCATGTTGCGCCGCAAATCGCCATCGGTGACAATGCCCAGCAGCGCGCCATCGTCGCCGGTCACAGCAGCGATACCAAAGCCCTTGGCCGACATCATCAGCAGCGTTTCCGGCATCGCCATATCCGCGCCTACCAGCGGCAGCGAATCGTGGCCATGCATCAGGTCGGACACCCGGCTCATCTGCGCGCCCAGCTTGCCGCCGGGATGAAAGTCACGGTAATGCGCCACCTCGAACCCGCGCGCACGCATCAGCGCAACGGCCAGCGCATCGCCCAGCGCCATCATCATTGTCGTCGATGTTGTCGGCGCCATGCCCATCGGACACGCCTCCGGCACCGGCGGCAGCGTCAGTCGCAGGCCCGCAGCGTTCATCAGCGTGCTGCCGGGTTTGCTGGACATGCCGATCATCGGGATACCGAACCGCGCGCAATAGGCAATTTCGTCCGCCAGTTCTGGCGTCTCGCCCGAATTCGACATCAGCAGACAGACATCGCCGCCCGTGATCATTCCCAGATCACCATGGCTCGCCTCGCCTGCATGGACAAAATAGCTGGGCGTTCCGGTACTGGCCAATGTGGCCGAGATCTTGCGGCCGACATGGCCCGATTTGCCGACGCCGGACACGATAACGCGGCCGGTAGTGCCTAGGATCAGGTCGACTGCGGCGGTGAAATCATCCGGCAAGGCATTTGCCAACTGGCGCAGCGCCTCCGCCTCCAGCGTCAGGACGTCGCGCGCCGCCTGTGCGCTGGCCCCGCTCATACCGCGCCCTTTGCTGTGCTGAATGTCGCCAAAACTGTCATGGCCGCTCCTGCATTATGGCTGGCGTCCGGTTTGATCCGTATAGGGCGGGGCGTCAATGGTCGCAGCATCATCGAGCCCTCGACAGTTGCCCCGATCTGGGGCAAATCTGGGGTTAGTCATGAACAGCGATATTCCCCTCACACGCGACTTGGTGCTGATCGGCGGCGGTCATGCTCATGCGCTGGTGCTGCGCAAATGGGGCATGAATCCGCTGCCCGGCGCGCGGCTGACGCTGATCGATCCAAACCCCAAGGCGCCCTATACCGGCATGCTGCCCGGCCATATCGCGGGTCACTATCCCCGCGCCGCGCTGGATATCGATCTCGGCCGTCTGGCCCGGTTCGCCGGGGCGCGGCTGATCGTCGGGCATGCGACCGGCATCGACCGCGAGGCGCGCCGTGTGCAGGTGCCGGGGCGGCCCGATATTGCCTACGATGTGCTGTCCATCGACATCGGCATTACCTCGGCCCCCGTCGGCATCGCTGGGTTCGAGGCTCATGGCATCGCGGCCAAGCCGCTCGGCCCTTTCGCGGATCGCTGGGCGGCTTTCGTGGCAGAGGTGACCGCAAAGGATGCCCCGCCCGATTGTGCCGTTTTGGGCGGCGGTGTTGCCGGGGTCGAACTGGCGCTGGCCATGCATCACCGTCTGCGCCAGTTGCAAACCGCCCCGCGCGTGCATGTGATTGACACGCGCGAGGCGCTCAGCGGCGTGGCCCCCAGCACCGCACAATTGCTGCGCAAGCAGATGCAAAAGGCGGGCAGTGCCCTGGCCGAAGGCGGCGCAATCGCGCAAACCACCGACGACAGTGTCGTAGTGGCGCGCGGCACCGCCCTT
>JBLWYG010000087.1:0-6514 GCA_048267045.1 Roseovarius sp. | reverse complement strand
GGGGCAGTATATTGCAGGTTCAGAGCTTGCGGGACATCAGCATATAATCGTCGCGCGCATTGAAATGCATGCGTTCATAGAAGCCGCGCGTCCTGGCGTCTGCGCGCGCGACTTCGAGATGCAGGGCGCGAAGCCCGGCCCCGGCCAGTGCGCGGGGCAGGGATGCGAGGATGTCGGACCCTATGCCACGCCCGCGCACGCCTGGGCGAATATAGATTTCATCAAGGAAACCATCCAGCCCACCGAACTCCAGCGACCAGCCAAAGCTGACCACGACATACCCGATGGGCGCGCGTGCCGGTCCCGCGATGTAGATCGCGGCATGGGGTGAGCCGTCCAGCAGCGGGGCAACGGCGGCGCGGCGGGCCGCATCCTCCTGCGCGATCCCCATCTCGGCGTGAAAGGCGGCGATCAGCGGCAGGGTCGTGTCGATATCGCCGGGCTTGGCGAGGGTCAGGGCGGTCACGTGGCGGTGGCCTTTCGATTGCATCAGGGGCGCGCGGCGACCATGACCGCCTATGCCGTGCTTGTCCATGCGGCCGGTTCAGGGCGCGCCCTTTTCCGCCGCTGCCCTGTAATGGCGCAGGACATGCAGGCGGATTGCCGATGCAAGGCCCAGATCGGGACTGCGCTCCGCGTCGATCTGGGCTGCGAGCGCGTTTATCGGCATGCCGGTGCTGCCTGCTATGGCGCGGAAGGCCTGCCAGAATTCGGGCTCAAGCGAGACCGACGTGCGGTGTCCGCGCAGGGTGAGCGAGTGTTTTGCGGGCCGGTCCGTCATGGCGCGCTCATGGCTCGCGCTTGTGGCTGTCTATGTTTTTGGTGGCTTTGTCGGATTGGGCCTTCTCGATCTGTTTTTGCGCCTTGGTGCGGCCAAAGCGCACGGCGTTTTCATCCGAGAGCGCCTTGGCATCCTTCCGCGCGCGCTGTTTGCGCGCGCGGTTCAGGTTGATGGGCGCGTCCGTCACTTGGGTCCGACCATGTTTTCGGGGCGCACCACGCGGTCGAAGGTCTCGGCGTCGACAAAGCCGAGCGCAATCGCCTCTTCTTTCAGCGTGGTGCCGTTCTTGTGCGCAGTTTTCGCAACTTTGGTGGCGTTATCATAGCCAATTTCAGGCGCCAGCGCGGTGACCAGCATCAGAGATTCGCGCATCAGCTTGTCGATGCGGGTCTCGTCCGCCTCCAACCCGTCGACCAGATTATCGGTGAAGGTCGACGCCGCATCGCCCAGAAGCTGCATGGATTGCAACACGTTATAGGCCATCATTGGCTTGTATACGTTCAGCTCGAAATGGCCCTGAGATCCGGCAAAGCCGACGGCGGCGTCGTTGCCCATCACATGCGCGCAGACCTGCGTCAGCGCCTCGCATTGCGTCGGATTCACCTTGCCCGGCATGATGCTGCTGCCGGGCTCGTTTTCCGGCAGGATCAGCTCGCCCAGACCGCAGCGGGGGCCGGAGCCGAGGAAGCGGATGTCGTTGGCGATCTTGAACAGTGACCCGGCGACGACGCGCAGGGCGCCCGAGATTTCGACCATCGCGTCGTGGGCGGCCAGCGCCTCGAACTTGTTGGGGGCGGTAACGAAGGGCAGGCCGGTGATCTCGGCCATATTGGCGGCAACCATTTCGCCCCAGCCGCGCGTGGTGTTCAGGCCGGTGCCGACGGCGGTGCCACCTTGTGCCAGCTCGTAGATGCGCCCCAGCGCGTCCTTGATCCGCTCGATCCCCATGGCGACCTGATGGGTGTAGCCGGAAAACTCCTGCCCCAGCGTCAGGGGGGTGGCGTCCTGCGTGTGGGTGCGGCCGATTTTGATGATGTGGTCCCACTCCTGCGATTTCTTCTCCAGCGCATCGTGAAGTTTTTCAAGGCCGGGCAGGGTGACGCCATGCGCGGACATCGCGGCAGCCAGATGCATGGCGGTGGGGAATGTGTCGTTGGACGACTGGCCCATGTTGACGTGATCGTTGGGGTGCACCGGATCCTTGGACCCGATCACGCCGCCCATGATTTCGATCGCGCGGTTGGCGATGACCTCGTTCGCGTTCATGTTGGACTGCGTGCCCGATCCGGTCTGCCACACCACCAGCGGGAAATTGTCGTCCAGCTGCCCGCTGATCACTTCGGTCGCGGCGTCGATGATGGCTTCGGCGCGGGCCTCGTCCAGTTTGCCCAGTTCCTGATTGGCTTGCGCGCAGGCTTTCTTGATCACGCCGAGGGCGCGGACGATGGCGATGGGCTGGCGCTCCCAGCCGATGGGGAAATTGTGAATGCTGCGCTGGGTCTGGGCGCCCCAATACTTGTCCGAGGGCACCTCAAGCGGGCCAAAGCTGTCGGTTTCGGTGCGGGTCGTCATCTCGGTCCGGCTCATGCGGGGGCTCCTCAGGTCAGGTTTGCCCCTGTCTTACCGTTTGGTGCGGGAATTTCAATGTGCCGCGCACGGCGCGCCGGGGTCAATGCTTGCGGAAACTGTCGAGGCTGACGACATCGGCGTCGGGTTTTTCAACCTCTGCCGCGGTCTCTTCCTCTCTTTCATCCTCGCTATCATGTTTCTCAAAGCGCAGGCCGAATTCGACCGACGGGTCGACGAAGGTCTGGATCGCGTCATAGGGCACGAAAAGGTTTTCGGGCGCGTCGCCAAAGTTCAGCGTGATGCCGAACCCCTGATCACCGACCTCCAGATTGTCATACCAATGCTGCAGGACAACGGTCATTTCGCTGGGGTAGCGTTGCTTCAGCCAGTCGGCCAGTGCCGCCTCGGGGTGGTTGGTGTCGAAGGTGATAAAGAAGTGGTGCGCGCCGGGCAGCCCGTCTTGCTGCACGCCTTCCAATACTTCCTGAATCAGGCCGCGCATGGCCCGGTGCATCAGATTGCCGTAGTCGATTGTGCCAGCCATCCTGCGCCCTCGATTTTTACCCCCTCACAATAGGGGATTCGAAGGAAAGTAAAAGACCCCTGCGCGGGCTCACGCCCACCAATGCGCCGCCGCGCCCGCCAGCGCCATCAAAGCCAGCGCAGGCAGCATTGGAAGGCGTAGTAGAGCCATCAGCAGGGCGGCGAGCGCGGATAGCGCGGCGGCGGTCCAGGACAGTGTTGCCCAGACTGGAATGGCACCGAACGGCGTGCTCGCGATCTGCCCGAAGAGGACATGCAGCCCGAACCACAGCGACAGGTTGGCGATCACTCCGACTACGGCGGCCGATATGGCGGACAGCGCGCCGCGCAGACGGGGCTGCGCAAGGATGCGGTCCAGATAGGGGGCGCCGGTAAATATCCACAGAAAACACGGCACGAATGTCACCCACAGTGCCAGCGCCCCGGCCAGCAGCGCTATAGCAGTGCCACCCTTGGCAAAACCGGCCAGCATGGCGACGAACTGGGTGACCAGGATCAGCGGGCCAGGTGTGGTTTCGGCAAGTCCCAGCGCGTCGATCATCTGATCGGTGCTCAGCCAGCCATGGGTCTGGGTGACGGTCTGGGTCATGTAGGCAAGCACCGCATAGGCCCCGCCGAAGGTGACGACCGCCAGCTTGCTGAAGAACAGCGCAATATCTGTCAGGAAAGTCGCCCCCGCCAGATACGCCGCCAGCACCGGCGCGGCCCAGAGCGCCGACCAGATCAGCGCAGTGCGCAGTGTGTGCGCGGTCTGCCCGGCGGGGGCAGGCGGCGCCGGATGGGATGCTGCGCCGCGCGATGCCCATGCGCCCCACAGCGCTGCGGCGGCGATGATCGCCGGGAAGGGCAGGGCGGCGGCATAGATCGCGGCGAAGGCAAGGACCGCCAGCACCCAATGCGCGCGCCCTTCCAGCGCCCGGTTTGCCAGCCGCCACAGGGCTTGCACAACGATCACCAGAACGGCGGCCTTGATGCCCGAGAAAAGCGCCTGCACCAGCGGCACCTCGCCCCATTCCACATAGGCCAGCGCCAGTGCGATGATCACGGCGGCGCCCGGCAGCACGAATAGCAGCCCGGCGATCAACCCGCCCCAAGTGCCGCGCAGCTTCCACCCCGCATAGGTGGCCAGCTGCATCGCCTCGGGGCCGGGCATCAGCATGCAAAAGCTGAGCGCGCCCAGGAACTGCCGCTGGTCCAGCCAGCCGCGCCGCTCGACCAGTTCGGCCTGCATCAGCGAGATTTGCGCCGCCGGTCCGCCAAAGGACAGCAGTCCGATCCGGGCAAAGCTGCGCAGGAAATCGGCATGGCTTACCTGCATCCGCTCAACCTTGCCCGCCGGGCCAATCGTGGCCTTCGTCCTGCCCGTCGCGCGCCCAGCGGTAGAGCGCGTCATAGAGCGGCAGTCCGGCCTCCAATTGCTGCTGATCGTTGCGATACTGGCGCGAAAGACCCACCGAGATCGCCAGCAGCCCGGCAGCAGCGGGATGCAGATCATGGCGGTCGGTGTCCGCGCCCCGAACCACCAGCGCGAGCGCCTCAAGCGCCGGGGTGGTCAGTGCAAACCGCTCGATCATCGCATCAAACGTGCAGCGCGGACCCTCATGGCTGAAATCCGCGCCCTCGACATCGAACGGCGTCGCGCCAAACATCCGGGCGGCCGCCGCCACTTCGGATGCTGCGACGAACAGAAACCGCGCCTCTGGATCAATGAAGCGGCGGATCAGCCACGGGCAGGCAATACGGTCGATCTTCGGACGCGCGCGGGTGATCCAGCAGGTGCGCTCACCCGCATCAAGCGGAACAGCCGCCACAGGGACCATCGGTGCGCCCGCGTCCCGCCAGGCATGAAGCCCGCCCTCCAGATACTCGGCGCGGATGCCGCTCGCCTGAAGTGCGGAGGCGACCCCCTGGCTGAGTTTGCGGCCCTTTTGGCAGATGATGATCGCCGGACGGTCCGCCAGGCTTTGCACGAGGGCGGACAGATCGGTATGCGCATGGCGCCGCGCGCCGGGGATCAGGCGAGGGTCCGCCTGAAAATCCTCGGGCAGGCAAACGTCGATTATGGCGGGGCAGGTGGGCGTGCCGACAAGACGGGCCAACTGCGCGGTCGTAATTTCATTGGGTGAAGGCATGGGCATCCTCTGAATGAACAGGTTCAGGATGCGACATTGGGCCAAGGCCTCACGGGGCAGTCGCGGAAGGCCCCATGCGAAAACCTTGGCGAAAAGGCGCAGTTCTGTCAATCCCGATACACCGGTCCGACAATAGGCCCGATACGCCGGAAGCGGACGCGCCGATCTGAATCTAGGATGCACGATGTGGGGTAAAGTGCAGGCTTCTGTTGCCAGGTGCCTGCGGACCCCGCCTTACGCTGCTAGGCGCAAGGGCTTAGTTTTCAGTCTCTCCGACCGCTTACGCGGCCATCGCTACTGGAGCACGATTGTCATTTGCAATTGTACTTTTCGGGCCGATACGGTGGCACCCCGCCGAGACAAAGCATAACCCCTTTAGACGTTCGTCGATCCTGTTTCGACCCCGATCCGCCCCCAAATGAAGGGTGATTGGTGGAGTCGCCGGGTACCGCCCCCGGGTCCGATCCGCTTATTACGAGCGCGTTTATGTCCATAGTCCCCAAGGGGACATGTCGAATATAGGACGCATTTCGCCGCGATTAAAGGGGTATGGGCGCCGTAACATGCTTTTCTTTCGACAATGCTGTGTGTCGTGATCGTCGGTTGGTTTCCCATAGGTGAAGCGATCGAAAAATCTGTTTCTATTCCGCGCTCTACCCATTTCTGCCGAACATTTCGGGCTGCCCCGGGAGTCTTGTAACTCGCCCTGAGCAGGCGCTTGTCTTTCAAGATTGGACGATTTTCCAAAATCGGCTATGAAATGCGGCAAACACACTTGCCCCTTGCGGAAATTCGATCTAAACGCACCCACCAGACCCCCGCGGAGAGGTGCCGGAGTGGTCGAACGGGGCGGTCTCGAAAACCGTTGAGGGTGCAAGCCTTCCCAGGGTTCGAATCCCTGTCTCTCCGCCAACTTGTTCTAAATCGGTGAAACGGGCAGATCAGAGGGTATGATCCGCAGGGACGGCGCGGGGAACTTTGGCGCGTCAATCGTTGTTTTCAAGGAAACGAAGGATGACGATATGGCCAAGTTCAAAACCGGTGATCACGTGAGATGGAATTCTGAAGCCGGCCATGTGACCGGCAAGATAACCAAGGTCCACTCCAGCGATTTCGACTACAAGGGGCACACCAGACGTGCGTCCAAGGACGATCCGCAATACGAGATCGAAAGCGACAAGACTGATCATATCGCCGCCCACAAGGAAGATGCGCTGACGAAGATCAACTGATGTTGGGCGGGTTCCGTACGGTTGGGCACTCGAACCGCAGCCTCGTGGATTTCATCGAGATATTGCAACTGGCTGGCGTGCATTCTGTTGCGGACGTCCGCAGCTTTCCGCGATCTCGGAGCAATCCGGCCTTCAACATTGACCGGCTGCCTGATGACCTGAGTTCGTGCCAGATCGGGTGTAAGCATCCGGCGTAGGCCGCGGCGAGGTCAGCGCGCGTGCCCACGGTCTATTTCGATGAGTTCTCGCAGGTTTTC
>JBLWYG010000086.1:0-6666 GCA_048267045.1 Roseovarius sp. | reverse complement strand
GATCGAGATCATGTTCGGCAGGCTCAAGGACTGGCCCCGCGTTGCAACCCGTTACGACAGATGCCCCGAGGTCTTCCTCTCAGCCGTCGCACTCGCCGCAACTGTCATGTTTTGGTTATGAGTCCTGACCCTAAGTCGTTTGGATTCAGCGGGCTTAGCGTGCCACTATGGCTGTCGCCTATCCCGTTGTTGCGGAAGGTTATATTCGCGCCCGTCAGCTTACCTTGCCACTGTCTCTGGCCACTACTTCCGTCGGAACGGACGATGGCACAGCAATATTTCGATGGGGCAACCGGCAAGTCATTGTGAGACCGCTGGAAAAATCCAGTTTCCAGCGGTCCAGGGTTGGGGAACGGAGCATTCAACCTGCGGAATTTTCGTAATCCCGAGGAGAATCGGGTATCAGGTCAAGTGTTATTCTTGGACAGGCCGCACTGCCTTCAGTTAGTAAGGTAACATGTTCGCACCGTTCTCCTTTCGGCAAGATCCACAGGTTCCGCAGTTCCCTGACGGTGCGCCGCTCGCCGTAATGGACGCGGAGTGTGCGGTATGCAGCTGGGGCGCGCGCATGATCCACCGCCTTGACCGGAGCGGGTCGGTGCGCATCTGCCCGATCCAGTCCCCGCTCGGCGCCGCCTTGCTGCGTCACTACGGGCTCCAGCCGACCGATCCTTCCAGCTGGTTGTTCATCGACGAGGGCGTTGCCCATCAAGATTTCGAGGCAGTTGTCCATGCTGCCCGAAGGTTCGGCGGATGGGGAAGGCTGGCCACGGTCCTGCTGATCCTGCCGCGACCGCTGCGGGACTGGCTTTACCAGCGCCTTGCACGGAACAGATACGCCATATTCGGGCGGGCTGACATGTGCGCGATTCCGGACCCTGCTTTCCAAAGGCGCATGCTCCGTTGAAAATCCTGGTGCTTGGAGGATACGGCGTTTTCGGCGCACGTCTCGCACGTCTTCTGGTTGCCGACGGGCACGAGGTCTGCATTGCCGGCCGGAATCTGGAAGCGGCACGATCCTGCGCGCAGAACCTGGGCTGCCGGGCGATCCGGATCGACCGGGCGGGCAGCCTCGAGGCGCTGACCGAACACCACGTCGTCGTAGACGCCGCTGGGCCTTTCCACGCCTATGGAGATGATCCCTACCGTCTCGCCCGCGCGGCAATCGCGGCCAGGGTCCACTACCTCGACCTTTCGGATAACGCGGACTTCTGCGAAGGCATCTCGGCTCTGGATGCCGAGGCGCGGGATGCCGGGCTTTGCGTGCTGTCCGGCCTCTCTTCCGTTCCGGCCCTGTCTTCAGCCGCCGTGCGCGCCCTTGCTGGCGATGACGTTCCGTCGGTGATCGACACGGCGATCCTCCCGGGGAACCGTGCACCTCGGGGCCTGTCGGTCATGCAATCGATCCTGTCCCAAGCGGGACGCCCCATGCCGGTGTGGAATGGTAACCGGTGGGAACGGGCCTTCGGTTGGTCGAAGCCGGCGCGATACAGGCTGCCAGGCGGCCTGGTCCGGCAGGCGTGGCAGATCGAGGTGCCGGACCAGCGCCTGTTTCCCGCACATTTCGGTGCGGAAACGGTTCGCTTCCGGGCCGGGCTGGAGCTGGCCGTCATGCGCTATGGGCTTGCGCTCTTTGCCCGCCTGCGCCGGGTCATCCCCCTCCCGGTGAACCGGCCGGTCGTGCAGGTGTTCAAGGTGCTGGCCGATCTCCTGGCGCCCTTCGGCAGCGGCCGCGGAGGCATGTCCGTCTCTGTCACCACGTGCCACGAACACCGAAGCTGGAGCCTTCTGGCGGAGGATGGCGACGGCCCATTCATTCCAGCCGTGGCGGCACGCGCTTTGCTGCGCCGGGCCAATCTTCCCGTGGGAGCCGGCCCTGCGCTCGAGGCGATCACGCTGGCCGAGGCAGAGGCCGCGATGGCGGACCTCCGCGTGATCACCGAGCGCAGCGTTGCGCCAACCACGCCCATCTTCCCGCGCGTTCTTGGGCAGGATTTCCACGCGCTGCCCCTGGCGGTCAAGAAGACCCACCTGACGCTCGGCACCTCTCGGTGGGTCGGGCGGTGCGAAGTCCAGCGGGGCACGGGGCTCTGGTCCCGCTTACTCTGCGCGATCTTCCGGTTTCCTCACGCATCTCCCGATATCGAGGTCGAGGTCACCAAGACAGCCACCTCCCGCGGGGAAACCTGGCTCCGGCGTTTCGGCCAGAACACGTTCCGCTCCCACCTTTCCGTCGGCCCGGAAGGCATGCGCGAGCGTTTCGGCCCGTTCACCTTCTCGATCGGCCTGGAGGTTCGCGACGGCGAGCTTCACTATCCGGTCACGTCCGGTCGCATGGGGCCGATCCCCCTGCCGCACTGGACGCTCCCCGTATCCATTGCGCGCGAGTCCGCGGGCGAAGGGACGTTCCATTTTGACGTCAAGATACTGGCGCCGGTGACCAAGCGACTGCTGGTTCGATACCAGGGATATCTGGCGGCCGGGGTGCCAGGAGATCCGATGCGCCCATAGCGCAGGTCAGTGACTATGACACGCGGCGTCGCATGTCCCATGGGTTCCAAGCATAGACCAACCGATACACGCCGGACAGACGCGATCCTACAGGCACCGCGCATTCTTCGCAGGTGGAGATTGGGGCATGGACCTTCAAGCCCTGCCGTTCGCGGCTGGTTGGCCCTTCAGGCAGGCCGCGACATAGCATTAGGAGCTCATTCCATGGCTGTCGAAACGAGAGCATTCTTCGCGGATATTATTCGGGCATTGCTGTCCTGCGGGAAGGCTCCCAAGTAGAAGAGCAGAAAACAGGGTTCAACGGACGGGTGCGGCCGGATTGCGGAAATTGGGATAAGGCCAGTATTTGATCTATCTTGGTCCTTTTGCCTTCGGCGAGGCTCCGCCCCTGTAGCGAGCACGGAGTTGTCCCAACGAAAAACGACCGTTCAGGCAGCAGATTCCGATCTCCTGCGCCGATACCACGTCGTCCGCGAGACCCCTTCTTGGATCCATGGCTTGTCGCGCGATGTGGTGTGCGTCGTCAGGTAGACTTCACGTGATACGGCTCCGGCGGCCCTTCGGCGTGATGCCTCCTTCCTGGCTTTGCGCCGTTTCCGCTCGGCACCGGACAGGACTTGACGAAGGCCAAGTTGCACCGCGAGGGCGTCGTCAACGTCCAGCAGTGCGGCGATATGTGCACCGGAATAATGATACCTGCCGTCTTCGGTAGGGTTCTGGTTCCGCGGCAGAGCTGCGTGGTCTTCCGCGCAGCGTCCGATACTGCGGACTTCAGACAACGGTAAGGCGGGCGCGACCAGCGCCGCCATGCGCTCTACCCGCCCCATAATGTCCTCCTCGTCATCGCTGTGGGTGAGGCATGTGGCCCAGAGGTGTAGGTAGATGTTGCGCTTCCCCACGGGGACGGAGCCGCCCCAGTTTGCGCAGATTGCTTCAAGGTCCTGACGGATCTGACTGAACCTGGCCGCCGGCGGTAGCCCGGGTCCTCGTGCTCGACCCTCGACGTCGGTCTTCCGCCGGGCCTTTCGCACCAGAAACTGGTCACGCGACGGGCGTCCGAGCGCAATGTATGCTGGGTCCTCGAGGATTTGCAGCGGGATCCGCCGAAGGCTTCCCGATAGGACCCGGACCGGGCGACCGCTCTTGGGATTGATGCTGCCGGGAATTCGAAAGATTCTTGGGGTGTCGCTGCACTTCGGATCGGCACCGAGCGGGCGGAAGAGCTGGATGACGGCCTTCAATGCGGCGCGCCACCGCTTGCGTGCCTGCGGCGGAAGCGGATCTATCAGCCAGATGGCTGCCAGGCCTCGGCCCGTCGAATTCAGGAACGTAGGCTCCGGGAGCTGGTTCGCGCGACATAGGTCATAGACTGCGTCGCACCAGGCCGCCGGGTCTGCCGCCAGACGGCGAGGCACGCGATCCACGTCAAGATCGACGAACACCGCATTCAACGCGGCCAGTCGTTTGTCTTCCCTCGGGCCGTGAAACCGGTTCAACGAGACAAAGGCCGTCCTCTCGACCGCGCATTCCCCATAGAAAGGCGCCTGGTCAACGTCGGTGACCTTGAGAATTGGCCGGTCGCGACGGTCCGCGATCATGAAATTGACCCTCCCGATCGAGCCGACAGGGTGCAGTAGCCTCAGGTAGGAACCGGTGGAAAGATCAAGCGCGGCGGGCGACGCCTGGCGGAGTGTCTCGGCATGAATGTGGTTCATCGAAAGGACCTGGTTCGCCGCTGCCTCTCTCTCAAACCGTGCCCGTCGGCCTTATTGTCAGGGCATCGGCTGAGCAGGGGCAGGTGGAGAGGGAGACTACGGGATCAGAGGATCAGCTTCGGCCGTTGCGAGGCCGTAACTTCGGAGAGCTTGCTTGTCAGGCTTTCGATATCCGCCGACAGGCTGTCGACCAGAGCCTCAAGGTCGCCGTTATCGCGCGTCGCATCATGGAGAGCGCGTTCTAGCGATTGGATCCGAGCATTCAGCGGTGCGGCGACATCGGCCTTTACAGCCTCAAGCAAGGTCGTGAGCGCCTGCGCATGACCATGCGTGGCTTTGGCAACGGCGGGAGACGTCTCCTTCTCGTCCGTGCCAATCGAGAAATCAGGCAGGCCAGCCTGTTCGATTTTTAGCCAAGT
The DNA here is from genome assembly GCA_048267045.1 of Roseovarius sp. Classification (GTDB taxonomy): domain Bacteria; phylum Pseudomonadota; class Alphaproteobacteria; order Rhodobacterales; family Rhodobacteraceae; genus Roseovarius. The sequence continues at coordinate 2,021 of JBLWYG010000086.1, read as the reverse complement.
GCGCCAGACGGTGAGCGGACCCCCGCGCCGTCCGAGGGCGTGGTGCAAGCCGAGGCGGCTGGGTCGTTCGCCTTTGGCCATCATTGCGAGGCCGGCGGGGAGAACTTCTTCATCGGAATAGGCGGGTTTCTGCATCGGGAACTCCATCGGGCAGCGGTTGGAGTTCTGGACATAGGACCGAGTGTTTTTTCAGAATCGGGGACAATGCGTTTCCGAAATCCGCGCCAATCCCCAAGCTCGCAAGCTCGCGAGCTTGGAAGGTTCAGAGGGCAGACGCTATTGCCAGATCGGCACCGTTGCCGATCTGGCTGCCGGAGGGCCGATCACAGATTTGTAGAGGTGTAACCAAGTTCAGGATGCATAGCGGCCTCCGTCTGTCATCTCGGCCATGCCGAGCCCCGCCAGAGCCTCCAGCAGCGGGGCGACCGATCCGGCGCGGCCGCGATGGAAAGTCCGGGCGATGATTTCGGCGTCGGCCTCGCCCAGGGTCTCCAGCGCCTCGCGGACGGCATTGATCTGTTCGGGCAGGATCTTGGGCCAGGCAGCCATCCCGGTCTTGGCCCCGGCGGCGCGCCTGTCGCGCACGCTGGACCATGATCCGCGAGGCTCGAACGACGCCTGCGAACCGACGCTGCCATTTTCTCGACGAAAAATGTGTAGCAAAATGTGGAGCAAAATTTCGCCCCAGCGAGGAGCGTCGCCATTAAAGTCTTTGCTTTTCAGGATGTTGCCATCACCCGTAAGGGCGAAAGTGGCGGAGAGACAGGGATTCGAACCCTGGGATCCCGTGAAGGATCAACGGTTTTCGAGACCGCCCCGTTCGACCACTCCGGCACCTCTCCGCGGGGGTCTGGGACGTCCGTCTAACGGCCTTTGTGATGGCGCGCAAGGGGCCTTTTGCATTGCGCGCGCGTGGAAATGACCTACCCTCCGGATGACCCGCTGGACCCGCAGACTCAACCGGAGGTGCCGACCGCGATGCGACCCGCAATCCTGATCCGTTCCCTAGCCCTTTTCCTCTTTGCTCTGACGCTCTCTGTCGTGCAGGCCGCCGCCGCCGACCGGGCCAAGGTCGAGGCCTTCCTGAAGGTCACCGGCTTCGATGTCTCGCTCGAGAGCATCAAGCCCTCGGCCGAGGATGCGCGGCGCATCCTGGTCCCTGATGAGCCGCGATGTCTTCAGCGTCGCCGGCATGCAGGAGGACGCCACCACGATCCTGGAACAGACGCTGAGCGACGAGGCGCTGGCCCATGGGGCGGATTTCTATGCCTCGGAGCTCGGTCAGCGGCTGGTCGAGGCCGAGAACTCCAGCCATCTGCGCGACCGCGGCGACAAGCGCGACGAGGGCGGGCGGCTGCTGGCCGAGATGCGCGAGACCGATCCCGACCGGCTGGCGGTGATCGAGCGGATGCTCGACGCGATTGGGTCGGAGGAGCAGAGCCTCAAGGCCGCGAACGAACTTGAGGTGCGCTTCCTCATGGCCGCGCAGCAGGCCGGGGTGATCCAGCTCAGGGTGGACGAGCAGGGGCTGCGCGCCGCCCAGGCCGAGAATGCCGAGGAGACGATGAAATCCATGCGTCTTTCGGGGCTGGCCTCCTCTGCCGCCACCTATCGCGACTTCACCACCGAAGAGTTGGAGGCCTATGCCGTGGCGCTGGAACAGCCGCTGATGCAGGAGGTCTACGAACTGATGAACGCGGTTCAGTTCGAGATCATGGCAGACCGGTTCGAAGAGGTCGCCTCGCGTCTGGCGGAACTCAACCCGGGTCAGGAACTGTGACAAGACTGCGCCTGCTCTGCGCCAGCCTGGCGCTCGCCCTGACGGTCGCGCCGCTGGCCGTGCCCGCCGAGACCCCGGCCTCTCCGGCCGTGCAGGTCCCGGCCGATGTGCTGGATCATGTCTGGCAGGTTCTCGACATTCCGGCCTCTCTCGCGATTCTGCGGCAGGAGGGGCAGGAGATGGCGGGCGATGTCGCGCGCGACTACCTGCCGGCGAAGCCCGGCACCGGCTGGAACTCCGC
>JBLWYG010000085.1:0-6667 GCA_048267045.1 Roseovarius sp. | reverse complement strand
GGCAGAGCGACAGCTGCGCCGCCGTCGCCCGTTCGCCCAGCGAGAACCACGCCTGATAGATGCCGATCGCAAAGGTCTGCACGTTGAAGAAGGCGACGGTGCCGTAATCGGCAATCGTCTCCATTATGGCCAGCAGGGTGCCACCCATGATCGCCGGGCGCGCCATCGGCAGCGCCACGGCCCAGAACGCCGCCAGCGGCGGGCGCCCCAGCGTGCGCGCCACCAGAAACGCGTTCGAGCTTTGCTGGCGGAAGGACGCCCGCGCCAGCAGATAGACGTAAGGATACAGCACCATCGTCAGCATCACCGCCGCGCCGCCCAGGCTGCGGATCTCGGGGAACCAATAGTCGCGCGGACCCCAGCCGGTGACGTCCCGCAGCAACGTCTGCACCGGGCCGGGATGATCCAGAAGCGACGTGTAGGCATAGGCCAGCACATAGGCCGGAAACGCCAGCGGCAGCGCCAGCGCAACCTCCAGCCAGCGCACTCCCGGAAAGCGATAGACCGTGACCAGCCACGCCGTCGCCGTGCCGATCAGGGCGGTGCCGCTGCCCACAATGACAACCAGCGCAAGGGTAGTGGCGGTATAGCGTGGCAACACCGTCGACAGGACATCGCGCCACGTCTGCATATCCCCGCCCAGCGCAGCCAGAGCCGCCGCAAGGATCGGTGCCACGCACAGCGCCGCGACGGCCCAGGCCAGCCGGTACATCAGCCGTTCGGTCAAGAATATCCCCAGACACCAGGCGCCTATGCCTGAGCGTTTCGATCAATAATCGGCACATGGGGCAGGGTCAAGGCCGCGAGCCACCCAAGCGCGCCCCAGGCAGCACCGCAGCACGTATGCCCGCCGCACTTCGGCCAGGCGGAACATTTTATCGAATCCAGCAGCTTAACGCAGCCATTCGCGGCCAAGCGGCAGCCTTTCGCAGGATAGCAGTCTTTACATGCCATCAGAATCGGGACAACCTGCCGCATCTGCTGACGCGGCGTCCCAACCGCCGCGCGCATCTACCATCAGGGAGACTTTACATGAAAACTTTACGCACCCTTGCCACGGCCACCGCCGCAGCGCTGCTGCTGGGCGCCGGCAGCATGGTTTCGGCGCAGACGCTGAACTTTGCCTATGATGCCGATCCGGTATCGCTCGACCCGCACGAGCAGCTTTCGGGCGGCACGCTGCAGTTCAGCCACATGGTTTTCGATCCGCTGGTGCGCTGGAATGCCGATCACGGGTTTGACCCGCGCCTTGCCACCGAATGGGAGCGTGTCGACGACACCACCATGCGCTTCAAGCTGCGCGAGGGCGTCAAGTTCCATTCCGGCAATACCATGACCGCCGAAGACGTCGTCTGGACGATCGAGCGCCTGAAATCCTCGCCCGACTTCAAGGGTATCTTCTCGGGCTGGACATCGGCCACCGCGATCGATGACACCACCGTCGAGATCAAGACAGAAGGCCCCAGCCCGCTCCTGCTAAACACCGCCACCTATGTTTTCCCCATGGACAAGAAGTTCTACGAGGAAGGCGGCGCCGAAATTGCCAAGCATGGCGACAGCTTTGCGTCGAAAAACATCTCGGGCACCGGCCCGTTCACCGTCTCCGAACGCGAGCAGGGCGTAAAGGTGGTGTTCCAGCGCAACCCCGATTACTGGGACACGGACAGCCCCGGCAACGTGCAGACCGCTGTGCTAACTCCGATCAAGGAAGCGCCGACGCGCGTCGCGGCCCTGCTGTCGGGCGACGTCGATTTCATCGCCCCCGTTCCACCCACTGATCTGGATCGGATCGAAGCCGATGAGAATGTCGATCTGATCACCCTGCCCGGTACGCGCATCATCACGCTGCAACTGAACGGCAAACGCAACGAGGCGCTGGCCGATCCCAAGGTGCGTCTGGCAATGGTCAACGCCATCAACAACGAGGGTATCGTTCAGAAGATCATGAAGGGCTTTGGCACCGTCGCGGCGCAAAACTCGCCCGAAGGCTATGTCGGCCACAACCCCGATCTCGCCCCCCGTTTCGACGTCGAAAAGGCAAAGGCGCTGATGGAAGAGGCCGGATATGCTGACGGATTTTCCGCCTCCATGATGTGCCCGAACAACCGCTACGTGAACGATTACAAGATCTGCGAAGCGGCAGCGGCGATGCTGGCCCAGATCAAGATCGACATTGATCTGACCACGATGCCCAAGGCGCAATACTGGCCAAAATACGATGAACGCGCAGCGGACATCATGATGATTGGCTGGCACTCGGACACCGAGGATTCGGCGAACTTCTTTGAATTCCTCAACATGACCCCCGACGCGGAAACCGGCAAAGGGCAGTACAACTCGGGCAATTACTCGAATGCGAAGGTCGACGAGATGACCCTCGCCTCGCTGACCGAAACGGACGCCGACAAGCGCGCCAAGGATCTCCAGGAGATCGAAAAGCTGCTATATGACGACGCGGCCTTCGTTCCGCTGCACTGGCAGGATCTGGCATGGGCGGCGCGCAAGGGCGTGGATGTCAAACCCATCCTGAACGTGATGAACTTCCCCTACCTGGGAGATCTCGTTATCCAGGAGTAAGCACTTCGGCGGGCCGGCACCGGGGCTGGCCCGCCCCCACGTCACCCCAGCGCCAGGGGTTGACGCGCCGCAGTACCCTGCGCATAGACGCCTCCAAATCGGGATACGACCAGCCCTTCCAGCATACGCCAGAGACGATAGCCAATCATGCACATCATCGCATTTCTCATCCGGCGCGCCGTTCAGGCAGTGATCGTGATGTTCGTCATCTCGCTGATCGGTTTTTCCATTCAGGACAATCTGGGCGATCCCCTGCGCGAATTGGTCGGCCAGTCCGTATCCGAGGCCGACCGCGACCTGATGCGTGACGAACTGGGCCTGAACGATCCGTTTCTCGTGCAATACGGCCGCTTTCTGGGCAAGGCCGTGCAGGGCGATCTGGGCAATTCGTATTTCTTCAAACGCCCCGCGCTTGACGTCATCATGGACAAATTCCCCGCCACGTTCGAGTTGGTCCTCGGCTCGGTGGTCATATTCCTTGCCCTGTCCATTCCGGGCGGTATCTACTGCGCCATCAACCATGACAGGTGGCTGGCCAAGACGATCATGACCGCGTCGATCATCGGCATATCGGTGCCGGTCTTTTTGACCGCGATCCTTCTGGTCTGGCTGTTCGGGGTCGAGCTGGGCTGGCTACCCGCCTTCGGGCGCGGCAGGACGGTCGAAATGCCGTGGGGCTGGGATACCGGCTTTCTCACGCGCGACGGGCTTGCACACCTGATCCTGCCCTGCATCGCGCTGTCATCCATCATGCTGCCCCTTTTTATCCGCCTGATCCGCGCGGAAATGATGGAGGCGATGGGCACTGATTACGTCCGTTTCGCCCGCGCCAAGGGCCTCAGCACCGCGCGCGTGCGCTACGTCCACGCCTTCCGCAACACGCTGCTGCCCGTCGTCACCGTCGGCGGCCTCATGATCGGCACGCTGATCGCCTACACGATCCTGACCGAAACAGTGTTCCAGTGGCCCGGCATGGGATTCCTGTTCCTTGAGGCGGTGAACCGCGTCGATACACCGCTGATCATTGCCTATATCATCGTCGTCGGCCTGATCTTCGTCGTGGTCAACACCATTGTTGATTTCATCTACACGCTGATCAATCCGATGGTGAAACTGCCGGGGGCCAAATCATGATCACCTGGCGCGGCTTCCTCAAACGCTTTCTGTCTGACCCTGTCGCAATCTGCGCCGGGATCGTGCTGGTCATTCTCATCGCGATGGCAGCACTCGCCCCGTGGATCGCACCGCAGAACCCCTATGATCTGCTGCAACTCAACATCATGGACAGCGAACTGCCCCCATCGTGGCGGGACGGAGGGGACACGCGCTATTGGCTGGGCACCGATGCGCAGGGGCGCGGCGTGTTCAGCACCATCCTCTATGGCACCGGTATTTCTTTGCTGATCGGCATTGGCGCAGTCATCGTTCAGGGTATCCTCGGCGTCTCCATCGGCCTTTGGGCCGGCTACCGCGGGGGCTGGATCGACAGTTTTCTGATGCGCCTTGCCGATATCCAGATGTCCCTGTCCACGTTGATGATCGCGATCATCGCTCTGGCCCTCTTTCAGACCGCGTTCGACGCCAATATCTACGCCGACTACGCGATCATCATGCTGATCGTCATCATCGGCGTTGCCGAATGGCCCAAATTCGCGCGCACCGTGCGGTCGTCCGTGCTGGGCGAAAAGAACAAGGAATATGTCGATGCCGCCCGCGTGATCGGTCTGCCCGCGCGCAAGGTGATGTGGATTCACATCCTGCCCAACACGCTGACACCTGTGCTGGTGATTTCCACCATTCAGGTCGCCGAGGCGATCATGACCGAAGCGGCCTTGTCGTTTCTCGGCCTTGGCATGCCGGTGGACAAGCCATCGCTGGGCTCGTTGATCCGCTCGGGGTTCGAATTCATCTTCTCGGGTAGCTGGTGGATCACGCTCTACCCCGCGATCGTCCTGGTCACGCTGGTTCTGGCGCTGAACCTGCTTGGCGACTGGCTGCGCGACACGCTGAACCCGAAACTGCGCCGGGGGGACGACTGATGGCACTTCTCACTGTCACCGATCTGCATGTTGCCTTCCCGCGCGGCAAAAAGGGCGAGGTCGAGGCGCTGCGCGGTGTCGATCTGACGCTGGAAAAGGGCCAGAGGCTGGGCGTCGTGGGTGAATCAGGCGCGGGCAAATCCATGCTGGCCTTTGCGATCCTCAACCTCATCGCCGATCCGGGCCGCGTCACGAAAGGGTCTGTCAATTTCGACGGTCATGATCTGCTGACCATGTCCGAACGGCAAATCCGGCGCATTCGCGGCAACCGTATCTCGATGATCTTTCAGGATCCGATGGTCACGCTGAACCCAGTGCTAAGCATCGGCACCCAGATGATCGAAACCCTCAAGGCGCATCGCAGCATCTCCACCCGCGAGGCGCACCGCCTGAGCGTGGAAAAGCTGAACCTCGTCGCCATCCCCTCGGCCGAAAGCCGCATGGACGCCTATCCGCATGAGCTGTCGGGCGGCCTGCGCCAGCGCGTCGTCATCGCCATCGCGCTGCTGACCGACCCCGAGCTGATTATCGCGGACGAGCCGACAACGGCGCTGGATGTCACCATCCAGGCCGAGATCATGTCGCTGATCCTGACGCTCTGCCGAGAGAATGACGTGGCGCTGATCCTCATAACTCACGATTTGGGCGTGGTGGCCGAAGTCACCGAGCGCCTGATGATCATGTATGCCGGCAAATGCGTCGAGACAGGCCGCACCCGCGACATCATCGACGCGCCCAAACACCCCTATGCCGTCGGTCTGCTGAAAGCACTGCCGCAAAACTCTACCCGCGGCGCCAAGCTGTATCAGATCCCCGGTTCGATGCCGCCCATCACGAACCTGCCGACAGGCTGCCCTTACCATCCGCGCTGCGAGCGTGCGACGGACGAATGCCGCGCCACTATGCCGCCGCTGGAGCACGGCGTCGCCTGTTTCCATCCGATGCATGAAAACGCCGAGCATGATGATGCGGAGGCCGCGCTATGACCGATCCGATCGTCGAAACTCGCGGACTCGAGGTTCGTTTTGCGCTGCCGACCCATTTTCTCAGCCGGGAAAAACCCGTTCTGCATGCGCTTTCCGGCGTCAACGTGCAGATCCAGAGGGGCGAGACGTTCTGCGTCGTCGGCGAGTCCGGCTGCGGCAAGACGACGCTGGGCCGCGCCATCATGGGCCTACTGACGCCCTCCTCGGGCGAAATCTACTTTCGCGGCCAGCGCATTGACACCATGGACGAAGGGGCGCGTAAACCCGTGCGCGCCGATATGCAGATGGTGTTCCAGAATCCCTACGCGTCGCTTAACCCGCGCCGCAACGTGTTCCAAACACTGGCCGAACCGATCCGCCACCTGATGCCCGAAAAATCAGAGGCGGACGTGCGCATTCAGGTCGAGGATGTACTGGACGCCACCGGTTGCGACCAAAGCTGGCAGCGCAAGCTGCCACATGAATTTTCGGGCGGTCAGCGTCAGCGCATCGCCATCGCCCGCGCTCTGGTAACAAATCCCGCCTTCGTCGTCGCGGACGAACCAATTTCGGCGCTGGACGTCTCTATTCAAGCGCAAATACTGAACCTTCTCAACGACCTGCAGGACGAACGTGATCTAACTTATATGTTTATCACCCACGATCTAAGTGTGGTCGAACATTTCGGTGACCGCGTTGCCGTGATGTATCTGGGCCAGATCATGGAACTGGCGCCGACGGACAAGATTTTTGACGCGCCCAAGCATCCCTATACACAGCTTCTGCTCGACGCGATCCCAAAGCTTAGCGGCGGTTCCTTCGATGCGCCGCGCACCCCCGGCGAGTTGCCCGATCCGGTGAATCTACCGATTGGCTGCCCCTTTGCACCGCGCTGCCCGATCGCGCAGGATATCTGCCGCGCCGAACGCCCGCGCCTGCGCCCCATTGGCGACAGCGGCACGATGGCCGCCTGCCACTTGGCAGAATGACCAAAGGTTCGGTTTGGACAAGTCCGCCGCCAAACCTGGAGTATAAGTGCGGCAGCAAGCAGCTAAAAGGGCATGTCTGCTAAGCCTGCGACGCCCC
>JBLWYG010000084.1:0-6965 GCA_048267045.1 Roseovarius sp. | reverse complement strand
AGATGGCGCGGATTGGCGGTGTCGGCGCGAAAAAGCTGGAGCAATACGGCGACGCCTTCCTGTCGGTCATCAACGGCGAGGCGGGTCAGATGCACCCCGCCCGCCGTAAACTGGCCGGACGTGCGGCGGGCAGTATCTTTGACCGTCTGATCGACGCGCAGACAAAACTGGCCCGCGGTGCGGAAGGTCTGGACAAACCGCTGAGTTGCTCGACAACGCTGATTACCCGCATCGCAGAAACACGTCCTCGCGATGCCGCACAGATGGCACGCATGCTGGGCGACAAGCGCGCCGAACGGTTCGGCCCCGCTTTTCTGGACGTTCTGCAAGAGGCGGACTAGATCTAGGGAAATCTGAAAGGATATACCATGCTCGTCGTTATCTCGCCCGCCAAGAAACTGGACATGTCGCCCGCCGATGTTTCCGCCACCGTGCCCGGCTTTGCCAAGGACGCGAATGCGCTGGCAAAGGCCGCGGGCAAGCTGAGCCAGACCGAATTACAGGATCTGATGAGCATCAGCCCCGATCTGGCCAAGCTGAACGCCGAACGGTTCGCAAATTTTGGCGAGATGGACAGCAAGCCTGCCGCGCTGGCCTTTGCCGGGGATACCTATCAGGGGCTTGAAGCGGGTAGTCTGGACGCGGACGAAATGGACTGGGCGCAGGATCATCTGCGAATCCTGTCAGGTCTGTACGGTCTTTTGCGCCCGCGCGATGCGATCCAGCCCTACAGGCTGGAAATGGGCAGCAAGCTGAAAACTGACAAGGGCAAGTCGCTGTATGACTACTGGGGCACGCGGATCGCGGAGGCGCTGAACCGGCACGCCGCCGACGTAAAGGCCGATGTGCTGGTCAACTGCGCCAGTCAGGAATATTTCGGCGTCGTCGATGAGGCCGCACTAAAGCTGCGCGTGGTCACGCCCATCTTTATGGAGGACAAGGGCGGCACCCCGAAAATCGTCAGCTTCTATGCCAAGAAGGCGCGCGGCGCGATGGCGCGGTTCATCGTCCAGAACCGTCTTACGGAGGCAAGCGCGCTGACCGATTTTGACACTGGCGGCTATGCCTATCGCCCAGATCTGTCCGAGGAAAACAAGCCGGTTTTCGTGCGCAATCCTGAGACCACAACCGACTAACCCGCCACAGCAACCGGCCCTTCCGGCGTCGGCGGGCGCGCACCTTCGGGGCAGGCCGCCATGATGCGTTCGTGAATGGACAGCTTTCGCAGCGGCTTGGTCAGATAATGGTCAAGACCGGCGGCCAGAATTCCAGTGTCGTCCCCTTCCATCGCGTGAGCGGTCATTGCCACCACCGGGACATGGCGCCCCGTGCGCTGCTCGATCTGGCGTATGTGGCCAGTCGCCTCCTTGCCGTCCATCAACGGCATGGAGATGTCCATGAACACGATGTCGGGGGTGAACGACTGATATAGTTCGACTGCCTCGACACCATTTTCGGCAAAGATCAGATCGATATCCAGCGATTTGACCATCTTGCCAAAAACCAGCCGGTTCGTCCTGTTATCTTCGGCGGCCAGCACGCGCATGGCGCGGGGCATTGGATCCGGAGCATCCGCAACGGAGGGGGCGCCAGCGTCACCCCCCGGCGGCAACGATTGCAGCAGAGCAAATAAATCCCGCCGCGGCACCGGCTTTTGCAGGATGGCATGCAGCAACGGGCGCTTGGGATCCCGTTCTGCAAGGCCGGTATTGCTGCTGAGCAGCACGATCGGCACGGTGTGACCCGCAGCATGCAGCGCCTCGGCCAGGTCCATCCCGTCCATACTTTCCATGTTGTGATCCGTCAGGACCAGATCGATGCCATTGTCCATTTGCTCCAGCGCCTCGGCGCCGGTCGCACAACAAATGGTGTCGACCCCCAAAAGCTCCATCTGTTTTTGCAGGACGATCCGGTTGGCATCGTGACCATCGACGATCATCGCGCGGTGCAGATGCGCCGCGCCCGACGGCGCTTGGGCGTCCGCCCCGTCCGCCAGCGGCATGGAGATGCGAAACCCGAAGGTCGAGCCGACGTCAAGCGTGCTGTCGACCCATATCTCCCCCCCCCATCAGATGGATCAATTGTTGCGAGATGGCGAGGCCCAGACCGGTGCCCTCGAACCGGCGGTTATGTTCGTCATCGACCTGATTGAATTCGCCAAAGACGTGCTTGACCTTGTCCTCGGGAATGCCGATCCCGGTATCTTCGACCGTGATATGCACCTGCGCGGTGCCGCCCTCGTCCTGCACCCCGGTCACGCGGATCATCACGTGCCCCTTCAGCGTGAATTTGATTGCGTTGCCCATCAGGTTCGTCAGCACCTGGCGCAGACGTCCCGGATCGCCGATAAACTGCGTCGGCAGGAACAGGTCATAATCCAGCAGAATCTCAAGCCCCTGATCGCGGGCCTTGGGCTGCATCAGCATGATCAATTCGTGAATGCACCGCTCCAGATCAAACGGCTCGGGGTGCAGGACCAGCTTTTCGGCCTCGATCTTGGAGTAGTCCAGCACGTCGTTGATGATGACCAGCAGCGCCTCGCCCGAGTTCTTGATCGTGTTGGCATATAGCAACTGCTCTTCGGTCAGGTCGGTATCCTTCAGCAGATCGGCCATGCCGACGACGCCGTTCATCGGCGTGCGGATCTCATGGCTCATATTCGCGAGGAAGGATGATTTCGCACGATTCGCCGCCTCGGCGCGGGCGCGCGATTCTCTCAGGCGCTTTTCATAGCGGATGGTCGAGGTGATGTTCAGCGCGAGACTGACCACGTCGCCATCATGACCGCGTTGGTCGATCAGCTTGATGTATTCGCCGCTCCACAGGCGGATCACAACGGGCTCGGGCGTTTGGCTCTGCCAGCGGTCCAGCATATCCTCGCGCCATGCCGCCGGGGTCTGGTCGCCGATATTCACGATCCCCTCTTCAGTGGCCAGTTGAAGGATTTCGACATAGCTGATGCCCGGCTCGATCACATCCAGCCCGTCAAAGACTGATATATAGGCCCGATTGGCGGCGATCATGCGACCGCTGTCGTCGAAAAAAGCGAACCCGTCCTGAATCGTCTCGATCGAATGCCAGAGCCGCCGCTCGGCCACCTGCACCTTTTCGTTGGCGACGTGCAGATCGGATTTGACGCGCTGATTCTCGTCCAGGGCCGTCTGCACCTTGGCGCGGGTGACGACGATCTCATCGGACAAGGCGCGCGCGTGTTTGCCCAGCTTGCGGTTGGCCGCATGCAGTTCGGCCTGCTTTTGCTCCAGCAGACGCTCGGCGGCCAGCCGCCCGCGCCGTTCCTCCGCCAGTTTGTTGGCAAGGCTCATGCCGCTTCTCCGCCATGCCGTTCTACAGTTTGATCCAGACAATCACCCAAGAAGGTGAACAAGCGTTTAACATCCGTGCCTTGATCATTGCCCAAAGCCCTGCCGCGTGGCACGATGAAGTTTCCGCTGTCAGGAGGGTTTCGTCGTGCGCCGTATATTTCTGTCGCTTTGCCTGGCTGTGTTTGCCGCACCGCTTGCTGCCGAAACCGCCGTACCGGACCGGCGCGCGATCATCTCGCGCGACGTTGATTTCTACGGCTCGGACCTGACCGCGCTGTTTGACACGACGTACAAGGCCTGCCTTGCAACCTGTCTTGCCAACTCCCAGTGTCGCGCTTTTACGTTCAACACGAAATCAAGCGCATGCTTTCCCAAAAGCGCGGTAAGCGAGGAAACGCCCTTCGTTGGCGCCATGTCCGCACGCATCGCGGACACCGACCCGAAGGTGTTGGCGCAATCTGACGCGAGGGTGGGGGATCTGGGGTTTCTGGGCGATCACACCTTGCATCAAATGCGAGAGCAGGCCGAGGGCATCGGGCGCACCCATCCCGGCGGCGCCTATACCGCGCAGGCGATGATGCAGGCCGCGCAGGACCGGATCGCCGAGGGCGACATCCTGAACGCGATGCGCTGGACCGGTGCCGCCGTATCGGTCAGCGATGCCAGCGATCTCTGGACGGAGTACGCTCGCCTGTTGACGATGATCCCACAGGACAAATCCCAGCACACGCAGCAGGCCATTACCGCCGCTGCCAACGCGTATCTGCGCGGGCTATCGGACGGCGCGCGCGTCAACGCGCTGCTGATCCTCGCAGACGCATTGGAGCGCGGCGAACGGGGCCGCGAGATGGTTCAGACGCTGCGCCTTGCCAACGATATCACCCCGCGCGCCGATGTCGTCGCGGCGCTGGACGCCGCAGCGGCGAAATACGGCTTTCGCATCAGCGAAAACACTACCGATAACGAAAGCGCGACACCCCGCATCTGCGCTGAATTCACCGAAGACCTGATCGAGGCCGGCACCGATTACACGCCCTTCGTGCGCCTGCCCGATCCCGGCCTCGTGGTGCAGCCCGAGGGGCGGCAAATCTGCATCGACGGCGTCCAGCATGGCGAGCGGTATCGCATCACCTTCCGCCGGGGCCTGCCCGCCGCCAATGGCGAGACGCTGCTGAAGGATGTGGAAATCACCGCCTATGTGCGCGACCGCGCGCCGCAGGTCAGGTTTCCGGGCCGCGCCTACGTCCTGCCCCGCGCCGCCGATACCGCCCTGCCGGTCGAGACGGTGAACCTTGATCAGGTTGAACTGGCCCTGCGCCGCGTCAGCGACCGCAACCTGCTGCGCGCGATTCAGGACGATTATTTCGGCCGCCCGCTGAACGGATATGACCTTAGCAACTTCTCGGACAATATCGCACAGGATATCTGGACCGGCACCGGCGAGGTGCAGAACCAGTTGAACCAGACGATGACAACGCGCCTGCCGCTAGGCGACGTTCTGGCCGATCAGCCGCCTGGCATCTACACCCTGACCGCCACAATCGAGGGCGCCGATCAATATGACGAGTCCGGCGCGACCCAGTGGTTCGTGCTGACCGATCTGGGCCTGACGACGCTGATGGGTAATGACGGGCTACACGTCTTTGCCCGCAGCCTTGCCAGCGCGGGCGCGCTGGAGGGAATCGAGGTGACGCTGCTGTCGCGCGCCAATGCCGTGCTGGGAACGGCAACCACCGATGCGGAGGGGCATGTACGCTTTGATGCAGGTCTCACACGCGGCACTGGCGGCGCCGCGCCCGCGCTGGTCACAGCCAGAAAGGGCGACGAGGATGCGGCGTTCCTGACCCTGACCGACCCGGCCTTCGATCTGTCCGACCGCGGCGTGGAGGGGCGCCCGCCCGCGCCGCCCGTCGATGTGTTCCTTGCCACCGACCGCGGCGCCTATCGCGCGGGCGAGGTGATCCATGCCACAGCCCTTGCGCGCGATGATGGCGCCGAGGCTGTCATTGGCCTGCCGCTGACCGCCATTCTGACACGCCCCGACGGGGTGGAATACGCGCGCCACCTGTCGGCTGAGGATGCCGCTGGCGGTCACGTCTTTGATCTGCCCGTGGGCGAAACAGCGCCGCGCGGCACATGGACGCTCGATATTAAGGCCGATCTGGACGCCCCGGCGCTGGCCAGCACGCAGGTCCTGGTCGAGGATTTCCTGCCCGAACGGGTCGACTTCACCCTGTCCCTGCCCGAGGGCACGCTGAATGCCTCCGCGCTGCCGCCGCTCAAGGTCGAGGCGAAATACCTCTTTGGCGCGCCCGGTGCGGGCCTCAAATCCGAGGGGCAACTGGTGCTGCGCCCGACCCGCAGCCTGGACGATTTCCCCGGCTACCTCTTTGGCCGCTATGACGCCGAAACCGGGCCGAAAGTGCAATTCTTCGACACCGGCCTCACCGATAGTGATGGCACGCTTACCCAGCCGCTGGACCTGCCCGAAGGCATTGACGCAGACCAGGCGCACGAGGCCACCGCCATCCTGCGCCTGCGCGAAGGCTCGGGCCGCCCGGTCGAGCGGCAGATCATTCGCACGCTTGCCCCGACCAAGGCGATGATCGGGATCAAACCTGCCTTTGACGGCGTGGTACCCCAAGGCGGCGAGGCGCGGTTCGAGATCATCGGCGTCGCCCCCGACCTCACGCGCACCGACATGCCGGTGAAATGGACGCTGAACCGCGTGAACACGCGCTATCAATGGTATCAGCAATACGGCAATTGGGAGTGGGAACCGATCACCACCCGCAACCGCGTCGCCACCGGCGAGGGCGCCTTGGGCACCCAGCCGCTGAGCGTCGCCGCCCCCGTCGACTGGGGCCAGTACGAGCTGCTGGTCGAGCGGACGGACGGCACCTATGTGGCTTCGTCAGTTGATTTCTACGCCGGCTGGTATGCCCCCGCCGACATGAGCCAGACGCCCGACACGCTGGAACTGTCGCTGGACGCTGAAACCTATGAGCCCGGCGACACCGCCGAACTGCGCATCGTGCCGCGCTATGCCGGCACCGCGCTGATCACGGTGATGTCGAACCGCGTCATTTCCCGCAAGGCCGTCGATGTCGTCGAGGGCGATAACGTCATCCCCGTCGACGTGACCGAAGATTGGGGCGCCGGCGCCTATGTCAGCGCGCAGGTGATCCGGCCGATGGATGTCGCGGCAGGCCAGAACCCCGCCCGCTCGCTGGGCCTCGCCTATGCCACGATAGACCCCGGCGCGCAGCAGTTGAACGTCACCATCGACACGCCCGATACCTCCGATCCACGCGGTGCGCTGAGCGCCCGCATCAAGGTGGACGGGCTGGAGGGCAAGACCGGCTTTGTCACCCTTGCCGCCGTCGATCTGGGCATCCTCAACCTCACCGGATTCGACAGCCCCGACCCCTCGGCGCATTACTTCGGCCAGCGTCGGCTGGGCGTCGAGATCCGCGATATCTATGGACGCCTCATCGACGGCATGAACGGCGCCGCCGGCACCGTGCGGTCTGGCGGCGATACCGGTGGCAGCATGTCCCGCCAATCGCCCCCCCCGCCCCAGGGGCTGGTGGCCTTCTCCAGCCGCCCGGTGGGCGGGGGGGCTGGCGGCGCCCCCCGGGC
>JBLWYG010000083.1:0-6987 GCA_048267045.1 Roseovarius sp. | reverse complement strand
TCTGGCGAGAACTCCGCGCCCCACGAGCCAAAGAACTTGTCCAGCCGCAGTGACATCATCGCGCGCATTCCGAACGGGCGCATGCCATGCGGCTCGCCTGCCTCGCGCAGCGTGCTCCACAGGGCGCGCTGGGCCATGGGATCGCAATAGATCTCATACCCCAGATCGCCGGTATAGCTGACGCGCTGGATCAGGCATTCGGCCATGCCGACAGTGGCGTGGCACAGGTCCATGAAGCGCATGTCTGCCACGGCATCCCGCGTGCAGGCCATCAGCACGTCGCGCGCCCTTGGTCCCGCGATCTGAAAGCCGGTCAGGCGGTCGCTGATATTCTCGACATGCACGCCGCCCGCCTCATGGCTCTGGAACCAGCGCATGTGATTGGCCTGCGCGCCGTAGGAGGCGGTCAGTTGGAACGCCTCATCCGACAGGCAGGAAATGGTGAAATCGCCCATGAGGCGCCCCTGCGGCGACAGCATGGGGGTCAGCGACAGGCGGCCCGGCTGGGGCACGCGGCCGGCCATGATCCGGTCCAGCCAGTCGCGCGCACCGGGGCCGGTCACCAGATATTTGCCGAAATTCTGCACCTCGTTGATCCCGACGGCTTCGCGCACGGCGCGCACCTCGCGCGCGGTCGCCTCGAATGCGTTCGAGCGGCGGAAACTGGGCGTCTCGTAGCGCGGCTCGCCCTCTGCCGCGAAATAGTTCGCCACCTCCAGCCCGTATTGCTGGCCCCAGACGGCTCCCAGTTCCGTGAAGACGTCGTACATCGGTGTCGTCAGGAAGGGGCGGGCGGCGGGGAGTTCCTCGTTCGGGTAGCTGACGGAAAACCGCGTCTGGTAATTCTCGATCACCTTGGGGCGGGTGTAGCCGGGCGTGATCCAGTCGCCGAAGCGCGCCACATCCATGGCCGTCACGTCGCGCTCGCATTCGCCCTGCGTCATCCACTGCGCCAGCATCAGGCCGACGCCGCCGCCTTGGGAAAACCCGGCCATGACGCCGCAGGCCGACCAATACCCGCGCATCCCCGGCACCGATCCGACCAGCGGGTTGCCATCGGGCGCAAAGGTGAAGGGGCCGTGAATGACCGATTTGACGCCCGCGCGGCCCAACGCCGGGAACCGGCGATAGGCGAATTCGATGCTGTCCTCGATCTTGTCGAGGTTGTCGGGCAAAAGCTCGTGCCCGAAATCCCATGGGGTGCCGTCCACGGCCCACGGTTTGCAGGGTTGTTCGTAGAACCCGATGCAAAGGCCGCGCCCCTCCTGGCGTAGATAGCTCTCCCCGGCGGGGTCCATGACGTGCGGATGCTCGGTGTCGCGCGCCACGATTTCGGGCACGTCGTCGGTGACGATATACTGATGCTCCATCGGGTGCAGCGGAAGGTAGACGCCCGCCATCGCACCGACCTCGCGCGCCCAGAGGCCACCGGCATTGACCACATGCTCGGCATGCACGGTGCCTTTGTCCGTCACCACATCCCAAGTGCCGTCGCTGCGCTGACGCGTCTCGCGCACCATGCAATGGGTTTCGATTGTCGCGCCGCCCATGCGGGCCGCGCGTGCATAGGCGTGGGTGGTGCCGGAGGGGTCCAGATGCCCGTCCAGCGGGTCGTAAAGCCCGCCGAGAATGCCGTCGATATTGGTCACCGGCGCGATCTTCGCGATCTCTTCGGGGGTCACGATGTGGGTGTCGAGGCCCATGTAGCGATGCTTGGCCCGCTCGGCCAGCAGCATGTCGAAGCGGTCGGAATTGTCCGCCAAAGTGATCCCGCCCACGTGATGCAGGCCGCAGGACATGCCGGTGATCTCCTCCAGTTCCTTGTAGAGGCGAATGGTGTAGCCCTGAAGCGCGGCCATGTTGGTATCGCCGTTCAGCGTGTGAAATCCGCCCGCCGCGTGCCATGTGCTGCCCGATGTCAGCTCGGATCGCTCGATCAGCATGACATCGGACCAGCCGAGTTTGGTCAGGTGATACAGCACGCTGCATCCGACGACGCCGCCGCCGATCACGACGGCCTGTGCAGTGGTTTTCATGGAACGGACTCCCTGGCTGCGGATGTCAGGAAAAATGCGGTCCCATCGCCGCGGCGGCATGCACATCACCGACAGATCATGTCGTTTTGCACCCATCAGATGCCCTCAGGGTGAAAACTATGGAATCCATCCCGTCGCCGTGCGATTGGTTGTTGATGAATGACATCCTGCTGATCCCGTCGACGCTCTGGCGCAAGGCGCGTAATTACGCGCGCAAGCTGTGGGTGCGGGTCGTGGCCATGGGCCTTCTGTCGCTTGTGGCGCTGGGCGTGACGCAGCTGATCGAGATCTTCGTGCCCGACGAAATGGCCGGGCGGTTGTCGGGCGCGGCCGCGGACCGGCTGCTGGACATCATCGCCAGCGCCATGCTGTCGGCAACGATCTTTTCGATGACGGTGATGGTATCGACCTATCGCAGTTCGGCCTCGCAATGGACGCCGCGCGTGCACCAATTGATCATGCAGGACACAACCACCCAAAGGACGCTGGCGGCCTTTATCGGCGCCTATCTCTATGCGCTGGTGGCGATCATCCTGCGCGAGACGGGTGTTTTCGGCGATGAACATGCGCTGGTGATCTTCTGGCTGACTGTCGCGGTTCTGGCCTATGTCGTGTGGTCACTGGTGCGCTGGGTGTTGCATCTGCAAACCTTCGGCAGCCTGCTGCACACAACGAGGCAGGTCGAGAGTATCACCAAGAAACGGTTCCGCGAGCGTCTGACCACGCCTTGCCTTGGGGCCAATCCGCTGCGCAGCGCCGTGCCGGAGGAGGCGTGGAGCGTGGAAACCGATCAGAGCGGCTTTATCCAGCATATCTATCCCGAGGGGCTGCAGGCGGTGGCCGAGCGGTACGAGGTGCAGGTCTATCTGCCCAAAGCGATCGGGGAATTTGTCTTTCTTCACGAGCCGCTATTGTGGATCGAGGGCAAGATGCCTTCAGACGAGGATTGCGAGGAATTTCTATCGCTCCTGCGCGGCCATGTCACGGTCGAGGATCTACGTAGCTACGATCAGGACCCACGTTTCGGCCTGACCGTCATGGGCGAGATCGCGTCCAAGGCGCTGTCGCCCGGTATCAATGATCCCGGCACGGCCATTGATGTCATTACGCGCGTCGGTCGGATCCTGTCGAGTTATTCGGACGAAACCATATCGGAGGAAGACCAAGAGGAGGGGCCGAAGCTGGACCGCCTGTGGGTGCCGCCCCTGATGCCGGATGACCTGCTGGATGACGGGTTCGGCGCGCTCGCCCGCGACGGGGCCCAGATATACGAGGTGCAACATCGTCTGCAAGCGACGCTGGCGGGCCTGATGCAGCATCCTGACGCAGGTCTGCGCGATTCCGCTCGCAAATTTGCCGAACTTACGCTGCGCCGTGCGCTGGCGCATATGGATTTTGCCCCCGACCGCGACCGCCTGCTTGCCTCTGTCAGCGAACGCCTGCGCCTGTTGGTGACCGAGGCGTAGGGGCGCAGGCTGCTACCGATCGTGATGTGGAACCGGCGGGCGGCGCGCGTTGCAAAGGACCGCTCACAGGATGGCCCCGCCCGCATTGACCGCTCAGCGCCCACCCGGATGTGAAGTTTTCAGCTATAATCCATGCATTTTTACCACTACTGCACGCTTTAGGCTTAAAAACAGGCACGTGATTGGATCTTTGTGGAGCGATTCGTAGTTTGATACCTGATCCATAATCAATACGCGGCCCAAAAGGACTGTTCTCCCATGTTGACCAGACGCCATTTCGTAATTTCAACTGCGGCCTTGTTTTCGGCACCTGTTTCCAGCGCGGTTTCGGCTGCCCCAATATCCGATCAATCAAAATGGGCGAAATGGGATGCGCAGGTGACGCCTCCGAACTACAATCCTGCCACGTCCAACCCTTGGGGTTTTGATCCGCGTTTCCTGCCCCAACGGGTTGAGGCGAACGATGGGCTAAGACCGGGCGACCTCCACGTCGATGCCGTCGCGAGATACCTTTACCACATCCGTAATGATGGCACCGCGATGCGGTATGGCGTCGCCATCGCGCGCGGCAATCTTTACGAGCCGGGCACATACACCATCCGGCGCAAGGCAAAATGGCCGACATGGACACCGACCAAGGCGATGATCAAGCGCGACCCCGGCCTTTATGCCCAGCACGCAGACGGGATGAACGCGGGGCCCAATAATCCGCTGGGATCGCGGGCATTCTACCTGTTTGTCGGCAATAGGGACACGTATCTGCGTATCCACGGCTCGCCGCAGCCGCGCTCGATCGGGGGGCGGGCCAGTTCAGGCTGCGTGCGCATGGTCATGGCGCACATCATCGGCCTTTACGATCAGGTCGCGACCGGATCGACTGCGTATCTATATCCGGCCGAAGACCGTATTACCGCCCGGAGCTGACGCGCGCGGAACGTGACGGGCGGCGCGCAGGCGCCGCCTGAAGCGTGGCAGCGCCGCTTGTCCCGCAATGATCAGACGACAGGTGTCGGCTCTGGTGCGGGTTCTGCAGGTTTTACGCAGATTGGTCGACCGGCTGTGGTCCTGAGCGGTAGGAATGTCGTCTCGACCGGCCCGGCATGGCGATAGCTGTAACACCCGTTTGCGGGATTGAGCCGCACGGCTGTCAGATCCTGGTAGGGGGCGGCAATCGCAAGAACGCCAGCGGGTAGTTCCTTGATGAATTGGCCGGATGGCGCATTGTTTCCGCCGTCGTACTCCTCGCAGGCGGCAAGAAACAGTGGTGCGCAGCCCAATAACCAGATCAATTTCTTCATAGACAATATCCTTTTTGCTCGGCACGGGGGCTGATCGGCCACGTGCCGGAAACCCAGTGCCTACTATGCCGGCGCCAAGGCGCGACGCAACCCCGGCTTTGGCCTCGCTTTGATACGCTGCATGGCGCGTGCGCATCACTTCAACACCGAACTGCTCTTTTTACGCCAAAAAAGAACTGCCGTTGGCTGCCGATGATCACACTGCCGGGCAGCGTGACGCGATCCGCACACTGCCTTGGTTAAAGCGGGCCGATTTTCAGCCGGGTGATCCTGTTTTCCTTCCGCGCGAGCACCTCGAACCGGAAGCCGTGGAAATTGAACACCTGATTGACCTTGGGAATCATCTGCGCCTCGTGGATGACCAGCCCGGCGATCGTGTTGGCGGCGTCGTCCGGCAGCGACCAGTCGGTGGTGCGGTTGAGATCGCGTATCGTCATGGCGCCGTCGACCAGATACTGCCCGTCGTCGGTGCGGCGGATGGGGTGTTCGGCGTCGGTGTCGAATTCGTCCGTGATTTCGCCGACGATCTCCTCCAGAATATCCTCCAGCGTGATCAGACCCTGTAGCGAGCCGTATTCATCCACGACCAGCGCGAAATGTGTGCGCATGCGCAGAAATTGACGCATCTGTTCGTCCAGCGTGGTGGTTTCCGGCACGAAGTAGGGCTTCATCACGACCGATTTGACATCAAAGTTGCGCAATGCCGAGGCCCCGCCGCCATCGCCAATCGTCAGTTTGTGCATGGCGCGCAGCAAGTCCTTGGAATGGACCACGCCGATGATGTTGTCGGGATCGTCCACATAGACGGGCAGGCGGGTGTGCGGCGATTTCAGGCACTGGTCAAGGATCGCAACCGGCTCCAGCCCGGCGTCGATCATCTCGATCTGGCTACGGTGGCGCATGATTTCCTCGACCGCGCGGTCACCCAGATCCAGCGCGCCCAGGATACGGTCCCGGTCCTCTTTTTCGACGACGCCCTCGGAATGGCCCAGATAAAGCGCCCCGACGATTTCCTCGCGCACAGCCAGAACGTTGCTGTCAGGATCGGTGCGGACACCGAAAAGACGCAGGATCAGGCGAACAAAGACGCGCACCGCCGATACGACGGGCGAAAAGACGCGAATGACGATTGTTATCGCGGGCGCCACGCGGCTGGCGGCGACCTCGGCGTTGGTGATCGCGTAGGTTTTCGGCAGCACCTCGGCAAAGATGAGAACCAGCAGCGTCATCACCAGCGTTGCCAGGGCCACCCCTGAATCGCCCAAAAGCCGGGTGAACAGCGCCGTGGCCAGCGATGTCGCAAGGATATTGACCAGGTTGTTGCCCAGCAGGACCGAACCGATCAGCGTTTCATTATCCTCGGTTATCGCCAGCGCCCGCTCGGCGCCCTTGTCACCCTTGTCGGCGCGTGCGCGCAATTTCCCGCGCGAGGCGGCCGTCAGTGCTGTCTCGCTACCCGAAAAGAGGCCGGAGAAGACAAGGAGGGTCAGGATCGCGGCCCCGGTCAACCAGAAGGCCATATCGAAAATCGGGGCTGTCGCGTCCATCGGGTCCGGTGTCCTTTTGTACCAACGGAGTTATGGGGTGCGCGGGGCCGGCGATCAAGAGATGATGGCGTCAATGCCGTGTTGCGTCGGCGTCCGCCGGGGCCGCGTGCGCTATTTGTCTGTCTCGGCCGCCGGTGTGTCAGGTGCGGATGTGCCGGGCGTGGCCTGTGCCAGCGGGTGGTGCTCCAACACCAGCGCCTGCAGACGTGCGTCCAGAACATGGGTGTAGATCTCGGTCGTGGCGACGTCGGCATGGCCCAGTAATGCCTGGATCGCGATCAGATCGGCGCCATTGGCCAGAAGGTGCGTTGCAAAGGCATGGCGCAGCGTGTGGGGGGTGACCTTGGCCGGACTGACGCCGCCGCTGACGGCCATTTCCTTGATCATCGCGTAAAATCGGTGGCGCGTCAGGTGCCCCAGCTTGCCGGAGGAGGCGAACAGATAGGGCGATGGCACCGCGCCGCGCGCGCGCTCCGCGCTGGCCTGGGCGTCCAGCATCGCCAGCCAATCCTGCAGCGCGCTGCGGGCTGGCGGTGACAATGGCACCATCCGCTCCTTGCCGCCCTTGCCGCGGATCAGCAGCATCTGCGGATCGCCGCGCGCCGCTGCCACTGGCAGCGATACCAGCTCGCTGACCCGC
>JBLWYG010000082.1:0-7599 GCA_048267045.1 Roseovarius sp. | reverse complement strand
GAAAACCTGCGAGAACTCATCGAAATAGACCGTGGGCACGCGCGCTGACCTCGCCGCGGCCTACGCCGGATGCTTACCAGCGAACAGGATGTACCAGATGTTGATCTGATGCTTGCTATTCATGACGCATCTCCAGTTTGAACAGGCGCCGGATGTCCGGCACGCGATTGCCGCAACAGCCATCTGGCCGCAGCATAGGCCAGATCGCGGCATGGTAGAACACCTGCGTGATATGCGCGCAGCAGCCTTCGATCCTCGTTTTCGTCGGGTATCCCGTCCTTATCCTGCCGGTTTGCCCAACGCGGCTGCGACCTCATCATGCACTTTCGCGGAGAAGTATTCATCGCACGCTTGAGTATGAAGCTGGCGCCCACCAAATGGCCGATCACGTGCATTGTTCAGTAAGGGGATGCGCCCGCTCCGACATCCCGCGGCATCATTGCCCGCCGCGTCCGGCTACAGCCGCGCTTCGTGTCAGCCCGTGCGCCGGGCGTCCGAAACGGCGCCCAGAACCCGGCCCACGGCAATGGGCACCATCACCAGCGTCCAGCCCGAAACGATGATCCTGATACCGGCCAGCACGCCAAGCGCCCAGAGCGCCGAAGACGGCAATTGCCACCACAGCAACGCACCCAGAACCACCGATGCTATCCCGTCGAACAGCACCCATCCCCACCCGGCAAGGGGACGCATCTGCATCGACAGGATCGTCTTGACGATCCCTTCGGCCAGAAAGAATGCGGCAGCGATGATCGTCAGGACGAACACGCCCTCGGCGGGGCGGAGCAGCAGATAACCGCCCCCGATCAGCCCGAACGTCGCAAAGATCAGACCAAGCGCGATGCCCGTCCATCTGGGATACCCGACAGCCCCGATAGCTTGCGCGATTCCCCCGACGATCAGCATGAGCCCGACGCAAACCGTCACACCCAAGCTGCTGAAGTAGGGAAAGGCGATTGCCGCGCCACCCGCGAGGATCATCACGATGCCGGTGGCGATCAGCAGATTCCGGCTGCGCTTGATGGTTGATGCAAGCGCGGGTTCGTGGTCAGAAAACATGGCCATGATGGTCTCCGTTCATCAATGTCATGTCGCCGTAGATCATCAAAAAGACGCAGCCGCATTAACACCGGGCAAGTCGCGCGCGGGCATTCACGCCGCTGCGATCCACGCCTGCACCTCTCACCGATAGAGTAGCACCGGAATCCTGACCGTCTGGATCATCGCGGTCGTGGTCGATCCGATGATCAGGCTCCGGATGCGGCTGTGGCCATAGGCCCCCATCACCAGCAGATCAAAGCCCTCGTCCGCGACGATCTGCGCCAAAATCTCCTCGGGCTCGCCCGTTGCGACGCGCGGCGACGCGCTGAGGCTCGCTGCATTCAGCTTGGCCACCGCTTCTTCGGCGGTTGCCTGCGACCGGGCGTCATCCTTGCCGATGCACAGCACGCACAGGTCGAGATCCTTGAACACAGGGCTTGTCGCCATGCGTTCGATCGCGGTTTTCGCACTGGCGCTGCCGTCATAGGCAACAAGAACCTTTGTAATCGGCCTGAATTCGCGCGAGGCGACGAACACCGGCACCTTCGAGCTGCGCACGATCCGCTCCAGGTTCGAGCCGAGATGCCCCTTGGCCGCGTCTGCGCCTTCGCCGCGTTTGCCGATGATGATCGCGCGAATGTCGCTTTCGATCTCGCGCACAGCGTCCAGAATGTCGCCCTTGCGGAGCCGCAGGTTCACGGCCTCTACGCCGTCCTGTTCCAGAATGGCTTTGGCGTCTTCAAGGATGGCGTGCCCCTTGGCCTGCGCCAGTTTGGCCCACTGCGCGTCCAGCGTGGAAAGCTCTTCCAGCAGGGCCGACCGGGCGCCAAGGCCCAGGGCCCCCGAGAGATTGTTGGATGCCGCACCTTCGCGGCGCCCGATGACATGCATCGCCTCGACACCGGTATTCAGTTTCTGCGCGATCCAGGCCGCATGGTGACAGACGCTCTCGGAATAGGCCGAGCCGTCCAGCAGCGTGAGTATCTTGTCCATGTTGCTTCTCCCTCAGTGCCCCATCAACGTGTCCATCGCGCCGGGCTTGTCATGTATGGCAAGCTTGTCGACGATTGTCTCGGACGCCTCGTTCAGGCCGATGACCTGAACATCGGCGCCCTCGCGGCGCCATTTGAGGATCGCCATGTCCAGTGCCTGTACCGAACTGATATCCCAGATATGCGCCCGGCTGACATCGACGATGACCCGGTCCAGCGCCTCGTTGAAGTCGAACGCATCCGCGAAATCCTCGGTCGATCCATAGAACAGCTGCCCCTCCAGAACATAGGTCCGCTCGCGCCCGTCGGCAGACAGGGTCGACGAAATACGGAACAGTTGGGCGATCTTGCCGGCGAAAAAGATGCCCGACAGCAGCACACCGACCAGCACGCCGATGGCAAGGTTGTGGGTGTAGACCACGGTGGCAACCGTCGCGATCATCACGATGGAGGACGAGCGCGGATGCACCCTCAGCGCCTTGATCGACGACCACGAGAACGTGCCGATCGACACCATGATCATGATGGCAACCAGCGCCGGCATGGGTATGCGCGCGACCAGATCGCCAAGGCCGACGACGAGGATCAGCAGAACCGTCCCCGCCGTGAAAGCCGAAAGGCGCCCGCGCCCGCCGGATTTCACGTTGATGATCGACTGGCCGATCATCGCGCAGCCCGCCATGCCACCGATGAATCCGGTTGCGGTATTGGCGATGCCTTGGCCGATGCACTCCTGATTCCGGTTCGATTTGGTGTCGGTCAGGTCGTCGACGATATTCTGCGTCATCAGGCTTTCCAGCAGGCCGACGACGGCGACGGCCATCGAATACGGAAAGATGATCATCAGCGTCTCGAACGTCAGCGGGATCTGCGGGACCAGGAAGACCGGCAATGTATCAGGCAGCGCGCCCATGTCGCCGACGGTCCGCACCTCCCAGCCTGTGATCAAGACCAGCGCCGTCAGAACGATAATCGTAACCAGCGGCGACGGGATCGCCGTCGTGATGCGGGGAAAGAGGTAAATGATCGCCAGCCCGGCTGCGACCAGCGCATAGGTCAGCCAGGTGACGCCCGGATTACCCAGATTCAACTCGGGCAGTTGCGCCATGAAAATAAGGATGGCCAGCGCGTTGACAAAGCCCGTCATCACCGATTTCGACACATAGCGCATGAAGCGCCCCAGTTTCAGCAGGCCGGCGCCGATCTGCAAGAGCCCGGCCAGAACGGTGGCCGCGAGCAGATACTCAAGCCCGTATTGCTTGACCAGAGTGACCATCAGCACGGCGGTGGCGGCGGTGGCAGCCGAAATCATGCCGGGCCGGCCGCCGGTAAAGGCGATGAGAACCGCGATCGAGAAAGAGGCATAGAGGCCCACTTTGGGGTCAACGCCCGCGATGATGGAAAAGGCGATCGCCTCGGGGATCAGCGCCAGCGCGACGACAAGACCGGCCAGCAGATCGCCGCGGATGTTGCCGAACCACTGATGTCGGTAGTCGGAAAGTGAAATCATGAATAATCCAGTACCCTTTGTCGGGATGTCTTTCACAAGACGGTCCGGCAGTGCAATTCAAGCATGATGCAGGGGTTATCCGGCGGGTCAGCGGCCGGAAGAGCCACCCGGACTTTCACCGGGTCCTTGCGTTCTGAGTGCCGCATAAACGGTATTTCGCCCAGAACATCAAGGGCCAACAGGATGATCGGGCCAGATGAGGGCGGGGATCACTTGGACCCCGCCAGTCCATCACGAACGACCGTGTGAGCCTGCCCGCCTCTTCCTAGGTCTGCGCGCTGCGGAGCGCCGGGATTGCCAGAACATCCATGGGCGCGGTTCGCAGCACCCGCTCCGTGACGCTGCCGATCAGCAGTTTTGCGAGACCGGTCCTGCCATGGGTCGACAGCACGATCAGGTCCGCGTCTTCCTCGTCCGCCGCCTTGAGAATGTCATTATGGGCGGCTGTCGCCTCAAAGCGCACCATCGGGGTGACATCGCCGAGGTCCGCGGTCGCGAGAAAATCCGCAAGATCGCCGTGGGCCGCCCTTTTTTCTTCCGCCAGATAATGGTCCTGTTCATCCTTTTGCATGGAATGTCTGAACGCAAGCCGCAGCGCCGGCGCGAAAAAGACGTAAAGCAACGTGTTCCACGCAGCACCGGAAAGGCCAAGCGACCGGAACCGCCGTAGCGCGTCGCGGGAGGCGTCAGACAGGTTGGTTGTCTGCATGACATGCTGATAGGGGCGGGCAGGAGGCGCGTTCACCATGAGGACCGGGCAATTCACCAGCCGGATCGTCCGTTCTGCGGTGGTGCCGATGAAAACATCCTTGAGCAAGTTCCGGCGATGTTGCCCGATCACCAGAAGGTCGGGGTTTTCATTCTGCGCCGCCTGGATGATCCCGGCAAAGGACGACGCCAGAATGACCCGCGTCTCGCACGTCACGCCATCGACCTCGCGCTGGGTTGCCGCGGTTTGCTGCAACAGAGTCTCGGCCTCGCTTTGCTCGGTATCGACGATCCGCTGCGGCTGATCGTCATCGACAACATGAACCAGCACGATGGTGGCTTCAAATTCTGTTGCAAGCATGGTCGCGCGCCTGAGCGCCCTGTCCGAACGTTCGGAGAAGTCCGTGGCAACCATGATCTTCTTCATTGCATCAGATCCTTCTTCAGCACGTCTGCCATGCCATCCCGACGTATCAGGCCGTGCCTCAAGCCGTCCGGGTCAATATCCTGCGCTCGGCCAAGCTAAAGCAATCCCGGTGCCGTTGAAAGGCGGTCGGCGAGGCGTGCCCATTTTGTCCGGCGGTCAGAGGGCGCCAGATCGTTGCTCTTCCGGACACGCCTTGCGCCGCAGGTGCTGCAGCGCACGCCCCGTCTCGCTACGATTTTCGCGGTTTGTCGTATAGCAGCGTTTCGGGCGCGATCCCGCGCTTTTCGGCGCTGGCACGCACGGCCGATTGCAGGGCGGCACTGCGTGACAGCAGGCGGCGAAAACGCTCCTCGTCGAGAACCAGAAGCGTTGACGGTGCGATCGCACGCACTTCGGTGCGGCGCCCGCTTTTCATCAGGATGGCCATCTGTCCGAACATCTCGCCACGTCCCAGTCGCCATGTCTGGCCGGCGCTTTCCAGCTCGACCGCGCCAGAGGCGATGAAAAACACGCGTCTGGTCGCACTGTCCTTGCGCATGATGATATCGCCTGCATTCGCGTGAAGCGTCTGGATCGCGCGGCTCAGCCGTTTCAGGCCGGCATCGTCGAGATCCTCGAACAGCGGCAATTGCCGCACCAGTTCCACCCGCTGAAGCGCGATATCAAGGCGCGGACGTCCCTCAACGGCGGCGCGCCGCGCCTCCAGCCCCTGCATCAGCGTCGTATGAACTTCGTCGCCGATCACGCCGTCTTCGCGCATCGACGTGTATTCGCGTTCCTCCAGCCGCAGCGCCGTGCGCCGGATGAAGCGGCGCTCCAGCTCTTCCGCGTATCCCGGATATTGCAGGCGCAGACCCTCAAGCGCGGTTTCCACATTCTCGATGCGCCTTGTCAGCAATTCCTGCAGAAGATCGGCCAGCCGCTTGCCATGGATGCGGCGGATGCGGCCATTGATGAATGGCCCCAGGTCCCGCAGGATCAGACGCTGTGACAAAAGCTGCTCGAACCGGTCCGCCGTCATGCGCGCCAGCGGTCCCGACACCCCCAGACGGCTGTGCAGCAGCACCGCGGCGCGGAACGCCGGACCGTAGGCCACCGATTTGCGGGCGGCCCGTTGATAGCCGCTCCGCCCGCCGGTTCGGGCGGCCTCGATCAACTGGTCGGCAACCGACAGCACCTGCTCTGCCATCCGGGCCGAGATCGTCCGTTCGCGGACCCGCTCGAGGATCGTGTCGCGTTCGAAACCCGCGAGCGAGATCAGGCCCAGCGTGATCCGGTCCCGGTCCAGAATGTCGTCATTGTCTTCGGCCGATTTGACCGCCGCATCCAGCCGCTCGCCAAAGCGTTTTGCCTCGGAGCGCACGATCTCATGGGTCAGGTCGTAATTGTCGGCCGTGCGCGCCACGTCCTCGCGCACCGTTTGCAGTGCGACGGCCACAACCTGCCGCGACAGCGCCTCGTCCATCGGCGACAGGCGGTCAAGGCCAAGCCAGCCGATCACCGATCTCAGCGTCGTCCCCTGGACGATCAGCGTGAACAGCGTGAACCCGGTGGCGAGGATGCCGACCACGCGCTTGACCTCGACGGGCACCCGAAAGCTCTCGGTCACCGCGAGGGCAAGCGCCAGAGTGACCGCACCGCGCAGTCCCCCCCACAAGATCGCGACGCGGTAGGGCCGTTCGACCACGGGCGAGATGCGAAACATCGTCAGCAGCGGAAACAGCCCGAACAGGATCACCACGCGCGCGGCGATGGCCGCCAGGACCACCACCCCGAGCAGAAGAAAATCACCGATCCGCACGTCTTCCAGTATTCGCGGGATAAGCAGCGCGGCTAAAATAAAGATAAGCGCACCCGCCCAGTGCGCAAGAAGGTCCCAAACCTCGCGCAGGTTGACCCACGCCAGTGGCGGCAGCCGTCCCGGACCCGTCAGGTTCAGCGTAAGGCCCGCTACAACCACAGCAATCACACCCGACGCGCCAACGCTTTGTTCTGCAAAGATATACGCCAGATAGGGCAGCGCGACCGAAATCGAGATCTGGGCCAGATCATAGCGGGCGAAGGCGGACATCACCCAGACCGCGCCTCGCGCGGCCAACCATCCGGTGAGCGCACCGCCAAATATCAGCATCGGAAACCGGGCCAGTGCATCGCTCAGCGTGGGGTCCTGCCCCCCCAGCATCACATAGCCCATGAACAGGCCGAACAGCGCGATCGCGGCGGCATCGTTCAACAGGCTTTCGCCTTCGATGATCCGTGCCAGCCGTCTGGGCGCCGAAATCGACCGGAAGATGGACACAACGGCCGACGGGTCCGTCGTCGACACGATCGCGCCGATCAGCAGGCAGGCCGCCAGCGGCAGCGCGCTGGCCCATGACAGCGCAAAGCCGACAGTAAGCGTTGCGACGACGACGGCCACGACGGCAAGGGCCAAGATCGGAACCCAGTCGTCGATCATGCGCCGCAGGTTCATTCCCAGTGTCGCCTGAAACAGCAGGGTGGGCAGAAACACGTAGAGGAACACGTTCGATCTGATCGGCAGGCCCAGGATTGCCTCGGCAACGGGGTTCAGCGCGTCGGTCAGGTCGGTCCGCAGGAAAAACAGCGCCCCTGCACCGATCAGGATACCGACGACGGCCAGGATCACGGTGTATGGCAGGCGCAAACGCGCCGCCAACGGCTCGGACGCCCCGATGACGAGGAAGAGCGACGAGATGACGGTTGTGATTACGACGATGTCCATGACTTTGAATTAACACAGTGATCATCCTGCGCACCTACAAAAGTTTGTTGTTCAGGCAATGTAGGCGCGCGCGCCTATCAGGGTATCAGCGCCTTGATCGCGGCGGCATGCTGCGGCGTGGCGGTCAGCGCGTGATCCGCCAAGGAGCGCGCCTCATCCAGCAGTGTCGCGGGCCCGC
>JBLWYG010000081.1:0-7656 GCA_048267045.1 Roseovarius sp. | reverse complement strand
GCAGGGCCTGTCGAGCGCCTTCACCGAAGAAACCGGGATCGAGCTGAACTGGGTGGTTCTGGAAGAGAACACGCTGCGCCAGAACGTGACGACGGACATCGCCACCAATGGTGGCCAGTACGACATCATGACCATCGGCACCTATGAAGCCCCGATCTGGGCCGGCCAGGGCTGGCTCAAGCCGCTCGACGGCCTGAGCGCCGATGCCGAATATGACGTTGATGACCTGCTGCCGCCGATCCGTGGCGGCCTCTCGGTCGATGGCAAGCTCTATGCTGCGCCCTTCTATGGCGAGAGCTCCTTCATCATGTATCGCACCGATCTGATGGAAGCGGCGGGCCTTGAAATGCCGGAAGCCCCAACCTGGGAATTCATCGGTGAAGCCGCCCGCGCCATGACCGATCGTGAGAACGACGTTAACGGCATCTGCCTGCGTGGCAAGGCCGGCTGGGGCGAAAACATGGCGTTCCTGACGGCCATGGCCAACTCCTTTGGCGCTCGCTGGTTCGACGAAGACTGGAACCCGCAATTCGACAGCCCCGAATGGAAGGCAACGCTGGATACCTATCTTTCGCTGATGGCCGATGCCGGCCCTGCGGGTGCCTCGTCCAACGGCTTCAATGAAAACCTCACCCTGTTCCAGCAGGGCAAATGCGGCATGTGGATCGACGCCACCGTGGCTGCGTCCTTTGTGACCAACCCCGACGACTCGACCGTGGCCGACAAGGTCGGCTTCGCCCTGGCACCGGACAATGGCCTGGGCAAGCGCGGCAACTGGCTCTGGGCCTGGTCGCTGGCGATCCCGGCCTCCTCGCAGAATGCCGATGCCGCCGAGCAGTTCATCGGCTGGGCGACCTCCAAGGACTATCTCGAACTGGTTGCGGCCGAAGAAGGCTGGGCCAACGTGCCCCCGGGCACCCGCATCTCGCTCTACGAAAACCCGGACTACCAGGCTGCCGCCCCATTTGCGGAAATGACCATGGGCTCGATCTACGCGGCTGATCCCACCCAGCCGACCGTCCAGCCGGTCCCGTATGTGGGTGTGCAGTTCGTGGCGATCCCGGAATTTGCCGGCATCGGCACCAATGTCGGCCAGCTCTTCTCGGCGGCCCTTGCCGGTCAGATGTCGGCTGATGACGCCCTGGCCCAGGCCCAGGACGCCACCACCCGCGACATGACCCGGGCTGGCTATATCCAGTAAGGCTTCCTCCAAAGCCTCAGGCGGCCGGAACCTCTCCTCCGGCCGCCCTCCTCCGGACCCTATGCACGGATCGTTCCTCCCTTGCATCTGCGTCCCGAACGGGAGCCGCCCGGCAAACGCGTCCCCCTCAGGACGCCGGACGGCTCCGTCCCCGGCACTGCGGCCTTGCCGCGCGCTGGCGGGCCTGATCCGATGGCCACCTCTGGTGACCATCCGATGAGGACCGATGGACCCGGAAAATCGGGCAGACCTGATCGGCCCTGGGAGGAATGGATGGCAACCCGGCAAACCCGCACCCTGGCGCGCACCATGATGGCACCCGCCGTCATCGTGCTCCTGATCTGGATGGCCGTGCCGCTGGGTATGACCATCTGGTTTTCGTTCCAGAATTACAGCCTGATCAACCCGATGATGACCGGCTTTGCCGGTTGGGGAAACTATGACTATGTCATCGGCGATCCCAGCTTCACCCAGGCGCTGGTCAATACGCTTCTGCTGGTCGGTGGGGTGCTGCTGATCACCGTGATCGGCGGCACGTTCCTCGCATTGCTGCTCGACCAGCCGGTCTGGGGCCAGGGCATTTTGCGTATCCTGGTCATCTCGCCCTTCTTCGTCATGCCGCCGGTGGCCGCGCTGATCTGGAAGAACGGCTTCATGCATCCCGGCTATGGCATGCTGGGGCATCTTTATGAGGCGCTCGGCCTCGAGCCGGTGGACTGGTTTGCGCAATATCCGCTGTTTTCGGTGATCGTCATTGTCGCCTGGCAATGGCTGCCTTTCGCGACGCTGATCCTGCTCACGGCGCTCCAATCGCTCTCCGAAGAGCAGCGCGAGGCCGCCGAGATGGATGGCGCCAATGCGGTGAACCGCTTCCGCTATATCATCCTGCCGCATATGGCCCGGGCAATCACCATCGTGATCCTGATCCAGACCATTTTCCTGCTCGGCATCTTCGCGGAGATCCGCGTCACCACCGGTGGCGGACCGGGCTATGCCTCGACCAATATCGCCTTCCTGGTGTTCCGCACCGGCATCCTCAGCAATGACATCGGCGCCGGTTCGGCCGGTGGCGTGGTCGCGGTTATCATCGCCAATATCGTCGCCATCTTCCTGATGCGCGCCGTCGGCAAGAACCTGGACGCGTAAGGAGACGAGATCATGGCCCGCAACGTATCCGTCCAGACCAAGACCGGCTTCACAATCCTGGCATGGGCCGTGGCCCTCTTGCTGTTCTCGCCGATCCTGTGGACCATCGTCACCGCCTTCAAGACCGAGGCCGAGGCCATTGCCGCCCCGCCCACCTTCCTGCCGCTGACCTTCACGCTCGACAATTTCTTCGATGTGCAGGACCGCTCGGACTATATCAAGCACGCCTGGAACTCGATCCTGGTGTCGGTCGGCTCGACCCTTCTGGGCCTCGTCATCGCCATTCCGGCGGCCTGGTCGATGGCCTTTGCCCCGACCAAGCGCACCAAGGACATTCTGATGTGGATGCTCTCCACCAAGATGATGCCGGCGGTGGGCGTGCTGATCCCGATCTACCTGATCTTCCGTGACCTGCGGCTGCTCGACACGGTGCATGGCCTGACCATCATCATGACGCTGATCAACCTGCCGATCATCATCTGGATGCTCTACACCTATTTCAAGGAAATCCCGGTCGATATCCTGGAAGCCGCCCGCATGGATGGCGCCGAACTCTGGAACGAGATCGTCCATGTGCTGGTGCCCATGGCCATCCCCGGCATCGCCTCGACCCTTCTGCTCAATGTGATCCTGGCCTGGAACGAAGCCTTCTGGACCATCACCCTGACCTCGGGCCGGGCCGGCACGCTGACCGCCTTCATCTCGTCGTTCTCATCGCCACAGGGCCTGTTCCTGGCCAAGCTGTCGGCCGCCTCGCTCCTGGCCATCGCCCCAATCCTACTGCTGGGCTGGTTCAGCCAGAAGCAGCTCGTGCGTGGCCTCACCTTCGGCGCCGTCAAATAAAGGACCAAAATCATGGGCTCGATTACCCTCGAACACGTCAACAAGTCCTTCGGTGAAGTCGAAATCATCCCGGACATTTCGCTTGAAATCAAAGACGGCGAGTTCGTTGTCTTTGTCGGCCCCTCGGGCTGCGGCAAGTCAACCCTGCTGCGCCTGATCGCGGGCCTGGAAGACACCTCCTCGGGGCATATCAAGCTCGATGGCGAGGACGTCACCGGCGCACCGCCCGCCCGGCGGGGCCTGGCCATGGTGTTCCAGTCCTATGCGCTCTATCCACATATGAGCGTGCGCGACAATATCGCCTTCCCATTGAAGATGGCCAAGACGCCCCAGGCCATCATCGACCAGAAAGTCGACTACGCCGCCCGCACGCTGAACCTGGGCTCCTATCTCGACCGCCGCCCGCGGGCCCTGTCCGGTGGCCAGCGCCAGCGCGTTGCCATTGGCCGCGCGATCGTGCGCGAACCCAAGGCATTCCTGTTCGACGAACCGCTGTCCAATCTCGATGCGGCGCTGCGCGTCAACATGCGGCTCGAGATCACCGAGCTGCACCAGCAACTCAAGACCACCATGATCTACGTGACCCATGACCAGGTCGAAGCCATGACCATGGCCGACCGTATCGTGGTGCTCAATGCGGGCAATGTCGAACAGTTCGGCTCTCCGCTCGAACTCTACAAGAAGCCCGCCAACCGCTTCGTCGCCGGCTTTATCGGCTCGCCCAAGATGAACTTTGTCGATGGCCCCGAGGCCGAAAAGCACAAGGCCCATGCCATCGGCGTGCGCCCCGAGCACTTCACCCTTTCGACCACCGCCGGAGCCGGGCAATGGGCCGGTACCGTCAATGTCGCCGAACAGCTCGGCTCCGACACCTTCCTGCATGTCGAGGTTGAAGGCCTGGGCCTGATGACCGTGCGCACCGATGGCAACCAGACCTTCAGCCATGGCGACAAGGTCTATCTCACGCCCGATGCCAACCGCATCTACCGCTTCGATGCGGCGGGCCTGGCGCTTTAGGACCAACGACCATGACCACCAGGCTCTCCGCAGCAGCGCTTCCAGCGATCAACTCCGCTGCCACCCCGGCCTATGACCGCGCCGATCTCACCCCCGGCATCGTGCATTTCGGTGTCGGCAATTTCCATCGCGCCCATCAGGCGGTCTATCTCGATGCCCTGTTCAATCTGGGCGAGGGCCAGGACTGGGCGCTGGTGGGCGCCGGCGTGCGCCAGGCCGATGAGGCCATGCGGCAAAAGCTGATGGGCCAGGACTGGTTCACCACCGTGGTCGAGCAGGAAGCGGACACCAGCGCCGCCCATGTCACCGGCGCCATGATCGACTACCTGCCGCCCGGCGACAGCGCGGCGGTTATCGCCAAGCTGGCTGACCCGGCCATTCGCATCGTTTCGCTGACCATCACCGAGGGCGGCTATTATATCGACCCTGCGTCGCAGAAATTCGACCCGACCCACCCCGACATTGTTCATGACGCAGCCCACTTCGACGCGCCGAAAACCGCGTTCGGATTGATCCTGGCTGGTCTGGTGCGTCGGCGCGAGGCGGGCATCGTGCCCTTCACGGTGATGAGCTGCGACAATATTCCGGGCAATGGCCATGTTACCGAAAATGCCGTGGCCGGGCTTGCCGCGCTGATCCATCCGGAGCTGGCCGGATGGGTGAAGTCCCAGGTCGCCTTTCCCAACGGCATGGTGGACCGCATCACCCCCGCCACCTCGGATCGCGAGAAGACACTGCTCGCCGATCAGTTTGGGATCGACGATGCCTGGCCGGTGTTCTGCGAAAGCTTCAAGCAATGGGTGCTCGAAGACAATTTCCCCGCCGGCCGGCCGGCGCTGGAAAAGGTCGGCGTGCAGTTCGTGCCCGACGTGGCGCCCTATGAACACATGAAGATCCGTATTCTCAATGGCGGGCACGCCACCATTGCCTATCCGGCCGGGCTGCTCGACATTCATTTCGTGCACGAGGCCATGGAGCACCCGCTGGTCTCGGCTTTCCTCAAGAAAGTCGAAGCCGAAGAGATCATTCCGGTCGTGCCGCCCGTGCCCGACACCGATCTCGACGCCTATTTCGCGCTGTGCGAGAAGCGCTTCGCCAATCCCAAGATCGGCGATACCGTGCGCCGCCTGGCATTGGACGGCTCCAACCGGCAGCCCAAATTCATCATCCCTTCGGCGCTTGATCGCATTCACGATGGCCAGAGCGTCACCGGCCTGGCGCTCGTCTCGGCCCTCTGGTGCCGCTACTGCTTCGGCACCACCGATAGCGGTGCGGTGATCGAGCCGAACGACCCCAACTGGGACCGCCTCAACGCCCAGGCCATCAAGGCCAGGGACAACCCCAAGGCCTGGCTCGAAATGGCCGACATCTACGGCGATCTGGCCAAAGCCCCCGACTTCATCGCCGCCTTCACCAAGGCCCTCAACGCCCTCTGGACCCAGGGCACCGCCCGGACGATCGAGGGGTATCTGGCGGATCAGCACTAGGTTTTGCCTCCGCCTTTCCCCCTCTAGTCGCTAGCAATCCCATTCGCTATGGTCCGCCCGGACCGAACATAAGAGGGCGGCGTGTCGCAAGACTTCCTGGTGGGTGTGGATGTAGGAACCGGCAGCGCCCGGGCCGGTGTCTTCACGCGCGATGGCCAGTTTCGTGGCCGTCACGAAGTGCCCATCCTGATGCGGCGCACCGATGCCAATTTCGCCGAGCATGACAGCAGCCAGATCTGGCAGGCCGTGTGTGAGGCCGTGCGCGGTGCCATGACTATAGCGGATGCAAAGCCCGCCGAGGTCTCCGGCATCGCCTTTGACGCCACTTGCTCACTGGTGGTGCGGGACGCATCGGGCGCCCCGGTCACCGTCTCGCGCGACGGCGAGGACCGCTGGGACACCATTGTCTGGCTCGATCACCGTGCGCTGGACGAGGCCGACGAATGCACCCGCACCGGCCACGAGGTGCTGCATTATGCCGGGGGCGTCATGTCGCCGGAAATGGAAGTGCCCAAGCTGATGTGGCTCAAGCGGCATTTGCCGCAAAGCTGGGACCGCGCCGGGCAGATGTTCGACCTGGCCGATTTCCTTTCCTGGAAGGCCACCGGCTCGCTGGCCCGCTCGCAATCGACCCTGACCTGCAAGTGGACCTATCTGGGCCATGATGTGCAAAGCTGGCGGCATGACTTTCTGGCCAGGGTTGGTCTCGAAGACCTGCTCGAAAAGGCCGCCCTGCCGCAAAAGGCCAGCCCCGTTGGGGACGATCTCGGTCCGTTGACGGCCGAGGCCGCGAACCAGCTTGGCCTGACCACGGCCTGCCGCGTCGGCGCCGGGCTGATCGACGCCCATGCCGGCGCCCTGGGGGTATTGGGCGCCTTCACCGCAGATGTCGACACCATCGACAGGCACCTGGCCCTGATCGCCGGAACATCGAGCTGCGTCATGGCGCTTTCCGCCGAAGACCGGCCGACCTCCGGCGTCTGGGGGCCCTACTTCGGCGCCGTGCTGCCCGGTGTCTGGCTCAATGAAGGGGGCCAGTCGGCCAGCGGCGCGCTGCTCGACCACATCATTCTCTGGCACAGCGCCGGGGGCGAGCCGACCCGCGACAAGCACCTGGCCATTTGCAACCGGGTGATGGAACTGCGCCAGAGCGAGGGCCTCAGCCTGGCCAGCCGCCTGCATGTGCTGCCTGATTTCCATGGCAATCGCTCGCCTCTGGGCGACCCATCGGCATTGGGCGTGATTTCCGGCCTGACGCTGGACAGTGACTTTGACAGTCTCTGCCGGCTCTATTGGCGCACCTGTGTCTCCATTGCGCTCGGTGTGCGGCATATTCTCGATACCCTCAACACCAAGGGCTATGCCATCGACACGCTGCACATCACCGGCGGCCACACCCGCAATCCGCTGCTGATGGAGCTCTATGCCGACGCAACAGGTTGCACCGTGGTCGAGCCCTCGACGCCGGACGCGACCCTGCTCGGCATGGCCATGGTCGCCGCCAATGCCGCCGGGCTCTATCCCAGCCTCGACCAGGCGTGCCTGGCCATGCAACAGGGCGGCACCGCCCGCGCGCCCAGGGCCGAAGCGCGGGCGCAATTCGACCGCGATTACCGCATTTTTCTTGAAATGCTCAAACAGCGTCAGGTGATCGACGGCTTGGAGTGAGGCGCGCTCGATCAGGGGTTGTCACCCCACCTCTGTCCCTCCCCCTCAAGGGGGAGGGATGCAAAGGACCGCAGCATCACTGCTCACCGTCTGCCGCACCTTGTGGGAAAGGTTCAGGGGTGGGAGTGATCCACGCTCGTGTACTGTGACCATCGTCAATCCGCCTATTCACGCGTCGCGATCCCCGATAAGCTCCTTTCCGGGGGTCGCGACGCGGGAATAGGCGGGTTGACGATGGGCACAGTACACGAGCGTGGATCACTCCCACCCCTCCACCGTTCCCCCCAGCTGCGG
>JBLWYG010000080.1:0-8117 GCA_048267045.1 Roseovarius sp. | reverse complement strand
GTCGCGGCGGGCCCTGCTGCGGGCGCTGCGATGCCTGTTCGAGCCGCCCGGGTCGCTGCGGCCGGGTCGCGCCCGGCTGCGTCGCCTGCGCCTGCGGGCCATGAACTGGCGGAAGCGGCCAGCGATACGGCTGGCGATGCGGGTGAAGGGACGGGCAATGGCGCCGATGACGCGCCGGATCAGGCGGTCAACGCCCAGAAAGGTCAGCACAGCGTCCACAGCCGCCACGATCCCGAAGGCCAATGCGCGGGCAAAGGCTGCGGCACCGTTGCCACGCTCGGCAACCTTCATCACGAATTCAAAGAACGCGGACGCGGCGCTGAAGAGGCTTTGCATCAGGGCATAAGCCCCGCGTATCCCGTCGATCACCAGCATGATGGCCCCCGCGCCGGGGATCAGCTTGACCGCCAGGGTCGTGGCTAGCCAGATCATCGCGGCGGTGCCGATCGCGGGCAACATGGCGGGCAGATTTTCGATGAACACACCGATCATGTTGATAGAGAGTGCGGTCAGCATTTCGTACCAATTGGGTGGCAGCGACAGCAGCACCTGCAGGATCGGCAGCTTCATGAATATCCACTGTTTGAATGCCTCCTGCAATTCGCCCCACAGGTTGTTGCGCACGCCGTCTGTTGCCTGCGACAGCGCCGCCGACAGGAAACTGCCGATGCCCATGCGCGTCACGCGCGTCATAAGGCGCAGGAATTGCCCCAACGCGGCGGCGAGCGCCGAAATGGCGGCGGCGAGCTTGCCCACCAGCCCGGCGTTTTCAGAGCGGATCTTGTCGAGCTCAGCGTCCATCGCCTGAATGGCGCGTTCGCGTTCAGCATCCAGCGCGCGCTTGGCGGCCTCTGCAGCCGCGTCGATTTGCTGCTCCATGCGCTGAAAACCGGCGGTGGCATTGGTCAGCGCGGTCTGCGCATCCTGGTCCATGGTCTCCGCGTTGTCCGCTACAAGCTGTTCGATGGTCTCGCGGGCCGTGCGCAGCGCGGTTTTGCAGTCCTGAATGGTTTGGTCGATATCCGTCTTGATCTGGGCAATCAGCGCGTCGATATCGGTGATGTATTGGTCGCGGTGCCGTTGATAGAGCCGCTGCACTTCGGGAACGGAGTTGAGGGACAAAAGCCAGTCGCGCGCGCGGCGCAATGCGCCACGGGCACCGGAATATCGCCGCCGTTTCAGATCGGCCAGATCGCTGCGCACGCCAGAGGCAAACGCCTCCAGCCGCGCGCCCTGACGTTCGCGGAACGTGGCGACGGCGTCCTGGGTCAGCGTCGTCAGCTTTTCGTTCACACTGGTCTGGGCGGTTTGATAGGTGGTGTTGATCTGGTCGGCGAGCGTCTGTTCGGCCTGTTCCTCGCCTGTGCGGGTGCTGTCCTGCTCGGCGGATACTTCGGTCTGGCCGCCACTGCGTTCGCTGTCCATCCGGGCCTGCGCGCCCGATTCCGCATCTGCCAGCGATCCGCGCGCCGTATCGCGGGCCTGCGTTTCCGTCGCGCGGGCGCGGCCGGCAGCCTGGTCCACCTTGTCGTTCAACTGGCTTTTGTCGTTGCCGATTTCCCGCAACGGGCCCTCGTCGGCCTTCTGCAGGGTCGCATCATCCACATCATGCTCGGCCAATCTGGAATCGGCCTCGGCCTTGAATTCGGTGGCGTCCAGCGCCTCTTCGTTCACGGGGGGCGGAACCGCGTGTCCCAGGGACGGATCGGCGGAGCCGGGCGCAGGCTGTGGTTGAGGCTGCGGTGTCGGGGGCGCAGGGGCGGCGCCGACGGGCGGGGTGTCGACGGCGCTCAGGCTGGCGCGGACCGGGCCGGTTTGCGCGTCGGCCTGGCCTGCGATGGCGTCGGTCAGCGGCTGGCGCCGTGATGCACCGCCGGGGCTAGCGAAATCCTCGAGGCCCTCGATCGTTCCGGGGGTTACCGCCGAAACAGCCCCCCGCGCCGCCGCGCGGGCGGCCTGTGGCTCACCGGAGGGCACGTCGGCGTTCTCAAGCGCGCCAGCCTGACCCTGCTGGCCCGCCGCTTCGGCCGCGTTGGGCGGGGGAGCGGCGGCGGCCTGAGCCGCACCGATACGCGCGCCCGCGCCTTCGTTGGTCGAAAGTGCAGCGGACCGGTCCTCAAGACGTTTGCGCGCGGTGGCGGCAGCGCCCGCGCCCCGGTCGCCCTTGATCTTGCCGAACGAGCCGGCGCCACCGCCGCCCATTGCGCCGCGCGCCTCCTGCCTCTCCTTGCGCTTCTCTTCCCTTTCGTCCCGCTTTTTTCCCTTCGCCTCATCCTCTGACTTACTCTTGCCACTCTTGCCGTCCGGTTTGGTGTCGCTGGTCGGACCATCCGCGCTGGCGCCTGCCGGGCTGCCTGCGGTCATCACGCTCGGCGCGCTGGCGCTCTGAGCGGCTTGGGCCGTCTGTGCCTCGTCCGGGGCCTTGGCCTTGCTGGCCGATTTCGATCCCGGCCGGGATTGCTTGCGCCCTGCGCTGTCGACCAATTTGCCGCCCGCCGGGCTGAGGGTGGAAGTCATGGTGGGCGTCAGCACGGGTGCAGGCCCGGCCTTGGTTGTGCCCAATCCGGTTGTCGGGGCAGCGACCACGGGCGACGGACTGACGGCCCCCATCCGCGCACGGCGCATGATCCGGCCACGTGTCGAAAGGCCCGACAAAGGCAGGTTCGCAGGTTTGCCCGCAACGAAATTCTCCGCCGCCGAACGTGCGGCGATTTCGGCGGTGTCATTGTGCGACGAAACGGCAGCGTGTCGCTGCACGACCTGCCCGCCACTGCCGCGTTGCTGGATGACATGCGCGACCTCTTCGGCAATCAGGTGGTCGCCGGTCCTGGTGCCGGGGGCAAAGCGGCCCGGCGCAAAGGCAATATCGCGCCCGCTGGCGAAGGCTTCGGCGTTCAGCGTCGTCGTGGCCGCCGCCGCGGCGGCGCCGGTATGAACGCGCACGTCGGTCAGGTCGGCGCGAAAGCTGGTTTCAAGCCGTTTGCGCGTGGATTTTGGCAGCGCCGCGCCGCCCGTCAGCGACGATTGCAGCGTCGAAAGCGCGCCCGTCGCGGCAGGCGCGGGAGCAGGTGTCGGCGCAGGTTTGGACGGGGATTTACCCGCCGGCGCCGCAGAGGCTGCGCGCGCCTGTTTCATATCGGTATCGCAGTATCGGGGGGACTGAGGCGCGATAAAGGAAAGCGCTGCTTTCCTTTATCTTTCAGGGATTTGAACCCTGTGAACCATAAATACATATCGCTTTCATTCAGCTTGCTGTGACACTTGCCTTCACGTGCGATATGCAAGGTCGATCCTACCACGATCCAGTCTGATGTCCGAGTCATTCTTTGCATGACAGCCTCCGTCAGGGTGCGATCTCGACTATTTCCGCGCTGCCCGGACTGCCGGACAGAGAGTTTGTCGGGCTGGGGGTTCCGCCACTGAAATCCGAGACCTTCCAGACCGTGCGCGCGGGGTCAGTCTGAGGGTTCAAGCTACGGAAACGGACGCCGTGGGAGGTGCCGAAGCAGGCGTTGCGTTCGATCTGAACGAACGGACCGAACACGCCCCACAGCCGGATGCCATCGGTCGGTGGCAGCGGGTTCGGCACGTCTTCGGTCGGCCCCTCATAAAGGTTCGTCACGCGATTGTTGCGCACGGCGGCGCTAAGCGCGCTGCCGACCATCACGCCCCAGCGGCTGCGCGCATACATAGGCAGGCGCAGATCAATGCGATTGCCGTCGACCTCCACATCGCGAAACAGGGTGCGGGCGGTATCCAGGCCGGACGTATTCTGGAAATCGCCGCCGATGCGAATGCCTTGATGAAAGCCGCTGATCCGGTTGCTGTTGACACGCACGGATTGCGCGGCGGCGTTGTTGGCCAGTCCGGCAGGGTTTGAGGCGCCGTTCACAGTGGGGCCGCGCGGGGCCGACACGATGATACCTGCGTGGCCGTAATCCACCGTTGCACTGGCCGCCAGCGACGTGCCCATCAGGCCCAGAATTCCGCGCGATGCCGCTGGGATCGTGATCCCCGGATCAAGGCCAAGCGCGAACCGAGCAACGCCCCGGCGTATCCGGCGAACATGGGCGCGCATGCTGGGCTCCCCGCCCGAGGGGTTCCCCGGCGGATTGGCATCGGCAATCCGGGCCCATGTGCGTGACGTTAGCGCGGCATGTGTCGAGAACCGCACAGGCAAGTCGCCCCATCCCGCCAGGGCGATGGAATGGCGGCCAAGCTCGCCATTGCCGAACTCGGCGTCCGACCCGCCGGTAAATATCTCCGAGTCCACGTTGAAGCTGAGCTGGCTGATGAATACCCGCCCGACCACCGACGCAAAGCTGTTGTCGGCCATGCGTCCGCGCAGATCAAAGGCGGTTTCGCGGGTTTCGATATCGCAATCGCTCACCGCGAGATCCCGCACCCCGATTGACAGAACACCGGTGTCGTTCAGACCCAGCGACATCCGCGTGTCGCGCACGCGGGCGCGGCGGATCTGGCCATCGGCGCTGGCGCTCAGGCGGATTGCAGCGTTGCTATGACCAGCTTCGGCGCGCGATCTGATGGTCAGGCGCTGGATGTTTATTTCGGCGCAGTCTTCGATCCGCAGAATGCTGCCGCCCGAACCATCTGCCGTCACCGAGAAATCAACCAGCGTGACGGCGGCGCAGTTTTGGAAGTGAAACAGCTGCCGAGCGGTTTCCAGCGCCGAGCCAAGGCCGATGCCGGTGATGGTGATGTGACCCTTGTCAAAGATCTGGATGACCGACGGCACATTGCGCTCGAACGGGCCGAGGCAGATTTTGGCGTCTGCGCCATTGGGGATCGCGTCGATGATGTCGCGGATATCGGCGCCTTCGGGCACGGCGATCTCACCGCAGCCCTCGCCGCTGTCACGCTCGAACAGCTCGTCCAGCGCTTCCTGAACCGTGTCGCTGTCCGTGCCCACCCGGCGGCCGTCATAGGACACATCGTCAGCCTCGATGCCGCACAGCGGCGGAAACCGGTGATCCAGCCATGCCTCCAGCAGCATCGGCTGGTTTGCGGGCGTCTGGCGCAGCGCGGCCAAGGGGGCAAACAGCCGCTCGGGGCCATGCGGGCCGGATTGCACCGGGCCATTGGCGTTCGCGGCGCTCACGCGGGCCTCGTATTGCCACCAGTCGCCGGCCTCGAACGCGCCGGCGATGTCCGCCTCGATGCCCTGTTCCAGCTCATAGACGTCATCGGCGGTATGATGGATCAGCCCGGACCAACGCCGCAGCTTTAGACCCTGACTGCCGAACCGACCGGTGTCGATGTCGATCACAGGGGTTTCGTCAATCGGGTCCAGCAGGTCGAAAATGCGGGTGGAGCCGGTGATTTCGTCCCCTCCTGAAAGGCGCAGCAGCCGTCCGGCGGCGCGTTGCGGGCGGGTAAATCCCGCTGCAGCCAGCGTACCTGCGCCATCGTCGCCCAGCTCAATCGCGTCGCTCAGCAGTTCTACCAGATCACCGTCACGCAGATCGGTGCCCGCCTGCACAACCAGTGACGATGCCGGGGCCGGGATGATCAGCGTATCGGGAAAGCTGGCCGCAAAAAGCTCGGAGCCGTTTTCCCGCGACCATTTGAACAGCGTGCCGCCGCCATCGCCGGGGCCATGCGCCTCCATCCGGTAGAGGCGGTTTTCCGGGCCGGTATAACCGCCGGGGACAGGCAGATCGCACGGATCAGCCGTCAGTGTTTCGCTGGCCACGCCAAGAGCCACGGTGCCGCCGGGCAGCAATGGCGTGGCAAAAGCATCGGCAACCTGCGCCGGGTTCAGGCCCGTGACAGCGGCCAGTTTGACCTGATGCCGCACCCGGGTGCGCGTGGTGGTATCAACATCGCCGCCAAGTGCGGTTTCGCGGATGCCGGGATCTTCGATGGCGGTGACGTGCTGTTCCCAGACCTCGACATAGGCGACCAATCGTGTGCCCGCGGCGCTCTCGGCCTGCGCCTGCAGTATCGCTCCTGCGGGATCTGCCAGCGCGGGCCAGTTGCCGCCGCCGCCGTCAAAGGCCAGACCATTGATCTCGTATGCGCCGCTGTGGCTGTGCAGCACTGGCGTGGGGCCTGCATCGGCGCGGGTTTCGATCAAGGCTACCCAGATGCGGGCGGCGGGATCGACGCTGAACTGCAGGTCGGTGCCGGCGACTGTCACATCAATCGGCTGGTAATCCGCGCCTCCGGGCACGGCAAAGGCGGTGCCGTTTACACTGGGGCCGGCCCCGCCATTGTCCGCCCGCGCCCAGACGCGGATCTGCGTCGGGACGTCCAGCGGTTCGGCCAGAGCCACGGTGACGGTGCCGCTGGCCCCGCCCATACGCAGACCGGGCAACCGATCAAGGTACTTGCGAGAGAAATCGCGCACCGCCGCCGCACCGCCTGCCGCCTCGAAATCATTGCCCAGCGTGCCGTCGAACTGCGCCAGCAGCCGACCCGGTGTGATCAGGAGCCCCAGATCCGATGATCCCGCGCGGCACGCCGTCATCGCAAGGTTCTGGCGCAACGCGCCGTCGATGGCATCGCCGAGGGCCGTCATGTCCGAATCCAGAAGCGCCCGCCCCTGTTGCAGCAACACGCGGCGATAGCGCTGACCGCGCTTGGTGTCCGGATTGAACCCTCTGGTAAAATCTCCCTTCATGGTCGACCACCTTTCCTTTGCTAATTCTTGCGGATGACCCCGGTACGGAGGCCCGCAGGCGTGTGTTCGGACAGCCGCCGCAGCACGGCACGTTCAATTTCCGCGATGCGCGCCAGATTGAAGGCCCCGATTTCGCCGCCGTCAGAGGCGCCGGTCAGTATGTCGGAGGCGGTGTCGCGTGACAGGCGCAGATAGGCCGGATCGCGGCGATCAAGCGTGACG
Organism: Roseovarius sp.; assembly: GCA_048267045.1. GTDB lineage: Bacteria > Pseudomonadota > Alphaproteobacteria > Rhodobacterales > Rhodobacteraceae > Roseovarius. The sequence goes on along the minus strand of JBLWYG010000080.1, from coordinate 1,252 downwards.
AACCGCGGGAATGGCTGGCGCACGACCCGGTGCTTGCGCGGGGTCTGACCGCCGGGGGCCAGCGCGGAATAGCGGATGCAGCCCTCGAACCGCTCGCCTGCGAAGACAGGATGGCGCAGGACCGAGTCCGATATATCCACCCGCTGCGCCCGCAGCCTGCCCAGAACGGTACAGCGGTCCATTGTAAGGTCGGCGTCAAGGGCTGTCAGCGCATCTGCTGGCCCATCGGCACCCGCATCGAGGATGCTGTCGGCTACCGCGATTCGCCCCGGATCGCCCACGGCCAGCGGCCCCAGAATGCAGGCAATGATGCGCAACTCCTCGACGCCGGTTTCCTCGCGAAAGCTGACGTCCAATGTCAGATCGCTGCGCCTTATGGTCAGGTAGTTGAAGGCCAGCGTCTGCGCCTCGGGCAGCGTCAGGATCAGTGCGCCTGCTGCGGTGATGGCAAGGCCGGTCAGTTCCAGATGGGTGTAGCCGGCCACACCCGGCACAGATGCTGCAACCTCGATCACAGGCTGGGTATCCCGCGCGGACCGGACCGCCAGCGTTTCAGGGCCGGCGGGCCAGTTCAGGGCCTCGGACGGATAAAATCGGCTATCGCAGATCTCGACAATTTCGCGGGCTTGCGGATCGCCCGCGATGGCGGTGAATGCATCCGCCAGCGTCCGGTGAATGGTCTGACCCGCAAGCGTCACGGGGGTTTCGGGGCCAAGATGGCCGGACCCGGACACCAGCCGGGTCGGCACTTCGGGCGCGCGCCCCAAGGCGCGGTCATGATCAATCGGCAGCGCCCCGATGGTCATGGTGGAGCCCGTTTGCAAATCGACGCTGACGGTGTCAGGTGCGGGCACTGGCCCTGCGGGATGGGGTTGCGGCTGTTCACCGATGGCGAAGGCGAAAAGGCCGAATTCGGGGTCCAGATCCAGCCTGCCGGGCGGTGTGGGGTCCAGCACATCGGTGATGGTTTCGTTCTGCCAGGGGCATAGCCTGCGCCAATGCACCGCGCGCCGCTGCATGGCGACGGGGGCCGCCAGCGGCACCGCCGGTCCCAATGCCCGGCGGCGCAGCAGATTTGTGCCTGCCGTCCAGGTCGAGCCATCGCGCCCGACCTGAACCGCGACGCTGTGCGCTGATATCGGTGCTGGGCCACGTGGCCAGTTCATGTTCGCATCATCGGCGTGCAATTGCGGCAGATGGATCAGGACAGCACGTCCATCATGCCCGGTGAAGGACACTTCGCCTGGCGTCA
>JBLWYG010000079.1:0-8699 GCA_048267045.1 Roseovarius sp. | reverse complement strand
CGCCGCCCTTATGCGTGCTGCCATCATCGTCACCTGACCCGCCCCCGGATTTTCCCCCGCCGCGCCATGGGCCGCCCGACTGTCCCGCCATGTATATCAATCCTCTCGATGTCCCTTGCCAGCGCCGCCATACGCGCCAACCCTATATAAACTGTATGGCCGGGGGGGGTAAATTCAACCCGCTCCGGCCGATCTTGTGCCCGTCAGGCGGTGCGAACCGGCGATTTCATCGTCACCAACTCCTCCGACATGGTCGGATGCACCGCGCACACGCGGTCGAAATCCTCTTTTGTGGCGCCCATCTTGACCGCGATGCCGACCAATTGGATCATCTCGCCCGCACCCGGCGCGACGATGTGACACCCCATGACGCGGCGCGTGGCCTGGCTGACGACCAATTTCATCAGCACGCGATTGCTGCGCCCGGCAAAGGCTTGTTTCATCGGCTTGAAGGACGTGCAGTAAATCTCGACAGGCTCGATCTCGCGCGCGTCTTCCTCGCTCAGACCCACGGTGCCGATTTCTGGCTGGGTAAAGATCGCGGTCGGAATCAGGTCGTGATCGATCGGCGTGGGGTTGCCATTGAACACGGTCTCGACAAAGGCCATCGCCTCGCGGATCGCCACGGGCGTCAGGTTTACCCGGTCGGTCACGTCGCCAATGGCATAAATCGACGGCACGGCGCTTTGTGAATACTCGTTGACCTCGACCTGCCCGTACCGGCCCAGATGCACGCCTGTCTGCTCCAACCCCAGCCCGGCAGTATTCGGGTTGCGGCCCGTGGCGAACAACACCTTTTCGAACCACTTTTCGGTGCCGTGGGTGGATTTGACGACATATCCGTCGCGTTCGGGCCGGATATCCAAAATGTTGGTGCCCAGATGCAGGTCGATCCCGTTGTCGATCATCTCTTCGGACACAAGACCGCGCGCCTCGCCGTCAAAGCCGCGCAAAATCTGCTCGCCGCGGTAGTACTGCGTGACGTCCACGCCCAATCCATTGAGGATACAGGCGAACTCACAAGCGATATAGCCACCACCCACCACGAGGGTACTGCGCGGCAGCGTCTCGAACTCGAAGATGTCGTCGCTGACGATACCATGCTCGGCGCCCGGCAGATCGGGGCGCACCGGGGCACCTCCGGTGGCGATCAGGATATGCTTGGCGGTGAACCTCTGGCCGCTGTCCAGCACAACGGTATGGGCGTCGCCAAGCGTGGCGCGCGCGTCATATGTCGCAACGCCGCTGTTTTTCAGCAGATTGCGATAAACGCCTTCTAATCGGTCAAGCTCTGCCTTCAGCGTGCCGTGAAATTTTTCCCAGTCAAAGCCGCCCGCATGCACCGTCCAGCCGTACGCCTGCGCATCGCGCATCTCGGCGGGAAATTCGCTGGCATAGACCATCAGTTTCTTCGGCACGCAGCCGCGAATGACGCAAGTCCCGCCGTATCGGCTCTGTTCGGCCAAAGCCACGCTGGCGCCGCTGGCGGCCGCCACGCGCGCAGCCCGCACCCCGCCCGAGCCGCCGCCAATCACGAATAGGTCATAGTCGAAAGTCATGTCTGCCTCTTGCCTGTCGTGGCCCGGATCGCTGGCGATCAGTCCATCATGTCCTTGAAAAGATTATCGGACTCCACGAATTCCAGCCGGTCATGCTCGACCGTGCCTTCGTTGATGTTGCGCATCTCGACGCGCCCGTCGCCATGGCCGATCACCACGATATCGCAGATGTCGATGAACAAACCGTTCTCCACGACACCCGGAATCTGGTTCAGCACCATGGCCAACTGGCGCGGATTGCCGATCCGGTCCAGATGCAGATCCAGGATATGATTGCCCTCATCCGTCACAAACGCATGATCGCCGTCCATCCGCAGCGTGACGTCGCGACGCATCACATCGACCGACACCATCATCTCCTCGATCAGCGCGCGGGTGGTTTGCCAGCCGAACGGTATGACCTCGACCGGCAGGGGAAAGGCGCCCAGGGTGCCGACCTCCTTGGCGGTGTCGGTGATCACGATCATCTGGTCGCTGGCGGTCGCCACGATCTTTTCCTGAAGCAGCGCGCCGCCGCCACCCTTGATCAGGTTCAACTCGCTGTCGAACTCATCCGCGCCGTCGATGGTCAGGTCCAGCCATTTCGCCTCGTCAAGGCTTATCACCTCGATGCCGACCTCGCGGGCCAGCCTGGCGGTGCGGGTGGATGTCGGCACGCCGCGTATCTTCAGCCCTTCATTTCGCACCAGATCGCCAAGGCAACGGACCATCCACGCGGCGGTGGACCCTGTCCCCAGCCCGACGCGCATGCCGTCCTCAACATAGTCGACCGCACGCTTGGCGGCGACAAACTTGGCCTTGTCTATGGGCGACAATTCTCCGGTCATGGCAGCGACTCCGTAGTGTTTTGCGTGGTTATAGGGAAGATGACCCGAAGGTGCGAGAGGCAAAGAGGTATTGCGATTTGCCTTCTGGCCCGCATTCAGGACAAATGGTCAGACCGGGCGGCGAATCCCAACTCCATCGCCCGCGTTAACGCCGGAGATACCGACGATGGCCCGACGCCCCACATCCGACAGGCCCCTGCCGCACTGGCTGCGCGGCGGAGCCGCGCGTCTGGCACGGGGCGCGCCGGACAGCGCGGCACGGCGGGAATTTCTGGCGCAGGCAACCGCATTCGGCGTCAATGTCGGCGCGGCCTATGCGCTGTTGGGTTTGCCCGCCCCGGCCCGCGCGCAACAGATGGACGGCCCTCCCGGCCATTCCGGGGGGCGCAGGAATACGGGGCATGTTCGCATCCAGATGTTCGTGCGCGCTACGGGCGATCCGCGCAGTTTCGACTGGTTTCAGGCCGCTAACGTCACGCGCGGTTGGCTGGAATACCTCGTCAGCCATGAAAACGACGGTACCTTGCGGCCCCGGCTGCTGAAAGGCTGGCAGATCAGTGACGACGCCGCGCAATACACGCTGTACGTGCGCCCGGACGTGACATGGAACGATGGCAGCGCGTTCACCGCCGCCGACGTGGCGCGCAACATCGCGCGCTGGTGCGACCGGACCGTGCCCGGCAATTCGATGGCCGCGCGCTTTGCCGTGCTGATTGATCCCGAAACCGGGCAGGCGATCAAGGGCGCGATCACCGTGACGGATGCCCATACCGTCACCCTCAGCCTGCCGCGTCCCGACATTTCGCTGATCGCGGGCATGGCCGATTATCCCGCGGCCATCGTGCCCCCGGATTTCGACCCCGAAACGATGCTGGAAAACCCCATCGGCACCGGCCCCTACCTGCCCGAGACGGTCGTGCCGGGCAGCCGCGCGGTGCTGGTGCGCAATGACGCGCACACATGGTGGAACGCGGGCAACGGCGCGTGGATGGAGCGGATCGAGTTTGTCGACACCGGCACCGACCCGGCCAGCGCCTACGCCGCCGCGCTGGCAGGCGAGATCGACATGACCCACACCGTCGAGGGCAGCTACATCGACGCCTTCGACCAGCTGGAGGGCTGGCGCGCCCATGACATCCAGACAACGGCGACGATCACGATCCGGGCCAATCAGCAGGCCGAAATCGGAGGCATTCGCCCCTATGCCGATCCGCGGGTCCGCCGCGCCCTGCAACTGGCGATGAGCAACGATATCCTGCTGGAACTTGGCCACGGCAATCGCGGCATGATAGCGGAAAATCACCATGTCTCGCCGCTGCATCCCGCCTATGCGCCGATGCCTGCGCCGGTGTATGACCCGATGCAGGCACGGCAGCTGATGATACAGGCCGGCATGCTGGATTTCGAACATGAGCTGATCTCGATCGACGACAGCTGGCGCCGCAATACCGCCGATGCCGCCGCCGCCCTGCTGATCGATGCGGGCATTCGGGTTCGCCGGACCATCCTGCCCGGCCCGCGCTATTGGGACGGCTGGACGACGTTCCCCTTCAGCACGACCGATTGGGGGCATCGTCCGCTGGCGGTGCAGACCTACGCGCTGGCCTATCGCTCGGGCGAGCCGTGGAACGAATTCGGCTGGTCAAACCCCGATTTCGACGCCCTTCTACAAGAGGCGCTGGCGACCCTCGACATCGACGCCCGGCGCGCCATCATGGCCCGGCTGGAGGGGCTGGTGCGCGAGGATGCAGTGACGGTGCAGCCCTATTGGCGCACGCTGCGCAATCACACCCGCACCGGGCTGCAAGGGGGCGGTCATCACGTTGGCTTCGAAATCCGACCGTCCGAATTGCGCTGGACCTGAGCCGGCACCGGGCGTAAGGCGCCGGGGGCATCCGCGCCTCAAATCACTCACCGAAAGGTCCCCACATGCGCAAGCCTGTTGCCACGTTGCCGATCCCTGAATTCGTCATCCTGCTGGCCTTCATGGTGTCGATCACGGCGCTGGCGACTGACATCATGCTGCCCGCGCTGGATGTGATGGGCCATGATCTGGGCGTGGACGATCCCAATTCGGTGCAGCTGATCGTGTCCTCGCTGTTTCTGGGCTTTGCTGTGGGTCAGGCGCTGGCCGGGCCGCTGTCAGACAGTTTCGGGCGCAAGCCGGTGATCTATGGCGGCTATGCCATCCTGGTCGTCGGCTGCCTGATGTCGCTGTTCGCGGCCAACTGGGAGATGATGATCGCGGGCCGCGTCCTGCAGGGCTTTGGCGCCGCCGCGCCGCGAATCGTGACAATGGCGCTGGTGCGCGACGGCTATGAGGGGCGCGCGATGGCGCGGATCATGTCCATCGTCATGGCGCTCTTTATCCTTGTGCCCACCATCGCGCCCGCGCTGGGGCAGGTGGTGATCTGGCTCAGCGGCTGGCGTGCCACCTTTGTCGTGTTGATCGTGCTGGCGATCGGCGCCGCTGCGTGGTTCGCGCTGCGCCAGCCCGAAACGCTGCCCCCGCACGAGCGGCGCGCCTTTTCGGCCCGCAGCATCGGTGCGGGCCTGCGCGAAATCATGGCCTCGCGCATCGCGGTCGGACACACGGTGGCGCTGGGGCTGATATTCGGCGTGTTCCTGAGCTATCTCAGCACGGCGCAGCAGATCTTTCAGGTGGCGTATGACACCGGCGCGCTGTTCGCGCTTTATTTCGGGATGGCGGCGCTGACCATTGGCGGGGCGTCGGTCGTCAACTCGCTGCTGGTGATGCGTATGGGCATGCGGCACCTGACGCGGCTGGCGCTGAGCGGCCTGTCGGGACTGGCACTGCTATTCCTGATCCCGATCTATCTATGGGACGGCACGCCGCCGCTGGCGCTGTTCATGGTGTGGCTGATGGCATCGTTCTTCTGCGTCGGAATTCTGTTTGGTAATCTGAACGCGATCGCGATGGAGCCTCTGGGCCATATCGCGGGCCTTGGCGCCGCGCTGATCGGGTCGCTTTCGAACTTCATCGCGCTGCCGATTTCGTTCTATATAGGCCATCAGTTCAACGGCACCGTCGTGCCGCTGGTGCTGGGCTTCGGCACGGTGGGCATTCTTGCGCTGTTTGCGGTCAACTGGGCGGGCCGCGCCCGCACTACACCCAGCCCGCAAACTGGTGCATAAGACTGGCAAGCGAACCGATTCTCCTGCGCCACAAGGATACCAGCCATGCATGACATCCGTGCGATCCGCGAAAACCCAGCCGCTTTCGACGCCGCTCTGACACGGCGCGGGGGGGATGCCGCCGCCGACAGTATTCTGGCGCTGGATGAGGCGCGCCGCGCCCGTATTTCCGCAGCCGAAACGGCGCAGGCCGAACAGAACAAGGCCTCCAAGGACGTCGGCGCCGCCAAGGCCGCAGGCGATGACGCCGAGTTCGAGCGCCTGCGCGCGCTGGTCGGTGAGAAAAAAGCCGAGATCGCCGCGATGACAGCCGAGGCCAAGGCGCTGGACGCAGAACTGACCGACATGCTGCTGGGCCTGCCCAACCTGCCGATGGACGATGTGCCAGACGGCGCGGACGAGGCCGATAACGTCGAGCTGCGCCGCTGGGGCACGCCTGCCACCTATGATTTCACGCCAAAAGAGCATTACGAGATCGCCGGCGTCCTGCCCGGCATGGATTTCGAGGCGGGCGCGAAACTCAGCGGCACGCGCTTTGTCGTGCTGTCGGGGGCCATCGCGCGCATCCACCGCGCACTGGCGCAATTCATGCTGGATACCCATGTGGATGAGAACGGCCTGCTTGAGACATGGACCCCCGTTCTGGTGCGCGAGGAGATGATGGTCGGCACCGGGCAGTTGCCGAAATTCGGCGAGGACAGCTATCAGACCACCGATGGCTGGTGGCTGGTCCCCACCGCCGAGGTGCCGGTGACGAACCTTGTCAACGGCGAGGTGGTCGACGAAGCCACCCTGCCCCGCCGCCACGTCGCCCACACGCAATGCTTCCGCTCGGAGGCGGGCAGCGCGGGACGCGACACGTCGGGCATGCTGCGCCAGCATCAGTTCGAAAAGGTGGAAATGGTCAGCATCACCCACCCCGACACCAGCCGAGAGGAATTGGACCGCATGACCGCCTGCGCCGAAGGTATCCTGGAAAAGCTGGGCATACCCTATCGCACCATCGTGCTGTGCACCGGCGATATGGGCTTTGGCGCGCGCCGCACCCATGACATCGAAGTGTGGCTGCCGGGTCAGGATACCTACCGCGAGATATCGTCAGTGTCGGTCTGCGGCGATTTCCAGGCGCGGCGCATGAATGCGCGGTTCAAGCCCACGGATGGCGGCAAGCCGCAATTCGTGCACACGCTGAACGGCTCGGGGCTGGCCGTCGGGCGCTGTCTGATCGCGGTTCTGGAAAACGGCCAGCAGGCCGACGGCGCCGTGCGCCTGCCCGAGGCCCTGCACCCCTACCTCGGCGGCAAATCAGTGCTGAGCGCCGAGGGCGTATTGGTCTGACGACCCTCTGCCCGCTTGATCCCGTAACTGGCGCGCTAAGTCAAGCCTCAGGCGGCACGCAAACCGCCTGTATAGAAGGATTTCGCCATGCCCGTGATCGTGATGCCTGTTCTGGTGTTGCTTGCCGCGCTGGCCTTTGCGCTGTCGCCACTTCTGGCACCGGGCTTTGGCGGGTTTGATGCAAACCAGTTTCCCATTCCTCAGGTCGATCCGCCCGTGCAGCCCGCCGGGTATGCCTTCGGTATCTGGGGCCTGATTTATCTGTGGCTGATCATCGGGGCCGTTTACGGCGTCTGGAAGAAACCCGATGACACACGCTGGTCGCCGATGCGCCTGCCGCTGTTGCTGTCGCTGGCGGTTGGCGCGACGTGGTTGCCCATCGCGCTGGCCAGCGCGGTCTGGGCGACTGTCCTGATCTGGGTTATGCTTGGCTTTGCAGCCCTGGCAGTGCTAAATGCGCCCGCAAGCGGGGGCACAAATGCATGGCTGGGCCGCGCGCCTGTCGCGCTCTATGCCGGGTGGCTGACGGCGGCCTCGTCCGTGTCGCTGGGCCTGATGGCCGCCGGATACGGCGTCATGGGCCAGATCCCGGCGGCCATTCTCGCTCTGCTGCTCGCGCTGGTGCTGGCAGTCCTGATGGCGCGCAAACGGCCCGACGCCTTAGGCTATCTGGCCGGTGTCATCTGGGCCCTGATCGGGGTGTGTGTGCAGAACTGGCAAGGCGGTGCGGCGGCGGTGTTGATCCTCGCCGTTGCAGGCGCCCTACTGCTGACCGCGCTGGCAATCCTGAACATCAAGCGCCACTGACGCCGCGTTGATACCTTACTTTGTCGGTTTTCCCAAGTGCTTGCGCAGGCTGGACGGCCCCGCCTTTTTCTTGGCCTTGTAGGGGTTCTTGTCCGACTGGCTGCGCATGTGCAGGCGGATCGGCGTTCCCGGCATGTCGAAATCGACCCGCAGACCGTTTACCAGATAGCGCGTATAGCTTTCTGGCAGTTTGTCGGGATGGCTGCACATCACGACAAAGCCGGGCGGGCGGGTCTTGACCTGCGTCATGTAGCGCATCTTGATCCGCTTGCCGCCCGGCGCGGGGGGCGGATGCGCCTCCAGCATGCCGGTCAGCCAGCGGTTCAATTGGGCGGTCGTAATGCGGCGGTTCCAGACGTCATGGGCCTTTTCGACCGCCGCGCGCAGCCGGTCCAGTCCCCTGCCTGTTACAGCCGATACCGTGACCATCGGTGCGCCGCGCAGCTGCGGCAAAAGCCGCTCGAACGATTCGCGCAGATCGCGCAGTTTCTGCTGCTTTTCCGGCTCCAGATCCCATTTGTTGACGGCAACGACCACGGCCCGGCCCTCGCGTTCGGCCAGATCAGCGATGCGTAGATCCTGCTGCTCAAACGGAATGGCGGCATCCAGAAGGACGATCACGACCTCGGCAAACTTCACCGCACGAAGACCATCGCCAACGCTGAGCTTTTCCAGCTTTTCCTGCACGCGCGCCTTCTTGCGCATGCCTGCGGTGTCGAAAATGCGCGTATGCAGACCGTCCCATTCGATCTGGAGCGATATGGCGTCGCGGGTGATCCCCGCCTCGGGGCCGGTCAGCAGCCGCTCTTCACCCAGTATCTTGTTGATCAGCGTAGACTTTCCGGCATTGGGCCGGCCTACAACTGCGATTTGAAGCGGCTTTTTGGCGGTTGGGATGCGCGGCGCGTCAGGATCGCCATCCTCGACCGCGACATCCACGTCGGGCGCGTCGGCGGCGGGTCGTTCCTCGCACCCGTCGGCCAGCCGCATCACGATCAGATAGAGATGACTG
>JBLWYG010000078.1:0-8813 GCA_048267045.1 Roseovarius sp. | reverse complement strand
CGCCGCGTACATCGCACGTGTTGCTGTATCTTTTCGCGGTCTGGGCGCTGCTGGTGGTCCTGTCGGCGCTGGTCACACGCGGTCTTGGCGCGGGCGGAGACGCGCCCGCGGGCGAAGGCGAGGATCCGGGCGGCCCGGATCGGGATACAGCCGAGGACACAGCGCCAGACACCCACGCGCGGCACGACTGATGGCAACGTTCAATATTCTGGTGGCGGTCTGCGTTGCCTACGTGGTGTTGCTCTTCTCGGTCGCCTTCGCCGCTGACCGGGCGGCGCGGCAGGGGCGGGGCGCTTGGCTGCGTTCGCCGCTGGTCTATACGCTGTCGCTGTCGATCTACTGCACGGCGTGGACATTTTACGGCGCCGTCGGCTTTGCCGCGCGGTCGGGGCTGGAATATGTCACGATCTACCTTGGCCCGACTTTGGTGATGATCGGCTGGTGGTGGACCCTGCGCAAGATGGTGCGCGTGGGCCGCAGCCAGCGCATCACCTCGGTCGCCGACATGATTTCCTCGCGTTACGGCAAATCGAACCTTCTGGCGGTTTGCGTCACGGTATTGGCGGTGATCGGCACGACGCCCTATATCGCACTGCAACTGCAGTCGGTCACGCTGTCCTTTGCCGCCTTCGCGCCGACGGGGCCCACCCTGCAGGGCCGAAGCGAGCAATCGCTTGCCATTTATGTGGCGCTGGGGCTGACGCTGTTCACCATCCTGTTCGGCACCCGAAATCTGGATGCGAACGAGCGGCATCACGGCGTGGTCATCGCCATCGCGCTGGAAGCGGTAGTCAAGCTGCTGGCGCTGCTGGCTGTCGGCATCTTCGTCGTCTGGGGGCTGGAGGGCGGGATCGCGCAGACACTGGCCCGGATAGACGCATCGCCGCTTGCCGAATTCGACGTCTCGGCCAGCCGCTGGACCGCGCTGACGCTGCTGGCGGCGGCCGCGTTCCTGTGCCTGCCGCGCATGTTTCAGGTCATGGTCGTCGAGAATGAGGACGAACGCCACCTTCGCACCGCTGCCTGGGCCTTTCCCCTCTATTTGATGCTGATCAGCCTGTTTGTGGTGCCGATCGCCGCTGTCGGCCTCGATTTGATGCCCAAGGGGTCAAATCCTGACCTCTATGTGCTGCGGCTGCCGCTGCTGGCGGGGCAGGACGGGCTGGCGATCCTGTCGTTTCTGGGCGGGTTTTCGTCAGCCACGTCGATGGTGATCGTCGCCGCCATCGCGCTGTCGACGATGGTGTCGAACCATATCGTCATGCCGATATGGCTGCGCGCGACCGGAGGCGCGGCGATGATGTCGGGGGATGTGCGCCAGGTCGCGCTGCTGGCGCGGCGGCTGTCCATCGCGGGTGTGGTGTTTCTGGGGTATCTCTATTTCCGCATGTCGGGCGGGGGCACGGCGCTGGCCGCGATCGGGCTGGTCGCCTTTGCGGGCGTGGCGCAGTTCCTGCCCGCGCTGATGGGCGGTCTGGTGTGGCGCGGCGCCACGCGCAGCGGTGCGCTGGCGGGCCTGGGTGTGGGATTTGCGCTGTGGCTTTACTGCCTGCTTCTGCCCAGCTTCGGGGCGGGGGTGATCGTGCCGGTGCATATGATGGAGGCGGGCCTCTTTGGTCTGTCGTGGCTGCGCCCGCACGCCATGTTCTGGACCGGGGGGATGGACCCGCTGGTGCATGCGGTGATGTGGTCGATGCTGCTGAATTGTGCGGCTTTCTGCGCGGTGTCGGTGTTCACCTTTCCGCGCCCCGTGGAGCGGCTTCAAGGGGCGCAGTTCGTCAATGTCTTCGACCACTCGCAGCGCCCGGGCAGCTGGACTGGCGGTCTGGGCCAGTCCGAGGATCTGCTGATCATGTCGCAGCGCATTCTTGGCGCCGCCGAGGCGCAGGAGATGTTTGCCCGCGCCGCCCGCCGTCAGGGCCTGAGCGGCTATCTGCCCGAGCCGTCGCCGGAATTTCTGGAATATCTGGAGCGGCGCCTGTCGGGGTCGGTCGGCGCTGCCACGGCGCATGCCATGGTCAGCCAGATCGTAGGGCGCGCGACCGTATCGGTGGAGGACCTTCTGGCCGTGGCCGACGAGACGGCGCAGATCATGGAATATTCCAGCCGACTCGAGGCGAAATCGGCCGAGCAGGCCCGGACCGCGCGCCAGTTGCGGGTGGTCAACGAGAAGCTGACCCAGCTATCTGTGCAAAAGGACGGCTTTCTCAGTCAGGTCAGCCATGAATTGCGTACGCCGATGACGTCGATCCGCGCCTTTTCGGAAATCTTGCTTGGCGGCGGTCTGACCCGGGAGGAGCTGCAGAAATATGCGTCGATCATTAACGCCGAATCTCTGCGGCTGACGCGACTTCTGGACGATCTGCTGGATCTGTCGGTGTTGGAATCCGGCCAGGTCGTGCTGAACGTGCAGACCGCCACGCTGGCCGAGGTGCTGGACCGTGCCATTTCGGGCGCGGTGGGCGGTGCGCCCGGCGGGCTGGAAATTCGTCGCGACAGGGCGGCTGAGGTGATGCTGCTGCACACCGATATTGACCGGCTGGCGCAGGTTTTCATCAATCTTATCGCGAATGTGCGCAAATATTGCGATGCGGATCACCCCGTTCTGGAAATTCGCGCCGAGCGTGACAGCGTCGGTGTTATCGTGGATTTTGTCGACAACGGCACCGGCATCCCGATCGAGGACGAGGCGTTGATTTTCGAGAAATTCTCGCGCCTTGGCGAGACGCGTGCGCCCGGCGCCGGTCTGGGGCTGGCGATCTGCCGCGAGATCATGCACCGGCTGGGCGGCTCTATTGCCTACCTGCCGGGGCAGGGAGGCGCCGCATTTCGTGTCATCCTGCCGCAGGCGCCGCACTAACCACGGCCGGAGAAACGATTTGGTAACCAATCGGGGGTTAGGATCGGTGCGTCGAGGATTGGGCAAGGGATGGCACGGGCGGCGCATGGTCACGGACAGCGGCAACAAGGTGATACACCGCAAGGCGCGGGCCTCGCGCGAGGAATACAACGCGCGTGCCATGTCCCCGGCCAAGGCGCTGCGCCTGGCGCTTGCGCAGTCGTCCGACACCCATTTTGATCTGCCGCTGGTCGTAACGACGGTGGAGCAGGTCGAGATTTCTCAAACCGCCCTGCGCGGTGAATTCAGCGGCGGCGGCCTGCTGGTCCTGCTGGACGGGCCAGACGGCGCGCGGGGTGCCGTGCGGCTGGACCATGCGCTCCTGTCGGCCCTGATCGAGGTTCAGACGACGGGGCGCGTCAGCGGGCGGGCGCCGGATGGCCGCGCGGTGACGCGCACGGATGCGGCCATCGCCGCCCCATTGATCGATGCCACGTTGGAGCGCGCCGAAGCTCAGCTTTGCGAGGAAACACCGGATCATTGGGCCACCGGGTATCGGTTTGGTGTGATGATGGAGGACGCGCGCGGCATGTCTCTGGCGTTGAATTCCGCCGCGTTTCACGTCTTTCGCATGACGGTTGAATTGGGGGAGGGGGCCTTTCCCGGTAGCGTTGCGTTCCTGTTGCCGGTGCCCTTAGCGCCGCCGCCTCGACCCGACGAGACGGGCGACGACAAGGTGCAGCGCACGCTTGGACAAAGCGCCATGAATGCGCCTGTCAGTCTGGAGGCGGTATTGGGCCGCGTGTCGATTCCGCTGACGCAGCTATGCGGCCTTGCGCCGGGGGACGTGGTGCCCTTCCAGATGGATCGGCCGCTTCAGATCCGGCTGGAAACCAGCCAGAAACATGTCGTCGCTCTGGGGCGGCTGGGGCAGATGAACGGCATGCGGGCTGTGCGCCTGACACCGGGCGGCGAGGGCGGCGGCCAGACCCGATCGGCCGAAAATCCTGCAGGTCGTACCTTGGGCGCGGTTACTGCGCAGGAGGCGGCACAGACGCCAGTCCTGGAAGAGGCGCCGGCTCCCGCTACGTCCGGGGATGGCCAGCAGGACGCCGCGACAACCGCCGTCGCGCCTGAACTGCAAACCCTGGAGTATGCGGATCACGACGCGGAACGATAGATCCGATGTCACGGCAAGTTCCGGTGCATTTCAGGCGCCGACCCGGCTTGGACCGCTGCGATGAATTTGGCGCTGTTCGGCGCGCGTCAGGCCGCATTCAGCGCAGCATGATGCCCAGCACCACCATCATCAATCCGAGGACAGAGAGCAACAATGCACCGGTATTGACTGGCAGGACCTTGCGCAGAACATCGCGCATGGCGGTATCATCCAGCCCGGCGCGGCGCGCGCGCCACACGCGGACAACGCACCAGATCAACCCGCAAAGACCCAAGAGCGATACAGCTGCGCCGCACCAGATCAGAATTTCCATTCGCCGCTCTCCCCCGTGTCGCCGGTCGTTGCGCTGACCTAATCCATCATACGCTCAAGCTCAAGCATGCGGGGCTTGCGGGTGCGGTGGGCGCGCGGTAGTGACACAGCTTCACGACGATGCGGAGAACAGCATGGACGACCAGACCCCCGGAACCCCCGACACTTACCGCGTAACAGCGGACGAACTGCGCCAGTTCATCGAGCGGATCGAACGCTTGGATGCCGAGAAAAAAGACCTCGCCGAACAGCAAAAAGAGGTCATGGCCGAGGCCAAGGCCCGCGGTTACGACACCAAGGTGATGCGCAAGGTCATCGCATTGCGCAAGCGGGACAAAGACGACATCGCCGAAGAAGAGGCCGTTCTTGAGATGTACAAGGAAGCACTTGGCATGTAGCGCGGTGGTGGCGGCGTGCGTCGGCTGGCCCGGCGCTATGTCCACGTTTGCGGCTTAGGCCCCGCCGGTGCGAGATATCCCGCGCCGGCGTGTGATTTGTGATTGAGGTTGAGTGAATGAGTGAACCCCTTGCCGACGTTGATCTGTCCGGGCGGTCTGGTCCCGCGAAACCGGGCCGACTGGCGCGTTGCGTGATGCTGTGCTGTCTGCCCGCCGCGCTGTTTTATGTACTGTCACTCGGGGTGATGATGAGTGGTGGCTTTACCGCCGTCGAAGTGCTGCGCGACGTCGCGCAGCAGACCGGGCAGTCCAGCTTTCTGGGGTTTCTGTCCAGTGTCGGCACCTGGTTTTGGGTTTCGGCGGCCGCGATATGTCTGTTCTGCACACGGTATCATCGCGGTCAGAGCAGCGCACAGGCTGCGCTATTGCGCCTTTTGGGATGGTTCTCGCTGGTGCTGGCGGTCGATGATTTCTTTCTGATCCATGATCGGTACATTGCCGAGGGTATCCTGCTGCCTCTTTACGCGATTTTTGTCCTGTGGATGGCGCAGCGCCACTGGCGGCTGATCCGCATGATCGACAAACCGGCGTTTCTGATGGCTGGCGCGTTTTTGGCGGGGTCGATCGCTGTGGATGCGGTTCAGGAAATTCTGCCGATTTCCTATGGTGCCTCCCAGATCGTGGAGGAAGGGTTCAAATTTGTCGGCGCCGCCGCCTGGATGTATTTTTGCGTGCGGATCGCTGGGCATGGCCTGGCCCGTACTCCTGACGGCTGTGCCTGACGACCGCTCAGCAAACGTCTGAAACAACAAAGCCGCGCAGATATTCAAATCTGCGCGGCTTTTTGATGCGGTGACTGGTGCGCCGGTGCGGCGACTTACTGCGCCTCGTCGTCCTCTGCGGGACGCGCGTCGCGCGTGGCGTCGGCCAGATCGTCGTCGTCCGAGGCGGCAGAGCCGATATCGTCGAACAATTCGGCGATCTCGAAATCGGCGGCGGCCTCTTCTTCTGCGGCCAATTCCTGGATCGACTTGCCGGACGCCTGCAACTCGGCCTCTTCGGGCGAGCGGGCTACGTTCAACGTAACCGTCGCGTCGACCTCGGGGTGCAGCGAGATGTGGACATCGTGCAGGCCCAGGTCCTTGATCGGGCGGCCCAGTGTCACCTGTTTGCGATCCACCTCAAAGCCGTTCTCGGTGGCGGCATCGGCCGCATCACGCGTCGTGACAGAGCCGTACAGCGCGCCCGAATCGGCCGCCTGACGAATCACGATGAATTGCTGGCCGTCCAGCTTTTCCGCCATTTTTTCGGCGTCTTTGCGGGTTTCCAGGTTATGCGCTTCGAGATGTGCCTTGCGGGTCTCGAAATCAGCGATGTTCTTCTCCGAGGCCGACAGCGCCTTGCGCTGGGGCAGCAGGTAGTTGCGTGCGAAACCGGCCTTGACGTCGACGACGTCGCCCATCTGGCCCAGCTTTGCGACGCGCTCAAGAAGGATGACTTGCATTATATTGCTCCTTACTTAACGGCATAGGGAAGCAGGGCGAGGAAGCGGGCGCGCTTGATCGCGCGGGCCAGCTCACGCTGCTTTTTGGCCGAAACGGCGGTGATGCGGCTGGGGACGATCTTGCCGCGTTCGCTGATGTAGCGTTGCAGCAGGCGCGTGTCCTTGTAGTCGATGGCAGGTGCGTTATCGCCCGAGAAGGGGCAGACCTTGCGGCGACGGAAAAATGGTTTGGTAGCCATGGCTTATGTCCTTTTCTTCAGGCGGTGATCAACGGCGCTCGCGGCGCTCGGCACGCTCGTCGCGCTTTTGCATCTGGACGCTGGGCAGTTCCTTGTGCTCATCGACCTTGATGGTCAGGGTGCGCATGACGTCGTCATGCAGGCGCATCAGACGCTCCATTTCCTGCACGGCCTCGGACGGCGCGTCCGAGCGCAGGTAGGCGTAGTGGCCCTTGCGGTTCTTGTTGATCTTGTAGGCCATCGTCTTGACGCCCCAATACTCGTGATCCACGAGTTTGCCGCCGTTATCGGCCAGCACGGTGCCAAAATGTTCGATGAGGCCCTCGGCCTGCGCGCTGGACAAATCCTGGCGCGAGATGAAGACATGCTCGTAAAGGGGCATGTGTATATCCACTTCTGTCAAGGCGCATTTCATAGGCGGGGCGTTGCTGTCCTGCGGCCCCACCACGAGAGACTGCGCGGTTTTCCATTTTTGCAGAACAGGCGCGACCCTTACCCCCATACATGGATCGGTGCAAGGGCGGAGGCCGCCCGTTGCCGGGGCCGCCCCGATTTCATCGCGCCGCCGCCGCATTCATGCCGAAATTCTCAACCATCCATCAACCATGGTTAATTGTGAGGAAACAGACAGATGACGTCGCTCCCCGATACGTTCATGCCTGATGGCCCGCTGCGCAGACAGCGCGACGTTCCGGCCCATTTCAACAGAGCGCAGCCCGATATGTCTGTGCGCCGCACTGCACTGCGCTGCGCTGCGGTCGGATCGCTGGCGGCGGCAGCGGGGCTGTGGCTGGTACCGGCGGTGCCGGGCGATGCGCTGATGCAAGTGTTCAAGCTGGCGCTGTCCGCGCTGCTGGCGATGGGCGGGATCGTAATTCTCACACGCACGCGCTGCCCCGACGGCCCCGAGGTGCAGATCGACACCCGTGACCGTCGCCTGACGATCATCGCACGTGACGCGAAGGGTCACGTGCGGTCAAAGCAGTGCCACTCGATAGATGGATTGACGGATGTGGTGTTGCGCGACGATATGCTGACCGCGCGCGACGCGCAGGGTGGTGCGCTGCTGGCGCTGCCTGTGACGGATCCGGCGGTTCGGGCGGCGCTGACGGGCATGCTGTCGCAGGACCACCTCTAGGCGGCGTCCTGCCGCTCCATACACTATGGTGATGATGGAGAGATTGCCCTTCGCCGCGTTTGCGATAGGTTGAGGCGTCAACCGAAGCAAACGGAGATTATTCATGAGAACCGCCTTTTTCGCCGCCGCGATTGCGCTGACTGCTACTGGCGTCGCTGCCGCCCCGGAGAAATATACTCTCGATCCCAGCCACAGCCAGACGATGTTCACCTACGACCATCTCGGCTATTCGACCACGTATAACGTGTTCACCGGCTGGGAAGGCGAAATCATGTTCGACGCCGAAGACCCCGCCGCGTCGTCGGTCGACGTGTCGGTTCTGCTCAGTTCCTTCTATACCGGCTGGCAGGAGCGGCTTGAGCATTTCATGGGCGAGGAATTCTTTGCCGCCGAAGAGGACGATATGCTCACGTTCAAATCGACCGCGATCGAAGTCACCGGCGACGATAAGGCGATCATCACCGGCGATCTGACCATCAACGGTATCACAAAATCCGTCCAGCTGGACGCCGAGCTGAACCAAGCGGGCACACATCCGATGGCTGGCAAGGAATGGCTGGGTTTCGACGCCGAAACCACGATCAAGCGGTCCGATTTCGGTCTGGACAAGTTCGTGCCGAACATCAGCGACGAGCTGGACGTCGAAATCTCGATCGAGGCCGGCAAGGCTGAATAAGCTTAAGTTGGCGGCTGCCTGCGCCACCAGGCTGCGGCCCGCATCCCATCCGGGGTGCGGGCTTTTTTCATTCCGACTTCATTCAGCCGCCGCGCGTGTCGCGGTCAGTTGCCAATCAATGGTGACCGCAAAGGCCAGTGTCCCTTCGTCCTTCATGCCCAAGCCGACGGCATAATCGCGCCGGTCGATGGTCAGCGATCCGGCGGCTTCGGCGGTGCCGCCGTCGATGTCGAGCGTGACCGGCATCTGCACCGGCACTTCCTGATCGCGGATGCGCAGGGTGCCGTCTGCGATTAGCCCGTCTTCGGCCTGAACCAGATCCGCCGTGAACGTGGCTGTCGGCCATTCCTCGGCTGCGAAATAATCCGGCCCCATGGCCTGATCGGTGACGCTGCCCAGGGACAGCGACGGAATGGCGACGGTCACTGCGACGTCGCCGTGCTGACCTTCCGCATCCGGTGCCTCGCTATAGGCGATACTTGCGGTCCAGTCGGCAAAGTTACCCGTTACATCGCTGCCGCCCTGTG
>JBLWYG010000077.1:0-8826 GCA_048267045.1 Roseovarius sp. | reverse complement strand
GCAAGATCGGCGAAGTGCTCGGCAACGCGCGCCACGCGCTGCCGATGCTCTATGATTACGCAATGCCGGACGAGGGCGCGCTGACGTTCCACGACACGGTGACCGAAGCGGTGACCGGTGCCGACTGGATTCAGGAAAGCGTACCGGAACGGCTGGAGATGAAGCACAGGGTTTACGCCGAAATTCAGTCCGCGTGCCGCGAGGATGCCGTCATCGGCTCGTCTACCAGCGGCTACAAACCCAGCGAGTTGCAGGAGGGCGCCGCGCGTCCCGGCCAGATCATGGTCTGCCACCCGTTCAACCCGGTCTATCTGCTGCCGCTGATCGAGGTGGTCGCAACCCCTGCCAGCGATCCCGCAATCGTCGACCGCGCTGCCGAAATCCTCACCTCCGTCGGCCTCTACCCCCTGCGCGTGCGCAAGGAAATCGACGCGCATATCGCCGACCGGTTCCTCGAGGCCGTCTGGCGCGAGGCGCTGTGGCTGGTCAAGGACGGCATCGCGACGACCGAGGAGATCGACAACGCGATCCGCTACGGCTTTGGCATCCGCTGGGCGCAGATGGGCCTGTTCGAGACGTACCGCGTCGCTGGCGGCGAGGCCGGGATGAAGCATTTCATCGACCAGTTCGGTCCCTGCCTGAAATGGCCCTGGACCAAGCTGATGGACGTGCCCGAGCTGACCGACGAACTGGCCCAGATGATCGCCGACCAGTCGGACGACCAGTCTGGCCACCTCACCATCCGCCAACTGGAGCGCAAGCGCGACGGCAACCTCATCGCCATGATGCGCGCGCTGAAACAGCAGGGCAACGCCTCGGGGCGGCTGCTGAATGAGCATGAGAAATCGCTGCGTCCTGTTTTGAAGAATGGGCTGGAGGGCGGCGCGCCGATGGTCAGCCTGCGCCGCGTGATCCCGGTCGACTGGACCGACGTGAACGGCCACATGAACGAGGGGCGCTATGGCCAGATCTTCTCGGACGCGGCCGAAGAGGTGATGGCGTTCGTCGGCGCTGATGACGACTACATCGCAAGCGGTCTCAGCTATTTCACCGTCGAGACGACAACAAAATATCTGGCGGAAACTCATGCGGGCGAGGCCGTCGAGATCCACACACGCGTGACCGAAGGGCAGGGCAAGAAGCTGCGCTGCGTCCACGAAATGAGGCGCACCAGCGATGGCGAGGTTCTGGCGACCTGCGACCAGTTCATGCTGCATGTCAGCCTTGAGACACGCCGCACCTGCGATCCCAGCCCCGAAGTCGCCGCCCGCGTCGCCGCGCTGGCTGCCGCCCATCAAGGAGCAAAAACATGAATTTTGGATTGACGGACGAACAGGAAATGATCGTCTCGACCGTGCGCAGTTTTGTCGAGAACGAGATCTATCCCCACGAGGCCGAGGTCGAGCGCACCGGCGAAGTGCCTGCGGATGTGGCCGAAAAGATCAAGCAAAAGACGCTGGATCTGGGTTTTTACGCCTGCAACTTCCCCGAAGAGGTGGGCGGCGCGGGCCTGAGCCATCTGGAATTCGCGCTGGTGGAGCGTGAGCTCGGTCGCGGCTCCATGGCGCTGACGCACTTCTTCGGCCGCCCGCAAAATATCCTGATGGCCTGCGTGGGCGAGCAGCGCGAACGCTACCTGCTGCCCGCCGTGCGCGGCGAGCGGATGGACGCGCTGGCGATGACCGAACCCGGCGCCGGATCGGACGTGCGCGGCATGAAATGCAGCGCCAAGCGCGACGGCGGCGATTGGGTCCTGAACGGCACCAAGCATTTCATCTCTGGTGCCGATCATGCCGATTTCGTTATCGTATTCGTTGCCACAGGCGAGGACCAGACGTCGAGGGGACCAAAGAAACGCATTACGACCTTCCTTGTTGATCGCGGCACGCCCGGCTTTACCATCCGCGACGGCTATAAATCGGTCAGCCATCGCGGCTACAAGAACATGATCCTGGATTTCGACAATTGCCGCCTGCCGGATGCGCAGGTGCTGGGCGAGGTCGATGGGGGCTTCGACGTGATGAATGAATGGCTTTATGCGACACGTATCACGGTTGCCACGATGGCAGTCGGCCGCGCGCGGCGCTGCTTTGACATGGCGCTGAGCTATGCGGCCGAGCGGCAGCAGTTCGGCCAGCCCATCGGCAAAAATCAGGGCGTCAGCTTCCAGATTGCCGACATGATCACCGAGATTGACGCCGCCGACTGGCTGACCCTCGCCTCTGCCTGGCGGCTGGATCAGGGCCTGCCTGCGAACCGCGAGATCGCCTCGGCCAAGCTCTATGCCTCGGAAATGCTGGCGCGTGTTACCGACGCCACGCTGCAAATTTACGGCGGCATGGGCCTGATGGACGATTTCCCGATCGAGCGTTTCTGGCGCGATGCACGGGTCGAGCGAATCTGGGACGGAACCTCGGAAATCCAGCGACACATCATCAGCCGCGATCTGCTGCGGCCCCTGGGTGCCTGAGAAATTAGTAGCTCCGGAAAAGCCTTTTGCCTTCGGCGAGGATATTTGGAGCAAAAAGAAAGAGGGGGGACCTATCCGGCGCCCCCCCCTCGAAAAGGCGAAACCCTTTCTCCTTGCACGGTCATCGGCGTCCCCGCCTGTACCGTGACCTCATACTGACCAAGAGTGGTTAATCATGCGTTACCGCCCGCTTCTTCTTGCTGAAAATATCCTCGCCGAAGGCATAAAATCTGTTTCGGAGGAGCATTTGTCATGACGCGCGACCTCACTCGCCTCATCCGTCCCAAGTCCATCGCGGTCATCG
Organism: Roseovarius sp.; assembly: GCA_048267045.1. Lineage (GTDB taxonomy): Bacteria > Pseudomonadota > Alphaproteobacteria > Rhodobacterales > Rhodobacteraceae > Roseovarius. The sequence goes on along the minus strand of JBLWYG010000077.1, from coordinate 6,052 downwards.
GCGGCGGTGTCTGGTGCGCATCGGTGATCGAGCAATGCCGCCGCATGGGTTTTGACGGCCCGATCTGGCCTGTCCACCCCAAGCGGTCCGAAATGGCAGGGCTGGCGACGTTTGACACCATCGGCGATCTGCCCGGCGCGCCGGATGCAGCCTTTGTCGGGGTCAACCGGACCACCACCATCGACACGGTGCAGGCACTCAGCGCCATGGACGCGGGCGGCGCCGTCTGCTTCGCCAGCGGGTTCCGCGAGGCGCAGGCCGAGATGGGCGATGGCGATGCCTTGCAAGACCGATTGCTTGCGGCGGCGGGCGACATGCCCATCATCGGACCGAATTGCTACGGCTTCATCAACTATCTCGATGGTGCGCTTTTATGGCCCGATCAGCATGGCGGCACGCGGTGCCAGCGGGGCGTTGCGCTGATCACCCAAAGCTCGAACATCGCGATCAACCTGACCATGCAGGCGCGCGGCCTGCCGTTGGCCTACGTGACGACGGCCGGCAATCAGGCGCAGACCGGACTGGCTGAGATCGGGCAGGCGCTGCTGGAGGATCCCCGCGTCACCGCGCTGGGCCTGCATATCGAGGGTATCGGTGATCTGCGCGCCTTCGAGGCGCTGGCCGATCGCGCGCGCGACTTGGGCAAGCCGATCGTCGCACTCAAGGCCGGAAAGTCGGCGCAGGCGAGGGCCGCCGCGGTGTCGCATACTGCCTCGCTCGCGGGCAGCGATGCCGGCGCGGGAGCGTTGCTGAGGCGGCTGGGCATCGCGCAGGTGGAAAGTCTGCCAAAGCTGCTGGAGACGCTCAAACTGCTGCATCTGGCCGGGCCGCTGCCGTCGGATCGCATTATTTCGATGTCGTGCTCGGGCGGCGAGGCCAGCCTGATGGCTGATGCCGCCGTAGGGCGCGGCGTTACCTTTCCGCCGCTGGACGCGGTGCAGCACTCCGCGCTGCGCGCAGCGCTGGGGCCGATGGTGGCGCTAGCCAATCCGTTGGATTATCACACATTCATCTGGGATGATGTCCCCGCGATGACACAAGCATTTGCCGCGGCGTTGTCGGGTGACGTGTCGCTTGGATGCCTCGTCGTTGATTTTCCGCGAACTGACAGATGCAGTGATGCCGCATGGGATTGCACGATCACCGCAGGTGCGGCGGCGCACAAGGCGACCGGCACGCCCTTGGCGTTTGTCGCGACCCTGCCGGAGAATCTCAGCGAAAGCACGGCCAAACGCATCGCCGATGCGGGGCTGATCCCGCTATCGGGCATCGAAGAGGCGATGTGCGCGATCGAGGCCGCTGCGGCGCTGGGCCGCTACCGCGCAGCGGACGCGCCAGTGCTTGTGCCGGGCGCCGATTGCTCCGCCGAAATACTGAGCGAGGCCGCCAGCAAGGCGGCGCTGGCGGCGCATGGTCTGGTTGTGCCGCAATCGCAGCGGGCGGAGGCCGCCGATCTGAGCGTCGCCGCCGAGGAAATGCCCCTGCCGCTGGTGTTGAAGGGCGAGGGGTTCGCCCACAAGACCGAGGCGGGTGCAGTGGCCTTGAATCTTGCCTCGCCGGGCGCGGTAATGGATGCGGCGGAGCGCATGAACGCCCCTGCCTACCTGCTGGAAGAGATGATCACCGGCGCCGTCGCCGAGCTGCTGATCGGTGTCGTGCGCGATCCGGCGCATGGATTTGTCCTGACCATCGCGGCGGGCGGGGTGCTGACCGAAATCCTCATGGACAGCGTGTCGCTGATCCTGCCGGCCAGCACGCAGGACATCACCCAAGCTCTGGGCCGCTTGCGAATCGCGCCCATGCTGGCGGGATATCGCGGCCAGCCGGGCGCGGATACCGCGTCGATTGTCGCCGCCATCATGGCGGTGCAGGATTACGCCATAGAAAACGCGGCCCATCTGCAAGAGGTCGAGATCAACCCGCTGATCTGCACCACCGCACGCGCTGTTGCCGCAGACGCGCTCATCAGAACAGGAGAAAAACCATGACGGATAGCCCAATCAAGACCGAAACGCGCGGCCACGTGCTGGAGGTTACGCTCGACCGGCCCAAGGCAAACGCGATTGATCTGAAAACCAGCCGGATCATGGGTGAGGTGTTCCGCGATTTCCGTGATGACGACAATCTGCGCGTGGCCCTGATCACCGGCGCGGGCGAGAAATTCTTCTGCCCCGGCTGGGATCTGAAGGCGGCGGCGGATGGCGATGCGGTCGACGGCGATTACGGCGTCGGCGGCTTTGGCGGCCTGCAGGAATTGCGTGGTCTCAACAAGCCCGTGATTGCCGCCGTCAACGGCATCTGCTGCGGCGGCGGGCTGGAACTGGCGCTGGGCGCGGATATTATCCTTGCTGCCGATCATGCCAGTTTCGCGCTGCCGGAAATCCGGTCGGGGACCGTTGCGGATGCGGCCAGCGTGAAACTGCCCAAGCGTATTCCCTACCACATCGCGATGGAGATGCTGCTGACCGGCCGCTGGATCGACGCCGAGGAGGCGGCGCGCTGGGGCCTGATCAACCGCATCGTACCTGCCGCCGATCTGATGACGCAGGCGCGCGCGCTGGCCGATGAATTGGCGGGCGGTCCGCCGCTGGTCTATGCCGCGCTCAAGGAAATCGTGCGCGACGCCGAGGGTAGCGATTTTCAGACCGTGATGAACAAGATCGCGCGCAGCCAGTATGAAACGGTCGAGCGGCTCTATTCCTCCGAGGACCAGATGGAAGGCGCGCGCGCCTTTGCGGAAAAGCGCGATCCAGTCTGGAAGGGACGGTAGAGCGCGCGCGAATTGGCCAAGGCCGGGCGGCGCTGTGTAGGCGCCCGGCCGGTCCGGCTGTATTGAGGATGACAAGCCACCGCCCCGATGGTAAAAGCCGGATAAAGCTGGAATTTCAGGGTGTAATGACCAAGTGACACAAAATGACCGTGGCAGCCGTACATGGCTGGTGACTCCCGATCTGCTTGGGTTCCTGAATCGCGAGGGGCACTTCACGGAGACGAATCCGGCATGGCTCAAGGTCCTGGGCTATACTGCGGACGAAATCGAAGGCCGCCCGTTCCTAGATTTCATCCACCCTGACGATCTGCCAAAGACGCGGAATGCGTTCAAGCAGATCAATAGGGGCATGCCGGTCCTGAACTTCGTGAACAGGTATCGCTGCAAGGATGGCAGCTATGAATGGCTGTCCTGGAATTCGGTGCCGGAAGGCGACAGCTTCTTTTGCAGCGCGCGGTGCATCACCGCCGAAAAGCAGCAGGAGGTCGCACTGAAAGACCGCGAAGAAGAGGCGAAGCTGCGCGAGCAGTTCATCGCCGTTCTGGGCCATGACGTGCGCAATCCGCTGGCGGCGATCAATGCCGCATCTCGCGTCATCGGGCGCAGCAGCGACGACGAGCAGATCACCGAAATGGTTGCGTCGATCCAGCAATCCAGCGCACGCATCGCCCGGCTGATCGACGATGTTATGGATTTTGCCCGTGCGCGTCTGGGGGGCGGGCTGCATCTGAATGAACACGTCGATCATGATGTGAAGCCGATCCTTGAGCATTCTGTGCGGGAGATCGAGCTGGCCCACCCGCAGACCACGATCATAACCGAATATGATTTCTGCGATCCGATCCGCTGCGATTCAGGCAGGATCTCGCAGCTGATCTCGAACCTTTTGGCCAACGCCGTTGTGCATGGCGAAAAAGGCGCGCCCGTCACGCTCAGCGCGCAGGATCGCGCCGGTTCGTTCTATCTGTGGGTGACCAATTTAGGCGAGCCGATCCCGCCCGAAGTGTGCGAGATGCTGTTTGAGCCGTTTGCACGTGGCAATGTGCGCCAATCGCAGCAGGGGCTGGGGCTGGGCCTGTTTATCGCACGCGAGATTGCGCGCGCGCATGGCGGCGATCTGACCATGCGCTCGGAACCGGAGGGGACGGTGTTTACCTTCAACATGCCGCGCGATTGACGCTGGTTTAGTCGGTAACGATGGCACGCTGATCTTCCAGGCCCATCGACACCAGCAGGGGCGCTTCGGACTGGCGCGCGGTGAAGGCCGCCTTGCTGTCCATGCCGTGCCAGCGTGCCGCAACCAGCGACTGGGCCACCGCACCGCCCAGCGTATTTCCCGGCCCGGTGACGATGAACATGTCGGGTGCGAATTCACGCGCGGCAATCTGGATCGCGCGTGTGAAATCATAGGTTTGCGTCACCTGATGGCCCAGCGTGTAGCCACGCAAAGCGCACGGATCGGTCGCGCCGGGCCACCATATCGCGCCGCGCCCGTCGATCAGCGGCAGCTTTGGCTGCCTGAAAAGGGATTGTGGCAAGGCCGCGCGGCCCTGCTCGGCCACAGGCTCTTGCAGGTCGGTGTGGAACGCGGCGTGATGCGGCAGCCGCATGGGAAAGCGGTCATCAAGGCGCGGCACGGAGGCTTCGAATTCCTTTAGCCCCGCCTCGTCGCCCGCCAGCACCAGCATACCGCCAAGGTCGATGGACAAGCGCAGCACCGCATCCCCCGCGTCGATTTGCCGGACCGTGTCCAGCAGCGCGGCCCGGCGCGCGGGATCAATGCGCCAGTCGGGGCCGGTGCAGGGATAGACCAGCTGCCCGCCAATCGAAGCATCCTGCATCAGGCGGCCCATCGTGTTGACGACAGTGAAACCGCCGACCGCATCCAGCGCCCCGGCGGCGGCCAGCGCGATATACCACCCCATCGAATTGCCGGTAACGGCGACCAGTTCAATATCCTCGGCCAGCGCGCGGGCGTCGAGATAGGAGGCCGCATAGATCAGCGGCGAGGCGGCATCGCCCACGGTATGGGTGGCATTGGAAAACCGCTCCCCCCCGTCCAGTTCGGTCACCGGCGTCTGACCCTCGGCGCGGCGCAGGTCGTCGAACGTCTCAAGCAGTGGATGGCGCGCGTGATGGCGGTGCAGATAGCCAAGCTCGGATTTGTTGTAGGTGCCCCGGCCAGGACAGATCAGAACGGCGCGGCAGGTCATTCGCAGGCCTCCCTGGCGGCGGCGACAATGCTGTCGCGCGATGGCATGGTGGCCGCATAAGCCGGGCCGGTGGCGATAAAGCTGTCCTCGGCGGTGATGCGGCTGACCGGCAGTTCCGCCCGCTCGACAAACAGCGCCATCAGCCCCTCGGCCTGTCCGCCGGTGCGGCGGCATTCGTCGACGATCAGCACGGATTTGCAGCCTCGCGTGGCATCCAGCAGCGCCTGCGCAGGCAGCGGCGCGATCCAGCGCATGTCGATGACGCGCGCGTCGATGCCCTCGGCGCGCAACTCCTCCTGCGCCTGCCGCGACAGGTAATAGCCGTTGCCATAGCTGACGATAGCCAGATCCTTGCCCTGCCCATGCACGCCGACGCTGTCGAGCGGGATACGCTCGTCCGGGCTGGGGTAAGTGCCCATCCAGCCGTTGTCACCGGTCTCAAGCAGATCGCGCATCGGATAGAGCGCAATCGGTTCCACAAAAACCACCACGCGCTGCTCCTCGCGCGCCAGTCGCACACATTCCCGCAGCATCATCGCGGCGTCGGGGCCATTGGACGGGCAAGCGACGATGAGGCCGGGGATGTCGCGCAGTACGGCAAGGCTGTTGTCGTTGTGGAAATGCCCGCCAAAGCCTTTTTGATAGCCCAGCCCGGCGATGCGCAGCACCATCGGGTTGGCAAACTGACCCTGGCTAAAGAACGGCAGCGTCGCCGCCTCGCCGCGCAGCTGGTCCTCGGCGTTGTGCAGATAGGCGAGGAACTGGATCTCGGGCATCGGGATAAACCCGTTATGCGCCATGCCGATGGCAAGGCCGAGGATACTTTGCTCGTCCAGCAGCGTGTCGATGACGCGGTCGGTGCCGAACCGCTGATGCAGTCGCTGGGTGACGCCGTAAACGCCGCCCTTGCGGCCCACATCCTCGCCCATCACCACGATCTCGCCATGGGTCAGCATCAGATCGGTGAGCGCCCAGTTGATCAGGCGGCTCATCGGCTGGGGCTGCTCCATCTGCTTGATATCGCTCCCGAAGGTCGCCTCGCGCTCCTCGGCGCTGGGCCCGTTGGTGG
>JBLWYG010000076.1:0-9462 GCA_048267045.1 Roseovarius sp. | reverse complement strand
GCAAACCCTTGGGCGCAACATAACTGGAGATAGTGCGCAGGGAATTCATGCGCCACGTGAGGTTCATCGCGCAGAGCTTTGGAAAAAAATAGATTTCCGAATACTCCAAGTGATCATGCAGCCACCATGCCAGATCGCGCCAGTCGCGGCCCCGGTCATATTGGTCCGCAAACCACGGGATCACCAGCGACGTGCAAGCGCCAGGCGCCGCGCCCGGTGTGTCCCAGATATGCGAGCCTTGATTGGCGGTGTTCCGCGCACAGTTCAGCCCGTTCTCGTTCCCGAAACGGTTGAGCGCCGCCGAGCGATAGCCCGAGCGGATGGCGATGCGCCCGAATGTCTCCTGTAGCGGGTCCAGCAATGTCTGGCACAGCGCCCTGCCATGAGCGATGGCAATATCAGGGCGATCCGGGATATTTGGGATGCCGTGGACGCTGCCGATCTCGGAATACAGGAAATCGCGCATATAGAAATGACGGCTGAGGCGCACACGCCCCAGATCCTCCAGCCCCCGCATGGAGCGGGGCCGCCGCATCAGCCTGCCGCCCGCGCCGTCACCTCATCCAGCGCAGCCTCGATCAGGGCCAGACAGTCCGGTGTAGAGAAGCGGTGATCAGCCCCATCGACCAGCGTCAGGCGCATATCCGCACCATTGGCATGGTCCATAAGCGACAATGCGACCGATATATCTACGTCAGTATCTGCTGTTCCTTGCAAAAAACGAACAGGAAAGGGCAATTCCAGCGGTTCGCGCAGAACAAGGTTTCGTCGCCCGTCTTCGATCAGGTGACGCGTAATGGTGTAGGGCGCATCATAGTCGCTGGGCATGAAAATGCGCCCCTCCCGCATCAGCTTGGCGCGCTCGATATCGTTCATCCCGGCCCACATGCTGTCTTCGGTAAAATCCGGCGCGGCAGCGATGGTGACAAGGCCCGCCACCCGCTCGGGCATGGTCCGCGCGATCAGCAGTGCGATCCAGCCCCCCATGGACGAGCCGACCAAAATTTGCGGGCCCTTGGTGAGCGCCTCGATTACTGCCACCGCGTCTGCGGTCCAGTCGGTGACGCATCCCTCTTCGAATGTGCCGGACGATGCGCCGTGGCCGGAATAATCCAGCCGCAGGAAAGCCCGGCCCTGCGCGCGCGCCTCCGCCTCCAGATGCACCGCCTTGGTGCCTGTCATGTCCGACATGAACCCGCCAAGAAAAACGATGCCCGGCCCCGCGCCATCTGTGCGGCTATAGGCGATGCGCCGACCCTGCGGAGTATCCAGATAGCTGGGGTTCGGGTCGGCGTGCTCGGTCATCTTGCGTCTATCCGCTGACGTAGGGTTTCTTGCTGGGTCGAAAGAATACCTTCTGGTTATGCAAGCGGCCCAGCAATTCGTCGATTTCGCGGATCGACCGGCCCGCAATGGGGGCGTCCGCATCCGGGCTTTCCGGCATGCTCAAGCGCCGCTTGGCCTGACGCAGCGCGTCTTCGATCAGGTCCATGTCGGCGACTGTCAGTTCGATATTCGGATTATAGTGTGTCATCGCAGGCCTTCCTTCTGGGGTGTTTACCTGACCAGCCTACCCCCGCGCGGCGCCATCTCCAACGGCAATCGCACTGCGGCTGCCTTGACAGTGGCGCAGGGCGGCGGCAAAAGGGCCGCTTACCCGCAACCGGGCGCACGCGTAGGCGCCAAACCGACGAGGAGCGCCAAAAAAATGGCCCAAATCTCTCTGACATTTCCCGATGGCAACGCCCGCGAATATGAGCCCGGCATCACTCCCGGCGAGGTCGCGGCCGACATCTCCAAATCTTTGGGGAAAAAGGCGATTTCGGCCAGGGTGGACGGGCGCCACTGGGATCTGCAATGGCCCATCGACCGCGATGCCAGCATCGCCATCCACACCATGCAGGACGAGCTGCAGGCGGACGAGTTGCTGCGCCACGATCTCGCGCATGTCATGGCCCGCGCCGTGCAGGAAATCTGGCCCGATGTGAAGGTCACTATCGGCCCCGTGATCGAAAACGGCTGGTATTATGATTTCGACCGTCAAGAGCCGTTCACACCCGAGGATCTGGGCCTGATCGAGAAGAAGATGCGCGACATCATCGCCGCGCGCGATCCCGTGCGCACCGAAGTGTGGGACCGCCCCCGCGCGATCCGGCATTACACGGATGCGGGCGAGCCCTTCAAGGTCGAGCTGATCGAATCCATCCCCGGTGACGAGCCGCTGCGCATGTATTGGCATGGGCATTGGCAGGATCTGTGCCGTGGCCCGCACCTGCAAAACACCGGCCAACTGCCCGGCGACGCGTTCAAGCTGATGAGTGTCGCCGGCGCCTACTGGCGCGGGGATTCCAATCGCGAGATGTTGCAGCGCATCTATGGCGTTGCGTTCTCCTCCAAGGAAAAGCTGAAGGCGCATCTGCACATGCTGGAGGAGGCCGCGAAACGCGACCACCGCAAGCTGGGCCGCGAGATGAACCTCTTCCACATGCAGGAAGAGGCCCCCGGACAGGTGTTCTGGCACCCGAACGGCTGGACGATCTACACTGAATTGCAGGACTACATGCGCCGCAAGCAGCGCGCCGGCGGCTATCAGGAGATCAACACGCCGCAGGTCGTCGATCGCAAGCTGTGGGAGGCGTCAGGCCACTGGGACAAGTATCAAGACCACATGTTCATCGTCGAAGTTGAAGAAGAACACGCCCGCGAAAAGGCTGTGAATGCTCTGAAACCGATGAACTGCCCCTGCCACGTGCAGGTGTTCAATCAAGGTCTGAAATCCTACCGCGACCTTCCGCTGCGGCTGGCCGAATTCGGATCGTGCTCGCGCTACGAGCCGTCGGGCGCACTGCATGGCATAATGCGTGTGCGCGGATTCACGCAGGACGACGCCCATATTTTCTGCACTGAGGACCAGATCGAGGCGGAATGTGCGCAATTCATCAACTTCCTCGCCGATATCTACGCCGATCTTGGGTTCGAGCAGTTCGAAATCAAATTCGCCACGCGTCCCGAAGTCCGCGTCGGCAGTGACGAAAGCTGGGATCATGTCGAAAGCGCTCTGGAAGGCGCGATCAAGGCAACGGGCCGCGATTTCACGCTGGAGCCGGGCGACGGCGCGTTCTACGGGCCGAAACTGGACTTCTACCTGACCGACGCAATTGGCCGGACATGGCAATGCGGCACCTTTCAGGTCGATCCCAACCTGCCCGAACGTCTGGGGGCGACTTACATCGCCGCCGATGGCAGCAAACAGCGCCCCTATATGCTGCATCGCGCGACGCTGGGCAGTTTCGAGCGGTTCATCGGCATCCTGATCGAGGAACATGCCGGCAAGCTGCCCTTCTGGCTGGCACCGCGCCAGGTGGTCGTCGCCTCCATCGTGTCCGAAGCGGACGCGTATGTGCAGGAGGTCGTGGCGGCCCTGCAAGCCAAAGGCGTGCGTGCCGAGGCTGACGTCCGCAATGAGAAGATCAATTACAAGGTCCGCGAACACTCCGTCGGCAAGGTGCCCGTCATCCTCGCCTGCGGCCACCGCGAGATCGAGGATCGCACCGTATCGCTGCGCCGTTTGGGCGAAAAGCAGTCCAACGTTCGCCCCCTGGAGGAGGTCACGGCGGAGCTGGGCCGCGAGGCAACGGCACCCGATCAGCTGTAACATTTCAACTGAAAGCGCGGCGGCAAGGTTCGTCGCCGCGCATAACGTTTCAGAATGTCTCTTTATTATCAATGCAATAAAAACGTCACGCGTCTGACAGTCTTGTGTCTGACGCGTCCGTGATTAGCCCGGAGCGCTGCGGCGACTCTATGCTGGCTCATCGCACAAGCGATCTATTCAAGCCAATGATAATCAACAGGGAGACCTCTAAATGTCCAACATGATGAAAACTGCCGCCATCGCGGGCGCCTTCACTGCCGCGCTGACGGGCTACGCCACCACCGCTGCGGCAGAAGGTCAGGTGAAGTGCTACGGCGTGTCGCTGGCAGGCGAAAATGATTGCAAGGCCGGGGCGGGCACGACCTGCGCCGGTACATCGAAAGTCGACTATCAGGGCAATGCCTGGTCGCTGGTCGACGAGGGCGCCTGCACCACGATGGAACTGCCGACCACGCAGGACGGCACTGCGCGCAACGGGTCGCTGGAACCGCTGGAGCGCGACGTTCCGGCCTGAACCGGACCGGCAAAAGGCGTAAACTGCGCCTTTTGCCCCCGTCCCCTGGCAGGAGACACCATCATGCAGGACCGAATTGCCCCCGCGCTGCCCACCGCCGTCGGCGTCGGCTACAAGCCGCAGCACTACGCCGATCTCATGGCTGATCCCGGCCCGGTCGAATGGCTGGAAATCCATGCCGAGAATTACATGGGCGCCGGCGGGCGGCCCATCGCGCAACTACGCGAGCTATCTGACAGATTCGCTGTTTCCGTGCATGGCGTCGGCCTCAGCATCGGCGGCGAAGGGCGGCTGGACCCCAATCATCTGGCGCGGCTGAGTCATCTGGTCGGCTGGCTGAAACCCGCCAGTTTCTCCGAACATCTGGCCTGGTCCACGCATGCGGGCGCGTTTTTCAACGATCTGCTGCCGCTGCCCTACACAGCGGACACGCTCACGCGTGTCGCCGACCATATCGACGAGGTGCAGGATGCGCTCGGTCGCCCCATGTTGCTGGAAAACCCGTCGAGCTACCTTGTCTTTGACGAAAGCACGATGACCGAGACCGATTTCCTCGCCGAACTCGCCGCGCGCACCGGTTGCGGCCTTTTGCTGGACGTCAACAATGTCTTCATCTCGGCGACCAACCTCGAGATGGACGCTCGCGCCTATATCAACACCTTCCCGGTCCGGCATATCGGCGAATTGCACCTGGGCGGCCATGACGAGGATACCGATGATCACGGCGCACCACTCCTGATCGACAGCCATGGACGCGAGGTCGCCGATCCCGTCTGGGACCTGCTGGCCCATACGTTGGCGCGGTCCGGGCCGCGCCCTCTGCTGATCGAGTGGGACGCGGACGTGCCGGAATGGGCGATCCTGCGCGATGAGGCCGCGCGCGGCGCTGCCGCGCTTGCACCTGTGCCCGCGTGACCAACGATCAGTCCATATTCCGGGCCGCGCTGATGGATGCTGGCACCCGCACCCCGCCCGGCCTCAGCGACGGTCGCGGGCGGCCTGCGGGCCGCCGCTTTGACGTCTATCGCAACAACGTGGCGTCCAGCCTGACCGATGCGCTCGAGGTCGGCTTTCCCGCCATCGCACGGCTGATAGGCCAGCGCAATTTTCGCGCCGTCATGGGGGTGTTCCTGCGCCAGCACCCGCCGGATAAGCCGATGATCGCCCAATACGGCGGCGCCCTGCCCGGTTTTCTCGAAGACTTCGCACCGCTCGCGCATCTGGGATATCTCGCAGACGTCGCGCGGCTGGAGCAGGCGTTGCGCGACTCCTACCATGCAGCGGATTGCAAGCCTATCGATCCGGCTGATCTGCAACGCACGCCGCCAGACGCCTTTCCCACCGCGCGCATCACATTGGCCCCGGCGCTGCGCATTATTCGCTCGCCCTGGCCGGTCCATGCGATCTGGACCTATGCCACGCACGAGGGCGCGCCGCAGCCAACCGGGACCGCACAGGACGTATTCGTCACGCGCCCCGCATTCGATCCGCAGATGGCCGTGCCCGGCCCTGGCGGCGCAGCCTTCGTGCAAGCGCTGGCAGAGCGTTACCCCATCGGTGCCGCGCATGATATCGCGCTGAAGGACGCGCCGCATTTCGATCTGTCCGAAACCTTGAAGATCCTCCTAAGCAGCGGCGCCATTCACCGTCTCAGTCAAAGAGACGCGCCATGAATCGCCTGGTATCGACCTATCAAACTGCCACCGATACCCTGACACGCGCCGATGCGCTTCTGGGCCTCGCCGCCCGAGCGGTATTTGCAGCAGTGCTGATGGTCTATTACTGGGCGTCCGCACTGACCAAGCTGGGCGATGGCCTGGTCGGGCTGCTCCAACCTTCCACCGGTGCTTACGCACAAATTTTTCCGCGTGCGATGGAAGCGTCGGGATACGACACCGGCCAGTTGAGCGTTCTGCATACGCTGGTGGTGCTTGGCGGTACCTGGACCGAATTCACCCTGCCCCTGCTGATTGTGATCGGCTTGGCCACGCGGCTAGCCGCGCTGGGGATGATCGGTTTTATTATTGTGCAATCGGCCACCGACATGATCGGTCACGGCCTGCTGGCCGAGCCGGGCGCTGTTGGCGCGTGGTTCGACAGCGTGCCGGATTCGCTGATCATGGATCAACGCGCGCTATGGCTATTCGTGCTGCTGGTGCTGGTCATCCGCGGCGCCGACCCCCTGTCGCTGGACCGGCTCATTCAGCGATGGCTGGACAGACGTCAGGCCTGAACCAGCGCCATCTGCACGTCCTTGCCCCACCCCAGATACAGCGCGCCGTCCGCGTCGATCAGCGGCCGTTTCATCAGCGCGGGATGCCGCCCGATCAGCTGCAGCGGCGCATCACCTCGTTCGCTTTCGGGCAGGTTTCGCCAAGTGGTCGAACGGGTGTTGAGCAACCCGTCCCCGAACGCGGCAAGCGCTGCGGACATCGTGGCATCGGGCACCCGTGCCTCGCGCACATCGTGAAGAACGGCGCCCGGCAGCGCCTTGGCTGCCTTGCGGCATGTATCGCAATTCTTCAGCCCGTAAATGATCATTGGTCCCTCGCAATCACACAGCGCCCGTGCGGGCAGCCCGCAGTTGATCCCACCGATGGATCGTCAACGTCAGTCAGCCAGCACCCTGTAGCTGGTTTCAACCGAAGAAGATCGAGGATCAACCCGGCGAAGGTAACAAAATGCGTAACACTGGCGGTAATCGCAGGCCGCGCGTCAGATTCAAATACGCTCGCCACATCAAAAAAGGCGGCCCGCAGCGGGGCCGCCCTCAGGCGAATGTCACTCGGCCTTGCCAGCGTCGTCGCCCTGGCCCATGTCATGGTCCATTGCAGCGCCATCGCCCATGTCCATACCGCCGGGCATGCGCTCCAGGTCGACGGGTACGTCCAGAACCATATCGCCGGCCTTTTCGAAGGTCAGCGTTATTGGCACAATGGCCCCCTGCTCCAGCGGGGCGGTCAGGCCCATCAGCATCACATGATTGCCGCCGCGCTCCAGGCTCAGGGTACCGCCCGCCGGCAGATCAAAGCCCTCCTCGACATGCATCATCTTCATCACGCCATCATCGGATTCGACGTGCGTGTGCAGTTGCACAAGATCAGCCGCAGGCGATGATGCGCCGGTCAGGCGGTCGTCGTCGCCATGGTTGACAATCTGCATGAAGGCCGCGCCGGTCTTGGCCGTGGGCGCCGCACTGCGCGCATAAGGATCAGCAATCTCGATGCCTTCGGCAAAAACAGGCAGGGCAAAGGTGATCGCCGCAGTCGCGGCAAGTGTACGAAATGTGAAAGACATTAGTCTCTCCTTTGTGGGATCTATTGTTGATTGAATTTCGCAAATCAGGCCTCGCCCGGCGGTGACCGCGCCGAGGGGCGCACACACACCAGCGAAGCCGCATGCGCCGTGATCTGGTGCAGTGTCAACTGCGATACGCGGGGCACATGGGGCGCCACGGATGCGGGGGGACAATGATCGCTCAGCATCAGCATCACGCAGTCAGGGCAGATATGTGTAGGGGCCAGAGGCGCGCCATCTTCATCCGCCAACATGCGTACCAGCCCCGAGCCGGTGCAGATCTCGATCATTCCTGCCGGACCGGATGCCACCCGCAACTGCGCCATCGCCTGCCCCGCAAGGGCCAGTGTCAGCGCAAGGGCAGCGGCGGCAATGATGTCAAATTTCCGGCTCATGTCCTGAATATGACCTCTCGCTCCGGCATAAGAAAGGACGCAAAGCAAAACGGCCCTGCCGAAACCGGCAGGACCGTTCCAAAACGATGCGACAAGTCAGCGCAGATCAGGCTGTGGCAACCTGCGCCTTGGCAATCTCTTTCTTGACCTTCAGCGCGGCAGGCGACAGTTCGACGTCCTTTGCCTTGGCAAGGTAGGCATCCAGGCCACCGCGATGATCGACGCTGCGCAGCGCGTGAGAGCTGATACGCAGCTTGATCCCGCGGTTCAGCGTCTCGGATTGCAGCGTGACGTCATTCAGGTTCGGCAAGAACCGGCGCTTGGTCTTGTTGTTGGCGTGGCTGGAGTTATTGCCAACCATCGGGCCTTTTCCGGTCAATTCGCAGCGGCGCGACATGGTGTCATCCTCATCTTACTGGTGAAGGCCAGTCGGCCCGTTTTAACGCGGTCAATGACCGACGAGCGCCACCAAAAGGCCGCGCCCTGAATTCTGTTGCCGGTGGATAGGCGGAATCGCTCTGCCCGTCAAGGCCCCCGCCCGCCTTTTGCGGCCCGCCCCGCCGAAAGAGTGGCCTTGCCTTTGGCAGGGATATTTCAGCCCAAAAGAAACGCTCATCGGTTCTTCTTGCCTGAAATATCCTGGGGAGGAGCCGCATCGCGGCGGAGGGGCAACGCCCCTCAACTTCCTCCTGCAAACGCACCAATCCTCTCGAGCAGGTCCGCCGCAGCGACTGCGGGCGTCGTCATTCCGCGCGCCACCTCGTCACCCAGCTCGCGCATGGCGGCGCGGGCGGAGGGCGTCTCAAGCTGCGCCAGAAGCGCTTGGCGCACTTCTTCCTGAAACCAGTAGCGCGCCTGCGCCGCCCGCCGCGCGGTCCAGTGGCCATGCTCGCGCCGCCACTCGGTCAGCGCCTGCATTTCGGCCCACGCCGCCTCCATCCCGGAATTCTCGAGCGCCGAGACCATCATCGCCTTGGGAAATCCCTTGGGGTCTTGCGGGCGTTTACGCAGCAGGCGCAGGGCGCCGGAATAATCGGCGCAGGTGCGGCTGGCCGCAGCCTTGAGGTCGCCATCGGCCTTGTTGATCAGGATGATGTCGGCGATTTCCATGATCCCGCGCTTGACGCCCTGCAATTCGTCGCCCCCCGCCGGGGCCAGCAACAGCACGAACAGATCAGACATTTCTGCCACCACCGTTTCGGACTGCCCCACCCCCACCGTTTCGATCAGCACCACGTCGAACCCCGCCGCCTCGCACAGCGCCCCCGCCTCGCGCGAGCGGCGGCCGACGCCGCCCAGATGCGTCTGGCTGGGCGAAGGACGAATAAACGCGTTCGGATCGCGGCTGAGCAGGTCCATCCGCGTCTTGTCGCCCAGGATCGAGCCGCCCGAGCGCGACGAGCTGGGATCGCCCGCCAGCACCGCGACGCGCAGCCCCTGCGCCGTCAGCATGCCGCCGAATCCCTCGATGAAGGTCGATTTACCCACCCCCGGCGTGCCCGACAAACCGATGCGCAGCGCCTCGCGCGGCACGCCATCCGCGCCCTTCAGCGCCTCGATCAGCTGGGCAGCTGCAGCGCGGTGATCGGCGCGGGTGCTCT
>JBLWYG010000075.1:0-9530 GCA_048267045.1 Roseovarius sp. | reverse complement strand
CCGACATGTTCGGCGCTCTCGCAGAAATATGCGACCTCTTCTCCCCGGACGAGTGCTGGAACTACTTCAAGGCCGCCGGATATGTCTCAGGTTAAAAGTCGGGTGCTTTAAGCCGCTGCGTAACCGGGTCTATGGCAAATGATTTGATGAATTCTCTGTTGGGTATAAACCGCGCAGGGCGTGGGGTTTGTGATGCGCGCCATTGGATCGCCGCCAGCGCTGATCGAGATACCTGCGCAGGCGGCGGATATGGTTTAACTGATGTCGTCCGATTTTACCGGGCTGTTGCAGCTAATATCCCGCGCTACTTTCCTCCCCAACAAACTCTGCAAGTGTTTCGGCGCAAGCCCGTAGCCGGGGCGGACGCTGCGGATGCAGGTTTCGGTGATGGTGTCGCCGGCTTTCATGTCCTTGACGAAATACAGCGAGCGGCGGAATTTTACGTTGCTGCGTTCGCTGGATTTGCGGCCGTAGTCGACGTGCCCCACGGCCTCCCATGCGGTTCGGGCGCTGGTGCAGAGGGCGGCGAACTCATTGGGCTCTAAGGAAAAACTGTCGTCCGGCCCGCCGCCTGCGCGGTCGAGGGTCATGTGTTTCTCGATAATGCAGGCGCCCAAGGCGACGCTGGCGGTGGCGGTGGTGTTGTCGAGCGTATGGTCCGAGAGGCCGACCGGCACGTCGAAGCGGGCGCGCATGTCACTGAGCGTGGCGAGGTTGTAATCCGCGGCGGGGGCGGGGTAGCCGGAGACGCAATGCAGGAGCGCGAGTTCACGGCAGCCGCCTTCGCGCGCGGCCTCGACGGCCTCGCTGATTTCGGCCAGATCGGCCATGCCGGTGGAGATGATCATCGGCTTGCCCTTGGCGGCGACATAGCGGATCAGCGGCAGGTCCACGGCCTCGAAACTGGCGATCTTATAGGCGGGGGCACCGAGGGATTCGAGCAGGTCCACCGCGGTCGGATCAAAGGGCGAGGAGAACAGGGTGATCCCGCGTTTGGCGGCATGGGCAAAGAGCGCCTCGTGCCAGTCCCACGGCGTATGCGCCCATTCGTAAAGATCGTAGAGCGTATGCCCTGCCCAAAGGCCCTCGGTGATCTGGAAATCCGGCGCGTCGGATTTGAGGGTGATCGTGTCGGGGCGGTAGGTCTGGATCTTGACCGCATCGGCGCCTGCGGCATGGGCGGCGTCGATGATCTTTAGCGCTTGATTCAGGTCGCCGTTATGGTTGGCGGAGATTTCGGCGATGACATAGGGGGGATGGCCGGGGCCGATCTGGCGGCCGGCGATGGTCATACTGCTCATGTCATGTCCTTCAATATGCGGTGATAGGTGTCGAAACCACCGACGGAGGCGCCTTGGAGATAGCCTGAGGCCTCGAAAATACGGCGCGAGGCGCGGTTCTCGGGCGAGACTTCTGCGTCGAGGCGCTTGACCCCAAGGGAGGCGCCGACCCGGTCGGCTTCGGTGAGGACGTGCCGCCCAAAGCCGCGGCCCCGCGCTTCGGGCGAAAGGCAGAGGCTAACGCGGGCGCGGTGGTCCTGGCTGCGGTCCAAGCGCAGATAGCCGCAGGGAAGCTGCCCTTGCATGGCGATGTGAATGCTCCGGTCGGTGTCATTGAGGGCCTTTTGGAACCATGCGTCATGGGCGCTAAAAGGCGTGTCTTCGTCGGCAACTCTCGCGCTGCTGTCGACCGCGCGGCGCCATTCCCAGACGCGGCGGGAGTCTGCACCTGTGGCGGGGCGGAAGGTGAGAGGGGCGTTGAGAATTCTCGCCATGACCCGCGCGGTTCCGTCGCCATCGCAGATATCGGCGGCAGCGTTGGAGAGGGTGGCGAGTCGTTCGGGATTGGCGGCTTGGGCGATGGTTGCGCTAAGGGACTGCGCGAAATCAGGGGCGTTTAGGGGGGCGGGGGCGAGGCCGGCGCCGGCGTTGGCCATGGCCGAGGCGATGCCGGATTGATTGGCGGCGGTTTCGATGATCAGCGAGGGCAGGCCGAGGCAGCAGCGCTCCCATGTGGTGGCGCCCGCTGCGCCGATGGCGAGGTCGGCTGTGGCCATGCGCGCGGCCATGTCGTTGACATCAATGGCGACTTCGGTGCGGAAGGGCATGTCTTGGGCCAGCGCTCGGACGCGTTCCAGCGCGGGCGCATTGCGGCCCATGATCACGCTGATTGTCAGGTCTTGCGGCAGGGAGGCGGTGCGCAGCGCTGTGAGTATCGTCGAGGTCGCGTCGACGGCGTCAATGCCGCCCATCGAGATCATCAGGTTTTGCAACCCACGGCCTGCGCGCGCGGCCAAGGCTTGGGCGCGGCGTTGGGCGAATTCGGGGCGCAGGAGCGCGTAGCGAGGGCCGGTCAGGCGGGTGCAATCCTCGGGGAGCAGCCCGTCATAATCACTGTCAGTCCGGCCAAGGTTTTGATCGAGCAAGAGGTCACAGCGATGCTTCCGGTCGGCGAGATCGTCGATCACCATCAGCCGCGAGTCCTTGGGGCAGGCGGCGTTTTGCCAACGGGTATCAAAGGCGTAATGATCCATTACCAGCCAATTGGGCGATGTTGCCAGCGCCGCCCGCGTCTCGGTGGAGTCTTGTGTCCAGTCCACACCCGCCCATGCGGCGTGCAGCGGCGGGGCTTCGGGGGCGGGGCCTTGTGGCGCGGGCAGAAGCGTCAGGTCGAACCCCTCGGCGGTGATCCGCGCGCCCATATGCCCGGGCAGGTCTCGGGTGATGAACTGGCAGGACGCTCCGGCCTCGCGCAGCGCCCGTGCCAAGGTCAGGCAGCGCATCACATGGCCGGTTCCGATCTCGATCGAGGCGTCGGCACGGAAGGCGACCCTCATGGCGCATCATCCATTTGCAGGGCGCGCATGATCAACTCGGCGCGTTGCAGGTCGTCTTCGGTGTCGATGTCCTGCACGCGGTAGCGCGGCAATGGCAGACCCTGCGCGCCGGCGACGAAAACCCCTTTATGGCGCGCCCAGCTTTCGGCACGGCCCCAGTAGAATTGACCGGCATCATGCCATGCCTCTTCGAGGTCTTGCGAGCGGGTTTGCATCTGCGCGGGGTCGAACATCTCGACCGCGCCCGAGGCGCCACGCCGCAAGGCACGCTGGATCGGGAAGGCATAGGTGGTGACGCTGAGCACGAAGGGCGCGTCGGTCTCCTCCAGTCGCGCGCGGCCCGCACGCAGGTCATCCGCCCGCACAAAGGGCGAGGTCGCGTAAAGACAGCAAACCGGGGTGCGCGCGGGCAGGTTCAAACGGGTGATCGCATCGGCGATGACCGGCACGGTCGGCGTGTGGTCGTCGGCCAGTTCCGCTGGGCGCCGAAACGGGGCCTCGGCGCCGCAGGACTGCGCAATGCTGGCGATTTCCTCGTCATCGGTGGAGACGATAATCCGGTCAAAACAGCCGCTGTCGATGGCCGCCTGAATCGGCCAGGCGATCATCGGGCGCCCGCAAAAGGCGCGGATATTCTTGCGCGGGATGCGTTTCGAGCCGCCGCGCGCAGGGATGACGCAGAGGCTCATGCAAGCGCCTTGGTGATTTCAGCGACAACCTGCGCCTGCTGGTCATCGGTGAGACCGGCGTGCAGGGGGATCGAGATGGCGCGGGAATAATAGTCTTCGGACAGCGGGAAATACCCGTCGCCAAAGCCGAGATCGCGGTAATAGGGCTGCAGATGGACGGGGATGTAATGCAGGTTCACCCCGATACCGGCAGCGCGCAGCGCCTCGAACACCGCGAGGTGACGGGCGGGATCATCGAGCCGGATGATGTAGAGATGCCAAGAGGAATTGGCGCCCTCCATCCGCTTGGGCAGGCGCAGCGGCAGCCCGGTCAGCGCCGTGTCATATGCGTCCGCGAGGGCACGGCGGCGGGCGACGAAGTCATCGAGACGGGTCATCTGGCTGATGCCCAGAGCCGCCTGCATCTCGGTCATGCGGTAATTCCAGCCAAGATCGAGCTGCTGGTAATACCACGGGCCGTCGGGGGCATGGGTCATCAGATCCGTGTCGCGGGTGATGCCGTGGCTGCGCAGCCGGTCCATTTTCGCCGCAAGCCCCGCATCATTGGTCAGCGCCAAACCGCCCTCGGCGGTGGTGATGATTTTCACCGGATGGAAGCTGAACACGGTGATGTCGGAATGGCTGCAGTCGCCGACCCTCGTGCCAAGGTAATCGGCGCCGATGGAGTGGCTCGCATCCTCGATGATCTTGACGCCGTGGGCACGGGCAATCGGGGTGATCCGCGCCATATCGGGGGATTGCCCGCACATATGCACCGCGACGATCACTTTGGGCAGGCGGCCCTTGCGGGCGGCCTCGTCGAGCTTGGCTTTTAGCGCGTCGGGGCAGATGTTGAATGTGTCGGGGTCGATATCGACGAAATCGACATCCGCCCCGCAGTAGCGCGCGCAATTGGCCGAGGCGACGAAGGTGATCGGCGAGGTCCACAGCAGATCGCCCGGCCCAAGGCCCAAGGCCAGACAGGCAACATGCAGCGCCGAGGTGGCGGAATTGGTCGCGATGGCATGACTGGCACCGACGCGGCTCGCCACGGCGTTCTCAAACCGCTGCACCACCGGCCCCTGGGTCAGAAAATCCGAGCGCAGCACCGCTTCGACGGCGGCGATATCCTCGTCACTGATAATCTGGCGACCGTAGGGGATCATCAAATCGCTCCGATCTTGTCGCGATGCGCGGCGATCCATTTGGCGAGGGCGTCTTTGCTCATCCAGTCAGGGTTGAGATCGCTGGTATAGACGAAATCCTCGGGCACTTTGCGGCCATCCTTGATCCGTGCGGGGTCGTTATACCAATGGTTAATCGCCGGCAGGATTTTGTAATGCTCATCGTATTCATAGGCATAGGGCGCGTCTTCGACACCGATCATCTGCTCGTGCAGCTTCTCGCCCGGACGGATGCCGACCACCTCATGACGCGCTTCGGGGGCGACGACATTGGCGATATCGGTGATCGTCATCGAGGGGATTTTCTTGACGTATATCTCGCCGCCGATCATGTCCTCAAAGGCGTGCCAGACCAGTTCAACACCCTGTTCCAGCGAGATCATGAACCGCGTCATCCGGCTGTCGGTGATCGGCAACACGCCCTTGTCAGCGATGGACATGAAGAACGGGATCACCGACCCGCGCGAACCCATGACATTGCCGTAGCGAACCACCGAGAACCGCGTGCCATGCTCGCCCGCATAGGCGTTGCCCGAGACAAACAGCTTGTCCGATGCCAGTTTCGACGCGCCATAAAGATTGATCGGCGAGGAGGCCTTGTCGGTGGACAGCGCCACCACCCGTTTGACGCCCTTGTCGATCGCCGCGTCAATGACATTCATCGCGCCGTTGACGTTGGTCTTGATACACTCGAAGGGGTTATATTCGGCGGTGGGCACGATCTTGGTGGCGGCGGCATGGACCACATAATCCACCCCGTCGAAGGCACGGTAAAGCCGGTCGCGATCGCGCACATCACCGATGAAAAAGCGCACGCGCGGATCGTCGCCGTAACCCTTGGCCATCTCCCACTGCTTCATCTCGTCGCGTGACAGGATGATGACTTTCTTCGGATTGTAGCGCTTGAGCACCATCGGCAGGAAAGTCTGGCCAAACGACCCCGTGCCGCCGGTGATGAGGATGGTGGAGTTGGTGAGCATCATGGTGTCCTTGAACCGCTTCGGGCTGGCCAATGGCCGCTCCGCCTTAGTTACGCGGCTCAGGAGGGGTTTTCCAGTGTGGCGTGGCGGATTGGGGTGGGTTCGGCTGGAGGAACAGGCGAGGAGCCGAATAAATCTGACCATCTCGAAAACCCAAACGCAATTTCGTGCGCCAATCAGTGCGGCTGCGGCCGCTTTATCGACCAAGTTGGCTCAGAGGTGGCTCAGTTGACCTAAACTGATCGTGGGCGATTATTACATGGCTTTCCATCTTGATTAAGCCACCGCTATGTCGAGACAATTGCTGTCCGAATTAAGCCTAGTCTGGGGTATAGCCGTCAGGCGTCGAATGGGAGCGTTGGTCGTTGTAGAAGCCGAGATAGCGGTGGATCGAGGCAGAAGCCTCCGGGACGCCGACATAGGCGCGCAGGCAGACTATGACCTGGTCCATCTTTGAAAACGTTGCCCAAATACTTTATCCGCAAAGAAATGCGGCATGCGGTCCAGGTATCATTCTGTTTCTGCAGTTACCGATTCATGAAAGTCTTGATTGAAAATTGTTTTTTATGTACTGGAAAGAAGTCAAAGTCTCCACTTTCGCTTTTGTGCTGTGATGGGCTTACCGGAGAAATCATGGTATCAGCCGAGTGATGATAGCCTCCGCCGCTTCTTCCGGAGACATCTTGCTGGCATCGATTAATAGATCCGCATTGTCCGGAGCCTCATAGGGACTATCGATGCCAGTGAAATTTTTAAGTTCACCGGCGCGGGCTTTAGCATATAGGCCTTTCACATCGCGGCTTTCAGCAACTTCAAGCGGGGTGTCAACGAAAACCTCGACGAACTCGCCGGGTTGTAGCATGTTTCGCACCATGTCGCGCTCTGAGCGGAACGGAGAGATGAATGCAGCGATAACTATGAGGCCCGCATCTGCCATCAACTTCGCAACCTCGCCCACTCGGCGGATATTTTCGACTCGGTCAGCATCGGAAAAACCCAGATCTTTATTCAGGCCGTGCCGCAAATTATCGCCGTCAAGCAGGAATGTATGGCGATTCATTCGTGCTAATTTACGCTCCAACGCGTTCGCGATGGTCGATTTTCCAGAGCCTGAAAGCCCTGTCAGCCAGACTACCGCCGGCTTTTGATTCTTCATCGATGCGTGATCTTCGCGGCTGATGCTGGTAGCTTGCCAGTGAATGTTGCCTGCGCGACGTAAAGCGAAATGAATCATCCCCGCAGCGACAGTCCTATTGCTGATTTTGTCGATCAGAATGAAGCCGCCCAGATCGCGGTTCTCTGTGTATGGCGCAAAGGGGATTTCGCGATCGGTGGTGATATTCGCAACGCCGATCGCATTCAGAGTCAGCGTCTTTGCGGCCAGTTTCTCTTGAGTGTTGACGTCCACTTCGTATTTGGGTTGATGAACCGATACAGAGACCGTTTGCGTGCCTATTTTCATCCAATAAGCACGACCGGGCACCATTTCAGTGTCATCCATCCAGACAATGGTCGATTCAAATTGGTCAGCCACTTCGAGCGGGGTCTGCGCAGCCACAATTGTCTGACCACGCGAGCAGTCAATCTCGTCGGTCAAGGTCAGAGTTACACTTTCGCCAGCAACAGCCAGATCTTGATCGCCGTCGAAGCGCACAATCCTCTCCACGTGCGACGTCCTGCCCGACGGAAGCACCCGTATGGCATCGCCAGGATGTATGGATCCACTGGCGATAAGGCCGGAGAACCCTCGGAAATCCAGGTTAGGGCGATTTACCCACTGCACCGGCATACGGAAGGGCTCGCGCTGAAGCGATGACGCATCTACTTCTACGGTTTCGAGATGAGGCAAGAGCGCAGGGCCATTATACCATGGTGTGTTTTCACTCGAGGCAAGAAAATTATCGCCAACCAGACCCGAGATCGGAATTGCAGTAAAACTCGTAATTCCGATACCATGTGCGAAACGCTCATATTCGGTCACGATTTGATCGAATGCCTCTTGGTCGTAATCAATAAGGTCCATCTTGTTGATTGCAAGAACTACATGGCGGATGCCGAGTAGTTGTACCAAAAAGCTATGTCGGCGGGTTTGTGTCAGGATACCTTTGCGCGCGTCTATCAAGATCACGGCAAGATCGGCAGTGGAAGCACCGGTAACCATGTTCCGCGTGTATTGCTCGTGACCGGGGGTGTCGGCCACAATGAATTTTCGCTTCTCAGTCGTGAAAAAGCGGTAGGCGACATCAATTGTGATACCTTGCTCACGCTCTGCAGCCAATCCGTCAACCAGCAGAGCAAAATCGATAGCGCCGTTCTGCGTGCCGACTCTCTTACTGTCGGCCTCCAATGCCGCCAATTGATCTTCAAAGATCATTTTGCTGTCATACAGCAAGCGCCCGATCAACGTCGATTTGCCGTCATCTACCGAACCGCAGGTGATAAACCGCAACATCGTTTTATGTTGATGGGTCTCAAGGTAAGCGTTAATATCGTCGGTGATCAAAGCATCTGTTTTATAAATTGAGTCGTTCATTAGATGATCCGTTCTAATCGTTCAGGCGTATACTAAGAGAGATGGCGGCGCGAGGCTGAAAGGAATGGGTTTAGAAATAACCTTCTTGCTTCTTTTTCTCCATTGAAGCGGATTGGTCATGGTCAATCGCCCGGCCTTGACGCTCGGACGTCGTTGTCAGAAGCATCTCTTGAATAACCTCGGGTAGGGTGGTCGCTTGGCTTTCGACCGCGCCAGTTAAAGGATAGCAACCCAGCGTGCGGAACCGGATCGAACGCATCAGAGGTGCCTCGCCTTTTTGAAATGCGAAGCGATTGTCGTCGACCATCAGGATCAACCCGTCACGGACGACTGTAGGTCGTGGCGCCGAGAAATAAAGCGGCACGATCTCGATGTTCTCAAGGTGGATATACTGCCATATGTCCAGCTCAGTCCAATTTGAGATCGGGAAAGCCCGCACACTTTCGTCCTTGGCCTTTCGTGCGTTATAGAGGCGCCAGAGCTCAGGCCGTTGGCTCTTGGGATCCCAGCGATGATTGGCGGCACGGAATGAAAACACCCGTTCTTTGGCGCGGCTCTTCTCTTCGTCACGCCGCGCGCCACCAAACGCAATATCGAAACCATACTTATCTAGCGCTTGCTTGAGGCCCTCTGTTTTCCACATATCGGTGTGCAACGCACCGTGTTCAAAAGGGTTGATGCCGCGCTCTACGGCTTCAGGGTTCTGGTAGACCAGAAGGTTCATTCCCGCCTGTTTTGCCGCCTTGTCACGCAGGGCATACATATCTTGGAATTTCCAAGTCGTATCGACATGCAAGAGTGGAAACGGTGGCGGAGCTGGGTAGAAGGCTTTCTTTGCCAAGTGCAGCATAACCGCACTGTCTTTGCCGACCGAATACAGCATAACCGGGTTTTCTGCCTCGGAAACCACTTCGCGTAGGATGTGGATGCTTTCGGCTTCGAGGCGTTGTAGATGAGTTAGAGTTTTTTCAGTCATTTAGGAACCATCACCAAGAATTTTTGAATCCATATCAGAGATCATACATCTCTGCACACCCAGAACAGGTGAATTTCAAGCCGGACGCTCACATTAGGCGTTTTAGAGCATGTCGCACTCAATCGGCCTCGCAGCATGCGGCTTTGAAGTTTTTGTAGCATTCCTCGTCTGCGAAGAGCGCTCGGGCCTGTGTCCGACGGTGGCCCAGAGTTGATCATAGGTGACCTGCCCCCCATGGGTCCCTCACTCATAACGAGAGTTTGCAGGTTTGGTTTTGATAGTTTGGGGTTCCGGATTGGGCAAGCGCGGTGGGCGCGGAGCCCTCAAATTGCTCAAGCGCCTGCCGCGCTTGC
>JBLWYG010000074.1:0-9675 GCA_048267045.1 Roseovarius sp. | reverse complement strand
AGCGCCCCGCCCCAGGTGCAGGGCCGCTCCCCCATGGCGGGGAACCTTTGCACCGGACCGCCCGCCGCCGACTCTGTGCCGGCGATGATCGCCGCAGGTGCGATAGCGCGGATCGAAGGGCCGGCCGGCCGCGGCGACTGCCAAGTCGAGGATACCCCCGTCAGCCCGGGCAAGACGTCGCTGGGTAAGGGCGAATTCGTCAGCTCCATCTTCCTTCCCGCCCGCCCCAAAGGCGCGGCAGACGCCTATCTGCGTTTCATCCCGCGCACGGAAATGGACATTGCCGTGGCCTCGGCGGCGGTGAATATCGAACTGGCAGGCGATGGCACGGTCAAATCCGCGCGCATTGCCCTTGGCGCTGTCGGCCCCAAGGTGGTGCTGGTGCCGGATGCGGCGAACGCCATCACCGGATCCAAGCTGGAGAACCCCGCCATCGCCGCGCTGGTACGCGCCTGCGAGGCGGCCTGCAACCCCATCGACGACAAGCGCGGCACGGCCGAATTCCGCACCACCGTCGCAGGCGTGCTGGCCAAACGCGCCGCGCGCATCGCCATGACCCGCGCCGAGGAGCGCGCAGGAGAGAGAACATGAAAAATATCCACGTCTCCACCACCATCAACGGCGACGACGCTGAATTTGTCTGCGCGCCAGAGGAAACGCTGCTGGACGCGCTGCGCAACCGCCTTGGCCTGAGCGGCGCCAAGGAGGGTTGCGGCACCGGCGATTGCGGCGCCTGCACCGTTGAGATGGACGGGCGGCTGGTCTGCTCGTGCCTTGTTCTGGGCGCCGAGGCCCAAGATGCCCAGATCAAAACGGTCGAAGGCATGGCCATCGGCGAGGCGCTGCATCCCTTGCAGCAGGCCTTCATCGACCATGCGGCGCTGCAATGTGGCATCTGCACTCCAGGTATACTGGTCGCGGCGAAAAACCTGCTGGAGCGGAACCCCGACCCGACCGACACGGAAATCCGTTACTGGCTGGCCGGAAACCTCTGCCGCTGCACCGGCTATGACAAGATCATCAAGGCTGTCCAGATCGCAGCCGCCGACATGAGAGGTGCATGACATGAACTTTCAGTCAAAAACCAAAGCGGATTTCAAGGTCGTCGGCACGCGGGTGGCGCGGCCCGATGGCGTCGACAAGGTAACGGGCCGCGCGCTCTATGGCGCGGATTTCAGCGTTCCGGGGATGCTCGTCGGCCTGATCCTGCGTAGCCCGCACGCCCATGCCATCATAAACAGTATCGACGCGTCGGACGCACTGGCCCTGCCCGGTGTCAAGGCGGTCGTGACATCCGCCGATCTGGACATCCCGGAAGATGAGAGCCTTCGCGACGTGCAGGATAACTGCCTTGCGCGCGGAAAGGTCCTGTATGACGGTCACGCCGTTGCTGCGGTCGCAGCCAAGGACATGGCCACCGCCAAGGCGGCGCTGAAACTGATCAAAGTGGACTACACAACCCTGCCTCATGTCACCGACGTCGACGAGGCGATGAAGGCAGATGCACCCATCGTGCAGGAAGCCCGCGCCGACGATTCCGTGCCAGCGGGCAGCGGCCCCAATGTCACGCATTATTGCGAATTTGGACACGGCGATCTGGAGGCCGGCTTTGCAAAGGCTGACAAGATCATCGAGCGCAGCTTTACCACTGCCGCCACCCATCAGGGCTATATCGAGCCGCATGCCTGCCTGGCCTCCTATGGCAATGACGGCAAGGCCGATCTGTGGTGCTGTACCCAGGGCCAGTTCATGGTGCGCGAGCTTTGCGCCGGGATCATGGGTATGGAGGCCAGCCAGCTGCGCGTCACCGCGTCCGAGATCGGCGGCGGTTTTGGCGGCAAGACCACCGTATTCATCGAGCCTGTCGCGCTGGCGCTCAGCCGCAAATCCGGCCGCCCCGTCAAGATCGTGATGAGCCGCGTGGATGTGTTCCGCGCCACCGGCCCGACCGTGTCGTCCTCGATGGATGTGCGCATCGGCATGACCAAGGATGGCCGCATCACCGCGGGTGAGGCCAGACTGCGCTATCAGGGCGGCGCATTTCCCTGCGGCACCGTCGACATGGGCGCGCAGGCCGCCTTTGCCGCCTATGACATGGAGGCCGTGCGCACCCGGGGCTGGAACGCGCTGACCAACCGCCCAAAGGAGGCCGCCTATCGCGCCCCCGGCGCGCCGATGGCAATCTATGCGGTCGAAAGCGTCGTGGACGAGCTGTGCCAGCAGCTGGATCTGGACCCACTGGACGTGCGCCTGAAAAACGCCGCAGATGCCGGGACGAAATCCTCCTACGGGCCGACCTTCGACCAGATCGGCCTGTTGGCGACGCTGGAGGCCGCCAAGGCGCATGACCACTACCACGCCCCCTTGGGCGAACATCAGGGCCGCGGTCTTAGCTGTGGGTTCTGGTTCAACTTCGGCGGCAACACCTCTGTCTCGCTGAGCATCAACAGCGATGGCACCGTTGGCGTGACCGAGGGCAATCCCGATATCGGCGGATCCCGCGCGTCCATCTCGATGATGGCCGCCGAAGAGCTGGGTATCCCCTACGACAAAGTCCGCACCTTCATCACCGACACCAATTCACTTGGTCACAACGATGTCACCGATGGCTCCCGCGTGACCTTCGCTGTGGGCCTTGCCACCATCAAGGCAGCGCGCGAGGCGATCCGCGTGATGTGTGGGCGCGTGGCCAAAATCTGGGGCATCGACGCCGATGCAGTGATCTGGGAGGATGGCGCCGCCAAGCCCTCGGGCCCGAACGCGGGTAATTTCGAGCCCATGACACTTGCTGACATCGCTGCCATCGCATCGGAAACCGGCGGGCCGATCGCCGGCCATCACGAGGTCAACGCCGAAGGCGCCGGTGTCAGCTTTGGCGTGCATCTGGCCGATGTGGAGGTCGACCCGGAAACCGGCGCGACCGAAGTGCTCCGCTACACAGTTTTTCAGGACGCAGGCAAAGCCGTGCATCCCGACTATGTCGAGGGCCAGATGCAGGGCGGCGCCGTGCAGGGCATCGGCTGGGCGCTGAACGAGGAGTACATCTATGGCGAGGATGGCCTGCTGCAAAACGCGGGCTTCCTCGACTACCGGATTCCCGTGGCCTCGGACCTACCCAATATCGATACCGTCATCCTTGAAATTCCCAACCCCGGCCACCCCTACGGTGTGCGCGGCGTGGGCGAGACGCCGATTGTCCCGCCCCTTGCCGCACTGTCGAACGCCGTCAGCCGTGCCATCGGCGTGCGGCTGCATGAATTGCCGATGTCGCCGCCCAAGATCCTCAAGGCGATAATGGCAGAGGGCTGATCGGGTGGTTGCGGTGAAACTCTGGGGCTCCCTGCGTGATCACGCGCAGGGTCAGGACGTGGTCGAGGTCGAGGCTGGCAATTTCAAGGAACTGCTGGATGCGCTGGTGGCCAAGTATCCGGGGCTGAAGCCGCAGATCGACCGGGGCGTATCGCTCGCGGTCGATGGGCTGGTCTATCGCAATTCGTGGTTTACAGAAGTGAAGCCGGACAGCGAAGTGGTGTTGATGCCGTACATGAAGGGGGGCTGATACGGCTCACGAGCGCAGCATTTCGCCCGGACCGATACCAGGATCGGTATGGGTCTGCGCTGGATGACCGCGGTGATGCCTCGCTATCGGTTTCCTTCGACGAATTCTGACAGTCCCGAAGCCAAAGCCTGCCAATCGGTGAATTCATGCTCTCCGGCGCTGACGTCGTAGTCCCGGTCACGAAGAACGACATGCTGAACAAGCTGCATGGCGAAATAATCATACTGGCCGATACGAACAGCGCCCGCGACCAGCAATTCAGCATCCGGGGTGAACCCCGTGCGCGTCTCAAGTTCCGCGATATATTCCCCGGCTTCGCTCAGACCTTCGGGGAATGCGGCGCTGAGGCTGACGGAAATCAATAACGTTCTGTGCTCTTCCAACGAGTGTTTCGACGCTTCGACAAAAGCCTCGAACGTCCTGGGATGCATCCGCTGATGGACCGGCGCGGCCAGAACAACGGCGTCGACGTCCCCGAAATCTATCGCTGCGGGTTCATCGACATTCGCAAGCAAGACGTCATGCCCCGATTTCCGGAAATGATCGCCGGCAAAATCCGTAATCTTTTCCGTCTGCCCCTCAACAGTCGCGTAAACAATCAGAACTTTCATCTCGACCTCCTCCGCTGGGTCCGCTTCTCAGTCTCGGCTGTAAACCACGCGCGCATCCCTGCGGGTCGGAAGAAACGCCCAATGCAACGGCACAGCACGCGGCCAGCCTGCGAACCTGCGGCCGACGCCTGGTCCATTTCTATGACCGGGACGCTGCCTCGTCGTTGTTTTGGATCAAATACAGGGTATGCCGCCGCGCCCCTTGTGACGCGCGGCGGTGCAGCCCTCAGCCATCCTTGCGGATGACCTCGTTCTTCGGATCATAGGGGCTGTCCTCGGTCACTGTCGCATCCCAGAGCTGGTCCATGATCTTGACCTTGAGGACGGTGCCCGGCACCACCAACTCGGGCTTGATGTAGCCCATGCCGATGCTTTTGCCGAAGGCTACCGAATAGCCGCCAGAGGTCAGACGACCGACGCGTTCGCCGTCCTCGGTATACAGCACTTCGCGGCCCCACGGGTCGGCGTCGTCCGGCCCGTCAATCAGAAGAGTGCAGCATTTGGCGCGCACGCCCGTCGCCACCAGCGCTTCCTTGCCGTAAAAGTCTTTTTCCCGATCGACAAAGCGCGGCAGATCGGCCTCCAGTGGCGTCGCGTCGCGGCCCAGCTCGTTGCCAAAGGCGCGATAGGATTTTTCCTGCCGCAGCCAGTTCTGCGCGCGGGCGCCGACCAGCTTCATGCCGTGCTTTTCCCCCGCCTTCTCCAGCAGATCGAAAAGGTAGTTCTGCATCTCCATCGGGTGGTGCAGCTCCCAACCCAATTCGCCGGTATAGGCGACGCGGATGGCGTTCACCGGGCACATGCCCAGTTCGATCTGGCGGGCGGTCAGCCACGGGAAGCGTTTGTTTGACAGGGCCGTGTCAGGATCGGCGTCGACGATGATATCCTTCAGTACGTCGCGCGATTTCGGCCCGGCAATGGCGAAAACGCCCCATTGCGTGGTCACGTCCTGGATCTCGATATAGCCGAAGTCCGCCATCTTATCCTCGGCGGCCTTGCGCAGGAAATCGGCATCGTATTCGGTCCATGCACCGGCGGAGACGAGGTAATAGGCGTTCTCGCCCGTCCGCACGATGGTGTATTCCGTGCGCGTCGTGCCGAACTCGGTCAGCGCATAGGTCAGGTTGATGCGGCCCACTTTCGGCAGCTTGTTGCAGGTGAGCCAATCAAGAAACGCGGTCGCGCCCGGCCCCTTGACGATGTGTTTGGAGAAGGCCGTCGCATCGATCAGGCCCACGCCCTCGCGGATCGCCTTCGCCTCGTCCACGGCATGCTGCCACCAGCCACCCCGGCGGAAGCTGCGCGCATCATGGTCGAAGTTTTCCGGCGCATCCAGGGGGCCGAAATAGTTGGGCCGCTCCCAGCCGTTGACAAAACCGAACTGCGCGCCGCGCGCCTTCTGACGCTCATAGGCAGGGGCGGTGCGCAAGGGGCGGCAGGCGGGCCGCTCCTCGTCCGGGTGGTGCAGGATATAGACGTGCTCGTAGGATTCCTCGTTCTTGCGGGCGGCAAATTCGGTGGTCATCCAGTTTGACGAATACCGCTTGGGGTCGAGGCTGGCCATGTCGATCTCGGCCTCGCCATCCACCATCATCTGGGCGAGGTAATAGCCGGTGCCACCCGCCGCCGTTATGCCAAAGCTGAAGCCTTCGGCCAGCCACATGTTGCGCAGCCCCGGCGCCGGGCCGACCAGCGGGTTGCCGTCGGGCGTATAGCAGATCGGGCCGTTGAAATCGTCTTTCAGGCCGCACTCCTCGCAGGACGGGACGCGGTGGTTCATTGCCATGTACTGGTCTTCGATCCGCTCCAGATCGAGCTGGAACAGGTCCGCGCGAAAGCTGTCGGGCACGCCATGCTCAAACCGCGCGGGCGCATTCGGCTCATAGACGCCCAGGATCCAGCCGCCGCGCTCCTCGCGCACGTAGGACTGCGCGTCGGCGTCGCGGATCACGGGATGCTCGGCATTGCCTTCTGCGCGGAACTTGACCAGCGCCGGGTCCTGATCCATCACGATGAACTGATGCTCGACCGGGATCGCAGGCATCTTGATCCCCAGCATTTTCGCGGTGCGCTGCGCGTGGTTGCCGCTGGCTGTCACGACATGCTCGGCCGTAATCACGATCTGCTCATCGGAAGGCACCAGATTGCCGCCCTTTTCGACCATCTTCGTCGCGGTCACTTCCCACGCGTTGCCGTTCCAATGGAACCCATCGGCCTGCCATTTACGCTCGATCATCACGCCGCGCTGGCGGGCGCCCTTGGCCATCGCCATGGTGACGTCCGCGGGGTTTATGTAGCCGTCGGTCTGGTGGTAGATCGCGCCCTTCAGATCGTCTGTCCGGATCAGCGGCCATTTCGCCTTGATCTGATCAGGCGTCATCCATTCATAGGGCACACCGCAGGTTTCGGCAGTCGAAGCGTAGAGACGGTATTCGTCCATCCGCGCGTCGGTCTGGGCCATGCGCAGGTTGCCGACCACGGCAAAGCCGGCATTGAGGCCCGTTTCCTCCTCCAGCGTCTTGTAGAACTTGATGGAATAGTCGTGGATATGGGTCGTTGCGTAGCTCATGTTGAAATAAGGCAGAAGGCCCGCGGCATGCCATGTGCTGCCCGAGGTCAGTTCGTCGCGCTCCAGCAGCATGACGTCGTCCCAGCCGGCGCGGGCCAGATGATAGGCGATGGACGTGCCGACGGCACCGCCGCCGACGACAAGGGCTTTGACAGTAGTTTTCATGTGCTGCGCTCCGATGGCATGTGCTGCCCCGGTTCTATCACGTCCAGCGCGCGGTGCGCGGCGCAGCCGACATAACGTAATGCAAAACCGACGCCGGGGTGCGCCGGTGCTACCTGGCCAGCACGGCATCCAGTCGGCCAACCGGGAAATACGGCGCCAGCAGCGGGCGCAGTTCGGCCCGGCGGGGCGCGGCAGGATCATAGAGCGCGTAGCAAACATAGTCCTCCAGCAGCGCGGCCTGCTGTTCGAACCCGAATTTCAGAAAGCTGGCATCCGCATCCGGCACATAGAAATAGGGGTCCATGTTCAAGACGCTCTCCAGCGCGGCGCGTGCGGGGCGGTAGCCGGTGGTGCGCCGGTTCTGCCACTGCCAGACATGGACCAGTTCATGCGCAAGCACCAACGCCTGCGGAAAGCGTGCCGATTTCGGCCAATCCAGCGCCAGATCGGCGCGGTAGAATTCGCGGCTCATGTGGAGGCGGTTCCACAGCGCCCAGCCGGGAGGCGGGCCTGTGCGCGGTTCAGGCGCGGTGCGATCGCACAAGCCCGCGATCTGATTCTCCGCAATTATGGGGTACAGATCGGAGGCGTCAGGCGGCTCGGGCGGCGCCGGCAAGGGCGCGAACCCTCGCGCAACGCGCACGGACTCAAGATCCAGCGATGGCCCGAGGATATCGGCGGCAAAGCGGCGTTCATTCTGCGTGAGGGGGCGACCGCAGCCTGCCAGCATCAGTGCGCATGCCAAGGCCAGCACGGTCAGATGCGCCGATCTGTCGCGCCATTTCCGCCACATCGCCGCCATGCACCTCTGCCATCTGTTTGCCTTGGGGTATCCTCGCGCGTTCCGCCTCAAAGGCCAAGGGGGATCTCCGCACCGCCGGTCAATCGCGGCAAAAACGGCCCGCTGACCCCTCAAGGCAGCTGCTTCCGCCAGACAGCTTCAGGCGTTTGGGGGGCTCTGCCGGGGCGGCCTGGGCCGGGCCGCCTGTGCCACGGCCGAGGATCCCGCCGATCAGTCCGGTCAGTCCGCCAGCCGCCGGCCCCGATGGTGCGGCGCCCTGCCCGGCCTTCGGCACCGCTGCGCTACCCTGCACGGGTTCCCCCGCACCCCAACGCTTGGCAATCTCGCTCAAGGCCAGCGTCATCGCGTTTTCCGGCGTCGATGCGCGTTGCAACCACTCCTGCGCCGCTGCGCTGCGCTGGGTCAGCAGATCCTCCCGGATCCTGATCATCAAGGTGGCCAGTTGCTGCTGAAGCTCGGGCGCAACCGGCTGCGCCTGCGATCCGACA
Source organism: Roseovarius sp. (assembly GCA_048267045.1). Classification (GTDB taxonomy): domain Bacteria; phylum Pseudomonadota; class Alphaproteobacteria; order Rhodobacterales; family Rhodobacteraceae; genus Roseovarius. The sequence goes on along the minus strand of JBLWYG010000074.1, from coordinate 1,481 downwards.
TAGGGCAGCGGCGCCGTCAAAAGGCCGTTGATGCCGTCATAGTCGATCGCCGACAGCACTGCGCGCGTCGCGGTGTCGCTGGCGTTGCTGTAGACCTTCAGATGCACCGCGTCGTCAAAACCGATGGTTGCCTGAAACGTCCGAAACGGGGTGCCCGCGCGCGAGACGAAGGGCGCGCCGGGACGCGCGGCGCTGGCGGGCACGGTGCCAAATGCCACCCCGTGTACCACGCCCCATCCGGGGTCTTTCATCTGGCTCATCGCGCCCGACGCCGCCAGCATGTCACCAGCGGACCCGGCGATGCTGCCTTCGCCAATGGCCGGATGGTATGCGGCCCGTACGGCAACAAGCCCATCGGCACCTTGATAGACCCAGGTTTCATCGTTCAGCAGGGCTTCGGCCTTGCGTTCGGCCTTGTCCGCGAAGGACTTGAGCATTGGCGCGGCGTCATTGCCCGCCTGCGCTGCGGCGCTCAGTTCGCGCTCGACGATCTGAATGGGGCTGTTATCGCCCTCAGCCCAGGCGCGGCGGCTCCACCCCTTGGGCGCTTCGGGCAGATAGACGCGCGCACCGGCGCTGCGGAGCGCCTCGCGCGCCTTATCTGCCGCCGCATCGGCGCGGGCGCCGCGCATGTCGGCGATGCGACCGCCATAGGTGGCGAAATAGGCGCTGGCCGGGAATGTGCCGGGTGCCTGGCCCGCGGCGTGGGACTGATTGGTATAATCGATTGCCCCGACGGCTGCGAGCGCGACAACGCCAAACCCCATGGCGTAAAAATTCATCTGCTGTCCTGACCCGATTAAAGCGTTTCGCGAAAAACCTGACTCACAGCTTTTCGCGGAACGCGCGCACCATACCAGCGTTGCACGCGTTTCGCCCTTATCTGATGTCGCAGGTTAAAGGCGAAACGCTTTAGCGCTGTGTCGGCAGACATGAACGCGAATCTGGGCAACATTGGGATGCGGCGATGGCAAGTTGCGGGCGCCGCGCGGTCATTCCCCGATGGCCTGCCCCTCCCGGCGCGGATCGGCGCCGCCTTGCAGCCCGTCGCCGATAGCGATGGCATGCAGGCCCGAATTAAGACCGCGCAACTCTATGTCGTATCCCATATCGCGCAAGGGGTCGGCCAACGCCACCGCATCGGTGCCTTCCTCCAGGTCATAGATGCCGAACCGGTTGGTCGCGTGCGGCATCGCCGTCATTTCCTGCACATCCATGCCCCAATCGAGATGGGCGATGATCGCATTCGCCACATAAGGAATGATCTGGCTGCCTCCCGGACTGCCCAATACCAGCACCGGCGCAGCCCCGCGCATCACGATCGTCGGCGCCATGGAGGACCGGGGCCGCTTGCCCGGCTCGACCCGGTTGGCGATGGGGCGGCCATCCTCGTGGCTGGCAAAGCTGGAATCCGTCAGTTCGTTGGTCAGCAGGAGCCCCGCCGCCATGATGCGCGGGCCGAAGGCATTTTCGGTGGTCGG
>JBLWYG010000073.1:0-9871 GCA_048267045.1 Roseovarius sp. | reverse complement strand
ACCGTCGAAGTCCCCGCCGATCAGGCCTACGGCCAGGTCGATCCGAACGCACGCCAGCAAGTCCCGCGCGAGGGGATCCCGGCAGACATTCCGCTGGATCCGGGCACGCAGTTGCAGGTGCAGACAGAGACCGGTCAGGTCCTGCCCGTGACTGTGCTGGAAGTCACCGAAGAGCATGTCACGCTGGACGCGAACCACGCGCTGGCCGGCAAGGATCTGAAATTCGACATCGAACTGGTTGCAATCGCCTGAGCGGCGCGCCCGTCCAACGATGGATGCAAGAAGCCCCGGATGCAAATCCGGGGCTTTTTTCGTGGGGGCGGCGGTTCAGAGCCAAAGGCGACCTCGAGGTCGCCGACGTTGCAACACACCTTATTCGAACCAGATTTCCAACTCGCAAGTGGTGCCGTTGACCTTGAGCTTATCCCGCCCTTGAATTGCTATAACTCTCTCAATTCCAATTACCTGCTGTCGAGATTTGTAAAAGCCGCTTGGCCAAGCCACCTCAACCTCGCGCCCAAGCGCAAAAGGCAGCCATGACGCGTAGGTCGGGCCTTGTTCGTCATCAACACTTAGTCCTCTACAGATGACACCGCAAACGTGCCCCGTATTATCAATTACCACGCCACCGCTCATGCCCCCAACGCTCCCGCAGTCTATTTCTAACGTTGGAAAAGGCATAAGAACTGAATCCCGCTGGGACGGATACACATTCCTCACGGCCCCAACAGCACTCATCATTTTGAATGGAACGTCATCCTCAAGTGCCCCATCTAGCGGACCACTAGTATAGCCAATTATGTGAAGTTCTTCGCCTGCCTTGGGTGATCTAGTCGTCAGGGGAAACTGAATGAATGTTCTATCTTCATGCAGTGCACTGCGAGGGATAAGCGACAAATATGCAATGTCGCTATCTTCTGTATAGTTGATGTGCCGGATGTCCCAAAGTGTGGACTGCCCCGAGCGCAGCCCGAAACAATACACTAGTGTTTCCGAACGCAGAATAGCGTCAATATCCGTGGCCAACACATGGAAGGCCGAAATTGCGAGGCCGGGTGCAACTAGAAAAGCCGTTCCCAGCACTCGTCGCTGACCATCGTTTATAACGATAGCAAGAAGCGCTCCCTCGAAGATGTCGGGGTTTTGAACATCTTGAGCGCGAACAGTCGAGTCCGAGCTATGGAAATCAAACACCCTAAAGTGCAATGACTCACCAACTTCTATCTCAAGTGGTCCAATTCCGGTGGCTGGAAAATTTCTTTTGCTCATAGGTGCTGACTCAATGCTAAAAATTTGGGAGGTAGCGGGATGTAAATAAAGAGCTTGTTTGCCTCCGAGCGGCATCTTTGTCCGCAGAAAAGCCATTCGCATATCACGCTTCTGCCTTGCAAAAACCACCCCGTCCTTGGCGCGTCCTCAAATTTCCAGCAAAACCGCCCCGGCGCGGCCCGGCGTCATAACCGCCTCGTGCGCCTTGGCGCAATCCCGCAAATCATAGATCGTGTCGATGGCGGGCGTCATCGCACCGGTGGATAGTGCGCGGTGCAGATGTTGGATCGCCGCGTTGCGCTGGGCGTCGGGCAGGACGTAGATCAGCGTGATGTCTATCTTGATTGCCTTGAACAGCAGCGGGCCGAAGGGCAGGGTGGGTGTCATGTCCTTGCCCGAGCCATAGGCGGCGATGGTGCCGTTCGGGGCCATCACCTCGGCCAGCAGGGGGGCGTTGGTGCCGAATTCGACCTCGACCGCGCGGGCGACGCCGGCGCCGCCCGAGGCTTCCATGATCTGCGCGGCAAGGTCGGGGCTTGCGTAGTCGAACACCGCATCGGCGCCTGCTGCGCGCACCCGGTCCATGCTGCCTGCGCTGCATGTGGCAATCACGCGCGCTCCCGCCCATTTGGCCAATTGCACTGCGTTGTGACCAACAGCCCCTGCGCCGCCGCTGATCAGAACCGTTTGCCGCGCAACGTCGTGGCCGCCCAGCACGGTATGCGCGGCGGTCAGGCCCGGGATGCCCAACACGGCGCCGATCTGGAGGTCGAGGCCGTCGGGCATCGCAACCGCCTGCGCCTCCGGCAGACAGATATATTCGGCAGCCGTGCCAAAGGCGCGCTGCCACTGGCCATTCCAGATCCAGACAGGCTGGCCCACGCGTCCCCCGTCGACACCATCACCGACAGCATCGATCTCGCCAGAGCCATCGGAATGGGGAATGACGCGCGGGAAAGGAGGTTTTGTCACGCCGGGGCGGGTCCCGGACCGCGCCTTGGCGTCAGAGGGGTTCACGCCGGAATAGGCCAGCCGGACGCGGACCTCGCCGGGGCCGGGTTCGGGCGTTTCCACCACGCCCAGCTCGATCACATCGGCAGGCGCGCCGAACCGGCGGTACCAGGCGGCACGCATCATGATTTGCGGCGCAGCCGGATCACCACATCGACCGACGCGATCTCCACACCCTCGGGCGCGGCAGGAAGGCTGGTGATCTTCAACTCGTCAGCCGGTGCATCAGACAGACGGTTCTCATCCTCCCAGAAAAAATGGGGATGATCGTGGGCATTGGTGTCGAAATAGGATTTGGTGCCATCGACCAGCACTTCCTGCATCAGGCCCGCCTCGCAAAAGGCGCGCAGGGTGTTGTAGACTGTCGCCAGCGACACCTGCTCGCCGCATCTCTGGACATCGGCAAACAGGCTTTCGGCGGTGACGTGGCGGTGCTGGCCGTCACCGATCAGCATCGCGGCCAGTGCCACGCGCTGGCGCGTCGGCCGCAGCCCTGCTTCGGTCAGCCATTCAGAGCCACGCTGGCTCGCCTCCGGGGTCGCTGTGCATGTCATGATCGCGCATCCTGTTGCCTTAGCCTAATATAGGGCGCGGCAGTGGGGAATTTCAATGAGATTTCCGGCAGTAGCGCGCAGCCGCTGTCGCCGCAGGCTTGCATGCGCGCGCACCCGGGTGCTAGAGGATATGGCGCAATGATCGAAGATGACCAGACCCAAGCTCAAGAGGACCGCCCGAATGGCTGAATATCCGACGCAATTCGGAAAAGAGGATTTGCTGAAATGCGCGCGGGGCGAGTTGTTCGGCCCCGGCAACGCCCAATTGCCCGAGCCGCCCATGCTGATGATGGACCGGATCACCGATGTGTCCGCAGATGGCGGCACCCATGGCAAGGGGCATATTACCGCCGAATTCGACATCACGCCGGATCTGTGGTTTTTCGATTGCCATTTTCCCGGCAACCCGATCATGCCCGGTTGCCTGGGGCTTGATGGTCTGTGGCAGTTGACCGGGTTCAATCTGGGTTGGCGCGGCTGGCAGGGACGCGGCTATGCGCTGGGCGTGGGCGAGGTCAAGCTGACGGGCATGGTGCGTCCGGATCGCAAGATGCTGACATATCACGTTGATTTCACCAAAGCCGTTCAGTCGCGCCGCCTGACCATGGGAGTGGCCGATGGCCGCGTCGAGGCCGATGGCGAGGTGATCTATCTGGTCAAGGACATGAAGGTCGCGCTCAGCGAAAGCTGACCGCATCCATCAGGACAAAAGGGAGAGCGCCATGCGCCGCGTGGTCGTAACAGGGTTGGGAATCGTCTCGTCCATCGGGAACAGCGCCGATGAGGTGTTGGCATCGCTGAAGGACGGCAGGTCGGGCATCACCGCGAACGAGGAAATGGCCGAGCATGGGTTTCGCAGCCGCATAGCCGGTGCGATCAACCTCGATGTGAGCGAGCATGTCGACAAGCGCACCCTGCGCTTCATGGGCCCGGGCGCCGCCTATGCGCATATCGCCATGGCGCAGGCGATTGCCGATGCAGGGCTGGAGCCGTCGGATGTGGTCAATCCCATGACCGGGCTCATCGCCGGCTCGGGCGGCCCGTCGACCAGCGCCATGCTGAGCGCGCATCAGACGGTGCTGAAGACCGGCGCGACCAAGCGGATCGGGCCGTTCGCCGTGCCCAAATGCATGTCGTCCACCGTCAGCGCCAATCTGGCGACCGCCTATCAGATCAAGGGCATGAATTTCTCGATCACGTCGGCCTGCTCGACGTCGCTGCATTGCATCGGCATGGCGGCGCAGCAGATCGCGCTGGGCCAGCAGGACGTGATGTTCGGTGGCGGCGGCGAGGAACTGGACTGGACGCTGTCCTGCCTGTTCGATGCGATGGGCGCGATGTCGTCGAAATATAACGACACACCGACCAAGGCCAGCCGCGCGTTCGATGCGGGCCGCGACGGGTTCGTCATCTCCGGCGGCGGCGCGATGTTGGTGCTGGAGTCGCTGGAACATGCGCAGGCGCGCGGCGCGAAGATCTACGCCGAAGTCACTGGTTTTGCCGCAACTTCCGACGGCGCGGATATGGTCGCCCCCTCGGGTGAGGGCGGCGAGCGCGCGATGCGCGGCGCGCTGCGCACGCTGAGCGAGGATCGAAAGGTCAGCTATATCAACGCGCACGGAACCTCGACGCCGGTGGGCGACGTGGGCGAGGTCGAGGCGGTGCGCCGCGTGTTCGGCCAAGGGTCCACACCGCCGATCAGCTCGACCAAGTCAATGACCGGCCACAGTCAGGGCGCGACCGGTGCGCAAGAGGCGATCTATTGCCTGTTGGCACTTGAACATGACTTCATAATCCCTTCCATCAACGTAGAAAATCTGGATCCGGCGCTCGATCCGGCCGAGGTGGCGACGGCGCGCGTCGATGATGCCGGATTGGATACGGTGATGACAAATTCCTTCGGTTTTGGCGGCACCAACGGCTCGATGCTGCTCAGCAAGTTTCACGGATAGGCCCGCATGACACAGATACCCGAACTGCCAACCGCCCCGCTGCCGATGCAGGGCAAGCGCGGCCTGATCATGGGCGTGGCCAATGACCGCTCCATCGCATGGGGCATCGCAAAGGCGATGCACGCGGCGGGCGCCGAGTTGGCATTCAGCCATCAGGGCGAGGCGTTCGGCAAACGGCTGGAGCCGCTGGCGGCGTCGGTCGGATCGGACTTGATGGTCGATGTCGATGTAACCGACGACGCGTCGCTGGATGCGGGCTTCGCGGCACTGGAGAAACGCTGGCCGACGATTGACTTCGTCGTGCATGCCATCGCTTTTTCGGATAAATCCGAATTGACAGGACGGTTCCTGAATACCAGTCGCGCCAATTTCAAGCATTCGCTGGATATCTCCTGCTACAGCTTTATCGACGTGGCGCGACGCGCGCATCCGTTGATGCAGGAGAACGGCGGCACGCTGCTGACACTGACGTATCAGGGCAGCAATCGCGTGGTGCCCAGCTATAACGTCATGGGCGTCGCCAAGGCGGCACTGGAGAGCGCGACGCGTTATCTGGCCAACGACCTTGGCCCCGACGGAATTCGCGTCAACGCCATCTCGCCCGGCCCAATGAAGACGCTGGCCGGTGCGGCCATCGGCGGCGCGCGGCGCACCTACAAGCACACCGACATGAACGCGCCGCTGCGCGCCAATGCGACGCTTGAGGCCGTTGGCGGCACGGCGGTCTATCTTGCCTCCGATGCGGGCGCCTGCACCACGGGCGAAATCATCCGCGTCGATGGCGGGTTTCATGTACTGGGGATGCCGCAGGCCGATAACCTGTGATCTCGATCGGCACCGTTTCGCCGCAGGTGGCGGATTCGGGTATGTGGCCGGGAAAACCCCGTGCCGATCTGCGGGAACGCAGGCGGGGCGCGCGGCGTTGAGAGGCCAAAGGAGATCAATCCATGGCCCACACGCTGACCTTGCGCGCAATTGAACCGGTTACCCACAACACTCATCATCTGACCTTTGACCGACCACAAGGGTTCCGATTCGAACCGGGACAGGCGATAGAGATGACCTTGCAGAAGGACGGTTGGCGCGACAAAGGTCGCCCGTTCACCCCCGTCAGCCTGCCGGGGGAGGATATTCTTGAATTCATCATCAAAAGCTATCCCGATCATGATGGTGTGACCGAGCAAATCGGCAAGATGCAGCCCGGCGACGAGGTGAAGATCGTTGGTCCGTTCGGCGATATCCGCGACAGAGGACCGGGCGTGTTCATAGCTGGCGGAGCAGGAATTACGCCGATGATCGCGCTGTTGCGCAAACGGTTGGCCGATAGCGGGGACCTGAAAGGGTCGACGCTGGTCTTTTCCAACCGCACAGAGGACGACATTATCTGGCGGGAGAAATTGTCGGCAATGCCGGGTCTTACAGTGGCCTATGTCGTCACGGACGGTCCGGGCAAGACAGTCCCAAAGCGCGAACTGGACCGCGACTATCTGCGCCAGTTCATCGAACCTGGAACCTTGTGTTATCTTTGCGGCCCGCCGCCCATGATGGACGCCATACAGACCGAACTGGATGCGCTGGGCGTCGATCCGGGTGATCTGGTCGCGGATGACTGGAGTTGACAGGTATGCCGGGCAGCCCTTAGAACCACTGTCCCGGTTCCATCAGTCCCAAGTCCAGCAATTGACGCGAATTCCATTCGAAGCGTACCGAGTTGTGCCATTTGAACGTAGGAATACCGAAAGTCGAACCGGGATTGCGCTTCAACGCTTTGGCGGCACGGAAGGATGCGATGGCTGCGGTCAGGTTATGATGCCACGGGCAGGCATAGGTGTTGTATTCCTCGTCGGAGAAAACATGCCCCTCTCGCAGTTTTAATCCGGGTTTTGTGCGTGACAGCGCGATCCGATCGATATTGCGGCGCGGCGTCGGAACATGCTCTTCGTAGCGCCAGCGCAGCCCGCCGAAAAAATCAAGCTGCCGATCTTTCGGGCGGCCATCACCCGTAGGGTCAGGCCGGGCAAGCGCGTAATATCCTGACTTGTCCAGCCACGCGTCGTCCAACGCGACGGCGCTCGGGTGGCGGTCCAACTCGCCTGCGTAGATATCGACAACGTAGGCCAGCATGGCGTCCCGGCGCTCTTCGGCGTGAAATGTCAGCAATTCGCCGACGCTGCGCGTCTCGCAAAAGGGGAAAAACAGGTATTCAGCGTTGAAGCAATAATACAGCCATGTTCTGGGCGGGGCTGCATCGATGATGCTGTTCACCGCGGCGACATAGCTGTCGGCCAACACATCGTGGTCCACGCGGGCCGTCTTGGCTGCGACATCATCGGGCAGGGCGAAGGCGGGCGGAAGAAACGTGATTACCGACGCGAATCCCAGCGAAAGGTGATGCCGTACGGTCGATCCCAGTTCGACGTCGTCCTCGGCAAAGATCAGCGCGACAGGCCCTTTGGCCAAATGGCGCGTCCCTTTGGCGCACAGATCACGGACAGAAGTGTAATGCATACCGCTCTTTTCGTTTTGGGCGCCAAGGTCCGTCAAATTGCCGCGCATTGCAAGATGGCGTCGCTGTGTTATAGGCAGCCATCACCCTGTGCGCATAATCCGGAGGCCCCTCATGGCCGAGCCCAAGAAGCTCTACATCAAGACATACGGATGTCAGATGAACGTCTATGATTCCGAGCGCATGGCCGAGGCGATGGGCGGCGCAGGCTATGCCGAAGTCCAGACCCCGGACGAGGCGGACATGATCCTGCTGAACACCTGCCACATCCGCGAAAAGGCGGCAGAGAAGGTATATTCCGAGCTGGGCCGGTTCCGCGATCTGAAGGACGCGAACCCCGATCTGAAAATCGGTGTTGCCGGCTGCGTCGCGCAGGCTGAGGGCGCCGAAATCATGCGCCGCCAGCCGCTGGTGGATCTGGTGGTCGGCCCGCAGAGCTATCATCGCTTGCCGGAAATGGAGGCGAAGGTGCGGCAGGGCGGCACCGCGCTGGACACCGATTTCCCCGAAGAGAGCAAGTTCGAGAAACTGAAGGGCCGTCCCAAGGCGAAACGCGGCCCGACCGCGTTTCTGACCGTTCAGGAGGGCTGCGACAAGTTCTGCGCCTTCTGTGTCGTGCCCTACACACGCGGCGCCGAGGCATCGCGGCCGGTGGCCCGCGTCCTCGACGAAGCCAAGGATCTGGTGGAGCGCGGCGTGCGCGAGATCACGCTCTTGGGCCAGAACGTCAACGCCTATCACGGGGCAGGGCCGAAGGGCGGCGACTGGAGCCTCGCACAGCTCATTCGTGCGCTGGCCGAGGTGGATGGGCTGGAGCGCATCCGCTTTACCACCAGCCATCCCAACGACATGAGCGACGACCTGATCGAGGCGCATGGCGACTGTGCCAAGCTGATGCCCTACCTGCATCTACCGGTGCAATCGGGCAGCGACCGCATCCTGAAACGGATGAATCGCAGCCATACCAGCGAGTCATACATCCGCCTGATCGAACGTATCCGCGCCGCCCGCCCCGATCTGCTGCTGTCGGGCGATTTCATCGTCGGTTTCCCCGAAGAGACGGAGACCGATTTTCAGGCCACCCTGGATCTGATCGAAGAGGTCCGTTATGGGCAGGCCTATTCGTTCAAGTATTCCACCCGCCCCGGCACCCCCGCCGCCGAGCGCGCGCAGGTGGATGATGCCGAGGCCAGCGAGCGTTTGCAGCGGCTTCAGGCGCTGCTGACCCGCCAACAGCGCGAGATCCAGCAGGGCATGGTTGGCCGCGAGGTCGAGGTGCTGGTAGAGCGTGCAGGTCGCGAGACCGGCCAGATGGTGGGCAAGTCGCAATATCTGCATGCCGTCCACGTCATGGCACCGCAGGCTGCGCCCGGCGACATGCTGCGCGTTCTTGTGACCGGGACGGGCACCAATTCACTGGCGGGGACGCTGGTCGGCAACTGATCCGGCAGCCGGTTGCCGTGCAGATCGCGGCACCCATGACAATAGCCGCCCGATCCCTTATCTGGTGTCCGCGCGGGGGCGACCCACGATACATGGCCCTTGGCGACGGGTTTCGTCTACGATTGTGCTTCACAAGGTTCGCAAAACTGCTAGGCTCAATGGACGATGAAGGGTTGGAGATGCTGGCTTTGCATGCTCCGAACGAGGCGGCGACAGAAGGATTTCGGGTGTGGCAGTCAGGCTTGCGAGGTGGGTTCACAAGACGGCGGGCGCATGTGGCGCCGCCGTGTTCGCCGCGGCCGCAATGCTTGGTAACGGGGCTGCGCTGGCGCAGCAAAGCGTCGTCGTCGGCGAACGCTATGTGCCGACAATCTGGGTTGATCCGGACGGGTGCGAGCATTGGGTGATGGATGACGGCCTGGAAGGCTACATGTCGCCGCATACGGACCGTCAGGGCATTCCCGTGTGCCGCCGGGGAAATCTCTGCGGCGAGTTGAATTCCGATCAACTCTTCCGCACGGACAGCGCGCATATCAGCGCCGCCGGACGCCGTAGTCTGGTCAATTTCTTTCGCCAGACCGGCGCTGTTTCCTACATCATAACCGGTCACACCGACAGCCGCGCGTCGGACGCGTACAACTTGGACCTGTCCCAGCGGCGTGCCAATGCCGTCGCGCGACTGGCCCAGCAAAGTGGCGTGCGTATCGCCGATGTGCGCGGCTATGGTGAGCGGATGCCGAAAGTGTCCAATAGCACCGCCGCCGGCATGCAGCAGAATCGCCGCGTCGAGATCATTTGCATCCGTTGAGGGGGGAGAGAGACATGAAATTCGTTGAACTGGCGGCTTGCCTCTGCGCTGCTCTCGCTCTTGCCGGGTGCGACGGAACCAGGCGTGACAAGACACTTGATCATGGCGCCGACGCCAAACATCTGAGCCAGCTCAAGGCCGGTGTCTGGATCGATCCCAACGGCTGCGATCACTGGATCATCGACGATGGCGCCGAAGGGTATCTGTCTGCGCGTCTGGACAAACACGGCAAACCGGTCTGCTCGGGGACCGCGCCCCCGAACACCGCGACCGGCCCGTTCAGGGCGGGATCGACCGCCACTGGCGGGGTCTGACCCGGTGGCGTTGT
>JBLWYG010000072.1:0-9964 GCA_048267045.1 Roseovarius sp. | reverse complement strand
CCCGACAGCCCACCCGCCACCAGCGCGACCCGGCGCAGCGCCGTTCGGTCGCGCCGTCCGTAGAACTGGCCCGCGCGCACGGTGGCCGCGTTCGACAGGCCCAGATGTACCATGAAGGTCAGCGAAACCAGTTGCATCGCGATCCCATGTGCCGCGAGGGACACCGTCCCCAGCCAGCCCATCATGACCGATGAGGCAGCAAACAACCCCGTTTCAAGAAGGTTCGTAACACCGATAGGCCAGCCCAGCCGCGCCACGTCGCCCAGCGCCTCCCAATCGGGGCGCCAGACGCGCTGGAACATCGCGTGTTCGGGCGTTGCGAGGGCGACGTAGGCGCACAGAGCGGCCAAGGTCGCGCTGGTCACGCTGAGCGACGCGATGGCGGCGCCCCGCACGCCCATCTCGGGGAATCCGAAAATGCCAAAGATCAGCGCGTAGTTGACGGCAGCATTCAGCACCACGCCGCCCACCGTCAGCCACAGCACGACCTGCGTGCGCTCCAGCGCGGCCAGATAGGATTTCAGCACCATGACCAGCAGCGCCGGCACGATCACCCAGCCCGCAATTCCAAGATAGTCAGCAGCCAGCGCCGCAGTCCCCGCATCTTGATCCAGCGCCAGAAGCAGCACTTCGGACCGCACCATCAGCGGCAGCACCAGCGCGGCAAAGATCAGCGACGCCCAGCAGCCCATGCGCGTGATCCGCCGCACCTGCGTGTCGTCCCCGGCGGCTACGGCAGTGGCGACCATTGGCATGAGCGCAAAGGCAAATCCCGAACCCATGATGAAGAAGACAAAGAAAAACGTATGCGCCAACACCTGCGCCGCCAGTGCCTCTACGCTGAACCAGCCCAGCATGATCGAGTCGGTCAGATGTATCGCCATCTGGGCCAGGTGGCTGCCGATCAGCGGCACCCCGAGAATCAGGATCGAGCGCGCATCGCGCCGATAGGAGGGGCGCCGGGCAGAATCTGGGCTATCGGAGCGTGGGGGTATTTGCATGCCGGCTCCAATGGTCTCGCATCTGCGCCTGTTTCGGTCAGTTCAAACCACCGCCGCCCGCCTGCGGCACAACCCACCTCCGCCCACCGGTCAAGAACAGTCGATCGCAGGCGCTGACCCGGCAGAGCGGGCCAAATCAGAGATCAAGGCTGGCCGCTCTATCGCATGAGCACCCTTTGGGAGGCGGCGCAAACGCACGGGCAGACAACAGTACCTCCGCACAAGTCTGCACTGTTCAGGCAATAAAATCAGACCCTGAGACACCCCTGCACATGGCAGTAAGCAAAGCCGGTCAATGCGTCCAGGCGCCGCGCCGGTCAGTCGCGAAGTTTTCGCCATACCCGCCGGGGCGGATATTGGGTTTGCGTATATTCCTGTCCTGCACAACGGCAGTGATGCCATGCGCCTCGGCGTATTCCAATGCCGCCTCCTTGGTGGGGAAGGTCAATCGCACCTGCGACTGCGTATCGCGCGACGACGTCCAGCCCATCAGCGGATCGACCTCGCGCGCGGTGCTTGCCACATACTCCAGAATCCAGTCACGGGTCTTGGCCGTACCCGAAGACATGGCAGTGCGGGCGGGGCGATAAATGCGGGCAGTCATGGCGCGTCTCCTGCGACAGGCGGTGTTGTCTTCCAGATGCCTCATTGCAGGGGCAATTGTCAATTGCGGCGCGCGCCGCGCCAAGCGGACGGCACCTGAACGATATACCGGGCCAAATGGACCAGACATCCCCCCGACCACTTCGGAAATACCGCCCAGCCGAGCCACGGTTTGAAATTATTGCCCGCATTCTCGCCGGACACCCGGGGGGTGGGGCACGTAAACTATGGCTTGCCCAAGGCGCTTCAGCGACTCTCGTGACATCCGGCCCCACCGCCCCATATTCCGGGCGGCGGGCGTTCCCGATGACAAAGCCTTGCGGGCCATCGAAAAAAACTTGTTGCTTTTCTGTCGACAAGACTTCATTCGGGCCGCTTTCCGTCGCCTTGAGGCGATAAATACTACCGGGCCGGGCTGGTCCGGCAATGCATCCAAACACTCAAGGGAGGAGTGTCACATGACCGAAACCACCTCAGGGTCTGGAAACAGGGCTCATATCAACAGACCGCTCTTTGCCATCACCGGCGGGTTCATCGCCCTTTTTTGCATAACCGCGCTGGTCAATCTGGATCTGCTGTCAACGATGGTCGACGCCAGCTTTGCCTTCTCGGCCAAGTATTTCGGCCTCTACTGGCAGGTTCTGCTGCTGGCGACCTTCCTCATGGGTCTGGTGCTGATCGTCCTGCCCGGCAGCCGCGCGATCATGGGCGGGGTGCTCACGCCCGAATTTCCGATCTTCCAATGGGGGGCCATGATCATGTGTACGCTTCTGGCCGGAGGCGGCGTTTTCTGGGCCGCGGGCGAGCCGATGGCGCATTTCCTGTCGTCGCCACCCTATTTCGGCGGCGAATCCGGCACACCGGCAGCGGTGGCGCCCGCATTGGCGCAAAGTTTCATGCATTGGGGCTTCCTGGCCTGGGCCATTCTGGGCGCGCTCAGCACTATCATGCTGATGCACTACCACTATGAAAAAGGGCTGCCGATGGCGCCGCGGACCCTGCTCTATCCGGTGTTCGGCGACCACGCGATCACCGGGCCGATCGGCTGGATTGCCGACGCGTCATGCATCATCGCCGTGGTGGCGGGCACCGTCGGCCCTGTCGGATTCCTTGGTCTGCAAGTCAGCTACGGCCTGAACGCCCTCTTCGCCATTCCCGATACGTTTGCCACGCAAGCGGTCGTGATCGCGGTTCTTGTGGCAATCTACACGATCTCGGCCATCACCGGCCTGTCAAAGGGCATCCAGGTCCTCAGCCGGATCAACGTGATCCTGGCGGCGATCCTCCTGGCCTTCATGCTGATCGCCGGTCCGACCGCGTTCATCCTGAAAAGCTATGTCTCCGGGTTTTCGAGCTACATCACCAATTTCTTCGGTATGGCGCTGCATCGTGGCGAAGCCGATGTGTTCGGCCCTCCGGGCTGGCTGGGCTGGTGGACGGTGTTCTTCTGGGGCTGGTTCATGGGGTACGGTCCGCTGATGGCGATGTTCATCGCGCGCGTCAGCCGGGGCCGGTCGATCCGGTCGATCATCATCATGCTGTCCATCGTGGCGCCCATCGTCACGACCTTCTGGTTCACCATCGTCGGTGGTTCGGGCATCGCGTTCGAACTGCAGAATCCCGGTTCCGTTTCGGCGGCGTTCGAAGGCTTCAACCTGCCGGCTGCCCTTCTGTCGATCACGCAGCAGATGCCGCTGGGCTTTGTCGTGTCGCTGCTGTTTCTGATCCTTACCACGATCTTCGTCGCCACAACGGGCGATTCGATGACCTACGTCATTTCGGTTGCCATGTCCGACGAGGACCGCAGCGCAACGGGCGTGCGCGTTTTCTGGGGCGTGACCATGGGAATCATGGCGCTGATACTGATCTGGACAGGCTCGGGCGGCATCGGCAAATTGCAAAGCTTCATCGTCGTAACCGCCGTGCCGGTGTCGCTGATCCTGTTGCCGTCGCTCTGGGATGCGCTGCGCATCACGATCGGCAAGGGGCGCGGCACGCTCTGACAGCACGTGATCGGGGCGGCCCGTGCGCGCCGCCCCATTTACGCAGGCTGGACGGAAACCTCATTCATATCGACCAGCTTTCAGACATGTCGCCTCATTGAGCATAACGGTATTTTAATCCGTCTTCCGCTTAATGGCGTGCATGAAGGTACTCGCAGATTATCCTGTCCCGCGCATCGCGTCCGGCAGCGCTTCCGATCCGGCGGCGCACCATGACAGCCATGTTTTGCCCGCGTGCGATAACAGTCGCGGCCAGATCGGCAGGCGACACCGATGACGGGCGGACATACAGACCCTGGCCTGCCAGAACTGCTGGCGGCGCGGCGCGACTCGCGCGGTCTATACTGGTTTGTCGGCGTTTTCGGTACTTTCGTGAATCTATTGATGCTGACCGGGCCGATTTACATGCTTCAGGTCTACGACAGGGTGCTCGGCAGCCGCTCGGTCGAGACGCTGGTGGCCCTGACGGCGCTGGTATGCTTCCTTTACGCCATGATGGCGATCCTCGATTTTGCACGCGGGCGCATCATGGTACGCGTCGGTGCGCGTTTTCAGGCCCGGTTGGACCGGCGCGTGTTCGATGCTGTCATGCGCAAATCGGTGACGCATCCCGATCAGGACACAGCTACCGGATTGGCCGATCTGGAAGCGATACGCCGTCTGATGACGTCACCAGTGTTGACGGCAATCTTCGACATGCCCTGGACACCGGTATTTCTGGCCGGGATCTGGATATTTCATCCGTGGCTGGCCATTCTTGCGCTGTCCGGCGGCGCGCTGCTGGTGCTCATCGCGTTGGCAAACCAGATGACCACGCGGCAAGCTGCGGGTGATGCCAGCCGCATGGCGATGCAAGCCGACGCAATCGCGACCCAAATCCGGGCCGAGGCCGATATGGTGCAGGCAATGGGCATGCAAAACGCAGTTTTTGACCGCTGGCAGATTGCCCGAGGTGCCGCCTTGAACAGCCAGATCGACGCTTCGGATCTGACTATAACCTTCACCTCAATGGCCAAGGCGTTCCGTCTGTTCCTGCAATCGGCGATGCTGGGCCTGGGTGCCTTTCTGGTGCTGCAAAACCAGATGACGGCCGGGGCGATGATCGCCGGATCGATCCTGTTGGGCCGTGCGTTGAGCCCGATCGAACAGGTGGTCGGCCAGTGGGCCATGGTCCAGCGCGCGCGGCAAGGCTGGGCTGCTCTTGCCACGGTGCTGAAGGACGTGCC
The DNA here is from genome assembly GCA_048267045.1 of Roseovarius sp. GTDB lineage: Bacteria > Pseudomonadota > Alphaproteobacteria > Rhodobacterales > Rhodobacteraceae > Roseovarius. The sequence continues at coordinate 5,131 of JBLWYG010000072.1, read as the reverse complement.
GCCCGCGGCGCCGCGCACGGCCCTGCCAAGGCCCGCAGCGCGGCTGGACCTGATCAGGGCAACCGTTCTGGCGCCGGGCGAACCGATGCCAACGCTCAAGGCGATAACGTTTTCCGTGCAGCCGGGCCAGGCCGTCGGCGTCATCGGTGCGTCCGGATCCGGAAAATCCACCTTGGCACGAGCCATCACCGGGATCTGGCCACTTCGTGCGGGCGTCATTCGGCTGGACGGCGCAGCCTTGGATCAATTCGACGCCTCTGTACGGGGTCTGCATATCGGATACCTGCCTCAGCGCGTTCAATTGTTCGATGGCACCGTCGCCCAAAACATCGCGCGCCTCTCTGGCACACCGGATCCGTCGCGTGTCGTGGCCGCAGCAGTGCAGGCTGACGCGCACGACATGATCCTGAAACTGCCACAGGGCTATGACACCCTTGTGACGTCGGGATGCGGGCGTCTGTCTGGCGGGCAGATGCAGCGGGTCGCTCTGGCGCGCGCCATCTACGGCGACCCTGTGATCCTTGTGCTGGACGAGCCGAATTCGAACCTCGACAACGAGGGCAGCGAAGCTGTGAACTGCGCGATCCGCAATTTCAAATCAAATGGCGGGTCAGTCCTGATCATGGCGCACCGCCCGGCGGCGATCAAGGAATGTGACATGCTATTGATGCTGGAGCAGGGCGAGGTACGTGCCTTTGGCCCCAAGGACGAAATCCTGCGCAAGGTCATCGGGAACAAGATACAGATCGTCCAGCCCGTCGGTCCGGGCGGCGTGCAATGAGCGACGCGTGCCAGTCGTCTGCCCGTCAGCCGGTCCTTGTCGGGATGATCGGGCTGTCGCTGCTGGTCTGCGGCTTTGGCGCCTGGGCTGTCTGTGCCAACATTGCCGGGGCCGTGATTGCACGAGGTCAGGTTGAGGTCGATCAGAACCGGCAAGTTGTGCAACACCCCGATGGCGGGGTCGTCGCTGCCATACTGGTCGAGGAAGGCAGCACTGTAGCGGCCGGGGATATTCTTATCAGGCTGGACGCAGCACTGCTGCAATCGCAGCTGACAATCATCGAGACCCAGCTATTCGAGTTGATGACCCGCCGCGGCCGCCTGACTGCCGAGCGCGATAACAGCAGCACCATCGATTTCGATCCACTCCTGCTGGAGGTGGCTGCGCGGGATCCTGACGTCGCCGACCTGATGGAAGGCCAGCGCCGCCTGTTGGCCGCACGCGCGGACACCATCCGCAGCGAAACCCGCCAACGCCGGAAGCGCCGCGCACAGATCGGCGAGCAGATCAGTGGGATAATGGCACAGCAAAAATCACTGTCAGAACAGGTCAATCTCATAGCAGAAGAGCGCGAAAGCCAGCAGATACTGCTGGACAAGGGGTTGGCACAAACGTCGCGGCTGCTGGCGCTCAAGAGGGAGGAGGCGCGCCTCACCGGCAGCTTGGGCGAACTGGCTGCGCAGCGGGCACAGGCTGACGGGCGCATCACGGAAATCGAATTTGAACGGCTCAAGTTGACGGCCGAGCACCGCGAGGAGACCATAACAACGCTGCGGGATCTGCAGTACCGCGAACTTGAGCTCCGCCAGAACCGCGCGGCGTTGACGGAACAGCTCAGTCGCCTCGATATTGTCGCACCCGTGTCAGGTGTCGTTTATGGGCTTGCGGTCTTTGCGCCGCGATCTGTGCTGCGCGCGGCAGAGCCTGCAATGCATATCATCCCGCAGGATCGCCCGCCTGTCATCACGGCGCGCGTCAACCCCAACGATATCGACCTTCTGCATCACGGCCAGCAGGTTGTCTTGCGCTTCTCAACACTTGATCGACGGCGCACGCCGGAATTGACTGGTAAGGTCGAGCGTATTTCAGCAGACGCCTTTCGCGACGAAGCAACCCAGGCAAGCTATTACCGCATCCGTATTTCCATCAACGACCTGCAGCGCGCCCGCCCGCCGGACGACGTCACACTGGTGCCTGGCATGCCGGTCGAGGCTTTTATCCGCACCGCGGACATGCCCGCGATCGCCTATCTCACAAAGCCGGCGATCGATTTCTTTGCACGCGCGTTTCGGGGATAGCTGTAGCTAACTTCGGGCTGGTGCGGGCATCGACGTAGGACGCAGCACTGATAGCGCCAGAATCAGCCAAAGTCCTGCAGCCGCGCCACATAGCGAGCGAGCGTGTCAATTTCCAGATTGACCGCATCACCGGTCTTCGCGCGGCCCCACGTGGTCACATCCTTTGTGTGCGGTATGAAATTGATGCCAAATTCGCAGCCATGAACCTCGTTCACCGTCAGTGACGTACCGTTCAGCGCAACCGACCCCTTAGGCGCAATAAAGCGTGCAAGCGCCTCTGGCGCGCGCAACGTGACCCGCGTGCTGCCACCTTCATCGCGCATAGCCTTGATTTCCGCCACGCCGTCTACATGGCCCGAAACGATGTGCCCGCCCAGTTCGTCCCCGACTTTCAACGCACGCTCCAGATTGACGATGCGGCCATCCATCCACCCGTCCAGATTGGTCTTGGAGACGGTTTCGGCGGAAATTTCGACGTCAAACCAATCGGCTCCGGTTTCGACCACGGTCAGGCAGACACCGTCGCATGCGATCGAAGCGCCAAGCGCGATGGAATCGGTATCGTAACTGCAACCGATACGCGCGCGTAGGTCGCCGCATTGCTCTAGCTGTCGGATCTCGCCCTGGTCGGTAATGATGCCTGTGAACATGCGCGCGCCCTTCTTCTGCTGACCAACCGCAACTAACCTGCCCTGCGGGGGTGAGGCAAGCAGATGGAACATCTTGGTCTTTATTTTGCCCCGTTCGGCGATTACTTTCTGTTAACGTTGAACAGCTACACCCGGATCATGGACGTTTCAAACGACCCCAGACGCGTTTTTCTTTTTCTACAGGGTCCGCACGGGCCCTTTTTTTCGTCGCTGGGGCGGATGCTGCAGCGGGCAGGCGCTGAAGTCTGGCGCGCAGGATTCAATGCGGGAGACAGCGCATTCTGGCGTGATCGGGGCACCTACGTCCCCTTTTTCGGTAAACAGGAAGAGTGGCCCTCGACTTTGGTCGATCTGCTGGATGCGCGCGGCGTCACCGATATTGTCCTTTACGGCGACACCCGGCCCCTCCACGCCGAGGCAATCCAGCAGGCGCGCGCCCGCAACCTGCGGATCCATGTGTTCGAGGAAGGATACATGCGGCCCTACTGGGTGACGTATGAGCGTGGCGGCAGCAATGGAAATTCGCGGCTCATGGCAATGTCGGTCGGCCAGATGCGTGCCAATCTGGAACAATCGGACCTGGACAGCGCCATGCCGCCCGCCAGTTGGGGGGACATGCGCCAACATGTGTTCTACGGCGCGCTCTATCATTTCTGCCTGCTGGCACTGAACTGGCGCTATCGTAATTTCAGGACACATCGTGCCATTACGGTACGCAAGGAGTTTTCGCTGTACCTCAAGCGGTTGTTGCTAATGCCCGCGCAAGCAGTGGAACGCCGTATCGCAACATGGCGCATCCGCAAAGGGGGCTTTCCCTACCATTTGGCGTTGTTGCAACTGGAGCATGACAGCAATTTTCAGATGCACTCGCCCTTCCGCACCATGGCCGAGTTTTTGGAAACCGTTATTCAGGGTTTCGCCAGCGGTGCTCCGGTCCATCACCATCTTGTGTTCAAGGCGCACCCGCTGGAAGATGGCCGCGCGCCTCTGCGACGTGATCTTCGGCGCCTGGCGCGCGCGCACGGTGTCGCAGACCGGGTTCACTACGTTCGCGGCGGCAAGCTGGCGCAACTTCTGGATGAAGCGCGCAGCGCCGTGACGGTAAATTCCACGGCCGCACAGCAGGTGCTGTGGCGCGGAATTCCGCTCAAGGCATTTGGTGCGGCCGTCTATGCCAAACCCGAATTCGTCTCGACCGTGCCGCTGGCCGCTTTCTTTGCCGGGGCCGAGCGACCCGATCGCCGGGCTTACGCAGATTATCGTCGGTATCTGTTGAAAACCAGTCAGATTCCCGGCGGATTCTATTCCGCCAGAGGGCGACGACAGTTGCTGCGTCAGTCGGTCGACATGATGCTGAGCGCGAATGATCCTTATGACGCGCTGCTTTCAGGCGCCGCGGCGCAACGGCAACAGTTGCGCGTCGTACAATGAGGCAGAAGATCTGCTGCGCTTTATTTTCTTTTGGAATTGGAATAGCCTGAAGTTTGATATACGCCGCCCAGACGGTGATATAAATATGATCGAGGCAGCAATCCGGGTCGAGGAGACCGTGCAGTGAATATCGCTAGAAGCTGGTGCGCGCGATCTGTCGCCTTTGCCACGATTGCCGTGTTGGTGGCATCGTGCAGCGTGCTGCCGCAGGTGGGTCCCAATAAACGCCAGATCTATTCAGGCTCCGTACAACGCTCGGGTGATGCGTTCATCGTGTCGGTCAACGACCACGTGACGCGGGCGACCTCTGTGCAGCCCGCTCTCGGATTCAGCGACGCGTTCCGCAATGCAGGCCAGCTTGGATCCGACACTATCAGCGCGGGCGATACGTTGGGCCTGACCATCTGGGAAAACGTCGATGACGGGCTTCTGGCGGGCCAGACGACAAACCAGACCCTGTTGGAAGAGGTTCAGGTCGACGGCAGCGGCTTCATCTTTGTCCCTTACGCTGGCCGGATCCGTGCCGCCGGCAACACGCCGGAGGCGATCCGCCGCATCATCACGTCAAAGCTGGACGAACAAACCCCCGACCCGCAAGTGCAGGTCCGTCGCCTGGCCGGCGATGGCGCGACCGTATCACTGATCGGCTCGGTCGGTGCGCAGGGCGTCTATCCGATCGAACGGCCGGCGCGCCCCCTGTCGGCGATGCTGTCGGCGGCAGGCGGCATCGTCATCCCTGCCGAGGTGGCCCAGATCACCGTCCTGCGCGGATCCGCACGCAGCAAGGTCTGGTTCCAGGATCTGTACAAACAACCCGAGTTCGACATTGCGCTGCGCGGCGGCGACCGCATCCTGGTCGAACAGGACACCCGCGCGTTTACAGCGCTCGGCGCCACGGGTGCCCAGTCACGGGTGACATTCGACACACAGAACCCGTCAGCGAACGAGGCGAGTGCCACCGGCAGCGGGCG
>JBLWYG010000071.1:0-10214 GCA_048267045.1 Roseovarius sp. | reverse complement strand
TACCGCTCGATATATCCATCGACGGCGAGCCGCCGCAGCGCTTTACCGTGCCGGTCGGGCGCTCCATCGAACTGCCGCTGGCGCTGCCGCATGGTGGGCGCAACGTGCTGGAGTTCGCCACCCCCGAGGGGGAGGGCGAGCTGACGGCGCGCAACAACAGCGCGCTGGTGCAGATCAACGGTGTGCGCGACCGGCTGCGCGTGCTGCTCGTGTCCGGCGAGCCGCATGCTGGCGGGCGCACATGGCGTAATCTGTTGAAATCGGACAGCTCCGTCGATCTGGTCCATTTCACCATCCTGCGCCCGCCCGACAAGCAGGATGGCGTTCCGGTGGACGAATTGAGCCTGATCGCTTTCCCCACGCGCGAGCTTTTTCTGGAGAAGATCGACGATTTCGACCTGATCATCTTTGACCGTTATAAACGGCGCGGTATCCTGCCCGGCCTCTACCTGGAAAACGTGGTGGATTATGTGCAGAAGGGCGGCGCAGTGCTGTTCGCTGCCGGGCCTGATTTCGCCGGGGCCAACAGCATTTATCGCTCGCCTCTGGAGGCGATCGTGCCCGCGCGCCCGACCGCGGGCGTGGTCGATCAGGCGTATCGTCCGGCCGTAACCGATCTGGGGGACAAGCACCCTGTGACGGCCGGGCTGGAGGCGATGCATGACGGCCCATGGGGCCGCTGGCTGCGCCAGGTCGAGGTGGATGCGCCCCAGGGTGACGTGCTGATGTCGGGCGCCGGGGATCGCCCGCTGCTGATACTGACCCGGGTCGGGGAAGGGCGGGTGTCCCTGCTGGCGTCGGATCACGCGTGGCTGTGGAATCGCGGCTATGAGGGCGGCGGGCCGCAGCTGGAGCTGCTGCGCCGCCTTGCCCACTGGATGATGAAAGAGCCGGAGCTGGAGGAAGAGGCGCTGTGGGCCGAGGCGACAGGCCAGCGCATGCGCATCATCCGCCGGACGCTGGAGGAAGGTGCTGGCGACGTCACCGTCACAGCGCCGGACAGCAGCGAGGTGACATTGCCGTTGGAGGAGGTCGCGCCGGGCCGTTTCGAGGCGCAGTATGACGGCCCGCAGATCGGGCTTTACCGGCTGACAAGCGGCGATCAGAGCGCTGTGATCGGCCTTGGCCCCGCCGCACCGGTCGAGTTCGAGCAGACCATCGCCAGCGGCGATGCGCTGGCGCCGCTGATCGCGGACGCGAATGGCGGTATCCGCGCCATCGAGGACGGCGTGCCCGCTATCCGTGCCGTGCGCGAGGGGCGCCCTGCCGCCGGGCGCGGCTGGCTGGGGATAACGCCGCGCGGCGCCTATGTGACGCAAAGCGTGACGCAAACTGCCTTGCTGCCCGCGTGGCTGGTGCTGACGCTGATCGCGGCATTGGTGACGGGCGCCTGGCTGCGTGAGGGGCGGCGATAGGGGCTGCAATGGCTTGCCTTGGGGGCCGGGCTTGCCTACCTTTCAACTCAGGAGGATCACCTGATGGAGATGCCAGCACCCGACGTCGAAATCGTCGCGCGCAAGCCGCAGATCGTGGCGCGCCTGACGGCGGCGCTGCCGCCCGGCACGATCATTTCCGATGAGGCCGAGACGCGCGCCTACGAATGTGATGCGCTCAGCGCCTACCGCTGCCCGCCGCTGGCTGTTGCGCTGCCGCGCACCACCGAAGAGGTGGCGACGGTGCTGCGTCTGTGCAGCGAGATGGACGTGCCGGTGGTGCCGCGCGGGGCGGGGACGTCGCTGGCCGGTGGATCGCTGCCGACTGCTGACAGCGTTGTGCTGGGCGTCGCGCGCCTGAATGCGGTGCTGGAGACAGACCTGCCCAACCGCACCATCCGCGTCGGATCGGGCCGCACGAACCTGAGTGTCACCGGCGCGGTCGAGGCGGACGGATTCTTCTACGCGCCCGACCCCAGCAGCCAGTTGGCCTGCGCCATCGCGGGCAATATCGCGATGAATTCGGGCGGCGCGCATTGCCTGAAATACGGCGTGACCACGAACAATCTGCTGGGCGTGACACTAGTCACGATGGACGGCACCATTCACGAGATCGGCGGCGCGCACTTGGACGCTGGCGGGCTGGACCTGCTGGCGCTGATCTGCGGCAGCGAGGGGCAGCTGGGCGTCGTGACCGAGGCAACCTTGCGCATTCTGCCCAAGCCCGAGGGCGCCCGCCCGGTGCTGATCGGATATGACAGCAGCGAGGTGGCGGGCGCGTGCGTCTCGGACATCATCAAGGCGGGCGTTCTGCCGGTGGCCATCGAATTCATGGACCGTCCCTGCATCCGCGCGACCGAGGCGTTCGCCCATGCCGGATACCCCGATTGCGAGGCGCTGCTGATCGTTGAGGTAGAGGGCAGCCCGGCCGAGATCGACGAACAGCTTGCAATCATTCTGGAGATCGCGCGGCGTCACAACCCGGTCGAATTGCGCGAAAGCGCGTCGGCCGAGGAGTCTGCACGCATTTGGCTGGGCCGCAAATCCGCTTTTGGCGCGATGGGGCAGATGGGCGATTACATGTGTCTGGACGGGACGATCCCGGTCAGCCAGTTGCCCTTGGTTCTGCGCCGGATTGGCGAGATGAGCGAAGAGTTCGGTCTTCAGGTCGGCAATGTCTTTCATGCCGGCGATGGCAATATGCATCCGCTGATCATCTATGATGCCAACACACCGGGGCAGCAGGAGAAATGCGAGGCGCTGGGGGCCGAAATCCTGAAACTCTGTGTCGAGGTGGGCGGTTGCCTGACCGGCGAGCATGGTGTGGGCATCGAGAAGCGCGATCTGATGGACTACCAGTTCGCGCCCGAGGATCTGGACATACAGATGGCCGTCAAGGATGTGTTCGACCCACGCTGGCTGCTGAATCCTGCCAAGGTGTTCCCGCTGGCGCAAAGTGCCGCGCGGCGGATGGCGGCGCAATGAGGGCGGAAATCTGCGCTGGTGGCGGGCGTTTTTGGATATTTAAGGCAAGAAGAAAGTGATGCGTCCGGACACGGAACAGGAGCTTGCGCAGATTGTGGCCGGGGCCGCCGGTCCGTTGCGGATCGTCGGCGGCGGCACGCGCAGCTATGGCGCGGCGCAAGGCGACGTATTGTCGACCGCCGGGCTGAGCGGTGTGACGCTGTACGAGCCCGGTGCGCTGACGCTGGTGGTGCGTGCGGGCACGCCGCTGGCCGAGGTCGAGGCGCTGCTGGCACGCGAGGGGCAGGCCCTGCCGTTTGAGCCGATGGATCATCGCTTGCTGCTGGGCAGTGAGGGGACGCCCACTATCGGCGGTATAGTGGCCGCCAATGTCTCGGGACCGCGGCGCATTTCGGTCGGGGCGTGCCGCGATTTCCTGCTGGGCGTGCGGTTCGTTGATGGTATGGGGCGCGTGATGAAGAACGGCGGGCGCGTGATGAAGAACGTCACGGGCTATGATCTGGCCCGGCTGATGGCGGGCAGTCACGGCACATTGGGCGTGTTGACCGAGGTATCGCTGAAGGTGCTGCCGATTGCGCGCGCGGCCCAGACGCTGGCGCTGGACGGGCTGGAGCCGTACCGCGCGGTGGCGGCGCTATCGCGCGCGCTGGGCTCGCCCTATGAGGTGTCGGGCGCGGCGCATGTGGCTGCAGGGCAGGCGCGCACGCTGATCCGGTTGGAAGGGTTCGCGGCCTCCGCCGCTTACCGAGCCGAACGGCTTGGCGGTGTTCTGGCCGAGTTTGGCGACTGGCAGGTGTTGCCGGATGCCACCGATATCTGGCGCGATGTGCGCGACGTCGCGGCGCTGCAGGGTGGCGGCGACCTGTGGCGCGTGTCTGCCCGGCCGTCGGACGGCCCCGGACTGGCGGCGCGCGTCGCAGGGGCGGATGCGGTATTTGACTGGGGCGGCGGTCTGGTCTGGTTGCGCGTGCCGGAGGGCACGGACCTGCGCGCGGCTCTGGGTGCGTTTGACGGCCATGCAACGCTGGTGCGCGCGGCGCCCGATATCAAGTCGCGGCTGGGCGTCTTTCCCCAATCGGCGCCGCCCCTTGCGGCGATCGAGGCGGGCTTGCGCGCGCGGTTCGATCCGCGCGGGATCTTTAACGCGGGGCTGATGGCGCCGCCGGAAAGGGCCATCTGATGCAGACCAATTTCACGCCCGAGCAGTTGGCCGATCCTGATACGGAAACATCGAACGCGATCCTGCGCGCCTGCGTTCATTGCGGGTTCTGTACCGCGACCTGCCCGACGTATCAGGTGCTCGGTGACGAATTGGACAGCCCGCGGGGCCGCATCTACCTGATCAAGGACATGCTGGAGAATGACCGCGTGCCCGATGCCAAGACGGTGCTGCATATCGACCGCTGCCTGTCATGCCTCGCCTGCATGACGACCTGCCCGTCGGGGGTGCATTACATGCATCTGGTCGACCACGCCCGCGCTTATATCGAGGAGCGTTACAAGCGCCCCCTGGGCGAGCGGGCGCTGCGGTGGATGCTGGCGCGGATCCTGCCCTATCCGATGCGGTTTCGCCTGGCCCTGCTGGGGGCCAAGGCCGCGCGCCCTTTTGCGCGGCTGATGCCGGATGCACGGCTGCGCGCGATGCTGGAAATGGCGCCAAAGCATATCCCGCCGGTCAGCCGCAACGACGATCCGCAGAGCTTTGCGCCTGCGGTGCCGCGCCGCAAGCGAGTGGCGCTGATGACCGGCTGCGCGCAAAAGGCGCTGAATACGGATATCAATGACGCCACGATCCGCCTGCTGACGCGGCTGGGATGCGAGGTCGTGGTGGCGGAAGGCGCCGGGTGCTGCGGCGCACTGGTGCATCATATGGGCAAGACCGGCGAAAGCCATTCGGCGGCGGCCGTTAACATCCGCGCGTGGACGGCCGAGATGAACGAGGGCGGCCTTGATGCCATTGTCATCAACACCTCGGGCTGCGGCACGACGGTCAAGGATTACGGGCATATGTTTCGGAGCGATACCTTGGCGGTGGATGCCGAGCGTGTGTCAGCGCGGGCGATGGATGTGACCGAATTGCTGGCCGAGCTGGATCTGCCCGAAGGCGCGCCCAAGGGGCTGAAGGTGGCCTATCATGCCGCCTGTTCGCTGCAACATGGCCAGCAGATCCGGGCCGCGCCCAAGGATCTGTTGAGGCGTGCAGGATTTGACGTGGTCGAGCCTGCCGACAGCCATCTGTGCTGCGGCTCGGCGGGGACCTATAACCTGATGCAACCGGTGATTTCGCGCCAGTTGAAGGAGCGCAAGGTGCAGACGCTGGAGGCGCGCGCACCCGATATCATCGCGGCTGGCAATATCGGCTGCATGATGCAGATCGGCGGCGGCACGGATGTGCCGGTGGTGCATACGGTGGAATTGCTGGACTGGGCGACCGGCGGACCGGTGCCGCCCGTACTGGAACGTGCGGGCCTCAAGCGCGCGGATACAGGCCCGGGGTGCCTAAATTCCGCCTCAAAGCGTCGATAGCCTGTGTGCTGGCGACCTTCTGGACATCGGAGACATGCATGCTGCGCCATCTGATCGTGGTCCTGGCGGCCGCGTTGACCATTTCCGCTGCGCAGGCGGAGGATACGCGTCTGAAACGGCTGGATACCGGGGATGACGGGCGCGGCTGGGAGGCTGTGGGCCGACTGGATCTCGCCGGGCGCGGGTTTTGCACCGGGGCGCTGATCGCGCCTGAACTGGTGTTGACGGCGGCGCATTGTCTGTTTGACAAGAAGACAGGCGTGCGGCTGAATGATGAGAAGATCGAGTTTCTGGCCGGTTGGCGCAATGGTCGCGCTTCGGCCTACCGCTGGGTTCGGCGCGCGGTGGTGCATCCATCCTACGTCTTTGGCGGCGACGTGGCTGCCGAAAGCGTGCGCAACGATGTCGCCCTGCTGGAGCTGCGACATCCCATTCGCAACGCGCGCGTTGTTCCCTTCGGCACGGACAGGCGACCCCGGACCGGGCAGCGGGTCGGCGTCGTCAGCTATGCGCGGGACCGCTCGGACGCGCCGTCGCTGCAGGAGGTGTGCGATGTGATAGCCAATCAGGAGGGGGTTCTGGTGATGTCGTGTGACGTGGATTACGGCAGCTCCGGCTCGCCAGTCTTTACGTTCGACGGCGCGGTGCCGCGCGTCGTGTCGGTGGTGTCGGCCAAGGCCGACATCGAGGGCCGGAAGGTGTCGCTGGGCACCCAGCTGGAAGTGCCGCTGGCGCTTCTGCGGGCCGAGCTGGCCGCAGGCGGGGGGATCCGCGCGGGGACCGGACCCAACATGGCCGCCGTCGGCCAGTTGCGCCAGACCGGCGCCAAATTCGCCAAACCATGACGGCGCGCGCGGCATCTCTTGTTGGTGCGTTGCTCTGTGCGGCGATGGCCGGACCTGTTGTTGCCGGCGGGTTGATCCGTCTGACGGACCGCGACGATCTGTTCGGCTGGGAGGCTGTCGGCCGCCTGGAGTTGGGGGAAGGCGGCTATTGCACCGGGTCGCTGATCGCGCCGGATCTGGTGCTGACGGCGGCGCATTGCGTCTATGATGGCGAGGGCGCGCGGATCGCGGCAGAGGTGATGACGTTCCGCGCCGGGCTGCGCGATGGCGCGTTCATCTCGGAAAGCGGTGTTGCGCAGATCGTGGCGCATCGGGGCTATGCGCCCAGTGCTGATTTGACCGGTGACATGGTGCGCCATGATGTGGCGCTTCTGAAACTGGCAGATCCGATTCCGGCAGCGGTGGCCAGCCCGTTCGTATTGGCGGGCGCTGCGCGCGCAGGCATGCATGTCAGCGTCCTGTCCTATGGGCGCGGGCGCGACGCGGCGCTGTCGTGGCAACGCGACTGCGCGGTAACGGCGGCGGGTCAGGGTCTGTTGAAGTTCGACTGTGACGTCACCTTCGGATCGTCCGGGGCGCCGGTTTTCGTGCGCGCGGCGGGCGGGAACGCACGTATCGTCTCGCTGATCTCGTCCGGGGGCGGCGACGCGGCTTATGGGATGCAATTGCCGGACCTTGTGGACGATCTGAAGCGAGCGCTGCGCGCCGCGCCTCGCATCGTACCTGCAGCGCCGCGCCGGGTGCAGGTCGGGCAGGGCGGCGGTGGCATCGGCGCCAAATTCCAGAAACCTTGAGGCGCATCGCGGCCTTGAAACCGCCGTGCTGTTTCCCCAGATATTAGAGGCCGGACGCCGCAAGGGTCCGTGCAACCACCCGCCTGTCCCATGAGGGAAGGCACAACATATCGTTATCGCTCAATGGAGGATGACCCATGCGAAACTTTGATTTGGCCCCGCTTTATCGGGCCACTGTCGGCTTTGACCAGATCGCGGACATGATGGACCGTGTCCTGACCAGCGATGTCGCCCAGCCGACATATCCCCCCTATAACATCGAAAAGCTCTCTGATGACGGCTGGCGTATTTCGATCGCTGTTGCCGGCTTTGCCGAGGCCGATCTGTCGGTCGAGCTGCGCGAGGGCGCATTGATCGTTTCTGCCCGAAAGGCAGACGACGGCGAAGAGCGCACATATCTGCATCGCGGTATCGCGACCCGCGCGTTCGAGCGGCGCTTTCAGCTGGCCGACCATGTGCGCGTGACTGGCGCAAGCCATGCCGACGGCATGCTGCACATTGATCTGGTGCGCGAAGTGCCCGAGGCGCTCAAGCCTCGCCGCATCGCGATTGAAAGCCGCAAGGCCAGCGACAAGGATGTCGTTGACGCCAAAGCGGTCAACTAAGACGCAAGCGCCCCGCCGGATATCCGGCGGGGCGTGTTTTGCTGCATCAGCAGGTTGCGGCTCAGACTGCCATGCAGATGTATTTCATTTCCAGATAATCTTCGATGCCGTGGTGGCTGCCCTCGCGGCCAAGGCCGGACTGCTTGACGCCCCCGAACGGGGCCACCTCGGTCGAGATGATGCCGGTGTTAACGCCGACGATGCCATATTCCAGCGCCTCGGCCACCTTGTAGACGCGGGACAGGTCCTTGGCGTAGAAATAGCTGGCAAGGCCGAAGATCGTGTCGTTGGCCATCGCGATCACGTCATCCACATCATCGAACTTGAACAGCGGCGCAAGCGGGCCGAATGTCTCGTCCGTGGCGAACTGCATGTCCTGCGTGGCGCCGGTGATGATGGTGGGGGGCAGGAAATGCCCCTCGCGCTGGGCTGGCTCGCCGCCGCCCAGGATGACTTTGCCGCCCTTGGATTTGGCGTCGGCGACGTGTTCCTGCACCTTGGTGATCGCGTCGGCGTTGATGAGCGGGCCGAGGGTGACGCCGTCTTCCAGACCATCACCCATCTTCAGCTTTTCGACTGCGGCCTTCAGCTTTTCCGCGAAGGCATCATAGACGCCCGCCTGCACATAGATCCGGTTGGCACAGACGCAGGTCTGGCCGTTGTTGCGGAACTTGCACATGATGGCGCCATCGACGGCGGCATCCAGATCGGCGTCGTCGAACACGATGAAGGGTGCGTTGCCGCCCAGCTCCATCGAGCATTTCATGACCTGATCGGCAGCCTGTTTCAGCAGGATGCGACCCACTTCGGTGCTGCCCGTGAAGGTCAGCTTGCGCACGGCGGGGTTCTCGCAGAACTCCTTGCCGACCTCGGACGAGCGCGAGGATGTCACGATATTGAACACGCCGGCGGGGATGCCCGCGCGCTCGGCCAGAACGCCCATGGCAGTGGCGGATAGCGGGGTTTCAGCCGCGGGGCGGCCGACGAAGGCGCAGCCTGCGGCCAGCGCCGGGGCGGCCTTGCGGGTGATCATCGCGTTGGGAAAGTTCCACGGCGTGATCGAGGCGGCAACGCCGATGGGCTGCTTGATCACATTGATGCGCTTGTCGCGCTGGTGGCCGGGAATGATCTCGCCATATACGCGCTTGGCCTCTTCGCCGAAGAATTCGATGAAGGAGGCGCCGTAAGCGACTTCGCCCTTGGCCTCGGCCAGCGGCTTGCCCTGCTCGGCAGTCAGGATGATGCCCAGATCATCCTGATGCTCCATCATCAGGTCGAACCATTTGCGCATCACGCCTGCGCGCTCCTTGCCGGTCCACTTGGCCCATTCTTTCTGCGCCTTCTCGGCGGCAGCGATGGCATCTGCCACCTGATCGCGGCTGAGGTCTGCCACTTGCGCGATCACGTCGCCGCGCGCGGGGTTCTTCACGTCGAACGTCTTGTCGCCGCTGACCCACTCGCCGTTTACATAGGCCTTGTCAGCCAAGAGGCCGGGATCCTTGAGCAGGGATTTGAGATCGGTCTTGCTCATGTCGTGCATCCTTTCGGGTTGTATTTGCGCAGAGCCAAAGCACCTTGCGCCGGTCTTGTCCAGATAGGCCGCCGGGTGGCGGTCAGTTATTGCCCAGGTACCTGTTTTGCACGCGCGTCCAGTCTTCGCTGCCCAGATAGGTCAGCAGCGCGCGATTCATCGGTTCGCGCAATTCAGAGTCCGCAGGCAGGGCGATGCCGTAATCCTGACGCCCGATGGTATCTTCGAGGATGCGCACGATGCCCTCATAGTCCTGCATCGCGACGTATTGCATCAGCGGCTTGTCATAGACAAAGGCGCCGATCTTGCCGTCCAGCAGCGCGTCGAACCCATCTGAAAGCTGATCGAAATGCGCGATGCGCAGGCCGCGATTGGCCATTTCATCGGCCCCCGTGGTGCCCTGCACCACGCCGATGCGATAATCCTTCAGGTCCGCGACACTCTGGATCGGGGTGCCGAGGCTCCCGACCGTCAGGGACGCCGCGATGGCGGCGGTAAAGCTGGCGACGATCAGCAGTGCCGTCAGCATCCAGATCAGGCCGACGATGCGCCCACCCAGCGTTTGAGGCGCCTTGTCGCCATAGCCGACGGTGGTCAGCGTGACAGCGGCCCACCAGAACCCGTCGCCCAGACCGCGAACAGGATCCTTGGGGAATTCATCATTATGGCCGCGCTCGAACGCCCAGACGGCGGCACCGGCGATCAGCAGCACGCCCGACAGCGTGGCGATGACGACCGCGAATTGCCATGTGAACAGATTGCGCACCACCTGAAACCAGCCGCCGCCTGCCTCCGGGTCGACGGCGATGCCAAGGCCGGTGGTATAGTAGGGAAAAGTGAAATCCAGCCCGGCCTCGCGCGCGGGCGTGATCGAAATGGCGGCGGCGGCGGCATCCACCTGCCCGCTCTCGACTGCGTCCAGCATGCCATCCAGCGTGTCTTCGCGCCACTCGACCGTGCGGTTCAGATCTGCGGCGATGGAATTGACGGCGTCG
>JBLWYG010000070.1:0-10621 GCA_048267045.1 Roseovarius sp. | reverse complement strand
GCCTTGGCGCTGGCGTCATCGGCGCCAGCTGGGCGGCGCTGTTTCTGGCCTCTGGACGTTCGGTCGCCATTTACGACCCCCCG
Organism: Roseovarius sp.; assembly: GCA_048267045.1. Taxonomy (GTDB): domain Bacteria; phylum Pseudomonadota; class Alphaproteobacteria; order Rhodobacterales; family Rhodobacteraceae; genus Roseovarius. Next base: position 10,538 of record JBLWYG010000070.1, on the reverse strand, counting down.
CCCGAGCCCGAGGCGCAGACCCGCGCCTCTGGCGACACCGCAGGGCGCACCCCGGCCCGGCGGGGCCAGGGGGGGCCATGGGGTTTCGACATAGGCGCGGGTCTGCGCCCCGGCCTGGGGCGGGGGGTCGTAAATGGCGCCCGAACGGCCAGAGGCCAGAAACAGCGCCGCCCAGCTGGCGCCGATGACGCCAGCGCCAAGGCAGGCGGTATGTGCATGATCCATCAAAAGAATCCCGGATTGAGGGGGGAGGCGGCGGTCATCCCGCCATCCACGGTGAAGGTGGCGCCGCTGACATAGGCCGCCTGATCCGAGGCGAGCCACGACACCATGTTCGCGATATCTTCGGGCGTGCCCATGCGGCCCACGGGGTGGCGGGCGAGCGCGTCGCGCTTGGCGGCCTCGGGGTCATTTGCCAGCGCAAAAGCGTCATCGGCCATTTCCGTCAGGATCCAACCGGGCGCGATGGCGTTGCAGCGCACCTTTGGCCCGTGATCGACGGCGATTGACCGCGTGAGGCCATGCACGAACGCCTTCGAGGCATTATAAAGCGCCATGGACGGGTCCGCCGCCGTGGCCGAGATCGAGCCGATATTGACGATGACGCCGCCCAGTTTTTCCATCATCGGCAGCACGGCGCGACACATGTTGAACACGCCCCGGCAATTGGCGCCGATCACCAGATCCCAGTCGGCATCCGTGCTGTCGGCGGTGGTTTTTTCCACCTGCACGCCGGCATTGTTGACGAGTAGCGCAATGCTCCCCAGCGCTAGTGCGGCAGTCAATATCTGCTCTGCGCCCGATGTCTCCGCCACGCTGGCCTGCACCCATTCCGCGCCTTCGGGGAAATCATCGCCACGCGCGCTGCGCCCGCAGCCAAGCACGGTGTAGCCATCGGCCATCAATCGCAGCGCAATGGCGCGGCCGATGCCGCGCCCCGCGCCGGTGACGATCGCGACGCTCATAGCTTCATCTGCTGGACTTGCGCGCTGAGGCCGCCATCCAGAACCCAAAGCTGCCCGGACGCATAGCGCGCCTCGTCGCTGGCCAGCCAGTTGACCAGATTGGCGATATCGTCCGGCGTGCCGTAGCTGCGCATGGGGTGTACGTCGCGCACGGCCTGTTGCAGTTCGCCGATATCCTTGCCGCCCCCGCCCGAGCCGTCACCGGCAAAGAAGCTTTGCAGCATTGGCGTGTCGATATAGCCGGGGCAGATCGCATTAACGCGGATGCCCTCGGGGCCGTGATCGCAGGCCATGGCACGGGTCAGCGCATGCACCGCGCCCTTGGTCGCGCAGTAGGCGGCAAGGCCGGGATCTGCGATGAATCCGTCATAGGAGCCGAAATTGATCAGCGATGCGGTGGTGCCGTTTGTCGCTGCCTTGCGCATCAGAGGGAGGGCGTATTTCGAGGTCAGAAACGTGCCGGTGACGTTGACGGCAAAGCTGCGGTTCCATTCGTCGAGCGTGGTATCCTCAATCGTTTTCTCGATCTCGATGCCGGCGGCGTTCACCAGAATGTCCAGCTTGGCTGCCTCATCTGCGATACGGTCCATCGCCGCGCGCACCTGATCTTCGCGGCTCACATCCAGCCGGACAAATTCAGCGTCGCCGCCGGGCTGGTCCAGCGATCCGCCCTCGCTGAGATCGGCCGCATAGACGCGCGCGCCTTCGGCCAGAAACCGCGCGCAGATGGCGCGGCCGATCCCGCCGCGCCCGCCGGTGACGAGGGCGGTCTTGCCTTGCAGCGTCATGCGGTTTCCTCGGTGGCCTTGGCGTAGGCGTCCAGCACCAGCCCGTGGAAATGATGCACCGCATGTTCGGATTTGCCCGAGCCTGAGGGGTCGTTGACGATGCGCCCCTGAGTGAAGGCGGGCGTGCTCATGCCGCGCTGAACGCTTTCCACCAGACCGATATCCTCGGGTTGCAGCACCTCGTCGATATAGCGCATCGCGTCTATTTCCATCGGGTCAGGATCGGGTGTTTCAAGGTAGAAATCATAGGTTTCCAGCGTGCGGTCAGGCCCCATGGGAATCACGTTCAGCACGATCATGCTGGAGCGGCCCGGGTAGCGCATCAGGCAGGTCGTCGGCCACAGCCACCAGACGGCGTGGGTTTTTACCGTGGCGTTGGATACGTCGTAGGCGCTGTTCGGCGATGTGCCGGCCTCGGCTATATGGCTGGAATAGATGCCGTAGGTCGTGACCTTGTAGGTGTCCATGTCGACCAGATCGCAGAAATCCTTGTGCGCGGTGGGGCAGTGGTAACATTCAAGGAAGTTGTCGACGACATTTTTCCAGTTCGACTTGATGTCATAGGTCAGGCGGCGACCGAATGTAAGGTTCTCGATATCGGGCGCCCAGTGGCGGATCTCGGTCTCCAGATTGCCGGTCTGCTCGGCCAGCGATTTGGCATGCGGGTCCAGATTGACATAGATGAAGCCGCAGAATTCCTCGACCTGGACTTCATCGAGACAGATCTCGGAAGGGGTGAAATCCTCCAGATGCTCCGTCTCGGGCGCGCGGACGAGCTGGCCATCCAGCTTGTAGACCCACGCGTGATAGGGGCACATGATGCGGCTGGCCACGCCCTCGCCGCTGAGCAATTCATGCGCGCGGTGTTTGCAGACGTTGTAGAAGGCGCGCAACAGGCCGTCGCGGTCGCGCACGATGGCGACGGGCTGGCCCGCGACCTGCAATGCCAGATAGCTGCCCGGTTCGCGCAGCTTTTCGACATGGCAGACCCATTGCCAATGCTTTGCCATGATGGCGCGCAGATCGGCGTCGAACCATTTGACCTCGGTATAGGCATCGCTGCGCAGCGACAGGGACCGGCTGGCGTCGGGATCATAGCCGCGCCGGATGGCGGTGAATTCATCTGCTGAGGGGAACTGGGTCATGGCGTCGCTCCGAAGGTCAAAGGCATACGACGTGGCAGGGCTGATCGTGCCCCCACTCGTTGCTGTCTATCATGCCGCAGAGATGAATTGGATAATTGCATAACGGGCCCATAGTTTGACACGGGTGATACTGCGCTGTTGCCGTGGCCGCTCCTACGCAAGCGGTGACGGAACCGGCTCGGGCGTGTAGTTGCCGTGCTCGTCTATACTGGCATAGAGCCGGAAATCCGGCGCATATTTGCGGCGCAGGTGCGCTTCTGTCTCGCTGCTCAGCGGTAGGGGGGCGGCGGGCGAGGTGTTGATCCGGGCGGCCTCTACTGCGACGCTCAGGCGTGCCTCCAGATAGCGCTCCAATCCCGGTTGATCCTCGTAGCGGAACAGATGTGTCGCCGCCGTCCCGTTGCGCTGCGGCTCCAGAAATTTCGATTGCGAGCCGACATTGGCATGTGGCGGCTGCTTGCCCTGCAGATAATCCTGCACGAACGCGTCAAAGCTGAGCCCTACCGTGCTGGTCGGCTTGCCCTCCAGAAAGGGGCGCTGGCGGTAGCGATACCAGCTGCCCAGCCAGGCGATCGGATCACGCATAACGGCAATGACGTGCAAATCCTCGCCGATGAATTTCTCCAGTGCCGGGCGGAAAAACCGGTTGTAGCGGAAAACCGGCGCGTGTTTCAGCTCGGGCGGGTCGCTCACGATCATGGAGGCAAACGGCGCAAGCGCGGCCTGCCAAGCGGTCGTGCCGGTCTTGGGGATCGACAGAAATACCAGTTTATGTTTGGAAAAAACCAACATGTCTCGCTCCGCCTGCGCCGGAATGTGCGTAACACTTCTTTAACACTTCTGCGTAAAAGTGAAGATCAGAACAATTTTCTTGAAATGTTCTCGCTTTGTGTTCATGTATAGTGGGAACAAGGCAAGAACAAACGCAACAATTGCCGCAAGCGGCAGGGTGTGGAATAAGGACGGTAACGGCAATGGCAACGGCAGATCTTTTGAGCATGGACAACAAGAAAAGCGCAGACAAGCAGAAGGCCCTCGACAGCGCGCTTGCGCAGATCGAACGGCAGTTCGGCAAGGGTTCGATCATGAAGCTGGGCGACAACCCGATTCAGGATATCGAGTCGACCTCGACCGGATCGCTGGGTCTCGATATCGCCCTTGGCATCGGTGGCATTCCGAAGGGCCGCGTTGTCGAGATTTACGGCCCCGAATCCTCGGGCAAGACCACGCTGACGCTGCATTGCGTCGCGGAAGAACAGAAAAAGGGCGGCGTTTGCGCCTTTGTCGATGCCGAACACGCGCTGGACCCGCAATATGCGCGCAAGCTGGGCGTGGATCTGGACGAGCTTCTGATCTCGCAGCCTGACACGGGCGAGCAGGCGCTGGAAATCGTCGATACGCTGGTGCGTTCCGGTGCGGTCAGCATGATCGTCGTCGATTCGGTCGCGGCCCTCACGCCAAAATCCGAACTTGAGGGCGACATGGGCGACAGCAGCGTCGGCGTGCACGCCCGCCTGATGAGCCAGGCCATGCGCAAGCTGACCGGCTCGATCAGCCGCACGAAATGCACGGTGATCTTCATCAACCAGATCCGCATGAAGATCGGCGTCATGTTTGGCTCGCCCGAGACGACGACGGGCGGCAACGCGCTGAAATTCTACAGCTCGGTCCGTCTGGACATCCGCCGCATCGGCGCGCTGAAGGACCGCGACGAGGTGGTCGGCAACGCCACCCGCGTCAAGGTGGTCAAGAACAAGGTCGCGCCGCCCTTCAAGCAGGTTGAATTCGACATCATGTATGGCGAAGGCATCTCGAAGATGGGCGAGATTCTGGACCTGGGCGTCAAGGCCGGCGTGGTCGAGAAATCCGGCAGCTGGTTCAGCTATGGCGACGAACGGATCGGGCAGGGGCGTGAAAATGCCAAGACCTATCTGAAGGAAAACAGCCACATGGCGCTGGAGATCGAAGACAAAATCCGTGCGGCGCACGGGCTGGACTTCGACGCCATCGGTCCCGAGGACAGCAGCGGCGGCGATGATGACCTGATGGAGGCATAAGCCTGCGCCTTTGACAACCTACCGATGATCCAGGGCCCGGCCGCGATGCGCGTCGGGCCTTTTTCTTGCGGTGGACAGGCGCGGCGGGGGGGGATAATCAAGGAAAGCCCGAGTATCCTGAAAATCCCGCGAAAAGAGACCCCAATATGGCGACGCTGAACGACATCCGCTCGACCTTTCTGAGCTATTTTGACCGCAATGATCACCGCGTCGTCGAAAGCTCGCCCCTGGTGCCGCGCAACGATCCGACGTTGATGTTCACCAATTCGGGCATGGTCCAGTTCAAAAACCTCTTTACCGGCCTTGAAAAACGCGACTATGTGCGCGCCACGTCCAGCCAGAAATGCGTGCGGGCGGGGGGTAAGCATAACGACCTGGATAACGTGGGATACACGGCGCGCCACCACACGTTTTTCGAGATGATGGGCAATTTCAGCTTTGGCGACTACTTCAAGGATGAGGCGATCCGCTTTGCCTGGGAGTTGTTGACGCGCGATTTCGGACTGGACAAGTCCAAACTGCTGGTCACCGTCTACCATACCGACGATGAGGCCGCTAACATCTGGAAAAAGGTGGCCGGCCTGCCGGATGAGAGGATCATTCGCATCGCCACCGATGACAATTTCTGGTCGATGGGCGCCACCGGGCCCTGCGGGCCGTGCTCCGAAATTTTCTACGATCACGGCCCCGAGATCTGGGGCGGCCCTCCGGGCAGCGCCGAGGAGGATGGTGACCGCTTCATCGAGATATGGAACCTCGTTTTCATGCAGAACGAGCGGTTCGAGGACGGCACGCAGCGCGATCTGGACATGCAGTCGATCGACACCGGCATGGGGCTGGAGCGGATCGGCGCGCTGCTGCAAGGCAAGCATGACAATTACGACACCGACGTGATGCGCGCGCTGATCGAGGCCAGCGCACATGCCACCAGCACCGATGCGGACGGGCCGGGTAACGTGCACCACCGCGTCATTGCGGATCACCTGCGCTCGACCTCCTTTCTGATGTCAGATGGCGTCATGCCCTCGAACGAGGGACGCGGATATGTGCTGCGCCGGATCATGCGGCGCGCGATGCGGCACGCGCATCTGCTGGGCGCCAAGGATCCGGTGATGTACCGCCTCGTGCCGTCGCTGGTCGCGCAGATGGGCCAGGCGTTCCCCGAACTGGGCCGCGCGCAGGCCATGATCGAGGAAACGCTGCGGCTGGAAGAGACCCGTTTCAAGCAGACGCTGGAGCGCGGGCTTGGCCTGCTTGATGAGGCGTTGATGGACCTGGACGAGGGGGCAGACCTGCCTGGGCAAACGGCGTTCAAGCTTTACGACACGTTCGGATTTCCGCTGGACCTCACGCAGGATGCCTTGCGTGAAAAGGGCCGCGGAGTCGACACTGCCGGTTTCGATGTGGCCATGGCCGAACAGAAGGCCAAGGCGCGCGCGGCATGGTCCGGCAGCGGCGAGGCAGCCGATGCCGATGTCTGGTACGATATCGCCGAGACCAGCGGCGTTACTGATTTTCTGGGCTACGACACCGAGGTCGCCGAGGCGCAGATCGTCGCGCTGGTGCGGGACGGGGTCAGAACAGACAGCGCCAATGCGGGCGAGAGCGTCCAGATCGTGCTGAACCAGACGCCCTTTTACGCCGAATCCGGCGGGCAGGTGGGTGATAGCGGAACGCTGACATGCGAGGGCGGCACGGCGCGCATCACCGACACGCGCAAGGTGGCGGGCGTATTCATCCATTTTGCCGAAGTGACCAAGGGAACGCTGACCAAAGGTGCTGCCGTCCAGATGGCCGTCGACCACTTCCGGCGCAGCGCAATCCGCGCGAACCACTCAGCCACGCATCTTCTGCACGAAGCCCTGCGCGAGGCGCTGGGGGATCATGTGGCGCAGCGCGGCAGCCTGAATGCGGATGATCGCCTGCGTTTTGACTTCAGCCATAACAAGGCGCTGACGGCGGACGAATTGGCGCGCGTCGAGTCGGATGTGAATGCCTACATCCGTCAGAATGCCCCGGTGGAGACGCGCATCATGACGCCCGACGAGGCGCGCGATCTGGGGGCACAGGCGCTGTTTGGCGAAAAATATGGCGACGAAGTGCGCGTTGTGTCGATGGGCCGTCAGGACAACTCGGGAAAGGGGACGGACAAACGCACCTATTCGATCGAACTGTGCGGCGGCACCCATGTCTCCGGCACCGGCGATATCGGCCTTTTCGTGCTGCTGGGCGACGCTGCCTCCAGCGCTGGGGTCCGGCGAATCGAGGCACTGACCGGCGAGGCCGCGCTACGTCATCTGGGCGGCCATTCCAAAGCCCTGACCGAAATCGCGGGCGCGCTGAAGGTGCGCCCTGACGACGTGCAGATGCGTGTGCGCGCCCTGTTGGACGAACGTCGTACGCTGGTGAATGAGCTGGCGCAATTGCGGCGCGAATTGGCGATGTCTGGCGGCGTGGGGCAGAACGATGCCGCCGAGATTGAAGAGATCGGCGGAACGCGGTTTTTTGCGCAGGTGTTGAATGGCGTGTCCGGAAAGGATCTGCCCGGCCTTGTCGACGAGCACAAGGCGCGCATCGGCAGCGGCGCCGTCGTTCTGATCGCCGACACCGGCGGCAAGGCGGCTGTGGCCGCTGGCGTGACGGACGACAAGACCGGCGATATCTCGGCGGTCGATCTGGTGCGCGCGGCAGTCGCGCAGTTGGGTGGCAAGGGCGGTGGCGGACGCCCGGACATGGCCCAGGGCGGCGGCGCAGATGCGTCCAATGCCGAGGCAGCTATCGACGCCGCAAGAAACGTGTTGAAAGGATAAATATTATGCCCGCACTCTGGATCGCACATGTCACCGTCACCGACGAGGACGCCTACGGTAGATACGCCGCGCTGGCCGGCCCGGCCATTGCCAAGCATGGCGGTAAATTTATTGCCCGCGGTGGCCGGTTCGTACAGTTGGAGGGTCGTGAACGCCCACGCAATGTGGTCGCGCGGTTCGACAGTGTCGAAGCTGCGGAGACTTGCTATCATTCGCCGGAATACCAGGAGGCGTTGAACCATGCACGAGGCGCGTCCGAGCGCGAACTGCTGATCGTCGAAACCACCGAGTGATATGCAGGCAGGTGGCCGGATCTGATACTGAGCCAGACTTTCCTGCGACTTAGCAACGTTGCGTTGGTGTTCTCGAGACACGGTCCCGGTGACGCGGCTTGGGTGCCGGTGAGAGACGATATCGGAAAAACCGGCCTGCCTTGTCGGTCCCACGCCAGCTGAGGGTGCTCTTTTTCAATACAGGAGGTGGCGCGAAAACATGCGCCAAGAGGCTCCCTCAATGTAAACGATGCCCGAGGAACAACCTCGGACATCGCTATGGTGTAACTTTAAGGCGAACGTCTAGCGCATTGAAATCAGGCGGATTTGGATGCCTTTTTCCGCTCATGCGGGTCAAGATGCCTCTTGCGTAGGCGGATGGAGTTCGGCGTGACCTCTACCAGCTCATCGTCGTCGATATAGGCAATGGCCTGCTCCAGGCTCATCTCGATGGGTGTGGTCAGGCGTACCGCTTCGTCGGTCCCCGAGGCGCGCACGTTGGTCAGCTTTTTGCCCTTGAGCGGGTTCACTTCCAGATCGTTCTCGCGGCTATGTTCGCCGATGATCATTCCGGTATAGATCTTGGCCTGCGGGCCGATGAACATGCGTCCGCGATCCTCCAGGTTCCAAAGGGCATAGGCGACCGATTCGCCGTTTTCCATCGAGATCAGGACACCCGCGCGGCGGCCCGGAATCGCTCCCTTGTAGGGTGCCCAGCTGTGAAAGACGCGGTTCAGGACGCCGGTTCCCCGCGTGTCGGTCAGGAATTCGCCGTGATAGCCGATCAAACCGCGCGAGGGGATATGCGCGATGATGCGTGTCTTGCCCGCGCCGGCGGGCTTCATTTCGGTCATCTCGCCCTTGCGGGTGCCGGTCAGCTTCTCGATCACGACGCCGGAATATTCATCGTCTACGTCGACGGTGATTTCTTCGATCGGCTCTAGGCGCTCGCCATTCTCGCCTTCGCGCATGACGACCTGGGGGCGGCTGATGCTCAGTTCGAATCCTTCGCGGCGCATGTTCTCGATCAACACGCCCATCTGCAATTCGCCGCGGCCGGCAACTTCGAACGCCTCGCCGCCGGGGGTGTCCGTCACCTTGATGGCGACGTTCGATTCGGCTTCCTTCATCAGGCGGTCGCGGATGACGCGGCTTTGGACCTTCTTGCCGTCGCGGCCCGCCAGCGGGCTGTCGTTGATGCCGAAGGTGACGGTGATCGTGGGCGGGTCGATCGGACGCGCCTCCAGCGGGGTGTCCACCGCCAGCGCGCAGATCGTGTCGGCGACGGTGGCCTTGGACATGCCGGCAAGGCTGACGATGTCGCCCGCCTGCGCCTCTTCGATGTCCTGGCTGGCGAGGCCACGGAACGCCTGGATGCGGGTCACGCGGAACTGTTCGATCTTTTGGCCGATGCGGCTGAGGGCCTGAACGGTCGCGCCGACCTTGAGCGTGCCCGATTCGACGCGGCCCGTCAGCAACCGGCCTACAAAGGGATCGGCGCCAAGGGTCGTGGCCAGCATGCGGAAATCCTCACCCTGCCGCTTGACCTGTTTGGGGGCAGGGACGTGGTCCACGATCAATTGATAGAGCGCGCTCAGATCCTTGCGAGGGCCGTCCAACTTATGATCGGCCCAGCCCGAGCGACCGGAGGCATACATATGCGGGAAATCCAGTTGGTCGTCATCTGCGTCAAGGCTGGCGAACAGATCGAAACATTCGTTCAGGGCGCGGTCGGGTTCGGCGTCGGCCTTGTCGACCTTGTTCAGCACCACGATGGGACGCAGGCCGAGGGCAAGTGCCTTGGATGTCACGAATTTTGTCTGCGGCATTGGGCCTTCGGCAGCATCGACCAGCAATACGACACCGTCGACCATGCTCAGGATACGCTCCACCTCGCCGCCGAAATCGGCGTGGCCCGGAGTGTCGACGATGTTGATGCGTTTGCCCTTCCACTCGACCGAAGTCGGCTTGGCAAAGATGGTGATGCCGCGCTCGCGCTCCAGATCGTTGCTGTCCATCGCACGCTCGTCCACGGCCTGATTGGCGCGGAAAGCGCCCGATTGCTTCAGTAGCTCGTCCACCAGCGTCGTCTTGCCGTGGTCAACGTGGGCGATGATCGCGATATTGCGAAGGTCCATTCGGGTCATTCCTTGGGGTTTTTCTGGCGCCCTATAGGCTACGCGCAGATTTTACCAGAGGCAAATGGCCCCGCAGGCGGGATTGGGCGCGGGAAGCCGGGCGGATGTCACAGGCAAAGCGTCGTCGGTCCCACCGTGCGCGGGGCCGCGCCCGCGCCCATTTTGAAGCGCGCGATGCCCGGAGTGCGAGCGGTGTCGGTGCGCCCCAGATCCAGACGCGTATAGCCGCGTGCGGCCAGTTCCTGAGAGGCGCGCCACAGAATCAGGTTATGTGCGTGCAGCGCCCGGCCGCGCGGACCGCTCCAGCCGATATGATAGGTGGCTACCGGCGCGTGCAAGAGCATCAGCATGAAGCCGATCGGC
>JBLWYG010000069.1:0-11163 GCA_048267045.1 Roseovarius sp. | reverse complement strand
CCCCCGCGACCCCGCCCCCCCCCCCCACCCCCACCTCCGATTGGCGGCTACCCCGCCCCCCGCCGACAAGGATGGCCCACGCCGGGACCAGCCCGCCGCCCAGTACGCGGTCCAATTCGTCCAGCCCCGAGGATGTGCGCGGGGGCGGCGCCTCCTTGGCCAACAGATCGGTGAGCGTCATGCCGGTGCCGCGTTTCGCGCCCAGCGTCGCGGCGGCCGGGCCGGCGCTTAGACCCTCATCCTCCTGTATGGTGTTCCATGCGCCGCACGCATCGCAGCGCCCGGACCATTTGTTATGGACCGCGCCGCAGGCCGTGCAAGAGAATGTAGGTTGGTTTTTCGCCATAAGCTGCCTGATGCCCCAAGCAGGCAGGGGCGTCAAACGCTATGTCAAAGGTTGGATAACATCGCCGGCGCGGATTTGGCCGCCCTCGACGATGCGGCAGTTGAGACCCGAGCGGTGCACCAGCAGATCGCAAACTGATTTGCCGGTGACGAGATCCAGATACCGGCAGGGCGTATTGAGCCGCCCGCCCTCCAGAACGGTATCGCCTACCTGGAAGCGCGCCCCGACCAAGTGGTTCAGCGGCACCCCGCGCGTCGTGAGGTTCCGGCGATGCTCGTCCGGGGTCAGCTTGATATCGTGGTCGCGCTGCAATGCGATCAGCGTTTCGTCCTCGATCAGCGTAATCTCGCGGATATCGGAGAATTTCGAGTAGTGGCCGAGGCCCGTGGCATAGCGGTCGCCTGCAATGCCGACACCGGCGACCAACTGCGCCGCCTTCAGCGATTGCATTGGCGCGCGGCCCTTGGGGGCGATGTGGATATGCAGCAGCAATCCTTGCCACATGGGGGCGCTCCTTCGCTAACGCACGGCTTCGATCGGCCCCTCGGCGCGGCCATGGATGAACTGATCGAGGTACGGATCGCCAGAGGCATCCATGTCAGACACCGGGCCGGTCCACTGGATCACGCCGTCATGCAGCATCGCCACATTGTCGGCGATGGCGCGCACGGATGTCATGTCATGGGTGATGGTCATGGCGGTTGCGCCCATTTCCACCACGATCTCGCGGATCAGATCGTTGATGACGCCCGACATGATCGGATCAAGGCCCGTCGTCGGTTCGTCGAAAAAGATGATCTCGGGCTCGGCGGCTATCGCGCGGGCAAGGCCGACACGCTTTTGCATGCCGCCCGAAAGCTCGGCGGGAAATTTGTCGGCCGCATCCGGGGTCAGGCCGACGCGGCGCAGCTTCTCGATGGCAATCTCGCGCGCCTCGGCGGCGGGGCGCTTCAGCGACCCGCGCAGCAGGCGAAAGGCAACGTTCTGCCAGACGGGCAGCGAATCGAACAGCGCGCCGCCCTGGAACAGCATCCCGAATCGGGCCAGAAACGCATCCCGGTCGCCGCGCGTGACGTCAACGCCGTCCAACGTAATTGTGCCGCTGTCAGGCGTCACCAGCCCGAGGATGGATTTCAGCAAGATCGACTTGCCGGTGCCCGACCCGCCGATGATGACCATGGACGACCCGCCGTCCAGGGTCAGGTTCACCCCGCGCAGGACGCGATTGCTGCCAAAGGATTTATGCACGTCCGTGAGGCTGATCATGCCGCGAAAAACACCTCTGTCAGGACATAATTGCTGGCCAGAATCAGCACCGAGGCGGTGACGACCGCCGCCTTGGTCGCGCGGCCCACGCCCTGCGCGCCGCGTGCCGAATTCATCCCGTAATAGCAGCCCATCAGCGCGATGATGAAGCCAAAGACGGCGCCCTTGATCATCCCGCTCAGCACGTCCCAGCCTTCGAGGAAATCGAGCGTGTTGTGCATATAGGTCGCCGCGTTGAAATCCAGTCGGCCGATGCCCACCAGAAACCCGCCCATGATGCCGATCACGTCGCCCACGCCGACCAGCAGCGGCACGGCCAGCGTGGCCGCCAGAACCCGGGGCAGGGTGAGGTACTTCATCGGATTGGTGCTGAGAGTGGTCAGCGCGTCGATCTGCTCGGTCACTTTCATCGTGCCGATTTCGGCGGCGATGGAGGAGGCCACCCGCGCCGCCACCATCAGACCGCCAAGCACGGGGCCCAGTTCCCGCGTCAGCCCGATCGCAACGATGGACGGCACCACCGTTTCGGCGTTGAACCGTGCGCCGCCCGCATAGATTTGCAGCGCAAGCGCGCCGCCGGTAAACAGCGCGGTCAAACCCACGACCGGCAGCGACAGCCAGCCGATCTGGATCAAAGCGTGGCCGAATTCGTGCATGTAGAACGGCGGGCGGAGCAGATGGGACACCGTCCGCCCGGCAAACAGCGTCACGCGCCCGATCCCTGCCAGCGCGGCTATGGCATGCCGTCCGATGGCGGCCAGAAGACCGAAGATCATGGTCATCCGCCCAGATAACGACGCGTGTATCGCGCGCCCAGCGAGGTCAGTATCTCATAGCCGATCGTGCCTGCGGCATCGGCGAGCGCATCAACGCCCTGCGACGCGTTCAGCAACGTCACCGATCGGGGATCGCTGGCAGTGTCGGTCACGTCGATACCGATCAAATCCATCGAAATGCGCCCGACGATGGGGCAGCGCACATCATCGACCCAGACGGCGGCACGATCGCCAAGGCAGCGCAGGATACCGTCCGCATAGCCCGCGCTGAGCGTGGCGATGCGGCTGGGGCGGCGTGCGGTCCATGCGCGGCCGTAGCCCACCGCATGCCCTGGCGCGACATCGCGGCATTGGATCACCGGGATGTCCAGCGACACGACCGGGCGTGCCTGATCGAACGGCATCCCGCCGTAAATCCCGATGCCGGGACGTGTCACGTCGAAATGATAGGCCCGGTCCAACAGGATGCCGCCCGTATTGGCCAGACTCAGCGGGCAATCCAGACCGGCCGTCATCTCGCGGAACATTGTCAATTGGTCCGGGTTCATCTCCGCGCCGGACTCGTCCGCGCAAGCCAGATGGCTGATGATCAATTGCGGCCCCTGGGCGACGGCGATATCGCGCACGGCTGCCCATTCATTTGGCTCCATCCCCAACCGGTGCATGCCGGTGTCCAGTTGCACGCCAAAGGGATGGCCCGGCAGTGCTTCCAGATGGCGGATCATCTGATCCAGCGAGTTCAGGATCGGCGTCAGGTCCATGTCACCCAGCATGTCGGCATCGCCGGCCATGTGGCCCGACAGGACGTAGATCACCGGGCCGGGACCAAGCGCCTCGCGCAGCGCCGCGCCTTCCTCGGCGACGGCGACGAAAAAGGTGCGTGCGCCGGCCTTGGCAAGTGCCCTGCCCACGCGCGGGGCACCCAGCCCGTAGGCATCGGCCTTCAGCACGGCGCCGGCCTCGGCGCGGCCCATCGCGGCAAGGGAGGCCCAGTTGGCTGTAAGCGCACTGAGGTCGATGGTCAGGGTGGCTGTACTCATGAGCGGGGTTTTGACATGGCCGCGCGCGGCGTCAAGGCCAAAGCGGCCAAAGGCTGGCACCGCATCAGAATTCCTGCTCGCCGCCGCCGCCGTTTTGCCATGGCTGCACAAGGTTGCCAAAGCGGGTAAAGCGCCCTTCGAAGCTTAGTTCGATCGAACCGATGGGGCCGTGGCGCTGTTTGCCGATGATGACCTCGGCCTTGCCGTGCAGATGCTCCATCCGTTCCTGCCAGGCGGCCATTTCGTCCAGCCGGTCATCGGAGGGCTTCTCGCGCTCGACGTAATATTCCTCGCGGAAGACGAACATGACCACATCTGCGTCCTGCTCGATCGAGCCTGATTCGCGCAGGTCAGACAGCTGAGGGCGCTTGTCCTCGCGGTTTTCGACCTGGCGGCTGAGCTGTGACAGGGCGATGACGGGGATGTCCAGTTCCTTGGCGATGGCCTTGAGGCCCATGGTGATCTCGGAAATCTCATTTACGCGGTTCTCGCTGCGCCCGGTGCCGCGCACCAGCTGAAGATAGTCCACGATCAACACGTCAAGGCCATGCGTCCGCTTCAGCCGCCGCGCGCGCGCCGCCAGCTGGCTGATCGGCAGGGCGGGCGTGTCGTCGATATAAAGCGGGCAGGATTCCAGCTGTTTGGCGGCGTCGACAAAGCGGCGGAATTCGCCCTCTGTCATGTCGCCGCGGCGAATCTGTTCGCTGGGGACTTCGGACGCCTCGGACAGGACGCGCGCGGCCAGCTGCTCGGCACTCATTTCAAGGGAATAGAAGCCGACGACGCCGCCCTCGACGGCCCCTTCGGTGCCGTCGGGCATCGCGCCGCGCTTGTAGGCCTTGGCGATGTTGAACGCCAGGTTCGTGGCCAGCGACGTCTTGCCCATCGACGGGCGCCCGGCGAGGATCAAAAGATCGGATTTGTGCAGCCCGCCCAGTTTCTTGTCCATGTCGATCAGACCGGTCGAGATGCCGGCCATGCCGCCCTCGCGCTGATAGGCAGCGTTGGCGACATTAACAGCGTCCGTTACCGCCCTGAGAAAGCTTTGAAACCCGCTGTCGGTCTGGCCTTGCTCGCTGAGCTTGTACAGCTGCTGTTCGGCCTCGACGATCTGGTCCTTGGGCTCGCTGTCGACATTCATGTGCGCGGCCTTGCCGGCGATGTCGTGGCCCAATGCGATCAGTTGACGGCGGATGGCCAGATCATAGATCATCTGCGCATAGTCGCGCACCGCGTAGGTGCTGATCGCGGCTCCGGCCAGATTGACCAGATAGGCGGGCCCGCCCAGTTCCTTGAGGCCCTCATCTTCCTCCAAAAACGCCTTGATCGTGACCGGCGAGGCGAGGTTGTTCTTGGCGATGCGCGCCGCCGACGTCTCGAAGATGCGGGCGTGGACGGGATCGTAGAAGTGCTGCGGGCCGATGATGCTGGCGATGCGGTCGAACACGTCGTTGTTGGTGAGAATCGCACCCAGCAGTTGTTGCTCGGCCTCGATCGAGTGGGGCATGGTGTCGGCGGCCTGGATTTCGGTCCCGGCGGCGGTGCCGCTGGCATTGAATTTGATGATTTCGTTCATGTCACTCTCCGGCTGCCTCGCGATGTCGTCATAGACGCAGGCCCGGCGCAGGTGCAAATTGTATAACCCTGTGGGTGGATTTGCTCGCGGCCTTGTTACGCGGTATATTGCGGTTCTTAGGGCGCATTCGTCAACATCTGGTATTCAGGCGCGCGGAATGCCGCGCGCGCGGGCCATTCCGCGTGCAAAAGGATTGTATCTGTTGCAGCGAAGCGACAGGTCGGCGTGGGGCCGCTCCGGCGCGGGCGGCCTGCCACGCGCGGGGCGCCTTCAGAAATGCCTCGACCTCGCGCAGGGTGACATCGTCGAACGTGCCTTGGGCGCGCGCCTCGGCCAGAACGTCCCACCACGTGCAAAGATGATGCAAGGCGACACCGTGATCCGTGAGCGTCTGCACGGTGTCCGGGAAGATGCCATAGTAGAAGATCACGGCGGTATGTGCGCAGCTCGCCCCGGTCTCGCGTATCGCGTCGACAAAGCCGATCTTCGATCCGCCATCAGTGGTCAGATCCTCGACCAGCAGCACGCGCTGGCCCTCGGTCATCGTGCCTTCGATCCGCGCGCCGCGGCCATGGCCCTTGGGCTTTTTGCGTACATAAGTCATCGGCAGCGCCATCCGCTCGGCCATCAGAGCAGCAAAGGGGATGCCGGCCGTCTCGCCGCCGGCGATGTTGTCGAATGCCTCAAGCCCCGCGTTGCGCATGACGGTCACGGCCAGGAAGTCCATCAGGGTGCTGCGGATACGCGGATACGAGATCAGCTTGCGGCAGTCGATATAGGTCGGGCCGGGCAGGCCGGATGAGTAGATGTAGGGCGTTTCGGCGTTGAAGTGGACGGCGCCGATTTCCAGCAGCATACGCGCTGTCAGGCGGGCGATTTCCTCGGCGGAGGGGTAGGAGCTGGGGATCATGCGGGCGGGCCTTGTGGCGGCGGGCTGGGGTTGTTTCGCCTTCGGCGAGGATATTTTCAGCAAGAAGAACGGGCGGTGACGTGCCATTCGGGCGCATAGCCGGGATCGAAGATGGTGACGGGCCCGTCTTCGGTGTCGATCTGGGGCGGCAGGTCGGGTGCGCCCTTGGCCAGGGTGATCGTGCCTTCGTTCGGCGGCAGCCCGTAGAAGGCGGGGCCGTTCAGCGAGGTGAAGGCTTCCAGCTTGTCCAGCGCGCCGTCCTCTTCGAAGACATGCGCGAGGATCGGCATTGTATTGGGCGCAGTGAAGCAGCCGGCGCAGCCGCAGGGCTGCAATTTCGCGGGGTCCGTGTGCGGTGCGCTGTCCGTGCCAAGGAAGAAACGCGCATCGCCGGAGGTGGCGGCGGCGCGCAGGGCAAGGCGATGCTGTTCGCGTTTGGCCACCGGAAGGCAGTAGTAGTGCGGGCGGATACCGCCGGCAAGGATATGGTTGCGATTGATCACCAGATGATGCGTGGTGATCGTGCCGCCAAGGCTCGTGTCATGCGCCTTGACGTAGTCGACGCCTTGCGAGGTCGTGATATGCTCCAACACCACCTTGAGGCCCGGCACCCGGCGGCGCAGCGGATCGAGCACGCGGTCGATGAACACCGCCTCGCGGTCGAAGATATCGACGGAGGGGTCGGTGACCTCGCCATGCACGCATAGCGGCAGGCCGATTTCAGCCATCCGCTCCAGCACGCCTTGCACGCGGGCGAAATCGGCGACGCCGCTGGCCGAGTTGGTGGTGGCGCCCGCCGGGTAGAGTTTGACCGCGTGGATCAGGTGTGCGGCATGCGCGGTAGCTACGTCATCCGGATCGGTGTCCTCGGTCAGGTAAAGCGTCATCAGAGGGGTGAAATCCGCGCCCTCTGGCAGGGCCGCCATGATGCGCGCACGGTAGGCCGTGACATCGGCCCCGGTAACCACGGGCGGTATCAGGTTGGGCATGATGATCGCGCGGGCGAAATGCGCGGCTGTCCACGGCAGCACCGCGCGCAGCATGGCGCCATCACGCAGGTGCAAGTGCCAATCGTCGGGAGGGCGAAGTGTCAGGTGGGTCATGTGGGCGCTTTACACAATTGCAGGGTGGCGCGCCAGTGCGGATGGGACGAGAGGTGGCATCAATCGTGCGCGTCGGTATCTTCTGGCGCACGCGGCGGAAGATGCTTGCCAACCGCTTCGGCGGCCCTGTAAGCGTCCTCCATGGCCCTGCGAAAGGGCCGCGCATTCCGCTGTTCCAGAACGTGGCGGGCCAGCAGGACAGTCAGGTAGTGCCGCCCGTCGGCGATGAGTCTTTGCAGCATGGTGAATTGGAAGCCACCATCGTTGCGCCGCGCGCGGTATAGTTTGGCCAGAGCGATGCGATCCAGCTTGCCACCGCTGAGTTGCGCCAGAATGCGAAACAGGATGGATAGCCGTATCAGTCCGGCCTCCAGGTGCGGTCCCATGAACCGCATTCGGAACAAGGTGACATTGGGCCGGGTGAACAGCGCGGCATGCATCGCGTCCAGGCGGTTCTCCGGATCATAGAGGATGAACGCTTCGGTCGCCGCATCCAGCATGTCGGGTGCATAGCCGTAGCGGTGCGTGAACGATGTGCGCCGCATGTGGCGGTAACGTTTGTCCCATTCGGCCACACGCGGATCCAGCGTCGCCTGCGGTGAAACGGCGATCACTTTGGCGCCCGGTGCCGCGACCGAAAACGCGGCTGCGGCATAGCCGCACGGGCCCGCGCCATAAAATATCACCTGATCGAAATCCTCGAAAAACCCGTCATCGATCAGCCGGTCGAAATAGCCGTAAACTGCGGGATCGCGGAACCAAGTATCACCATCCGACACAAGGCACAGATGTGACCAGCCCAGCGCGCCAGCCATGTCCCAGCCCATCGGTTGCGCCTTGGGCGACGATGCGCTGATGCCTTGATGGGTCTCGAAGGTGACAAGCAGCGTCGACTTGTTTTCGATGAAAAGGGCCGCATGGCGGCTGCCCAGACGCTGGACATAGCCGTCATCGCCTGCGGCCTCCTCGACCTTATCCAGCCACGCGTCGCGTCCCGCAAGATTGGTCAGCGGAATGTCGAAGGGTGCGCGCGCATCCAGCATGATCGTGGTCCCCGATTAAAGTGCGCGGCACGATTCTGGCCGCGGCGGCTGTATTCATGCCCCTCAATTCAGGCGAAAATTTGAAAAAACCGTGCGGTTTGCTGGACAGGTCGGGGCGCGCGCATCAGGATGCATCCGGCAGAGCAGGTGAGCGAGGCGATCAAATGACGCAACCGGACGATATCGACGATGTGCAACAGATTTTGGCCCAGCAGGGATATGTGTGCGGTCGTGCGCTGGCCACGGCATTGTTCCTGTCGCTGCGACTGGGCCGGCCCCTGTTTCTGGAGGGCGAGGCCGGCACCGGCAAGACCGAGATCGCCAAGGCCGTCGCCACCGCCCTTGGCCGCCGCCTGATCCGCTTGCAATGCTACGAAGGGCTCGATGCCTCCAGCGCCGTATATGAATGGAACTTCGCCGCCCAGATGATCGCATTGCGCGCCGCCGAGGCAGGCGGCAGTACCGACCCGGAAGCGCTGACCGATCACCTCTTCACCAAACACTTCCTGATCGAGCGGCCGCTATTGCAGGCCATGCGCCCGCATCCCGGCGGCGCGCCGGTGCTGCTGATCGACGAGATAGACCGCACGGACGCCCCGTTTGAAGCGTTCCTGCTGGAGGCGCTCAGCGATTTTCAGGTCACCATCCCCGAGCTTGGCACGATCAAGGCGCCCGAGCCGCCCATCGTGATCCTGACCTCCAATCGCACCCGCGAAGTGCATGATGCACTCAAGCGCCGCTGCCTCTACGCCTGGGTCGAGTATCCTGATTTCGAGCGCGAGGCGGAAATCCTCGCTGCCCGCGCGCCCGAGATGTCCAAGGCACTCAGCCGCGAGGTCGTCGCCTTCGTGCAAGCCCTGCGCACCGAAGACCTGTTCAAGAAACCCGGCGTCGCCGAAACCATCGACTGGGCCAAATGCTTGCTGGCGCTGGATGCGGTCGCGCTCAGCCCGCAGGTAGTGGCCGACACGCTGGGCGCGCTGCTGAAATATCAGGACGACATCGCCAAGATGCAGGGCAGCGAGGCCGCCCGCATCCTAGAGAGCGCCCGCGCCGCGCTGCCGCCCGCATGATCTTTCAATGTTCCAAAAATACTCTGGGGGTCCGGGGGTAAACCCCCGGTGCGACATATGCAGAAATACCCCGATCTCGATCTGCCGGAAAACCCTAGGTTGGCGCAGAACATCATCCATTTCGTGCGCGCCTTGCGCCGGGCAGGGCTGCCCGTGGGGCCGGGCCGGGTGATCGACGCGGTGCGCGCGGTGGCCAATGCCGGCTTTACTTCGCGGCGCGATTTTTACTGGACGCTACATGCGCTCTGCGTGACGCGCCCGGAACACCGGGCGGTATTCGCCCAGATATTCCGCCTCTACTGGCGCGATCCGCGTTTTCTGGAGCATATGATGGCAACGCTCCTGCCGGCCATGCGTGGCCTCAACGAAAGCGCGCCCGCCAAACCCGCCGAGAAACGCGCCGCCGAGGCGCTGCTGGACGGCGCGCAGGCGCCGATGCCCGAGTTACCGGAGGGCAAGGAGGAAGACAGCCTGCTGGAGATCGACGCCAGCGCCACGGCTTCTGCGCGCGAGCGTCTGCGCAGTCTCGACTTCGAGCAGATGGGCACTGCCGAGATCGCCGAGGCCAAGCGCATGCTGGCGCGACTGACTCTTCCGGTGCCGCCCATGGCGTCGCGCCGCATGGAGGTCGATGCACGCGGCAGGCTGATCGACGCGCGCCGCACCATGCGCCTTGCCATGCGACGGGGCGGCGAGATTACGCAACTGGTCCGCCGTGCGCCCTGTGCTCGGGCGCCAGATCTGGTGGTATTGTGCGACATCTCGGGCTCGATGAGCCAATACAGCCGCATGGTGCTGCATTTTGTCCACGCCGTCGCCAACAGTCGGGGCGCGGACCGTGCGGGCGGTTGGGGCCGGGTGCATGCTTTCACCTTCGGCACGCGGCTGAGCAATATCACCCGGCATCTGGACACCCGCGACGTCGACGCGGCGTTGGCTGCCGCCGGGCGCGAAGTGCAGGATTGGGAGGGCGGCACGCGCATCGGTGACTGCCTTGCCGCCTTCAATCGCGACTGGTCGCGCCGGGTGCTGGGGCAGGGCGCCGTCGTGCTGCTGATCACCGACGGTCTGGACCGTGGCGCACCCGACTACCTGGCGGCTCAGATGCAGCGCCTGCACCTGAGCGCGCGGCGACTGATCTGGCTGAATCCGCTGCTGCGCTGGGACGGATTTGCGCCGCGCGCGCAGGGCATCGCGGCGATGCTGCCGCATGTCGACAGCCTGCTGGCAGGCCACTCCGTCGCGTCGCTCGAGGATCT
Source organism: Roseovarius sp. (assembly GCA_048267045.1). Taxonomy (GTDB): domain Bacteria; phylum Pseudomonadota; class Alphaproteobacteria; order Rhodobacterales; family Rhodobacteraceae; genus Roseovarius. The sequence goes on along the minus strand of JBLWYG010000069.1, from coordinate 771 downwards.
GGCGGCTGTCTTTGCGGGTCCGTCGCTGGCCGGCGAGAAGACGCGCCTCATGGCGGCGCGCTGAATACCGCCGATCCGGATCGCGCCTGCGGAACAATTCTGGTGCCGGGACGTTTGCACGCTGATGATCCACGGATCGCGCGCGGCGGCTGGCCCGGTGTGCGCAAATATCGCTTGAAACAGGAGAAAATACATGCGTCGCAACTGGCTTACATCCACCACCGCACTTGCCCTTGTGCTGAACGCCGCCGCTCCGCTACCGGGCGCCGCCTTAGGTGCGACGGGAATTCAGACAGAGTCCAGCGGTGCAGTCGCGCCGCAAGTCACGCGCCTGGCCCAGTCCGAGGCGGAAACCGGGCAGGCGGATGAGGTGACCGGCGCATTAGAGGATGCCTTGGAGGACGCAGCCGACGTCGCGGCACAAGAGGCTGAGGCGGCACAGCAAGCCGCAGACGCCGCCGCAGCAGACGCAGCCCAGCAGGCCGAGGTCGACGCCGCAGCAGCAGAACAACAGGCTGCAGAGCGTGCCGCCGCCGAGGCGGATGCGGCGGCGCAGGCTGACGCAGATGCAGCGGCGCAGGCCGAGGCCGATGCAGCGGCACAGGCTAAGGCGGACGCAGCGGCAGCAGAACAGCAGGCGGCAGAGGATGCCGCTGCCGCCGAGGCGGACGCAGCGGCACAGGCTGAAGCAGATGCAGCGGCGCAGGCTGAAGAGGATGCTGCGGCACAGGCCAAGGCGGACGCAGCAGCGGCAGAGCAGCAGGCGGCGGA
>JBLWYG010000068.1:0-11218 GCA_048267045.1 Roseovarius sp. | reverse complement strand
GCGATGATCTGCCCGGCGCTGTCCGGTGCAAGCGCGGCATCGGGGCGCCCCTGTGCCAGCCCCGCCAGGAACTGCGCTTCACCGCCGGATGGCGGGTCGGCAGGGGCAGTCTCGGACTCGGCGGTCAGCAGGGCAACTTGATAGGCCAATGCGCGCGCCGTGCCTGCCAGATCGGCGGCAGTCAAGCGTGCGCCAAAAATCTGGGCAAAGGGGATCTCCAGACCCTCTTCGGTCATACGCTGCCATGCGGTCTGGAGCGCGGGGCCGATTTTTTCCGGCGCGTTCGTGTCCAGTGCCGCCTCCAGATCCTGCACCGCTGCGGCCCGGTCCCATACGCCACCCGACGCGGCAGGGCGCTGGCGTGTGTAGAGCCCCATCAGGCGGCCCGGCGCAAGCGCGCCCGACCGGGTCAGCCGCTCGGCCGCCTCGATCTCGGCCTTCCAGCCGACGGTGCCACGTAGATCCGCCATGGCGTAGGCTACCGGCAGGCTGCGCGTCGGCAGCGGGCTGCCGATCGCCTCGAACAGGCGGAAGTCCAGCGGCGTGGGTTTGTCGGCCGGTGTGGGTGGCTCTGTTGTTTCGGCCATCTCAGGGTCCAGAAACTGCTCGAGCAATTCGGCGCGCGGGCCGTTCCATGACCCCAGCGCCCGGCCGGTATCGAACAGCAGCGCTGCGGTGCGCCAGTCGCCGGTCAGCGCAGTGCAATAGATCTGCGCCGCGTCGTCACCCAGCAGGCCGGGCGCAGCACGCAGATCGGAACATGCCTCGGCTTCGGCACCGTGCAGCAAGGACAGATCGAACCAGTCGGCAAACAGGGCGGGACGCAGCGGTCCTGCCCGGGCCAGCAATTCGACCGCAGCCTCGACCGCACCGAACCGCCGAAGCACTGCAATCCGAGTGCGCAAGAAGGCATCGGCGTCGCCGCGCGGCGGTTCGGCTTCGGCCAGGAGCAGTGTATGATAGAGCGCCTGAATGGCCGCTGGCGGCTGCGTGCCTGCCTTGGACCAGAGCGCGGTCAGGTCAGCGGCTTCGCTGGCCGCCCACATATCGGCAGGCAGACCCGTCACCGAAGTCGGCAGCAGGCCGACCGCGCCGGTCGTGGCCTCACCCAGCGGCGTCACCTCGATATCCGGGACGCCGGCATGCCCCGCGACGGGGGGCTCGGCTGGGACGGGGATCGGATCGGGTGTCGTCGGCGTCTGGTCCAGCCATTCAATCGCTGAAAGGGGTCTCTGACCGATCTGCTGCGCATGGACCGGCAGACCGACTGCCAGCAGCAAAGCGGCGGCCAAGGCTGCCTCATTGCGCGTCAAGGATGATTTCCTTGCGAATCTCGACGGAGGGCGGGGTGAAATCTGCGCCGAAAAACGGCCCCAGATAGGCATAGCCAACCAGCGCGATGAACGCGAGTATGGCGAGGTAGAGTAACCATTTGATAAGTCTGAACACGATGCGCCCGCCTGCCTTTTCGTTTGTTTTGCCCAACTTATAACTGGCCTTTTGCGCAAGATCACGCCATTCCATTCCAGAATGCAAAATTTGGGCGGGGGAGTGCCGAGATTGGCCATGGCAGAGCCGGGCAAACTGAAGAAGACCGTGGTGCTGGTGGGCATGATGGGTGCAGGCAAGACGGCCGTGGGCCGCGCGCTGGCTCAGCGGCTTGGGGTGCCGTTCCTCGATTCCGACGCCGAGATTGAAACCGCCGCCGCCATGACCATCGCCGAGATTTTCGCCCGCGACGGCGAGGCGTTCTTTCGCAACCGCGAGAGCGAGGTCATTGATCGCCTGCTGGGCGGTGAATGCTGCATCCTGTCAACGGGCGGCGGCGCTTTCCTGTCGCAGCGCAACCGCGCATTGATTTCGGCCAAGGGGGTTTCGGTGTGGCTGAACGCTGACCTGAAGCTTCTCTGGAGTCGGGTAAAGCACAAGAATACCAGACCTTTGCTGCGCACCTCTAATCCATTCAAGACCTTGCAGGATCTCTACGAGGCGCGCGTGCCCATTTATGCCGAGGCTGATCTGGTGGTCGCCTCCAGCAGCAGCTACACAATAGACAGGATGACAACCCGAGTGATTGCGGCGCTGGCAACGCGCCCCGACGTGCTGGAGCAGCCATGACCGAAACGCCCGCCAGACTTGTCCATGTCCCGTTGGAGGGACGCGCGTATGATGTTCATGTCGGCCCGGGGCTTCTGGGCCGATCCGGCGCGCTGATCGCGCCGCTGCTGCGCCGCCCGCGCGTGGCTGTCCTTACCGACGAGACTGTCGGTCAAATGCATTTAGAAACACTTCGTAATGCATTGAAGATTCAGGGAATTAAGATGATCGCGCTCACTCTTCCCCCGGGCGAGGCAACCAAATGCTGGGCGCAACTGGAGCGCACCACCGAATGGCTGCTGGAGGCCCAGGTAGAACGCGACGATATCGTGATCGCCCTTGGCGGCGGCGTGATAGGCGATCTGGTCGGCTTTGCGGCTGCCATCCTGCGGCGCGGGGTGCGCTTTGTGCAGATCCCGACCAGCTTGCTCGCGCAGGTCGACAGTTCGGTCGGCGGCAAGACGGGGATCAATTCACCGCGCGGCAAGAACCTGATCGGCGCCTTTCACCAGCCAAGCCTCGTTCTGGCTGACACGGACGTCCTGAGAACTCTTAAAAGTCGCGATTTTCTAGCAGGTTACGGTGAGGTCGTGAAGTATGGCCTGCTAGGTGATGCCGCTTTTTTCGAGTGGCTGGAGGCGCACGCCCCCGCCGTGTCCGCAGGCGACGAGGCGGCGCGCATTCACGCCGTTGCACACTCGGTCGGCATGAAGGCCGATATCGTCGCGCGCGACGAGACCGAGCAGGGAGACCGTGCGCTCCTGAACCTGGGCCATACGTTCTGCCATGCGCTGGAGGCGGCGACGGGCTATTCGGACCGGCTGTTGCATGGCGAGGGTGTCGCCATTGGTTGCGCGCTAGCGTTCGAGTTGTCAGCTCGGATGGGTCTGTGCGCACAAGAGACGCCCAGCCGCGTGCGTGCGCACCTACGTGACATGAAGATGAAGGTGGATCTATCGGATATCGAGGGAGAATTGCCAGATGCGGATGACCTCTTGGCCCTCATGGGGCAGGACAAGAAGGTACAGGACGGCCAGATACGCTTTGTCCTCGCGCGCGGCATCGGCGAGGCGTTTCTCACCTCGGATGTCCCGCGCGCTTTGGTTCTGGAGGTCCTGAAAGATGCGCTCGCTCAAAGGTGAAGCCGCGTCTTTCAATGTTCCGCAAATACTCAAAATTCGCCGTGCACAATACGGCGAAACGTCGGTTTTGGCCCCTTGCGCCCACACCGCGCGCAACTTAACACATTGGCCATGAAACTCCTTTTTCTCGGTGATGTCATGGGGCGCGGCGGACGTCGCGCGGTTGCGGAACGGCTGCCTCGGCTGCGGGCCGACTGGGGCGTGGATTTCGTCGTCGTCAACGGCGAGAACGCCACCGGTGGCATGGGCCTGAGCGGCGAACATGCCAAGGGCTTGCTTGAGGCGGGCGCCGATTGCGTCACGCTGGGCGATCATGCCTTCGATCAGAAGGACATGTTGCGCGCCATTGAGGCCGAGCCGCGCATCATCCGCCCGCTGAATTTCGCCAAGGGCGCGCCAGGCCGGGGTGCGCGCGTGTTTTCGGATGCGCGCGGGCGCAAGGTGCTGGTCGCGCAGGTGCTGGGGCAGGTGTTCATGAAACGCCCGTTCGACGATCCGTTTTCGGCGTTGGATGCGACGCTGCGGGCCAATGTTCTGGGCGGCGCGGTGCAGGCGGCCATCGTGGATATCCATTGCGAGGCCACGAGCGAGAAGATGGGCGTCGGTCATTTCTGTGACGGGCGCGCCAGTCTGGTTGTCGGCACGCATACCCATATCCCGACTGCCGACGCGCAGATTTTGCCTGCCGGAACAGCTTTTATCAGCGATGCGGGCATGTGCGGCGACTACAACAGCGTCATTGGCATGGAAAAAGAGGAACCGCTGCGCCGCTTTGTGACCGGCATGCCGAAGGGCCGGTTTGCGCCGGCCATGGGTGAGGCGACACTGTCGGGCGTTTATATCGAAACCGACGATCGCACCGGCAGGACCACGCGGATCGAAATGGTGCGCCAGGGCGGTCGGCTGGCCCCGGCCGGTCCGTGACACCGCGCGATCTTGGTCCCTACGGCATCCTTCTGGCGATGGGTGCCGGATGGGGGCTGAGCGTGCCGCTGGCCAAGGTGGCGGTCAGCACCGGACATCTGCCGCTGGGCCTGATCTTCTGGCAGGAAGTCGTCATCGTCGCGCTGCTGGGCACGATTTGCGCCCTGCGCGGCAAGCCGCTGCGGCTGGAGCGGCGGTTCTGGCGGCTATACATCGTGATCGCGCTGTGCGGTGCGGTGATGCCGGATATTTTCTTCTATCTTGCCTCGGCGCGTCTGCCGGCGGGCATCATGGCGATCGTGATCGCAAGTGTGCCCCTCTTCTCGCTGCCCATTGCGTTGGCGCTGGGAAACGAGCGTTTCGCCTGGCAGCGCGTTGCGGGTCTCGGCTTTGGCCTTGTAGGTATCCTGTTGCTGATCGGCCCCGAGGCCAGCCTGCCCGAACGCGCGATGGCCATTTTCATTCCCGTCGCCCTGATGGCGCCGCTGCTCTACGCGACCGAGGGCAACCTGGTAGCGAAATGGGGCACTGACGGCTTGGATTCGATGCAGACGATCCTTGGTGCGTCGATCCTCGGGCTGGTGATCACGGCGCCGCTGGCACTGGCGACAGGGCAGTGGATCAACCCGGCCGCCAGTTTCGGCCTGCCGGAACTGGCGTTGGCAGCGTCGGCGGCGCTGCACGGAATCGTCTATGCCGTTTATGTCTGGCTGGTGGGGCGGGCGGGGTCGGTCTTTGCCGCGCAGGCCAGTTATCTGGTGACGGGCTGCGGGGTCTTGTGGTCGATGCTGTTGCTGGGCGAGCGGTATTCGCTGTGGGTGTGGCTGGCGCTGAGCATCATGATGGCGGGTGTTGCCATGGTGCAGCCGCGCGCCCGCACTGATCCACTTGTGCGGCAGCCGGTCATCGGCGATCATGACGCACACGCACAGGGGCAGGACCGGATTTGATTTCATATCTCGATTTGTCGCAGACCACCGAAGCGCTGATGACACTCGCCGTAGTCGCGCTGATGTTCGTGTTCTTCGTGCGCGAAACCTACCCGACGGAGGTCGTGGCATTGTCCGGGGCCAGCCTCATGCTGCTGCTGGGGCTGCTGCCCTACGACTCCGCGCTTGAGGTTCTGTCAAACCCGGCCCCCTGGACCATCGGGGTGATGTTCATCATCATGGGTGCGCTGGTGCGCACCGGCGCGCTGGCGGCGTTCACGTCGCTGGCAGACCGGCAGGCCCGCAGCAATCCCAAGCTGGCCATCGCGATGCTGATGGTGATGGTCATCATCGGTTCGGCGGTGATGAACAACACGCCCGTCGTGGTGGTGATGATCCCGGTTTTCGTGCAGCTTGCCCGCACCATGAAAATTCCGGCCTCGCGATTGCTGATACCGCTCAGCTATGCTGCGATCCTTGGTGGCACGCTGACCTTGATCGGCACGTCGACAAATCTGCTGGTCGATGGTGTCGCCCGCGCTCGCGGGCTCGAGCCGTTCGGCATATTCGAGATCGCGCCGCTGGGCATCGTTCTGGTGATCTGGGGTATGATCTATCTGCGGTTCATCGGGCCGCTGCTGCTGCCGGACCGGGACAGCATGGCCGACATGCTGTCGGATCGCAGCCGGATGAAGTTCTTTACCGAGGCGGTGATTCCCCCCGACAGCAACCTGATCGGGCGCGAGGTCAGCGGCGTGCAACTCTTCAAACGCGACGGTGTGCGCCTGATCGACGTCGTGCGCGGCGACAGATCCCTGCGCAATGATCTGACCGGGGTCACGCTGGAGGTCGGCGACCGCGTGGTGCTGCGCACCCGGATGACCGAATTGCTGAGCCTGCAGAATGACAAGAGCCTCAAGCGCGTCGATCAGGTCTCGGCGGTCGAAACGAGCACGGTCGAGGTGCTGATCACCCCCGGCTGCAAGATGGTCGGCCGCTCGCTGGGGTCGCTGCGGCTGCGGCGGCGCTATGGGGTTTACCCGCTGGCGGTGCACCGGCGGAACCAGAATATCGGGCGGCAACTGGACAACCTGATCGTCAAGATCGGCGATACGCTGCTGCTGGAAGGCGCGCCCGAGGATATCAGGCGCCTGTCGTCGGAAATGGACATGGTTGATGTGTCCGAACCGTCGGCGCGCGCCTTCCGCCGCGGCCACGCGCCCATCGCGCTGGCGGCTCTTGTGGGTATCGTGGTGCTGGCCGGGCTGGGCGTCGCGCCGATCCTGTTCCTGTCGATCCTTGCCGTCGCGGTTGTGCTGGTCACGCGCTGCATCGACGCGGACGAAGCGTTCAGCTTTATCGACGGGCGGCTTCTGGCGCTGATCTTTGCGATGCTGGCGGTTGGCGCTGCGCTGGATCATTCGGGCGCGGTGCAACTGATCGCCAATACCCTGGCGCCCTACATGATGGATTTGCCGCCCTTTGCCGTCGTTCTTGCGGTTTATCTGCTGTCCACGACGTTGACCGAAGTTGTCTCCAACAATGCGGTCGCGGTGGTGATGAGCCCCATTGCCATCGGCCTTGCCGATGTGATGGGGGTGGATGCGCGCCCGCTGGTGGTGGCGGTGATGTTCGCGGCATCGGCCAGTTTCGCCACGCCGATCGGCTATCAGACGAACACGCTGGTTTACGGTCCCGGAGGCTATCGGTTCACCGATTTCCTGCGCATCGGCGTGCCGCTGAACCTCAGCCTTGCGCTGATCGCGTCGGCGCTGATCCCGCTGATCTGGCCGCTGTGACCGTGGTGTTCGCGCTCGCGGCCCCCTTGCGTCGCAAGCGGCCCCTGCCATATATACGCGCAAATACCCATCCCCGATGACATAAGGAACCTACATGGCCGGCCACTCCAAATGGGCAAACATCCAGCACCGCAAGGGACGTCAGGACGCCGTCCGCTCCAAGCTGTTCTCCAAGCTGAGCAAGGAAATCACTGTCGCCGCCAAGATGGGCGATCCGGACCCGGACAAGAACCCGCGCCTGCGCATGGCCGTCAAGGAGGCCAAGGCGGTGTCGGTCCCCAAGGATGTGATTGACCGCGCGATCAAGAAATCTCAGGCAGGCGAGGGCGACGATTATGAGGAAATCCGCTATGAGGGTTACGGCCCGAATGGCGTGGCCGTCATCGTCGAGGCGATGACAGACAACCGCAACCGCACGGCCAGCACGGTGCGCAGCACTTTCACCAAGAATGGCGGCAATCTGGGCGAGACCGGCAGCGTCGGCTTCATGTTCGAACGCAAGGGCGAAATCGAGTATACCGCCGATGCGGGCGATGCCGATACCATGATGATGGCCGCGATCGAGGCCGGCGCCGAAGACGTGGAAAGCGGCGAGGAGGGGCACACGGTCTGGTGTGCCGATACCGATCTGAACGACGTGTCGAGCGCACTCGAGGCGGCGTTGGGCGAAAGCGAGGCGACGCGTCTGACCTGGCGGCCCACGACCACGACCGAAATGGATCTGGAGGCGATGCAAAAGCTGATGAAGCTGATCGAGGCGCTGGAGGATGACGACGATGTGCAGCGCGTCACCACCAATTTCGAAGCCTCCGACGAGGTGATGTCGCAGCTTTGATCTGTGTCGCGATACCGGGGCCGGCGGCGCAGCAACGCTTTTTCCGCGCCGCCACCTGCCAGCAAGGTTGCGCAAGGGCACATGGGCAACTGTCGCCGACGGCCTTCAATCGAGTTCTTGCCAGAATATGAGCGCGGTATATATTGCAATCGCAAGATGAGGCGTTCAGGCGGGGGTACAGCATAGGATGGACGCGGATTTCAGGTCTGAGTTCGTGCGAACGCCGGGCAGTCTGAAACAATTTCCCGCACTGGTCCTGAATGCCGATTATCGCCCGCTCAGCTATTATCCTCTGTCGCTCTGGTCTTGGCAGGACGCGATCAAGGCGGCTTGGCTGGACCGGGTTGGAATTGTCGCCGAATACGATCACGTCGTCCACTCGCCCAGCATGCAGATCCGCGTGCCATCAGTCATCGTGCTCAAGGATTTCATCCAACCGCATAAACGCGTCGCCTTTACGCGGTTCAACCTGTTTCTGCGGGACGAATTTCGCTGCCAGTATTGCGGCGCGCAAGGCGATCTGACGTTCGATCATGTCGTGCCGCGCGCCAGTGGGGGCAAAACCTGTTGGGAAAATGTCGTGGCCGCGTGCGCGCGGTGCAACCTGCAAAAGGGTGCCAGAAGCCTTGCCCGCTCGGGGTTCAGCCTGCGCCGCCCGCCGCGCGCACCCGAGGCCGAAGAACTGCGCAACCTCGGTCGTAAATTCCCGCCGGGTCATCTGCATTCCAGCTGGATGGATTTCCTCTACTGGGATGCCGAACTGGAGGCGTGAGGCATCCGGCATCTACATGGGTTGCCAAGTCGCCCCTCGGCTTTACGTCCATAAGCAGAGTTGATGCAGGATCATTGAAGGAGATACATCATGCAAACCCGCAGAACATTTCTTGCGGCATCCGGCGCTGCGATCACTGTCTTGCCCCATATAGCTCAAGCCAGCGGGTTGGAGCCGGAAACCTTCGACACTCCGGGCGGCGAGGTAAAGATCTACCCGATCAATCATGCCAGTTTCCTGATCGACACCGCCGACGGGCTGATTACGGTCGACCCGGTGGGCAAGGTGGACGAGATCGCTGAGGTGGGCAGCCCCGCATTGATCCTTGTGACGCATGAACATGGCGATCACTTCGACATTGAAACGCTCACAGAACTGATGGCGCGCAGCCCCTCGGCGGATCTGGTGGTGAACCCTGCGGTGATGGCCATGTTGCCTGATGATCTTGCGGCGCGGGCCACGTCGCTGGCCAACGGCGACACCGCATCGCACGGATCATATGAAATCGAAGCGGTGCCTGCCTATAACACCACCGAAGGTCGCCTCGATTTTCACCCCGAGGGACGCGATAACGGCTATGTGGTCAGCTACGGCGACTACCGCATCTATATATCCGGCGACACCGAAGATACGCCGGAAATGCGGGCATTGCAGGATATAGACCTTGCCTTCGTCTGCATGAACCTGCCGTTCACCATGGATTCCGATGCGGCCGCGTCGGCGGTGTCCGAATTCGCACCGACCTACGTTTATCCCTACCATTATCGCGGGCGCGACGACGGCACGCAGGATCCGGCCGAGTTCGCCGCCAAGCTGGCCGACGGGATAGAGGCGAAGTTGGGTAACTGGTACGGATGATGCAGGGTAGGCGGGGGCGTACCGCTTTGCGCTCCTATACGTGCGTCTCGTGCTTGCATAAACATACATTTTTCAGCTCGGATCGCTGACCACCTGCTCGGCGAAGGCCTGCACGTCCGGATCCTCGTCGGGCATCAAGACGTCGGTGACGATGCGCATTATGTGCGCGTCATTCGCGTATTGTGCCAGTTGCACCGCGCCCAGCCGCACAAAGGGGGAAGAATCCCGAGCGGCACGCAATGCCACCGAGGTGATGGCTTCGGTAACGCCCTGCAGCGCATGTGCGGACAAGATGCGAAGCAGCGTAACCTTGACTGTGGCATCGGCGTCATCGGTGTAGGACAGAGCCGCCTCCAACCCGTCGACACAGTCGATCTTCTTTTTCAACCGGTCGGCCAGCGCCTGATGACCATCGCCGGTCACGACGATACAGGGAATTTGCAGTTCCGGCTCCAGCAAGTACCGGATTGCGGGGCCGTCCGTGCCAAGGACATAGCTGATCTCTTGCACGACATTCACCTGTCCCAGAGTATTTGCCACCTCGCGCCCGCCCAGATCGGCAATGACGGCTTGCGCGGCGAGATCGGGAAACGCGCCGCTGGGCGTCAGTATTGACAGGTCCAGCATTTTCAGTCCCCCCCTGGCCCTAATGCGATCGGTCCGCCGATGGAGGCGGTGCCCAGTTGGAAAGAGTTGAATACCATACGGCGGATTTCTGCAATCGCTTCGGCGCGCGACGAAAAGGTCAGGCCGCGAGCGTCGATGGCAGCCGCGATGTAGTTCGCCTCACGTCTGATCTGCGCCGCTGTCTCGGCCGAGTGCGCGGGGCTGCGCCCCGTGGGACGTCGGGACTGTGACCAATCGGGATCGTTGGGATCAAGCCCGCCGCGCCGGGCAAGGTAGTTGTCCGTATCACGCATTCGCCCCTGCGACCCCGGACCGTAGGCGGGGTGGCCTTCAATGGCTTGCGTTGTCTGGCCCGCGCTCAGCAGGCTTTGCTCCATTGACATATGCGCCAGCATGGCCGGGGATCGCTGTGCTTCCTGCAGGCGAATTCCGATATGTTCGGCGGCGCGGCCCATATCAACGCCCGGAACGTTACCGCCGATCCGCTGCATCATCCGGCGCATCGACTCGCCAAAGTGCCGGGGGCGGCCGCGCATTTCGGTCGCGATGTCATCATAGCGCGCCATGCGGTTGTTTTCGCCGCGAATCCATTGGTTCTGCACGCCGCCCCAGCCTTGCTGGCGTCGAAATTGCTGGCCGCCGCCCAGTTGGACGTCTTCGGTCCGGCCCATGCCGCGATGGGGGGTGCGCTGGTGCAATTGGTGCAAGCCGACAAGGTTTTCACCGGCCACCGGCGTGTTCAAAGTGCTGCCGCCGCTCCGCTGCTGGTTTGCGGATTGCGTATGGTGTTGACCCTGCCCGATCCGGCGGGATGAGGCCTGAACGCGCGGGTCGCGCGCAACCTGCTGGGCAATCTTGCGCACTTCGATCAACAGATCGTCGCGGGCAAACCGAAACCCGCCCACCGTGACAAAACCGGGATTGATCCGCGCTTCGATATTCACGCGGTTGCCGGAACGCTGTGCGCGTAGCACGCTGAGCCGGTACCGAACCCGCCAGATGGCCAGGCGGGCCCTGAGAACCAGAGCCGGGACGCCGCGCCGGACCAGCCTGCGCACCTTTGGCGGAATTTCGCGCCGTGCCCGTGCCAGTCTGCGGCGATTGCGCTCTCTTCTGTCGTGTTCGCGGCGTCTTCTGCGATCGGCGCGGTTGCTCGGCCTGTTGCGGTGTCCGCCTCGTCTGTCGCGCCTGCGGTTGCGCGCCGCATTTCTGCTGCGTCGGCTACGACGGTCGCG
>JBLWYG010000067.1:0-11510 GCA_048267045.1 Roseovarius sp. | reverse complement strand
TATAGGCGTCAGACACCGACGGGGCGCACTTCGGTCACTTCGGGGATGTAGTGGCGCAAGAGGTTTTCGATCCCCATCTTCAGCGTGATGGTCGAGGACGGGCAACCGGCGCAGGCGCCCTGCATGTGCAAATAGACAATGCCGCGATCAAACCCGTGAAACGTAATGTCGCCGCCATCTTGCGCCACGGCGGGGCGCACGCGCGTGTCAAGCAACTCCTTGATCTGGTTGACGATATCGCCATCCTCACCGGTATGCTCGGAATGGCCGGACTGGGCCGTGCCACCATCCTTCATCACTGGCAGGCCGGACTGGAAATGCTCCATGATCGCACCCAGAATGGCGGGCTTGACATGGTCCCATTCTGTCGCCTCGTCCTTGGTCACGGTTACGAAATCATTGCCGAAGAAGACTCCGGTGACGCCATCGACTGCAAAGATGCGCGTGGCCAGCGGCGAAGCACCGGCGTTTTCGGGCGATGGAAAGTCGGCCGTGCCTGCGGGCAGGACCGTCTGGCCCGGCAGGAATTTCAGTGTCGCCGGGTTCGGCGTGGATTCAGTCTGAATGAACATGGGACACCTCTGTATTGATTGATACAGCATATGCGCTCCGCCGGGGCCGGAGTCAAGGTTTGGAATCATTCTAAACTATGCTCTCGCGGTTTCCCGCGGCTCAGAGTGACGCCATAAGGCTGTGCATTGCCGCCCTGTACCCGGCGACGATCTGGTCCCGCCGGACATGGCGGCCCCCCTTTACGGAATGGCGCCCCGCGGACCATACATCTGTGACGACGCAGTCCGTCGCGGCAAAGACCAGCCCATCCAGCAACTGATGAGGCTGCAACGCGCAGAGTGCCGTGTCGCTGCTGTCAATGGCGACCAGATCGGCCAGTTGTCCGACCGCAATGGCACCCGCGTTGCGCCCGAGCGCCTGCGCGCCCCCGCGCGCAGCGCCCTCATACAGCGCGGCGCCCACCGAACCTTCGCCCACGACCATCACGTTGCGGGCAAGATCGCGCAGGCGTTGGGAATACTCCAGTGTCCGCAACTCTTCCGTGAGCGAGATCAGCACGTTGGAATCCGATCCGATGCCAAACGCGCCGCCTGCCGCAAGATAGGCGGGCCCGCTGAATGGACCATCGCCCAGATTTGCCTCGGTAATCGGGCACAGCCCCGCAACGGCGCCGGTGGCGGCCATGGCCTGCGTCTCGTCCATCGTCATGTGCGTGGCGTGGATCAGGCACCAATCAGGCGTCACCTCGCTATTTGCCAGCAGCCATTCCACCGGCCGCGCGCCCAGCCAGCCTTCGATATCCGTCACCTCATTGGGCTGCTCGGCGATATGGATATGCACCGGGCCACGCTCCTGCGCCGCCAAGGCGGCGGCCAAGTCATCCGGCGAGGTGGCGCGCAGGGAATGAGGCGCGATACCAACGCGGCAATCACCCGGCAGCGCACCAACGGCGCTGCGCGCCCGCGCGACCAGATCATTGAACCGGTCCACCGAATTGCCGAACCGCGCCTGTCCGGCCTGCAATGGCACCTGCCCCGCGCCGCCATATGTATAGAGTACCGGCAGATGCGTCAGGCCGATGCCCGTCGCTTGCGCCGCGGCCGCAATACGCGACGACAATTCACCCAGATCATCGTATGGCGTGCCGTCGGGCTGATGATGGAGGTAGTGAAATTCGCCCACGCTGGCATACCCCGCCTCCTGCATTTCGAGGAAAACGAGGGCGGCGATCGCCTCGATATGGTCGGGCGTCAGATGAGCGGTGAAACGGTACATCAGATCGCGCCACGTCCAGAAGCTATCCTTGCCGGCCATGCGGTATTCGGTCATCCCCGCCATCGCCCGCTGAAAGCTGTGGCTGTGCAGATTGGCGAGACCGGGCAGCAGCGTATCTACATGCGTATCGCCGGGCTGCGCGGTCGCGCCTTGTCGCACCTCGGCAATCGTGCCCGCCTCGACGTTCAGCCGCACGCCTCTCGCCCATCCATCCGCCAGAAAGGCCTGTTTCGCGAAAATCATTTGACTGTCTTTCGTAATATTATGTATAGACATATAAAGCATAGACGCGCACTGGAAAAGCAAAACCTAAGCCATTCGGAACCGGATATGACAGATAGCAGCACCATTTACGTCGATTTGAGCGCCGCGACGATGGCCCGCGGCGGCGAGGCTTATGGCCTGATCCACGATGCGGCCATCGCGGTCCATGCGGGTCGAATCGTGTGGGTGGGGCCGCTGGCGGATTTGCCTGGCGATTACGAGGGCGTTTCCCGCACAAGCCTGGGCGGACGACTTGTGACGCCCGGCCTGATCGATTGCCACACCCATATCGTGCATGGCGGCGACCGCGCGGCTGAATTCGAGATGCGGCTGAACGGTGCCAGCTACGAGGAGGTCGCGCGCGCCGGGGGCGGCATCGTCTCGACGGTGACAGCCACCCGCGCGGCGGATCTGGACACGCTGATCGCCAGCGCCCTGCCCCGCGTCGATGCGCTGCTGGCCGAAGGCGTGACATTGCTTGAGGTGAAATCAGGCTATGGCCTTGATACCGAGACCGAACTGCGCATGCTGCGGGCCGCGCGTGCGCTGGAACACCACCGCCCCGTGCGCGTCGTGACCAGCTTCCTCGGCGCACACGCTGTGCCGCCGGAATATCAGGGCCGCCCGGACGCCTATGTCGACGAGGTTTGCATCCCCGCCCTGCGCGCGGCCCATGCCGAAGGGCTGGTCGATGCGGTCGATGGTTTCTGCGAGGGGATCGCGTTTCTGCCCGATCAAATCGCACGTGTCTTTGCCGTGGCGCAGGAACTGGACCTGCCCGTCAAACTGCATGCCGAGCAACTGTCAAACCTTGGCGGAGCGAAACTGGCCGCCAGCTTTGGCGCGCTGTCGGCGGACCACATCGAGTATCTCGACGAAGAGGGCGTGCGCGCCATGGCCGCCGCCGGAACCGTCGCAGTGATCCTGCCCGGAGCCTTCTACACCCTGCGCGAGACGCAGGCGCCACCCATCGCCGCGCTGCGCGCGCATGGCGTGCCGATGGCGCTGGCGACCGATTGCAATCCCGGCTCGTCGCCGATGACGTCGCTTTTGCTGGCGATGAACATGGCCTGCACCCTGTTCCGGATGACGCCGCAGGAGGCGTTGGCAGGTGTCACGCGCCATGCCGCTGCGGCGCTGGGCGTGGCCGATCGCGGCCAGATCGCCGCCGGACACCGTGCCGATCTGGCTATCTGGAACGTGAGAACTCCGGCCGAGCTGGCCTATCGCATCGGTTTTAATCCGCTTCATTCCAGCATATTCGGAGGCTTTTCGTGACCACGCTCACCCTCACGCCTGGCGCCGTCACGCTTGATCATCTGGCGCAGATCTATCAGAGCGAGGCCTCCGTGCGGCTCGATCCAGAGTGCCGCCCCGATATCGAGCGCGCGCATGCGCGCATCACCAAGGCCGTGGCCGGCACCGATGCGGTCTACGGCGTCAACACCGGTTTTGGCAAACTGGCCAGCGTCAAGATCGCGGTCGAAGACACCGCCACGCTCCAGCGCAACCTGATCCTGTCACATTGCTGCGGCGTCGGACCTGCAATCCCGCGCCGTCATGCGCGGTTGATGATGGCGCTCAAGCTGCTCAGCCTCGGGCGCGGCGCCTCGGGCGTTCGTCTTGAGGTCGTCGATCTGATCGAGGCTATGCTGGACAAGGGCGTGACGCCGGTGATCCCGGCGCAGGGGTCTGTGGGTGCATCGGGCGATCTGGCCCCGCTGGCGCATATGGCCGCCGCGATGATGGGCCATGGGGAGGCCGAGTATGATGGCCAGGTCATGGCCGGCGACAAGGCACTGGCCACCGCCGGGCTGTCCCCCGTCGCGCTTGGGCCAAAAGAGGGCCTCGCCCTCATCAACGGCACGCAGTTCTCCACTGCCTTCGCGCTTGCGGGCCTCTTCGGTGCGTGGCGCGCGGCGCATTCCGCGCTGGTGACGTCGGCGCTGTCGACCGACGCGATCATGGGCTCGACCGCGCCGCTCCAGCCGGAAATTCACGCGCTGCGCGGCCATCGCGGCCAGATCGAGGCGGGCGAGGCGATGCGCGCCCTACTGGACGGATCGCAGGTCCGCGCAAGCCACGTCGAGGGCGACGCGCGCGTGCAGGACCCCTATTGCATCCGTTGCCAGCCGCAAGTGACGGGCGCCGCAATGGACGTGTTGCGCATGGCCGCCGGAACCCTGGAGATCGAGGCCAATGCCGCCACGGACAACCCGCTGGTTCTGGTCGGCGCCGATTTGATCGTCTCGGGCGGGAATTTTCATGCCGAGCCTGTCGGCTTTGCCGCCGACATGATCGCGCTCGCCGTCGCGGAAATCGGCGCCATCGCGCAGCGCCGTGTCGCGCTGATCGTCGATCCGGTCCTCAGCCACGACCTGCCGCCCTTCCTGACGCCCCGCCCCGGCCTGAACTCCGGCTATATGATCGCCGAGGTGACGACTGCGGCCCTGATGAGCGAGAACAAGCATCTGGCAAATCCCTGCGTGACCGACAGCACGCCCACCTCCGCCAATCAGGAGGATCATGTCAGCATGGCGGCCCATGGCGCGCGCCGCCTGATGCCGATGCTGGACAACCTCAACCGCATTCTCGGGGTCGAACTGCTATGCGCCGCGCAGGGCGTCGATTTCCGCGCGCCCCTGACGACCAGCGCGGCGCTGGGCCGCGTCGTCGCCCGCGTGCGGCAGGAGGTCGCGACGCTGGGCGACGACCGCTACATGGCGCCCGATCTGGAGCGCGCGGCATACATGATCGCCAGCGGCGCCATCGCCGAGGCGGCAGGCACGCCCATGCCGGAGCTGGGCGCATGACGTCCGTCGAGATAACGCGCGGCGACAGCCACATCGTGCTGGGCCTGCCACATACCGGAACGTATGTGCCGGACGCGATCATGGCCGACCTGAACGCGCGCGGGCGCGGCCTCAGCGATACTGATTGGCACATCGAGCGGCTTTATGAGGGGCTGGTCCCGGGCGCGACAACCGTGCGCGCGACGTTCCATCGCTATGTCATAGACGCAAATCGCGATCCTTCGGGCGCATCGCTCTATCCGGGCCAGAACACGACCGGCCTCGTGCCGCTGACCGACTTCGACGGGCATGACATCTGGAACACGCCCCCGGACTCCGGCGCCGTCGAGCAGCGCCGCCTGACCTATCACGCACCTTATCACGCGGCCCTCGAGGCCGAGCTAAGTCGCGTGCGCGCCCTCCACGGCATCGCGATCCTCTATGACTGCCACTCGATCCGGTCGCATATTCCGTTCCTCTTTGATGGCGTCCTGCCCGATTTCAACATCGGCACCAACATGGGCACCACCTGCGATCCCTCCATGGAGGCGGCAGTGCAGGAGATATGTCGAAAGGCCGAAGGCTATAGCAGCATCCTCAACGGGCGCTTCAAAGGCGGTTGGACCACGCGGCACTATGGGCAGCCCGCCACCGGCATACATGCAATCCAGATGGAGCTGTCTCAGGCGATCTATCTGGTCGCCGAGGCGCCCCCCTGGACCTATGACGCAGGCAAGGCCGCGCGCCTGCGCCGCCCCCTTACAGAGATCCTGACCCGATTGGCCGATCTGGCCTCCACCCTCTCGCAGATCCACGGAGGCAGACCATGAGCGATCCCCGCAAGAACACCCGCGACGTCTATCCCGCGACCGGCAGCGACATCACAGCCAAAAGCTGGATGACCGAGGCCCCGATGCGGATGCTGATGAACAACCTGCATCCCGACGTGGCGGAAAACCCGCATGAACTGGTCGTCTATGGCGGCATCGGCCGCGCCGCGCGCACTTGGGAGGATTTCGACACCATCGTCGCCAGCCCCAAGGATCTGGAGGAGGATCAGAGCCTTCTGGTGCAATCGGGCAAGCCTGTCGGCGTATTCCAGACGCACAAGGACGCGCCGCGCGTCCTGATCGCCAACAGCAATCTGGTGCCGCATTGGGCAACCTGGGATCATTTCAACGAACTCGACAAGAAGGGTCTGGCGATGTACGGCCAGATGACCGCCGGATCGTGGATCTACATCGGTAGCCAAGGCATCGTGCAGGGCACCTACGAGACATTCGTCGAGGCGGGCCGCCAGCATTACGATGGCGATCTGACCGGCAAGTGGATTCTGACCGGTGGCCTTGGCGGTATGGGCGGCGCGCAGCCGCTGGCCGCCGTTATGGCCGGCGCCTGCTGCCTTGCGGTCGAGTGTAATCCGGACAGCATCGACTTTCGCCTGCGCACGAAATATGTGGACGAGCGCGCCGACACGCTGGATGAGGCCTTGGAAATGATCGACCGCTGGACCAAGGCGGGCGAGGCGAAATCGGTCGGCCTGCTGGGCAACGCCGCCGATGTGTTCCCTGAGCTGGTCCGCCGCGGCATCCATCCCGATATCGTCACCGACCAGACCAGCGCGCATGACCCGATCAACGGCTACCTGCCGCAGGGCTGGACTATGGCCGAATGGCGGGAAAAGCGCGAAAGCGATCCCAAGTCTGTGGAAAAAGCAGCCCGCGCGAGCATGAAAGTGCAAGTCGCAGCGATGGTCGATTTCTGGAACGCGGGCGTGCCGACGCTGGATTACGGCAACAACATCCGGCAGGTCGCGCTGGAGGAAGGGTTGGAGAATGCCTTTGCCTTCCCCGGCTTCGTGCCTGCCTATATCCGCCCGCTGTTCTGCCGCGGTATCGGCCCGTTCCGCTGGGCGGCCCTTTCGGGCGATCCCGAGGACATCTACAAGACCGACGCCAAGGTGAAGGAGATCCTGTCCGAGGACACGCATCTGCACAACTGGCTGGACATGGCCCGCGAGCGGATTTCGTTCCAGGGCCTGCCCGCCCGCATTTGCTGGGTCGGTCTGGGCGTGCGTGACAAGCTGGGCCTCGCCTTCAACGAAATGGTGCGCAATGGCGAACTCAGCGCGCCGATCGTCATTGGCCGCGACCATCTGGATTCAGGCTCGGTCGCCTCGCCAAACCGCGAGACGGAGGCGATGATTGACGGCTCGGACGCGGTGTCGGACTGGCCGTTGCTGAACGCGCTGCTTAACACCGCATCGGGCGCGACTTGGGTGTCGCTGCACCATGGCGGCGGTGTCGGCATGGGGTTCAGCCAGCATTCCGGCATGGTGATCTGCTGTGACGGCTCCGAGGATGCAGACTGCCGGATCGCGCGTGTCTTGTGGAACGATCCCGCGACCGGCGTCATGCGTCACGCGGATGCGGGGTATGAGGAGGCGCGGGATTGCGCGCGGGAGAACGGGCTGAACCTGCCGGGTATCCTCAAGTGATTGCTTGCCCCGGCCCACCGGCCGGGGCGCAGACGCCTAATGCGTTTCGAGAAAAACCTGACACTGCTTTTCTTGAAACGCGCGCAACATACATGCGTAGAGCGCGTTTCGAGTTATCTTCGAGTTTCAGGTATAATTCGAAACGCTTTAATAGCGCGTCGTCATGCGGTGGCCGGGGCGATACGCCAGTCTGACATAGGTAATTGCGCGCCCCTCGAACCATGTGGCACGCTCAATGGTGAAAAGCGGGTCGCCCGGCTGACTGCCCAGAAAATCAGCCAGCCGCGCGTCCGCCAAGGTGGCCGAAAAGCTGATCTCGGCATCCGAAAACGGAATCGTCGCCACCAGCCATTCGTTGGGACCGGCTTGGGTGAAATCCACCTCTTCGGCCTGCGGCAAGGTCGCAAGGCTGATCCAGCGATCCTCGTGCTGGTAGGGATCGCCATCCGCGTAATGCATGCAGATCAGGTGCAGGGCGCGCGCGCCCTCATCGAGATCCAGACGCGCGCGCAGCCAGTCGGGCGCCTGCTCGACACTGCGCGTTGCCAACGAATAGCGGTATTCGGCGCCCTTGTCCTCGATCTCGCGGCGCACCAGCGGGATGTCGAACCGCGCCTGACGGATCGGGCTGGCCCGGACGCGGGTGCCCGCCTTGCGGCGCCGTTCGATGATGCCGTCATCGGCCAATTCGCGCATCGCACGGTTCACCGTCGCGCGGGCGCAGCCATACATCACCGCAAGCTCGATCTCATTCGGCACAAGGCTGCCCGGCTGCCAATCGCCCTTGGTGATCTTCGACAGGAGATCGGATTTAATATCCTTGTAGGTGGCTTTCATGGTCGCACCTCTTTCAGGGCATTTTAAAAAACCGCACACCGCGCACGCCTACAGCACCTGACACTATAGAACTGTACTTAATTTTATATAGTCTAGATTTAATGCAGCGCCAAGGATGCCGGTCGCCGACCTGCGCATGTGCTGTTGTAGAATGGCCCGCAGACTTTTGGGGCGCTTGCCTGGACCACAGGAAAAGAGGCGACCCGCACGTGTGCCCTGATCCCTGCGCCCTGCGCCTGTCGACGTCAAGTAATCATCTCCAGCCGATCCTTGCTCAGATCGCCCGGAACGATGGTGATGGGCACGGGCAGGCTGCCCGCCGAGCGGCTGAGCTGGCTGACCAGCGGGCCCGGTCCACCCCGGTCCGCCGATGCGCCCAGCACCAGAACGCCTACGTCGGGATCTTCGGAGATCTGGGCGATGATCTCGGCCACGACCTCGCCCTCGCGGATGACCAATTTGGGGTCGATGCCCTGTTTGTCGCGCATCCACTTGGCGAAAACCTCGAAATGCGCCTCGATCCGCTCGCGCTGTTCCTCGCGCATGATGTCGCCGACGCCGATCCAGTGATTGAAATCCTCGGGCGGTATGATCGACAGGATCGTCACGCCGCCTTGGGTATTGGCGGCGCGCATCGCGGCAAAGCGCATGGCGTTCAGGCATTCGCGGCTGTCGTCCAGCACCACCATGAATTTGCGCATCACACTCTCCCCAAGGGCCTGCGCGACAATGCCACCGCCCGCGCCTGCGCGCAAGATCAGGCGACCAGCCCGCGCCCCTTCAAAAGCGCCTCGACGCCCGGCAATTTGCCGCGAAACGCCAGATACAGCGCCTCGGCGTCGGCCGATCCGCCGCGCGACAGGATATGCTGCTCCAGCGCGCGGGCGCGCTCAGGATCAAACGCGCCACCTGCCTCCTCAAATGAGGCAAAGGCGTCAGCGTCCATCACCTCGGACCACATGTAGCTGTAATATCCCGAGCTATAACCGTCGCCTGCGAACACATGCGCAAATTGCGGCGTCGCGTGGCGCATAGTGATCGCCTCCGGCATGCCGATGTCCGCCAGCACCTCGGCCTGCCGCACCATCGGATCGGCGGGTGGCGCCCCATCGTGAAAGCTGAGATCGACCAGCGCCGACGCCACATATTCCACCGTCTGGAACCCCATGTCGAAGGTTGCGGCATCCAGCACCTTTTGCAGCAGGGCCTGCGGCATCGCGTCGCCCGTTCCCGCGTGGGTCGCAAATTCGGCCAGCACCTCGGGCACCTCCAGCCAATGCTCATAAAGCTGACTGGGCAGTTCCACGAAATCACGCGCGACCGACGTGCCGCTGACCGACTCATAGGTCACATCCGACAGCATCTGGTGCAGCGCATGGCCAAATTCGTGGAACAGAGTGCGCGCGTCATCGTAACTCAGCAGCGCGGGATCACCCTTGGCGAAGTTGCACACGTTGATGACGACCGGTCCCTGTTTTTCGGGAAATTTCGCCTGACCGCGCATCGCACTGCACCACGCGCCAGACCGTTTCGAGCCGCGCGCGAAATAATCGCCTATGAAGACAGCGATGTGGTCGCCGCCGCGCGTCACCTCCCACGCCCGGCAATCGGGATGGTAAAGCGGGATCTGCACCGGCCTGAACTCCAGCCCGAACAGGCGGTTCGCGCAGGCGAACGCCGCCTCGATCATGCGGTCCAGTTGCAGGTAGGGCTTCAGCTCGGCCTCATCCAGATCATGTTCGGCCTGCCTGCGTTTTTCCGCATAATAGCGCCAGTCCCACGGCGCCAGATCCGCGTTGATGCCATCCTCACGCATCATCCGGGTCAGCACCTCGGCATCGCGGTCTGCCTGCGCCTTAGCCGGGGTCCAGACCTGCATCAAGAGGTCACGCACGGCGCCCGGTGTCTTGGCCATCTCGGTTTCCAGCTTGAAGTCGGCAAAGCTGTCATAGCCCAGCAATTGCGCGCGTTCATGGCGCAGCGCCAGCGTTTCGGCCGCAATCGCGCGGTTGTCTGTCTCGCCGCCGTTGGCGCCGCGCAAGGTCCATGCCTTGAAAGCGCGTTCACGCAGATCGCGGCGCGGTGAGAATTGCAGGAACGGCACGATCAGCGACCGCGAGAGGGTGATAATTGGCCGGTCCAGCCCCTGATCCGCGCCCGCCGCGCGCGCATTGCGCACCAGAAAGTCTGGGAGCCCTGCCAGATCGCCCTCTGCCAGTTCCATATGCCAACCGGCCTCGTCCGCCAGCAGGTTCTGGGTGAAGGCGGTACCCAACTCGGCCAGCCGTGCCATGATCGCCTGCATCCGCGCCTCTTCGGCCCCGCTGAGGGCTGCGCCGTGGCGCACGAAACTGCGATGGGTCAGCATGAGCACGCGCGCTTGCTCGTCGCTCAACTCCAGCGCCTCGCGCTGCTTCCACAGCGCCTCGATCCGGGCAAAAAGCGGCTTTTGCGCGTAGATCCACGAGGAATAGGCCGCCAGCTTGGGCGCAAAGTCCCGCTGCAGCGCCTGCCGCGCCGGATTGCTGTCCGCCCCCGCGACGGTGAAAAAGACGCTCAGAACCTTGTCCAGCGCTTTGCCCGATGCCTCCAGCGCCTCGATGGTGTTGGCAAATGTCGGCGCCTCGGGCGCCTGAGCAATCGCCGCAATCTCGGCGCGGGCAAGCGTCAATGCGGTCTCCAGCGCGGGGGCGAAATCGGCGTCAGTAATGCGGTCGAACGGGGCGACGGCAAAGGGGGTATCCCATGTGCCCAGAAGCGGATTGGTCATGTGGCCTCCTTGGTGCCGCAGACGGCGCAATCCGCGCGGCGTTTGATTTGAATGCGGCGCGCATCTGAATAGAGCGCGTCGTAGATCAGCAGCGTGCCGCGCAGCGTCGCGCCCGCGCCAGTAATCAGCTTGATCGCCTCGCCCGCCATCATCGCGCCGACGACACCCGGCAGCGGCCCCATCACGCCGGCCTCGGCGCAGGACGGCGCCAGCCCCGCCGCCGGGATGTCGGGAAAAATGCAGGCATAACAGGGCGCGTCATTTGCAGGGTCGAACACGCTCAGCTGCCCTTCCCACTGGGTCAGCGCGCCGGAAATCAGGGGTTTCCCGGCGGCGACGGCGGTGCGGTTCACCAGATGGCGGGTGGCGAAATTGTCGGTGCCGTCCAGGATCATGTCATACTCGGCAAAGAGATCGGCGGCGATCTCATAGGTCAGGCGGCGCGCGTAGGGACGCACCGTCACATGCGGGTTCAGCGCGCGCACGGCGGCAGCGGCGGAGTGAACCTTGGGCGTGCCGATATCCGCGTCGCGGTGGATCACCTGCCGCTGAAGGTTCGACA
>JBLWYG010000066.1:0-11955 GCA_048267045.1 Roseovarius sp. | reverse complement strand
CCAGACTGGCATATCTGACCGTACTACACGCGCCAGCACCCGAAACAACGCCTGCATCGGCGCGCTTTGCCCGATCAGAGGCAGATCGGGGTGATGCAGATCCTCCGGCGGCGGGCAGGCGCACGCCGCGCGGCTGCTGGCCAATGCGCGGGCCGTGCGCGCCATCAGATCGGGCAGATCAAAGGGCTTGGGCAGGTAATCCCACGCCTCGGCCTCGGCGGCGCGGATGGCGGTCATCACCGTGCTGCGGGCAGAGATTACGATGACCGGTAGACCGGGCCGGTCGAGCGCGATTTTCGGCAGCATTTCCAGACCGTTGCCATCCGGCATCATTACATCGGTGATCACCGCATCGCCCAGCCCCTCGCCGATCCAGCGCATCAGCGTCGTCAGGCTGGACGTGGCATGCACCTTGCATCCGGCCCGCGTTAGCGCCTGCGTCAGGACCGTGCGAATACTGCGATCGTCATCGGCGACCAGGACCGTGCCGTCCATCAGCGCCCCTCCCCGACCGAGGCCAGCGGCAACGACAATCGAAACACCGTGTGCCCCGGCTGCGAGGCGGCGGCGATCCAGCCGCCGTGCCCCTCGATGATGCGCGCCGCGATCGCAAGGCCCAGCCCGGTGCCATCCTCGCGGCCCGACACGAACGGCTCGAACAGCGCGTCGCGCACAGCCTCGGGCACGCCGGGGCCGTCATCGACCACCTCGATCTGCAAGGGTAGCCGGGCGCCCGCGCCGCCACTGCCGCGCAGATGCGCGCCGTGTTCGAACCGGCTGCGCAGCCGGATCGTACCCCCCTGCGGGCCCGCTGCCTCGGTTGCATTCCTCATGAGGTTCAGCAACACCTGCTGCAGCATGTCGGGATCACCCAGCGCGTCGGGCAGCGACGGATCATACTCCTCGACAATCGTCATATCCGACGCGAAACCCAGCTGAGCACTGCGCCGCGCGCGTGCCAAAACGTCGTGCACGTTGATTGGGCGCAGGTCGGGGGGCGCAGGATTGCCGAACCGCTCGACCTGGTCCAGCAGCGCGGCGATCCGGCGGCTTTCGTTGACGATCAGGTCAGTCAATTCGCGGTCGGCCGCGCCCAGCGTCATCGACAGCAACTGCGCCGCACCGGTGATTCCGGCGAGCGGGTTCTTGATCTCATGGGCCAGCATCTCGGTCATGCCGATCGCGCTGCGCGTGGCAATGCGAATAGATGCATCCTGCAACCTCTGGCCTGCCAATTCGCGGGGCGTGATGACAACCAGCATCGCGCCCGGACTGTCCGCCACTTCAGGGCTCAGGGGCGCGATGGACAGGCTGCATGGCACCCGGTTGCCATGCCCGGCGCCAACATCGACATCAGTGATGAACAGCGGCGCACCGCTGGCGCGGGCGCGCGCCAGTGCCGCCTCGGGCGGGGTATCAACGCGCAGGAGATCCCACAGGCCGACATCATGCGCCGCACGCGTGGAGATGTTCAGAAACCCCTCCGCCGCCGGATTGATCTGCATCGCCCGCCCTGCGCCATCCAGCATTAACGCAGGCAACGGCAGCGCGCCCCAGACCACATGGTCAGCCCCGCTCATGCGGCAAGCGCGCGCTGCGAGGACACGGCGCAGGAAAGCAGGCGCAGAACCTCCGCCGGCTGCTCGGAGGTCAGGATAAGGCGCCGCAACTGCGCATCGGAGTCGGCCAGGTACCATCCCAGATGCTTGCGCGCGACGCGCAGGCCCAGACCGGCGCCGTAAAAATCCAGCATCGCCTCGTAATGGCCGCCGATCATATCCGCCAGCGCCGCGCCCTGCGGCACAACCGGCGCCGACGTGCCGTACAGGCGATGCGCCACTGCGGCCAGCGCCCAAGGTTTGCCCTGCGCGCCGCGCCCGATCATCACCCCATCGGCGCCCGACAGCGCCAGCGCCTGGCGGGCAGTGGCCGCATCGACAATATCGCCGTTGGCGATGACCGGAATTCGCACCGCGTCCTTGACTTCGGCGATGGCGGCCCAGTCGGCGCGCCCTTTGTAGAACTGGCAGCGCGTGCGCCCGTGCACAGTGACCATACGGATGCCCGCCGCCTCGGCCCGGCGGGCGATGTCGGGCGCGTTGCGTGCCGCTTCGTCCCAGCCCAGCCGCATCTTCAGCGTGACGGGCACGGATACCGCGCGCACGACAGCTTCGATCAGGTGCAGCGCATGGTCCGGCTCGCGCATAAGCGCCGATCCGGCGGCGCCAAACCCTCGGGCGCGCGTCACTTTTTTCGCAGGGCAGCCCATGTTGATGTCGACAATGCGCGCACCGTTTGCCTCGGCGATGCGGGCGGCCTCGGCCATCCAATACGCCTCGCACCCGGCCAGTTGCACCGCCGTTGCAGCGGCACCGAACCCAAGCTCGGCCTTGTCCCGCATCGCGGGCTTCGCCTGCACCATCTCCTGGCTGGCGATCATTTCACTGACGACAAGCCCCGCGCCAAAGCGGGACACCAAATTGCGGAATGGCAGATCCGTGATGCCTGCCAAGGGCGCCAGAAGGACGCGTGACGACAGGGTAGTATCGCTCAAAGACAGGGGCATGGGCCGGTTCCTAAATCCACGCGGTCCTCTCTACCCGTCAGGGGGCCAGCGCGCAATGAATTGCAGGGCATCGCGCAGCGCGCTAGGCTGCGCGCATGACATGCGCTGCACTTATCGTCGCCGCCGGGCGCGGCACCCGCGCCGGTGGAGACCGGCCAAAACAGTGGCAGCCGCTGGCCGGCGCGCGGGTGATCGACTGGACGTTGCGCGCGTTTCAGGATTTGCCTGACATATCACACATCATGATCGTGCTTCATCCTGATGATATCGCAGGATTTATTCCACCTGGAGGCGTGCACGTCACGGCCGGCGGCGCCACGCGTGCCGCTTCGGTTCGGGCGGGGCTGGAGGCGCTCGCCGGCGCCGGCTGCACCCGCGTGCTGATCCACGATGTCGCGCGCCCCTGCGTCAGCGGTGCGCTGATCCGCCGCGTTTTGGGCGCGCTGGACACCGCCGCCGCCGCCGCGCCGGCGCTTCCGGTAACAGATGCGCTGTGGACGGGTGACGGCGGCCGCGTGACCGGCATGCGGGACCGCGCCGGGCTCTACCGCGCGCAGACGCCGCAAGGCTTTGATTTCGCGACCATCCTTGCCGCCCATCGCGGCCATTCTGGAGAGGCGCCCGATGATGTGGCGGTGGCACGCGCGGCCGGGCTTGACGTGGTGATCGTGCCGGGCGATGAGGATAACCTCAAGATCACCTACCCATCCGATTTTGCACGGGCCGAGGCTTGGCTGACCGACACCGCAAGAGGCATCATGGATATTCGCATCGGCAATGGCTATGACGTCCACCGATTTGGACCGGGCGATCACGTAATGCTCTGCGGCGTTGCCGTGCCGCATGAGCGTGGCCTGCAAGGCCATTCGGACGCCGATGTCGGCCTGCACGCGTTGTCCGACGCGATCTACGGCGCGCTGGCTGAGGGCGATATCGGGCGGCACTTCCCCCCCTCTGATCCACAGTGGAAAGGCGCCGCAAGCCATGTGTTCCTGCGCCATGCCGTCCAGCTCGTGTCCGATAAAGGATTTCAAATCAGCAACATGGACCTCACTCTTGTGTGCGAACATCCCAAGATCGGACCGCATGCCAAGGCCATGCAGACCGCTGTTGCAGAAATCACCGGACTGGCACCGGGCCGCATCTCCGTCAAGGCGACGACCTCCGAGCGGCTGGGATTCACCGGCCGCGAGGAAGGCATCGCCGCCCTGGCAACTGTCCTGTTGGTGCAGCCATGAAAACCGCGCAGTTTGTCGCGACAATCGGCGGCGTCGGGTATCTGCGCCCTGCCCCCGGCACTTGGGGATCGCTGGTGGCGCTGCCGATGGCGGCGCTGCTGCATCTGATCGGCGGGCCTTGGCTGCTGGTCATCGCGATCATCGCAATCTTTTTCGAGGGGCTCTGGGCGACGACGCAGGTCACGCGCTGGCAGGACGATCACGACCCGTCCTATGTGGTCGTTGACGAAGTGGTTGGCCAATGGATCGCCCTGTTGCCGCTGTCGTTCGGCGCGTGGCATGTGGGCGCGTCCATCTTTGCGCTGTGGCCGGGCTGGATTGCGGCGTTCGTGCTGTTTCGTCTGTTCGACATTCTGAAACCCGGCCCGGTCGGTTGGGCGGATCGGCGCAATACGCCGCTGGGCGTGATGCTGGATGATGTCATCGCAGGCGTGTTCGCCGCGATCGGCGTTATATTATTCGCGGCGCTGTTGCATGGGGTGCTAGGCCTGTGAATGTCGCCGATCTTTTGGCACGTGCAAGGGCGGCAGGCGTGATGATCACCGCCGCGGAAAGCTGCACGGGCGGCATGGTGATGGCCGCGCTCACGGACGTGCCGGGCAGTTCCGACGTGGTTGAACGTGGCTTTGTAACCTATTCGAATGACGCGAAAATACAAATACTTGGCGTCGCAGAAGAAACGCTGCACGCGCATGGCGCCGTCAGCAATGAGGTCGCGGCGGAAATGGCCGCGGGCGCGCTACGCAACTCGATGGCGCAGCTTGCCGTGTCAGTCACCGGCATCGCCGGGCCCGGCGGGTCAGAAGCCAAGCCCGAGGGACGCGTCTGTTTTGGCATTGCACGCGCCGGTGCGCCCGTTCGGGTGGATATGCAAGACTTCGGCGCGCTGGGACGGTCCGGCGTGCGCCGTGCCGCCCGCGATCATGCGCTGGCGCTGCTGCTGACCGCACTAAAGGACGGCTCAGCCGTATAGTTCATGCGCCCGCCGCTCAAAGGCGCGCACGATGCGCTGCATCGCCTCGTAAAAAAACAGGCCCGCTGCCGATTGCAGCAGGCGATTGCGAAACTCGAAATCCACATGAAAATGCACGGCACAACCGCCTTCCGTATCGGTAAATTTCCAGTTCGAAATCATGTGCTTGAACGGTCCGTCCAGATACTTCGTATCGATTTTCCTGGCCTCGGGCCAAAGGATGACGCGGCTGGCAAATTTTTCGCGAAAAACCTTGAAGCTGATCACCAGATCGGCTTCCATCACCTCGGACCCGTCGGGCTGCGTGGCACGGCTTTTGACACGGGCTGCGGAGTTCCACGGCAGGAATTCGGGGTATCTGCCAACATCCGCGACCAGATCATACATCTGTTGCGCAGTGTAAGGCATCTCGCGGGTTTCGGAATGGGTAGGCAAGGACCGCTCCGGCATTTCTACGTGACAGGTAGGTCCTATGTCATAGAGTGGAGCGGAAAAGACAAGGGGCGGCGCGCCCGCCGGTACGCCAGCACCGTCTGGAGGATAACTTGCGTTTCCACATTTTGTATTCTGAATCAATATGCTGTGCATCAAACCTGCCGCGGATTTCGGACTTGTTGCGATGAGCACGCGCTGGCTGCTCCGCGCCGCACGCTGGGCGCGAAATCCGCCCAGTGCGGGGCGAGTCAAATTTGTGCTGGCCATCGTTGCGGTTTGTGTCGGGCTTTATGCGGTCGAGCGGGTCGTTGGCTGGCCCGAAATGCTGACGCCGGAAAAATCATCGCAACGTGGCTATCGTCCTTGAACTGGGACCGATTGGTGACAGGGGGGTGAAGTGGCGCGGTTGACGGGACTCGAACCCGCGACCCCCGGCGTGACAGGCCGGTACTCTAACCAACTGAGCTACAACCGCGCGTGGGATTTGAATTAGTTGAGGCGCCCGGGGCCGTCAATGGGGAAATGCCCGGATTTTCACATGGCTGCCGAAATAGCTTGCGGCTCAGCCAACCCAACTGAAACAGCCGGGATCAGGCCTCTTTCGCTTACCTGTCAGCTTGGGGAAATGCAGTGATGGCGCGGTTGACGGGGCTCGAACCCGCGACCCCCGGCGTGACAGGCCGGTACTCTAACCAACTGAGCTACAACCGCCCACTGCGCGCCGGTGGGCCGTTGCCCGCCAAGCGTTTCACGTCTTTAGTCGGCAAGTTCGGGGGCGTCAAGCGGCAGTTGGCGCAAAATCGCATCTATCTGGCGAACCACAGAACCGGGCGGCGTTACTGCGCAGCCGCAGGGTGCATTTGTCGCATCCATTCCTGCGCACCGGCCGTGACGGCGTCATGCACCGCCCTGCCCGCCGCCTCACCCAGTTCGGTGTGCATCCCGGCATATGCGATGGTCCCGGCACGCGCGGCCACGGCGATGCAATCGGTCCCGGTGCCCGTGGCGCGCCCGGATGGCAGGTCCATCCCGACCTCCATTACCGCAGCCGTGCGCGCGGCGGCGGCGATGCTGAGCGCCTCGATCAGGGCGACGTCGATCAGCCCCGCATCCGGCCCGGCGTCCAGACGCAGGGCTATGTTGATGGTGCCCCAATCATGCCCCGCCCGGTCGATGCGCTGGCCGATTCGCTCGGCGTTCGACAGGCCCACGGTCGCGATGGCGGTGGCGCGCACCGCGCCGACCTCGGCCTCAGCGACATGGTGGCAGCGGATATGGCGCGAGGTCAGGAAGGTCACGGCATCCAGCGCGCCGCGCGCGCTGAGCTGGCCATGCAGCCAGTCGGACACATCCAGATCCTGCGGCAGGTCTACATTGCGCACCTCGCGCCACAGAATACGGCGCGCAGTGACCAGACCGGGGCGGTTGACCGCCCAGCTGAGCACCTGCATGTCAGCGCCCAGATCGAACTCCAGCCAAGGCGCATCGTGAACCAGCGCACTCATCGCGTCACCGTGAGGGGCTGAAACAGGGGGCCGTCCTCGGTGTGCAGATAAGCGGCGGTAATGCCGAACACGTCCTGCAGTCGCTGGGGTGTCAGCACAGCCGAGGGCGGGCCATCTGCCGCCACGCAACCCTGCCCCAGCAGGATCAAGCGGGTGCAATGGCGCACCGCAAGCCCCAGATCGTGCAGCGATACGAGACTGGATTTGCCCTGCGCCGCGAGCGCCGCAAAAGTCTCCATCGTGGAAATCTGATGCGCGGGGTCAAGGCCTGCGTTCGGCTCGTCCGCCATCAGCAGCGGGGTTTCCTGTGCCAGCGCGCGCGCGATCAGGGCGCGCGCAGTTTCGCCCCCCGACAGACGGGTGGCAGCGCGGTGGCGCAGCTCCTCCAGCCCCATTTGCGCGATGGCCGATTCGACGGCGGCACGGTCAGCCCCGGTTGCCCGCTGCCCTGCGCCCAGATGCGGCACCCGCCCCAGCATGACCAACGTCTCGACGGAAACCGGCCATGCAATCTCGCGCGATTGAGGCATCCAGGCGGCCAGTTTCGCGCGCTGCACGGCGGGCAGCGCAGCAAGGGAGCTGTGCCCCGCCGCCGGGATCAGGCCAAGCGCGGCGCGCATCAGCGTCGTCTTGCCCGCACCATTCGGCCCAATCAAGCCGACGAATTCGCCCGGCGCGATGTCCAGCGTCACGCCTGAAATCACCGGGCGCCCGCGCAGCGTCACGGCCATATCTGACAGCGACAGAAGGCTCATATCCCGTCCTTCCGCGTCTTGTAGATCAGGTGCAGGAACACAGGTGCGCCAACGATGGCGGTCAGAACGCCCAGCTTCAGATCCTGCGTCGGCAGGATGATCCGCACCGCGATGTCGGCGATCAGCAGCATCACCGCGCCTCCCAGCGCCGACGCCCAAAGCAGACGCGACGGCCGTGCGCCGACGAGAGGCCGCAAGATATGCGGCACCACCAGCCCGACAAACCCGATAGCCCCGGCAACAGCGGTGGAGGCGCCCACGACGCAGGCCGTGCCCAGCACCAGCACAAGGCGCATCCTGGGCAGGCTTATGCCCATGGCCCCTGCCGCATCCTCGCCCAGTGTCAGCGCATCGAGGCCCCGGCCCAGCGTGCCGATCAACCCCCAGCCGATGGCAATCAGGGGCGCTGCCAGCCAGACATGCGTCATCGAGCGGTCGGCCAGCGATCCCATCATCCAGAACACGATCTCATTGGCGGCGAAGGGGTTTGGCGACAGGTTCAAGACCAGCGAGGTCAGCGCGCCGGCCAGCGCCGAAATTGCGATCCCCGCAAGGATCAGCGTCAGCGATCCGCCGCGCGGCCCAGCCAGCCCCATGACCAGCGCGACCCCCACCAGCGCGCCGCCAAGCGCCGCCAGCGGCAGGCCCAGCGACCACATCGCCGCCGCCCCGGTATGGATCGCCAGCACGGCGCCCAAGGCGGCGGATCCTGAGACACCGATCAGCCCCGGTTCGGCCAGCGGGTTGCGCAGATAGCCCTGCATCGCCGCCCCGGCAAGCCCGAGGCTGGCGCCGATCATCAACGCCAGCAGGGCGCGCGGCAGGCGGATCTGGCGCATGACCATCGCAACCGGCCCGTCGCCCCCTTGCCAGAGCGCCGCCAGACTGGCGCCCGGACCGATATCGGCCGGACCGACCAGCAGCGATGCGGTAAACAGCGCGGCAGTCAGCAACGCGAGGGCGAGCATGACGCGGCTCATCCGCCTGCCTCCAGCTTGCGGCGGGCGGCAGCCATGTCGCCGATCGCGCGCAGCACGTATGGGGTGCCACAGACCCAATCCTGATCGCTCATGAGCGCGCGGGCCGCCCAGCCGCCCAGTTCTTCGACAACGGGATGGTCCATGATTTCCTCGGCGCGCGAGCCGCGCGGATAGCGGCGCGCGGTGATGACAAGGTCGGGCTGGAGCATCGCCAGCACCTCCAGCGGCAGCTTGCCCCAGCCATAGCCTGCCTCGGCCGGCGCGTTGCGCAGCCCGGCCGCAGCGAGGATCTCGCCCGACAGGGTCTTGTCCCCCGAGGTGTAGCCATTGGCCGAGTAGAGCGCAGCGCGCGGCGCGTCCGAGCCGGGTGCCAGCCCGCCATCCAGATCATCGCGCAACTGCGCAAGGTCGGCGTCGAACTGCGCGATCATCGCAGTCGCCGCCGCCTCACGTCCCAGCGCCGCGCCCATCTGGTGGATGCGCGCGCGCACCTCCTCCAGCGAATGGGCAATGTCGAACTGCACCACCTCGATCCCCAGCAGCCGGAGCAGCGCCACCGTGTCACGGCTGGTATATTCGCCTGCGACCACCAGATCGGGGGCCATCCCATGCACCTCTTCGGCGCGGCCTGCGTTGATCGGATACTGCGCGGCCTCGGCAGGCATGGACGACACGCGCGGGTCCAGCGCGACGCGGCTGACGGACTTCAGTTGGCCGGGTGCGGCCAGCAACATCGCCAATTGGTCAGTGCACAGGTTGATCGACACGACCCGCGAAGGCGCCGCCATCAACGGCGCCGAAAACAGCACCGCAGCGCCCGCCAACATGGCAGGCGCTGCGATACGCCGGATGCGATCAGAAACTTGCACGAAGCCCGACATAGGCCGCCCGGCCCGGCTGATTGTAGCCGCCTGCCGTCTCGTAATCCTCGTCGAAGATGTTTTCCAGACGCAGGTAAAGCTCGGCCTTGTCGGTGACATCAAAGGACACGCCGGCGCCAACGAGGGTGTAGTCGCCAACCTTGTGTCCAACCGGCGCAAACGCGCTGGGAACGATGTCTGCAACATGACGCACATCCATATAGCCCGAGAACCGGTCCGTAAAATCATTCGACAGCCCAAGCGTGATGTCATGCTTTGGCGTGCGCACCAAGCGGGCACCATCGGTTTCGGCATCCGTGTATGTATAGGCACCATAAACGCTTAGCCCTGATGCCAACACGTATTCGCCCGACAGTTCGATCCCCTTTGACGTCGTCGTGCCGGGCACTTGAAGGTAGCATCCGTTGTTGCCGTTGTTGCATCCGTTGTTGCTGAATTCGAAATCAATCAGATCGTCAATGTCCGTGTAGAACACCGTTGCCTTGACATATCCCGCCGTGCCGAATGTCTTTTCAACGCCCACCTCATAGCTGGTACTGTTTTCGGGTTGCAGCGTCGGAAGACCATACAGGCTGAAACGTTCATATAGGGACGGCGCGCGATAGCCGGTACCAACAACTGCCCTGAAGGCCAGATCCTGAACCGGCCGCCAGACAGCGGCGATGCGACCCGTCGTCTGGCCACCGAATGAAGAATTTTCATCATAGCGCAGCGCCGCCGACAGATCGACCGTTTCGGACGGGCTGAACAGGATCTCGGCATTTACGGCTGTGTCATCCTCGGACCCGGCTGCCGCTGGACCGGCGAATATCGAAGGCCCGGGAACTGTGTTGAATGTCTCTTCGGTATATTCTGCGCCGAAGTTCAATGTTGTGCGCGTGTTCAACTCGGCGCTGCCCAGATAGGACACGCTTTGACGATCGCCGTTGAAGGCAGTGGTGAACTGGCTTTGGGGGTCATCGCGGTCGATATCGAAATAAGTATAGCTTAGCGTATGAGTGACGACGCCGGCGCGCAACGTACTGTAGACACGCGCTCCGCGCTCCGTCAGGAAAAACTTGTCGCCCGCACTGCCAGCAACGTCGATATCCAGATCATTGTCGCGGTAGTGGAGGGCCGCGCCGAACGTGAGCGCATCGGTGACGTCGTATTCTGCCGTTACATCAACTGTCGATTGATCGAAGCCGTCCTTGTCCGTGTTGAAGCTGCGTTGCGAAAAGCCCTCCGTTTCGATTCGTCCATATGACAGCGCGACAAAGCCTTTGTCGGATTTATATCCTGCGCTGATATTGGCGCCGTAGGTCTCATAGCTGCCACCCTCAACCGAGGCCGTGCCGGAAAAGCCCAGCTTCTCGGGGCGAAATGTCGTGATATTGACCACACCGGCAATTGCCTCTGATCCGTAGAGCGCAGATTGTGAGCCTTTGAGCACTTCGATGCGCTGGATGCCCGAACTTGTCAGCCCGCCGAAATTGAAAGCATTTTGCCCGCCCGACATATCAGACACGTCGATTCCGTTGATACGCACGCCAACATAGCGTGCTGGCAAGCCACGGATCTGGATGCCACGAGACGCCCCGATCCCGCCATTTGATGTCGAATTGACGCCGGGCAGCCGTTCCAGTCGATCTACCACGGAGTTATCGTTCGTGCCTACGTCATCGCCCTCCAGCACTTCGACGGTGGCTCCGGTGCGGCCCAGCTCGACTGGGGTCAGGCTGGACGATAGCACGATGGTGCCCAGATCATAGGTCTGTTGCGCCGCAGCGGGATTGGCGATCAGCGTGCCGGTGCAGGCCAGACCGGTTGCGGTCAGGAAGGTGGAGGTGAGGAAAGAGCGTTTCATATGCGTCTCCGGGTCGCCTGGTTTCAGGCGATGTAGGTCTTGGATATGCATGCGGAGTGACGATCTGGCCCCTCCGCAGGCGGCTAAATGCCACCACACCGGAAGACTCCGTTGTCCACGACGCGCCCCGCGTCCGGACAGGGTGAGCACCTCGGCAGGTCTCCTGACTTGCGGGTCAACACTTGGCCGGGCCTTCCCGCCGCGTGCGCGGCAGTGACGTGTTTCCGGCTTCGCTCGCCGCCTACAGTTGCGGGGGCAGTCGCGGAATTGGTGCCGGGGCACCGTACCACGTTCCCTATTATCCGGACGTTTGAAGGCCCGGACCGAAGTAGCCCGGGTCTAGCCCAGGGCACTGGCCCGCGGCAAGGGTGAAAAACCGCAAACCGGCAATTCCCGCGCTGGCGGGCCGGGCATGGCAATTCGGGCACAGATGCACGCGGCAGGAAGAGAGGGGTGGTGGGTGATGAGGGGCTCGAACCCCCGACATTTTCGGTGTAAACGAAACGCTCTACCAACTGAGCTAATCACCCGCACGGCCCCTCTAGCGTCAAGCGCCCGATCTGGCAAGGGCGGTCTGGCATTAGACCGTTGAAATACGACATGGCGGCGCATGAACCACCCGCGCCGGACGCGTCTGCCAATCGCGGCTTATTCCGGGTCTACCGGGTCCAGCCGCGTCTCGTGGCCAAGGGTGAGGGGATAGAGACAGCCCTGCCCCGTGTCCTGCGCGCCCCTCTCGCAGCGCCCCAGCCCCCTCCCCCGACCCCGGACCCCCC
>JBLWYG010000065.1:0-12111 GCA_048267045.1 Roseovarius sp. | reverse complement strand
CCGGGGCCGAAGGCAACCAGCTACAGGCCGAGGATGTTTATAGCCGCGTGCGCGAGGGGCTGGATGGGTTGCGCCGCCGGTCGGGCGAAGGGGCGCGCCCGGGTGACGAGCGCGACTATCTGCGCCGTCTACTGGACCGGTTCTGATCCGATCTGATCGGTTCGGGCGGGACGTTTTCCGGCGCGACGACCGTAGCCCTGCGCAGGGCGGCGACCGCCTCGATCAATGCGGCGCCGATGACCAACCGCCCGCCCGACAGGCGCCAAAGGCCGAAAGACTCGTCCAGAAACAGCACGCCCGACACCACGCCGGACACGATTTCCAGCGTGAAGAGAAAGCTTAGCAAGGCCGGGGACAGGCGCTGCGCCCCCCACAGCGAGATGGCGATGATGGGCAGCAGATAGAACGCCCCCAACGCCAGCGATACCACCATCGCCGGAGCGTCTGCGGCGGTCGGACGCGCCTCGCCGGTGGCCCATGCGAAGACCAGCGACAGCAGCATCGCCCAGATCGCCGTCGCCAGTGTCAACGCAGACGCGGTCGCGCGGTTGTCGGAGAAAACCAGCGCAGCCCCCACGGCCCAGGAAGCCCCCGAAAACAGCGCCAGCGCGTCGCCCGCGTTTATGGCGGTCAGGGACACCTCGCCGCCGAGCACCAGATACGCGCCGCCAAGTGACAAGGTCAGTGTAACGGTGGACGTGATGTGCCAGCGGTGACCCAGATAGGCCCATTCGATGATCTTGCCCCATGCCGGTGCGAGGTAGAACAGCAGGATTACCCGGACCACGTCCGACAGCGTCAACGCGACCGAGTAGGACGCGAACGCTGCCCCGATCAGCGCGGCACCCAGAATGGTGCGCGCCGTGGCGCGAGGCCGCACGCGCGCGATCAGGATGTACCCGCCGATAGCCAGCGCCGCGCCTGCATTGCAGACGATGCTGGCTTGCGCGCCGCTTAGCCCCATGCCCTCGATCCAGCGGATGGGCATCCACCACAGGCCCCAGAGGATCGCCGACACGAGGGTCAGCAAGACCGGGGTCATCGTCGGTGAAGGGGCCGGGCGGCAGCCGGAAGCCATGAGACGCGTCAGTTTGGCGCTGTATCGCCGAGCGACGCAGGGGCACTGGATGACATACTGTCGAGCCACAGCATCAATGCTGCGATCTGCCCGTCAAGCCACTGCCGCAGCGTGTTCACCCAGCCGACATACTCACCCAGCACGTCGCGCAGCGCAGGCACCATATCCGCCAGTTGCGGCGCAAAGACATAGGCCAGCAGCGCCGCGACCGCGACCGACACCGCCATCAGAAACCCACGTCGAAAATCATTGCGTCGGCGGTCCGCGGCTTCGTGAGATGCGTCATGATCAGAGCCTGTCCGCTCGCCGGTGGTGTCGGAGGCAAGCGATGAATTGATCTCTTCGATGTTGGGGAACAGACTGCGCCGTGCCGCCGGATCCATGCCCTCGGGGTCAGGATGCAGTGAGTCGTGGTCTTCCGGGTCCGCATCTCGGGATACGCTGTCTTGGGTTGCGGGCGCACTATTGTCATCATCGCGCAGGCGGGACTTGCGGGCGCGCGCCTCGCGACTGCGCCGGTCGTCGTCATGCGTATCCTGCAGACCCAGATCGGGCTGCATCTCCAGCCCGCTGCCCTGCGCAGAGGCGCGTGCGCGCTTCTCGCGCTCGGCCTCTTCGCGCAGCACACTGGCGACAGCTGGATCAATCTCGCGTCGGCCGGGACGGTCCACTGGATCCGCCTCGTCCGGAACGGTGTCTGCTGGCTCGTCGATTTTGTCGGGGCTGTCTGGCGCCGGTTCCGGCGGGCCGGTTTCGGACGCATCTGGTCCAATATCCTCGCCTGGCGCATCCTCTTGCCGGTCCGGCGGCGCCGCGCTGACATCCTCGTCTGGCGCATCGCTTCCATAATCGCCCGCCGCCGCGCTGGCGCCGTCGCCTGACGCATCGTCTTCCTGATGGTACGGCGGCGCGCTGACGTCCCCGGTCAGCGCAACGTCCTGCCGATCACCGGGCGCCGCGCTGACGCTCTCATCGGCTGCGACTTCTTCCCAGTCGTCCGGCGTTTCCCTGACATCGTCCTCGGGCTCGGAATGGTCGCGATGCGTCTGGAACCATGTATCGCCGCAATTAGAGCATTGGACATCGCGCCCTGCTTGCGGGATCACGTCATCGGGAACTTCATATTGCGCCCCGCAATTCGGGCAAGTCAGCCTCATAGTCACACCTGTTCACTGTCCCCTCTTGACGGGGTTCATCCTGATTGCGGTTACCCTAAGGTCTAAAGGATTGGCGGAAAAGAGCAAAGGATTTGCGCCCTGCGATTGCAACGCAGCAAACAGTGGGGCATTTAGGGATCAAACGGGCATAAGGGGCAGCCGGTGATCGAGCTGGAAAACGTGGCCTATTCCTACGGGGGTGGCGAGCTACTGAGCGATATCACGCTGCGGCTGTCGCCGGGGTCGTTTCATTTCCTGACCGGTCCTTCGGGCGCGGGCAAGACGACGCTGCTGAAGCTGTTCTACGGGGCGTTGATGCCCACTGCGGGGCATGTGCGCCTGTTCGCCAACGATGTGCGCGAACTGACCCGTGACGATATCGCGCTGGCGCGGCGGCGGATCGGCGTCGTGCATCAGGACTGCCAGTTTCTGAACCATCTCAGCGTCTCGGAGAACATAGCCTTGCCGCTATTGGTATCCGACCGGGACATGTTGGCCGAAGATGCAAACCTGCGCGAGTTGACGAATTGGGTCGGCCTCACACAGCGCGCAAATGCGCTGCCGCCCGAATTGTCGGGCGGCGAACGGCAGCGGGCCGCGCTGGCGCGTGCGATCATCATGTCGCCTGACGTCATTTTGGCCGACGAACCAACCGGTAACGTTGATTGGGAGATGTCCCAGCGCCTCATGCGTCTGCTGATCGAGCTGAACCGCATGGGCAAGACGATCATGATCGCCACCCACGATCTGGCGCTGATCCGCGCGACCAAGGCGCATGTGCAGGCGCGCGTCCTGCGTATCTCGAACCGGCGGCTGCAACTGGCGGGGGCGGATTTATGAAACTGGACCTCGAACTGGTGCGCGGACTTCTGGCCGGGGATGCGGGTGCGGGTCGCGTCGTGCCGCCGACGGGATACACCGCGTGGCTGACGCTTTTCGCGGCCGGGGCGATGGCGTTTCTGGCGGTGTTTGCGCTGGCGCTGTCGCTGGCGACGGCCCGTCTGGCCGATCACTGGGGTGACGCGCTGGCGCGCAGCTCGACCTTGCGGATTTCTGCGCCCGAGGGGCAGATGATAGCGCAGACTGAAGCGGCGCTGAAGGTACTGCAGACAACGCCCGGCATTGCCACTGCTCGCGCACTGGACGCCGCCGAGCAACGCGCCCTGCTGGAGCCGTGGTTCGGCCCCGATCTGCCGATCGAGAGCCTGCCAATTCCCCAGCTGATCGAGATTATCGAGGAGGGTGATGGCTACGATTCCGCCGGGCTGCGCCTGCGCCTTGCCGCCGAGGTGCCGGGTGCGGTGCTGGACGATCACACCCGCTGGCGCGAGCCGCTGGTGCGGGCCGCGTCGCGCTTGCGTCTGCTGGGTTGGCTGTCACTGCTTCTGATCGCGGGCACGGTGGCGGCGATGATCACGCTGGCGGCCAATGCGGCGCTGGCGGCCAATGCACAGGTTATCGGCGTGCTGCGCCTTGTCGGCGCACGCGACGGGTACATCGTGCAGGCCTTCGTGCGTCGGTTCACCCTGCGCAGTCTGGGCGGCGCGGCAGTGGGCATGGTGCTGGGCTGCATCGCCATTCTGCTGCTGCCGCGCACCGATGTGGGGGGCGGCTTTCTGACGGGTCTGGGCTTTGAAGGTTGGCATTGGTTCTGGCCGATGATGATTCCGCTGCTGTCGGGCGGCGTCGCCTACCTGGCTACCCGCGCCGCAGCGCAGCGCACCTTGCGGGACATGCCATGAAGCAGGCGCTGCAATGGATCCGGTCGCTGCTGTTCGTTATCCAGATGTATCTGGCGATGGCGATACTCGGGATCGTCTTCTTGCCTTTGGCGCTGGTCAGTGCGCGCGGCGCGCGCATGGCATGCAAGGCTTTCTGCGTCTGGGTCCGCTGGACTGCTGCCTGGATCGTGGGCCTGCATACTGTAATTCGCGGCACGCCGCCGACAGACGAGGTGATGATTGCAGCCAAACATCAATCGTTCCTCGACATCATCCTGATCTTCAGCGCCGTACCAGCAGGCAAGTTCATCATGAAACGCGAGCTGATGTGGACGCCCGTCTTGGGCCAATACGCGCTGCGCATCGGCTGCATTCCGGTTAACCGAGGCAAGCGCAGCGCGGCAATCAAGAAAATGATGACTGACGTTGCAAAGGGCGCGCAGCAGCCCGGCCAGTTGATCATTTACCCGCAAGGCACCCGTGTCGCACCCGGCGCAAGCGCGCCCTACAAGGCGGGAACAGGCGCGCTCTATGCCGATCTGGGGCAGGATTGCGCCCCGGTGGCAACGAATGTGGGCGTCTTCTGGCCCAAGCGCGGCATCCTGCGCAAGCCCGGTCTGGCGGTGGTCGAATTCCTGCCGCCGATCAGGGCGGGGCTGGAGCGGAGCGAATTCATGGCGCGACTGGAGCGCGACATCGAGAGCGCGTCAGACGCGCTGAATCGGGAGGCTGGGTTCGACACTGGCAGTCAGGCTTGACGATATAATGCCGCGTTGATCGACGCAATCGGCAGGCATTTAAAGGCTAGCCTGTGGGGTCGGGCAGCGTAACGCGCCGCCCGGCCGCGCAGGGACACTGTACGTTGTCAGGCGTGAATGGCGCCATCGCCGCAGGCCAATGCGGCCTCGCGCACGGCCTCGGAATAGGTCGGATGTGCGTGGCAGGTCATCGCCAGATCCTGTGCTGCGGCGCCAAATTCCATCGCGACGCAGACCTCGTGGATCAGCTCGCCCGCCGAGGGGCCGATGATGTGGCAGCCCAGGATACGGTCGGTTTCCTTGTCGGCAAGGATCTTGACGAAGCCGTCGGCGGCAAAATTCGCCTTGGCCCGGCCATTGC
The DNA here is from genome assembly GCA_048267045.1 of Roseovarius sp. GTDB lineage: Bacteria > Pseudomonadota > Alphaproteobacteria > Rhodobacterales > Rhodobacteraceae > Roseovarius. Next base: position 7,036 of record JBLWYG010000065.1, on the reverse strand, counting down.
CCATGAAGCTGAATTTACCAACCTTGTAAGCGTGCCCGGCCTCTTTCAGCTCGTCCTCGGTCGCGCCGACATTGGCCACCTCGGGGTGGGTGTAGATCACGCCGGGGATGATGCCGTAATTAACATGGCCATGCTTGCCCGCCAGTACCTCGGCGCAGGCCATGCCCTCGTCCTCGGCCTTGTGGGCCAGCATGGGGCCGTCGATGGCGTCGCCGATCGCGTAAACCCCCTTGACGTTGGTTTGCCAGTCGTCGCCGGTCTTGATCTGGCCGCGCTCGGATATCTCGACACCCAAATCTTTCAATCCCAGCCCATCGGTAAAGGGGCGGCGACCGGTGGCCAAAAGAACGGTATCGGCCTCTATTTCGGCCTCGGTTTCCTTCTTGCGCAGGACGTATTTAACCGTCGCCTTGCCGCTTTTGACCTCGCAGGACTGCACGGCGGCGCCCATGACGAATTTCAGCCCCTGCTTTTTCAGGATGCGCTGGAAGGTCTTTTGCACCTCGCCGTCCATGCCCGGCGTGATCGCGTCGAGATATTCGACCACCGTCACCTCAGCCCCAAGGCGGGCATAGACGCTGCCCATCTCCAGCCCGATGACGCCCGCGCCGATCACGACCATCTTCTTGGGGATCTTGCCCAATTTCAGCGCGCCAGTGGAGGAGACGACGGTTTCCTCGTCAACCTCGACGCCCTTGAGGCTGGCAGGCTCGGACCCCGATGCGATGATGATGTTCTTTGCCTCATGCGTGTCGTTGCCGACCTGAACCTTGCCCGCCCCGGGGATGGAGGCCCAGCCCTTGATCCAGTCGATCTTGTTCTTTTTGAAGAGAAATTCGATCCCCTTGGTATTAGTGTCGATCGTGTCCTGCTTGTAGGCCTGCATCTGTTTCCAGTCGACCGACGGCGACTTGCCCTTGAGGCCCATGGCGGCAAAGTTATGCTCGGCCTCGTGCAACATGTGCGAGGCATGCAAGAGCGCCTTGGACGGGATGCATCCGATGTTCAGGCAGGTGCCGCCCAGCGTCTCACGTCCCTCGACGCAGGCGGTTTTCAGGCCCAGCTGCGCACAGCGGATGGCGGCGACATAGCCGCCGGGGCCGGAGCCGATAACGATGACATCATAACTGGCCATTGGTTTTCCTTCGGGTCAGGTGCGGTTGGCGCAAGCAGACAGCGAAATGCCTGGAGGGTCAACCGGAGGAGATATTTGCGTGGGTCGGGATGTGAGTATTTTTGCCAAGATGAATGATCAGACAAGAGCCGCCAGCAGCATGAGCGTGGTCGCGCCAAAGCCGACGGCCCAGATGAGCGAGCGCCACGGCACGAGGCCGAAATAATAGGCCGGCACATAGGCGATCCGCGCGGCCAGGTAGATCCAGGCGCAGGTGGCCGTGAGCGCGGAGGACTGGTCCGAGACGGTGATTACCGTGCAGGCGATGGTAAAGAGGATCAGTCCCTCGAAATGGTTGTTGAGCGCACGGGCAAGGCGACCGGTGCCGCGGCTGACTTGGCTCTCCATCGTGCCGCCCATCTGGTCCGGGTCGCGGGGAGACATGGTTTTAGCCGGTCCGAGCTCAAAGTTGGCGGGGATCGCCATTAGGGTGAACTGGACGACTTGCAGGAGGGCGGCGAGAGTGAGGGCGGTGAGTTCGGGGGTCATGCGGTTTCCACAGCCTTTGCGATGAGGGCCGCGCGCATGTCATAGCTGCCGATGCGGGCAGAGGGGTGCGGGGCCGGGATATGATCGATGCCGAAATGGGTGAGGGCCTGCGCGGCGTCCGTTCCCAGCGCGACGGGGCGCCGACCCATTAATTCGTGGCGCCCTATGGCGTCAAAGCTGGCGCGGGCATGGGCGGCGGGGATGGTGGAAGAGCGTTTGGGCGTGAGCAGGTGAAAGACGGGGGTAATGTAGATGTCTTGGCGCTTGAGGTTCAGTAGGGCGAGCGTCTCGTCTATCACGCGGATAAAGGGATTATCTGGCAGATGTCCGTATCTTTGCAGATGCGCGCGATAGGCAAGGGCGGAGGGTGCATCGAGCCAGTCCTTCGAGATCAGCAGCGGGCCGGTCTGGTTGCCGCAGGCGATCTGGATGGGCGAGACGTAGTCGCCGTCGAAGCCGAGATCGGCGAGGGTCGGGTAGCCCGGCAGGCGAAAGGCGCGGCGGGCGGCGATGGCGTGGGTGTAGCGGACCTCCATTACACAGCGTCCCGGACCTTATCCGTTAACTCGTGCGGCAAGGCCCTGCCCCGGCTCTGGGGGCGGGGCGAGATTGCCATTGTGGGCAGACGCGTGATCATCAATGCGTAGCCTTTCTGGCTTTGATCCAAAGGATGAACGGAATGACCCACCCCACAAGGGCAAATAGCAAGCCGAGCCTGCTAGACAGACGGTCGGGTGGGCCAACAAGTACAAATGTAAGTGCCGAGATTAGAACCACTATCAGCCACCATCTTATCCAAAAAGCGACGGGCCGGTTGTTGTGAAACGCGATATACTTGTTAAGCCACGCCGGGATGTGCGGGCGCTCTTTTCTCAAGCCAGGTTCGGGATTGTAGCTCATTCAAATTTCATCCTTGCGGCGGGGCGAAATGCCGTCCGCCCCTGACGATATCTGTGTTACGCGGGTCGCGAGCCGAATCAAAGGTCCATCAGCAACCGCCGCGGATCCTCCAGCGCCTCCTTCACCCGCACGAGGAACGTCACCGCGCCCTTGCCGTCCACGATCCGGTGGTCGTAGCTCAGCGCCAGATACATCATCGGGCGGATGACCACCTCGCCGTTTAACGCCATGGGGCGGTCCTGGATCTTGTGCATGCCCAGGATGCCCGATTGCGGCGGGTTCAGGATGGGCGAGGACAGCAGCGAGCCGTAGACGCCGCCGTTCGAGATGGTGAAGGTGCCGCCCTGCATTTCGTCCATCGTCAGCTTGCCGTCGCGGGCCTTGGCGCCCTTTTCGGCGATGGCCTTTTCGATCTGGGCAAAGCTCATCGCATGGGCGTCGCGGATCACCGGCACAACGAGGCCGGTGGGCGTGCCGGCGGCGATGCCCATATGCACGAAGTTCTTGTAGACGATATCGGTGCCGTCGATTTCGGCGTTGACCTCGGGCACCTCGTTCAGGGCATGCACGCAGGCCTTGGTGAAGAAGGACATGAAGCCCAGTTTCACGCCGTGTTTCTTGAGGAATTCGTCCTTGTATTCGCTGCGCAGGGCCATCACCTCGGTCATGTCGACCTCGTTATAGGTGGTCAGCATGGCGGCGGTGTTCTGGCTGTCCTTGAGGCGGCGCGCGATGGTCTGGCGCAGGCGCGTCATCTTGACCCGTTCCTCGCGCTCCGCATCACTTGCGGGTGACGGCGCGCGCTGGGCCGGGGCGGGTTTGGGCGTGTCGGGCGCCTTGGCGGCGGGGACAGAGTCGGAGCCGCCTTCCGCTGCCTTGGCGACGTCTTCCTTCATGATGCGGCCGTCTCGCCCTGTGCCCGTGACCTGGTCGGCGCTAAGCCCCGCTTCGGCCATCGCCTTTTTGGCGGAAGGCGCGTCTTCGACATCCCTGACGCTGTCGCCGCCCGCCTTGGGCTGCTGATACTGCTGCCCGTCAGCAGGCGCGTCATCGGTGGCCTGCGCCACGCCTGCATCGCTGCCTGAGGAGAGAACGGCCAGCTTGCCGCCGGCCTGAACGGTTTCGCCCTCGCCTGCAAGGATCTCGGCCAGCGTACCGGCGGCCGGTGACGGCACTTCGACCGAGACCTTGTCGGTTTCCAATTCGCACAGCATTTCGTCGGCTTCGACCTTGTCACCGGGTTTCTTGAACCACGTGCTGACGGTCGCCTCGCTGACGGATTCGCCCAAGGTGGGGACCATGACGTCAACCGAGCCACCGCCCTGACCCGACGATTTCTCGACCTGTTTGTCCTCGGATTTTTCGGCGGATTTTTCAGGCCCGTCCGATGGTTTTGCCGCAGCTTTGGGCGCGGTTTTTTCGCCGGAGCCCTCCTCGATCGTCGCGAGGAGCGCATCGACGCCCACCGTCTCGCCCTCTGCCGCGACGATATCACCCATCGTGCCGGCCGCGGGGCTGGGCACCTCGACGGTGACCTTGTCGGTCTCAAGTTCGCACAGCATTTCGTCGGCCTCGACCTTGTCGCCGGGTTTCTTGAACCATGTGGCGACGGTGGCCTCGGAGACTGATTCGCCCAAGGTGGGAACGCGGACTTCGGTGCTCATGGTCTATTTTCCTTTGATCGTCAGCGCATCGTCAATCAGCGCCTCTTGTTGTGCTTTGTGCTGGCTGGAAAGGCCCGTGGCGGGAGATGCAGCCGCCGCGCGGCCCGCGTAATCGGGACGTTTGTGCTTGGCGTCGATGCGGGTCAGGACCCATTCGATATTAGGCTCAATGAACGACCAGGCACCCTGGTTCTTTGGTTCTTCCTGGCACCAGACCATTTCAGCCTGTTTGAACCGCTCCAGTTCCTTGACCGAAGATTGTGCGGGGAAGGGATAGAATTGCTCGTAGCGCATCAGATAGATGTCATCGATGCCGCGCTTGTCGCGTTCCTCGAGAAGATCGAAGTAAACCTTGCCCGAGCACATGACGACGCGCGTGATCTTGTCGTCGGAAACCAGCTGCGTGTCCGAATTGCCGTATTGCGCGTCGTCCCAAAGCACCCTGTGAAAGCTGGAGCCGATTGTGAAATCTTCGGTCTTCGAGACTGCCAGCTTGTGCCGCAACAGCGATTTTGGGGTCATCAGGATCAGCGGCTTGCGATAGGTGCGGTGCAACTGGCGGCGCAGGATGTGGAAATAGTTCGCCGGTGTTGTGCAGTTGGCAACGATCCAGTTGTCCTGCCCGCACATGGTCAGGAACCGCTCGAGCCGCGCGGATGAGTGTTCCGGCCCTTGCCCCTCGTAGCCATGCGGAAGCAGGCAGACGAGGCCGGACATGCGCAGCCATTTGGATTCGCCCGAGGAGATGAACTGATCGAACATGATTTGCGCACCGTTGGCGAAATCGCCGAACTGCGCCTCCCAGAGGGTCAACGCGTTGGGCTCGGACAGCGTGTAGCCATACTCAAACCCCAGCACCGCGTATTCGGACAGCATCGAATCGATCACCTCGTAGCGGGCCTGCCCCTCGCGGATGTTGTTGAGAGGATAGTACCGTTCCTCGTCATCCTGATTGATCAGGGCGGAGTGCCGCTGACTGAACGTGCCGCGCGCGCTATCCTGACCGGACAGGCGCACCGGGAACCCTTCGGTCAGGAGCGAGCCGAAGGCCAGCGCTTCGCCCGTAGCCCAGTCGAAACCAGTGCCGGATTCGAACATCTTTGCCTTGGCGTCCAGGATACGCTGCACGGTCTTGTGGATCGGAAAGCCATCGGGCGCGCGGCTGAGGGCGGTCCCAATCTGGTGGAATGTCTCTTCCTTGATGGCGGTCTGGCCGCGCTGGTAATCCTCCAGCTTGCGGTCCAGGTGCGACCATTTGCCGTCCAGCCAGTCAGCCTTGTTCGGCTTGTAGTTGGTGCCGGCCTCAAACTCGTCGGCGAGGAAGGACTGAAATGCCTCCTTCATATCCTCGATTTCGCCCTCGGGGATCAGCCCGTCCTTGACCAGACGCTCGGTATAAAGCGTGAGGGTCGTTTTCTGCTGCTTGATCTTCTTGTACATCAACGGGTTGGTGAACATGGGCTCGTCGCCCTCGTTATGACCAAAGCGGCGGTAGCAGATGATGTCCAGCACCACATCCTTGTGGAATTTCTGCCGGTATTCCGTCGCCACGCGTGCGGCATGCACGACGGCCTCGGGATCGTCGCCGTTGACGTGAAAAATCGGCGCCTCGACCATCAGCGCGATGTCGGTGGGGTAGGGGCTGGAGCGGCTGAAATGCGGCGCAGTCGTAAACCCGATCTGGTTGTTCACCACGATATGCATGGTGCCCCCGGTGCGGTGGCCCTTCAGCCCGGACAGTCCGAAACATTCGGCCACGACACCCTGGCCGGCAAAGGCCGCATCACCGTGCAGCAGGATCGGCAACACTTTGGTGCGGTCGGTGTCGTTGTACTGGTCCTGCTTGGCGCGGACCTTGCCCAGAACGACGGGGTTCACCGCCTCCAGATGGCTGGGGTTTGCGGTCAGCGACAAGTGCACCTCGTTGCCGTCAAATTCACGGTCGGAACTTGCGCCAAGATGATATTTTACGTCGCCCGAGCCGTCGACGTCCTCTGGCTTGAAACTGCCGCCCTGAAATTCGTTAAAGATGGCGCGGTAGGGCTTGCCCATGACGTTGGCCAGCACCGAGAGGCGGCCCCGGTGCGGCATGCCGATGACGATTTCCTCAACGCCGAGGCTGCCGCCCCGCTTGATAATCTGCTCCATCGCGGGGATCAGGGATTCGCCGCCATCCAGGCCAAACCGTTTGGTACCCATATATTTGACGTGAAGGTATTTCTCAAAGCCTTCGGCCTCGACCATCTTGTTCAGGATCGCCTTGCGGCCCTCGCGGGTAAAAGTGATTTCCTTGTCGTATCCTTCGATCCGCTCCTTCAGCCAGCCAGCCTGTTCAGGATCCGAGATATGCATGTATTGCAGCGCGAAGGTGCCGCAATATGTGCGCCGCACGATACTCAGGATCTCGCGGATGGTGGCAATTTGCAGCCCCAGGACATTGTCGATGAAGATCGGGCGGTTCATGTCATCGCTGGTAAAGCCGTAGCTTTCCGGGTCCAATTCAGGGCGGAAGGGCTGTTCACGCAGGCCCAGCGGATCAAGATCGGCAATCAGATGGCCGCGGATGCGGTAGGCGCGGATCAGCATCAGCGCGCGCACCGAATCCAGCACGGCGCGCTGGATCGCCTCGTCGCTGACCTCGGCCCCGGTTTCGCGCGCCTTTTCGGTCAGCTTCTTGCCGACGTCCTTCGCCTCGGGCTCGGCGGGGCTGGCTGGTTGGGCCGCCGCCCCTGCGGCGCCGCCACTGCGGGTCGGCAGGCCCCGCCGCAGGGCCCTGGCGGACCCGGCGGGGCGGGGGGGGGCGCCCAGC
>JBLWYG010000064.1:0-13735 GCA_048267045.1 Roseovarius sp. | reverse complement strand
CCCCTGCCACGAAACAGCCGCCCCGCGCGGCAGGAGAGACCGCCAGATGACTCATTCGATCGACACCCTTCTGGCGCGGCGCAGGCCGGGCCACGCGCTGGAGCAGCCGTTCTACACAGATCCCGGCATCTTTGCCGCCGACATGGACGCACTGTTCTATCGTGAATGGCTGTTTGCCGTGCCCGCCTGCGAGCTGGCCAAGCCGGGCTCCTATGTGACACTTCAGATCGGCGCCTATGGCGTGATCGTGGTCAAGGGTACCGATGGCGTGATCCGCGCCTTTCACAATTCCTGTCGGCATCGCGGCTCGATCCTGTGCAAGGCGGCCAAGGGCAACGCGCCCAAGCTGGTCTGCCCCTACCACCAGTGGACCTACGAGCTGGACGGCCGCCTGATGTGGGCGCGCGAGATGGGCAGTGATTTCGACCCCTCCAAGCATGGCCTGAAAACCGTGCATTGCCGTGATCTGGCCGGGCTGATCTATATCTGCCTGGGCGATGAGGCACCCGATTTCGACGCGTTTGCCACCCTCGCCCGCCCCTATCTGGACGTGCATGATCTGGCGGGTGCCAAGGTCGCGCATGAGACCAGCATCATCGAGAACGGCAACTGGAAGCTGGTGTGGGAGAACAACCGCGAGTGCTATCACTGCGGCGGCAACCATCCGGGCCTGTGCCGGTCATTCACCGACGATCCGACCATATCGGGCATCACCGAGGGCGAGGTGCCGCCCCACTTGCAGGCGCATTTTGACCGGCTGGAGGCGCAAGGATACCCCTCGCAATTCCGCATGTCCGATGACATGCAGTACCGCTTTGCCCGGATGCCGCTGCTGCCGGGCGCCAAGAGCTTCACCATGGACCTGCAGCCCGCCAGCAAGCGCATCCTCGGCCAGGTGACGGATGACACCGCCGGCACGCTGCTGAAATATCACTATCCCAGCACCTGGAATCACTTCCTGCCCGATCATACCGTGGTTTTCCGCGTCACGCCGCTGACGGCTACCACCACCGAAGTCACGACAAAATGGCTGGTCCACAAGGACGCGGTCGAGGGTGTGGATTACGACGTGCAGCGCCTGACCGAGGTGTGGATCACCACCAATGACGAGGATCGCCGCGTGGTCGAGGACAATCAGCGCGGCATCAATTCGCCCGCGTATGAGCCGGGCCCCTATTCGCCGATCCACGAGACCGGCGTCATCGGCTTTGTCGATTGGTATTGCAGCGCCATGGAGCGCCGTCACGGCCCCGCGGCAATGGCAGCGGAGTAGACGCGGCATGAAGGATCTCAACCCCAAGGCCGGCGCGATCTGGCAACAGTCCGAGCCGCTGGAATGCGTGTCGGTCATCCCCGAGATGCCGAACACGGCGACGTTCACGTTCCGCGCGCCGTCGGGCGCGCTGTTCGACTTTCGGCCCGGCCAGTTCCTGACGCTGGAGTTGCCGGTGCCGGGCGGCACGGTGCACCGCACCTACACGATATCGTCCTCGCCGTCGCGGCCGCGGTCGATCTCGATCACGGTCAAGGCGCAGCCGGGCAGCACCGGCACCCGCTGGATGCTGGACCATCTGGTGCCGGGCGTGCGCCTGAACGTCATGGGGCCAGCCGGGCTGTTCAGCCACGTCGATCTGGCGTCCGAGAAGTACCTGTTCATCTCGGCGGGATCAGGCATCACGCCGATGATGTCGATGACCACATGGATGTTCGATCTGGGCACCGAGCCGGACATCGTGTTCATCAACTGCGCGCGCCGCCCGTCCGAGATCATCTTTCGTCAGCGGCTGGAGCATATGGCCAGCCGCGTGCCCGGCATCGACCTGCATTGGGTCGTCGAGGCGCCCGACCGCTACGCCCCATGGACCGGCTATCGCGGCCAGATCAACCAGCTGATGCTGGGCCTGATGGCGCCCGATTATCTGGAGCGCGAGGTGTTCTGCTGCGGGCCGGAACCGTTCATGCAGGCGGTGCGCGAGGCGCTGCAGGGTCTGGGCTATGACATGGACCGCTACCATCAGGAGAGCTTTCAGGCGCCAGTGGCAAAATTGGCAGATGTGCCTGTCATCGACGATGTGGTGCCGGATGAGGATGTCCGCGCCGAGATTACCTTTGCGCTGTCAGGCGTCACCGCCAAAGTGGCCGAGACCGATACGATCCTGGCTGCGGCCAAGGCGAACGGGCTGAACATCCCCTCGGGCTGCACGTTCGGTGTGTGCGGTACCTGCAAGGTCCGCAAGACGGCGGGCGAGGTGCATATGGTGCATAACGGCGGCATCTCCGAGGATGACATCGAGGGCGGCTACATCCTTGCCTGCTGCTCCAACCCGATCGGCGCCGTCACGGTCGAGGTCTAAAGCGTTTCGCGAAAAACCTGAATCGCAGCTTTTCGCGGAACGCGCGCACCATACCAGCGTTGCGCGCGTTTTGCCTTTGTCTGATGTCTCAGGTTAAAGGCGAAACGCTTTGGGCGCGCCCTGCCCGCCGGACGAAACCGGCGGGCAGGTTATCGGTGACCTGCGGCAAGTCTTAAAAACTGTCCCTCCGCGCGCGGGCACCGCCACGGCGCGCGGGCTTTGGCAGGGCCAGATCCAGCGGCTGCAAGGGCCGCTCGATCGACGCGCTCAGCAACTCGCAAAAGACCGCGATCGTGGGATCGGTTTCCCTGAAATCCGACGCCATCAGCCAGGCGCGCGCGGCCTCAGCGTTGTAATCTGCATGTCCGGGAAGCGAGCCCAGCCATTGCATGTAACCCAGTTGGCCAAGCTCTCGGGCCCGCTGCGGTGAGGTTGATTTCACCTGTAGCTGTGTAAGTGTTCGTTCAATCTGCATCGCGCCCTCCGCGCAAAGGCGGGGATATGCAGATAGATCAGGGTCGAATCGGGGCCGTGTCGGTCCATCTCGCTCTGCTCTTTCTCCGAGGCACCCCGCCCGGGTTAAGGTGACTACAGTGCCGAAGGCACCGGAGATGGCAGGTCTCCTGACTCGCGGGTCAAAGCTGTCCTGAACCTTCCCGGGTTTTGGGCCCAGTGGTGTCACTCAGGATCGCTCGCCGCTTACAGTTGCGGGGGCAGTCACGGAATTGGGCAAGCGCCCGCACCGTGTTCCCTATTATGACGAACAGGCCAAAACCGATCCGTCACCATCCCATTCTGGATCGCAGAATTACGGGCCGAATTCAAGATAATTGAGCGGTGCTGCGCGCCGTTCAGCGCGAATCTGCCGCAGGCTTCCGGCCCGCGCGAGCCGCCCCCACAGATGATCCCGGCTCATACCCTTCCAGCCATGCGGGCACCACCCTGGACGACTTACAGGCGCGGCGCAGAAATGTTGCAAGTCGAAGGATTTAGTGGTCGTATCCTTGCCAACACCTCCGCAGCTTGACGGGGGAGCACACCAGGGAGGAGAAAAACATGTTCAAGGATACCATTTTCGGCGTTGGCCTTTTGGCGGCGCTGGCTTTCACGGCAAGCGGCGCGTTCGCTCAGGACGACTGCGCGAATCGCGGCGCGCTGGACCCGATGTATTGCGACGCGGATGGCGATCTGGTGGCCGATGCGCCGACGGATCCGGCCAAGTTGCAGGACCCGTCGACGCTGGTCTTTGCCTATACGCCGGTCGAGGATCCGGCGATATACGCGGATATCTGGAACCCATTCATCGAGCATCTCGCTGAAGTGACCGGCAAGGACGTGCAGTTCTTTGCCGTGCAGTCCAACTCCGCCGAGGTCGAGGCGATGCGATCGGGCCGCCTGCATATCGCGGGTTTCTCAACCGGGCCAACGCCTTACGCGGTGAACCTCGCAGGGGTCGAGCCGTTTGCGATCATGGGCAGCGATGATGGCCAGTTCGGCTACAAGTTGCAGGTCTATACGCAGGCAGACAGCGACATTCAGGAAATGGCGGATCTGGCGGGCAAGCGCGTCGCGCATACTTCGCCCACGTCCAACTCGGGCAATCTGGCGCCGCGCGCGCTGTTCCCCGATCTGGGCGTCGTTCCGGATGAGGATTACGACGTCAGCTATTCCGGCAGCCACGATCAGTCGATGCTGGGCGTTGTCGCGGGCGATTATGACGCCGCCCCGGTGGCGTCCGAAGTGGTGGACCGCATGGCCGAGCGCGGGCTCTATGATCCCGAAACCGTGCGCATCGTCTGGGAAAGCGACCCATTCCCGACGACGTCCTATGGCCTGGCGCATGACCTCACGCCCGAGTTGAAGGAAAAGATCAAGGAAGCCTTCTTCAGCTTTGATTTCGGGGGCACTGCGCTGGGTGAGGAATTCACCGGCGTCAGCAAGTTCATCCCGATCACCTACAAGGATCAGTGGGCCGTCATCCGCCAGATCCAGAAGGCCAACGGCGTCGAATACACGCCGCAGGGCCTTGCTGCCGAGTGACATCACACCGCCGGGGTTGGCCGTCATGGGCGGCCCCGCAAGGAAGGCGTTTTCATGCTGAAGATTACCGACCTCGTCAAACGCTACGGCGCTGGCGAGCCTGTTCTCAAGAACCTCGATCTGACCATCGAAGGCGAAAGCGTCGTGTCGATCATCGGATCGTCCGGGGCTGGCAAAAGCACGCTCTTGCGCTGCATCAACCGGCTGGTCGAGCCGACGTCAGGCTCGATCGTGCTGAACGGCGTTGAATTGACTACGTTGCGCGGCAAGAACCTGCGCGCGGCGCGGCGCAAGATCGGGATGGTGTTTCAGGGCTTCAACCTTGTCGACCGCCTGACGGTGATGGAGAATGTCCAGTCCGGGCGGCTGGGCTATATCTCGACCTGGGCGGCGATCACGCGGCGCTATCCCAAGGAAGACATTCGCCGCGCCTTCGAGCTGATGGAGCGGGTCGGCATTGCGCAATACGCCAACACCCGCGCCGACCAGCTATCTGGCGGCGAGCGCCAGCGCGTCGGCGTCGTGCGCGCGTTGATGCAACAGCCCGAAATCCTTTTGGCGGACGAGCCGACAGCCTCGCTCGACCCCAAGACATCCGAGCAGATCATGGGCCTGCTGCGCGACCTGGCAGGTGAATTGAAGCTGCCGGTGCTGATCAACATCCACAACGTGACCGAGGCCAAGGAGTACACCGACCGCATCGTCGGGATGCGTTATGGCCGCATCATCTTTGACGACAAGCCGGGCAAGCTGGACGAGGCCGAGATGGAGAAAATTTATGCAGGCAGCCCGCACGCCGATCGCGGCGGCGCCGTGGCCGAAGCCTCGTGAGCGCGCCGCGCGACACCTGGGTCAAGCCGCCCTTCATCGCCAACCGCGCCCTGCGCTGGGCGTTCTATCTCGGCGTGATCGCCTATTTCGGATGGGTCGGCGCGACCATGCCCATCGATTGGAACCGCGTCGCTGAGGGTATCGGCCGCGCCGGGCGCATATTCGGCGGGGCCTTCCCGCCCAGCTTCGAGCGTAGCGGGCTGCTGATCGACGGGTTTCTCGAAAGCCTCAAGATCGCCGTGCTGGCGACGGCGGGCGGGGTGCTGTTGTCCATCCCCATCGCCTTCATGGCCGCCCGCAACGTCGCGCCCCTGCCCGTCTTCTACCTGGGACGCGCAATCATCATCATCGCGCGCAGCTTTCATCCGGTGATCGTCGCGATCCTGTTCGTCAAGGCGGTCGGCTTCGGCCCCTTCGCCGGCGTTCTGACGCTCATCATCTATTCCATCGGTTTCGTCGCCAAGATGCTGGCCGAGAAGATCGAGGAGATCGATTTCGGACAGGTCGAAGCGGTGCGCGCCGCCGGTGCGCCCTATCTTTTGACGCTGTTCTACGCGATCTTCCCGCAGATCATGCCGCGCCAGATCGGTCTGTCCATCTATCAGCTGGACTCGAACCTGCGCGCCTCCGCCGTGGTCGGAATCGTCGGCGCGGGCGGCATCGGCGCGACGCTGGCCAACGCATTCGGGCGCTATGATTACGACTTTGCCCTTGCCATCACCATCGTGATCGTCGCCGTGATCTTGCTATCCGAGGCAGTGAGCGGCGTCATTCGAAAGCGAATCCAATGACGTCGATTTCCGATCAGTTCGGCCGCGACGAGTGGACCCGTTTCACCCTGCGGCAAAAGCTTGCGCGCTGGGGCACCCTTGCGGGCTGTGCGCTGGCCATTGTCTGGGCGTTGACGTCGATCGAGGTGATCTGGCCTTGGGTCTGGGGCGCACCCGAACAGATCGGCGACCTCTTCGGGCGGATGTATCCACCTGACCCCACGAACCTCGCCACGATCCTCAAAGTGCTGTGGGATACGGTGAACATCGCGACCTTCGCCACCGCCTTTGCCGTGCTGCTGTCGCTGCCCGTGGCCTATATCTCGGCGCAGAATACCACGCCAAACCGTGCGACGCTCTGGCTGGGGCGGCTGATCCTGGTGACGTCGCGGTCGGTGAACACGATCATCTGGGCGCTGCTTTTCGTCGCCATTTTCGGCCCCGGCATCGTCGCCGGTATCATCGCGATCATGTTCCGCTCGATCGGGTTCATCGGCAAGCTGCTGGGCGAGGCCATCGAGGAAATCGACACGCGCCCGGTCGAGGCATTGGAGGCCACCGGCGCCTCGCGGCTCAAGGTCATCGTCTATGCCATCATCCCGCAGGTCATGCCGACCTTCTGGGCGGTTGCGATCCTGCGCTGGGACATCAACCTGCGCGAATCCACGGTGCTCGGCCTTGTTGGCGCGGGCGGTATCGGCATCATCCTGCAAGGCGCCATCGACACGTTCAACTGGCCCGAGGTTGCCACGATCCTCCTGGCCATCATCGCGCTGGTAATCCTGGGTGAAATCATCTCGGCCTTTCTCAGACGCCGCATCCTGTGACCGGCATCCAGGGCGTCGATCCCGCCGAAGCGTTCGAGACCTATCTGAGGCTCCAGCACCGCCTGCCTGTGACCACCGGCAACGGACGCGCGGCCAAGGTCGATTTTCTGGACATCGTGGCACAGTTCGATCTGATCCTGTTCGACGCGTATGGCGTACTCAATGTCGGCGAAACCGCCATTCCCGGCGCGGCCCAAACCATTGCCGCGCTGCGATCCTTGGGCAAATCCGTCGCCGTCGTCTCCAATTCCGCAGGCTATCCCAAAGACCGGATGATGGCCCGATACGCCACGCTCGGCTTTGATTTCGCGCTTACCGAGGTCGTGACAAGCCGCGAGGCGCTATTGCACCGCCTCCAGTCCGAACCGCCGCGCCGCTGGGGCGTTATGCTGAACCCGGACACGCCCCCCGGAGAGATTGCCGCGCTCGACTGCGTCATGCTGACCGACGATCCGCGCGATTATGACCGGGCCGAAGGGTTCCTGCTGATCGGCTCCGATGGCTGGACCACAGCCCGTCAGGCGCTGCTCGAAGCCACCTTGCGCAACCGGTCCCGGCCTGTTTTCGTCGGCAACCCCGATCTGGTCGCACCGCGCGAAACCGGACTGTCGAAAGAACCCGGATGGTTTGCGCACCAGCTCACCGATGCGGTCGGTATCAAGCCGGTTTTTCTCGGCAAACCCTTTCCGGACATATTCAATCTCGCTCTGGCGCGTCTCGCGCACCCGCCCGCCGCCGAGCGCGTGCTGATGGTCGGTGACACACTTCACACTGACATTCTTGGCGGTAATCAAGCCGGATTCGCGACCGCCCTTGTCACGGCCCACGGCTCACTGGCCGGTCTGAATGTTTCCGACGCGATCCGGCGCTCTGCGATAGTGCCCGACTTCGTCGTGGACCGCATATGAGGCCACCAGAACTGCGCCGGCCCCCCGTGAAACCCGCGCGGCAGGCGTTCATGCGTGCAGGCACTGTTCAAGTCGGCGGTACATCTGCATAGTCTGATTGGCATCGCTGATCGGGACAGTGACTTTTGCAGCGATCTTCGTCAGGATTGACGGGCGCAGTCATATCGATACGCATGTGTCCGGCTTCTGGGACCAATAAGCACCGGCTTTCCTTTCTTGCACCGACGACCCCATGCAGCCGCCGATAAGGAACAAACTGATGATAATCCGCAAGATCTGCGTCCCGATGAGCGGGCGATACGACACTCCTGATCCCGAAAACCTTGACGCGCCGGCCCTTCAGGCGGCGCTGATATATGCGAACGCATTCGAGGCGGATGTCGACGTGTTGTGCGTGACGGAAACCGCCACCACGGAACTGTCCCCCTGGACCGCGTGGATACCCAACTACGGCGTCGCCGACTTGTTCAGGGAAATCGAAAGGCTTGGCACTGTGCGCAGGAACCATGCGCGGCAGACCTTTGACCAGATCGCACGTCAGGGGGCAGACCAAGCACGCTGCACGTTCGTGGAAGCTGCAGGGGATATTGGCGATACGGTCGGCACTGCCGGACGACTTTCCGATCTGATCGTTCTGGCCAGCTCCACGACACGATGGGACATGCCTTTTCGACCGATCATGGATGCCAGTCTGCGCCGGACTGGACGTCCCGTCCTTGTTTCGCCGCAGGTGCCGCTGACGACGGCCGCGACCAACATCACTCTGGCGTGGAACAATTCGGTTGAATCCGCTCGTGCCCTGGCGACTGTGCTGCCACTGCTTGCGCGTCCCGGGACAGCGACAACGATCATTGCCTGCCGGGAAGACAGCGACCCGGCCGATTTTTGCTGCGACGATCTGGTTGCGTATCTTCAACTTCATGGCGTGCAAGCCAACCTGAGGCTGCTGCAATCAGACAAGCGGCACGCCCCGCAGACGATCCTTGATGCGGCGCTTGATCTGGAATCGGACCTGCTTGTGCTGGGCACCGCCATTCACAGCCGGGCGCATAGCCTCATCTATGGCAGCCTGACCGAAGCCGCGCTTTCGGCGCCGAAACTTCCGGCGCTGTTGGTCCCATGACGATCCCCCGCTGAACAGCCGCCGCAAAAGCGCGCGCCCCCAGCGTGGGCGGGCAGGCATACGGGCCGGGACATCTGTCCAAGCCGAACTGGTCATGAGGGACCTTTCGTCAACGCGGAGTCGGCTGACGCGCACCCGGCACGACGCGGAGCCTGTCGCGAACGGCGCCGGATTGTTTTTTGCAAGGGCCAGGTCGCAGGCAGCGGTGCAAGGCGCTGGCATCACGTATCCAGCGATCATGGGCGGATACTGCATCAGCCTCGTGATGCCTTGCCTGAGTACAGTCCGGTTTTCACAGCCTCCCAGCAAAACCGCGCGTTTCGCGCCTTAACGCGCGTCAATGTGGAAAGCGCGCAGCAGGTGTAATCTGGCAGCCAAGGTGGAACCTGAATCTTCACTCCGGAGGTGAACGCATGACCGGACGGACCGAAATCGTAAATCAAACCGGCGGCACCTGGCTGCGCATTGGTTTTGGTATCGCATATGCACTGACCATGCTCAGAGCCGTTTTCCGTGCGGCGATCATCCTGTGTGTCGCCGCGGCGGCACATGCCCAAGAGGGCGATGCGCATTCGTCAGACATCCCGAAACTCACGGCGGATCATGCAAAATTCGACAGTCTGAAAGGGCCGTTCAGAACCGGATCGGATGTCACCAAGGCCTGCCTTGACTGCCATACCGAGGCGGGCAAGCAGGTCAGACAATCAATCCACTGGACATGGAACACGGTCAATCCGGTGACTGGCCAGACCTTGGGCAAAAAGACCGTGCTCAACGCCTTTTGCGGCAACCTCGCCACGAACGAACCGCGATGCACCTCGTGTCATGCGGGTTATGGCTGGGAGGACACGGCGACCTTCGACTTTACCGACGAAAACCAGATCGACTGTCTGGCCTGCCATGATACCACCGGCGAGTATGTCAAATGGCCGACCGAGGCGGGCCATCCGCTGTACGAACCGCGCACTCAGACTGGCCGGATGTCGCCCTATGCCAAGGCGCTGATCATTGAGGAACCGGACGGAACGATCACCCACCTGCCTCCCGATCTTGCACGCGTCGCGGCCAATGTCGGGCGCCCGACAAACGCCAATTGTGGCAATTGCCATTTCTACGGGGGTGGCGGCGACAACGTGAAACATGGCGATCTGTCATCGGCGCTGCTGGGCGCATCACCGCATGTCGATGTGCATATGTCGCCCGAGGGCGCGGACATGGTCTGCGTCGATTGCCATGTCGGCAATCGCCACGAATGGCCCGGCTCGCGCTATCACGGCACGATCAGCGACACCTCGCACCAGCGGCCGGGAATGCGCAATACCGATATCCTGGCCTGCAATTCGTGCCACACCTCCACGCCGCACAAGGCACTGTCGGTCATGGGTAACAAACTGAACGATCACACGGACCGCGTTGCCTGCCAGACCTGCCACATCCCCGAATTCGCCAAGGGCGGCGTCGCGACCAAGACATGGTGGGACTGGTCAACCGCAGGCAAGCTGCGCGGAGGCAAACCGTACGTCGAGAAGGATGAAAACGGGCGCCACACCTATCTGTCGATCAAGGGGGATTTTGAGTGGGACGAGAACGTCGTGCCCGACTACGAATTCTGGGACGGCATCGTCGAATACACGATGGTCGGCGACAGGATCGACCCCTCGGGCGTCGTCGGCATAAACCGGATCGGCGGCGGGCCCGATCAGCCCGGCTCGATGATCTTTCCGTTCAAGCGGATGCGCGGCAAGCAGGCCTATGACGCGGTCAATGAATACCTGATCCAGAACAATGTCTACGGGCCCGAAGGCGACAGCGCCCTGTGGAGCAATTATAGCTGGGACAAGGCGCTGAGGGCCGGCATGGCGGGTAGCGACATTCCCTATTCCGGCGAGTTCGACTTTGTCGAGACGCAGATGTGGTGGCCGACGACCCACATGGTCGCCCCCGCGAATGAAGCGCTGAAATGCGGTGAATGTCACTCGAAGGACGGCAGATTGACAAATCTTGCGGGGGTCTATCTGCCGGGGCGGGACGGTTTTGCACTGACGGACCGGATCGGTCTGTGGTTGCTGGCACTGGCGCTTGCGGGCGTCGTGCTGCACGCGGGACTGCGGGTCCTGTCGCGCCTCAGCGGCAAGAAAGGGGGCTGACCCATGGCTGATCGTCAATATGTCAAGATATTCACCCGGTTTGAGCGGTTCTGGCACTGGAGCCAGGCCGTGCTGGTTCTGGCGCTGCTCATCACCGGCGCGCGGCTGCACGGACTGGTCGGCGGGATGCACTGGGGCCAGGCCTTTCAGCTGCATTTGATTGCCGCAGGCCTGATCATCATTCTGTGGATCTTCGCGATCTTCTGGCATTTCACCACCGGCGCCTGGCAGCACTACATCCCTACCATGCGCAACCTGGTGCCGGTGATCCGCTACTACGCTTGGGGCATATTCCGTGGCGAGGCCCACCCGGCCAAGCCGACGATCCGGCGCAAGCACAACCCCCTGCAACGCCTCAGCTACCTGTTCCTGAAACTGGTGATCAACCCGGCGATCTGGATCACCGGCATCCTTTACCTGACGGTCAGCCTGACCGGTTTCGACCTTCAGTCAGTTGCCTGGCTGCATGTTGTCGCGGCCTATGCGATGGCGATTTTTGTCGTGATCCATGTCTACATGGCGACCACCGGCGACACCCCCACCGCTTATGTCAAGGCAATGACCACCGGCTACGAGTGGGTCACCGTCAAGGACAGCGCCGAGCCATAACCACACCGGTGTCAACTATCACCAGAAAAATCCTGTGGGATGTCACAACGTCCACTTTCCCTTGATGTGCTTGCCACATCAGGACGCGTGCCTAACAGGCCTGTCACCCTGAGAAACGGCAGCACTCTGGCGACCGGCTCAATCCACGCCAGTCGCCTGTCTGGTCCATTTCCCGACCACGCATTCTGATGCAACACTTGCCCGCGCCTACAGCATCAGATCGGTCCGCCCTGCAAAACGCGGACGGTCGTAAGAATCAGGGCAGTCGGCACCCCGGTGCCCGCCGATATTTGGGGTGAGATATTTCCTCAAAGACGAGAGGGGGTTATCAGGCAATGTTGGTCGTGGAGACGACCGCAAAGATCAGGCGCGTGCATTTCATTGGAGCCAAGTCGATCAAGCAGATTTGCCGGGAGCTGCGAGTATCGCGCAATGCGGAATGCGGAATGCAGGGTCATCCGATCAGATGCAACCGAGTTCAGTTATGACCGCATGACACGGCCCCGCCCAAAAATTGAGCCCTGGCGTTCCGATTTGGACGAGTTGCCGACCAAGATCGCCCGGCAGCCGGAGCGGAGGCGCTTGGACGGCAGATCATGTGAAAACCCACAAGTACTCTCCTTTGGTTGTTTATGGGGTCAGTCGGCAGCCATCCGGTATCCGGGTGTCGAGGCAGACAGGGCGCGTTCGTCGTCGTCCATGTCCTCGGGGATGTCCGCAAACAGCGGGGTCGACAGATAGCGCTCGCCAGTGTCGGGCAGCATGGCGACGATCACGGTGCCTTTCTCCGCCCGCTCCGCGATCTGCATGGCGATCGCAAAACTGGACCCTCCCGAGATACCCGTCAGAATTCCCTCACGAGACGCCAGCTTCTTTGCCCAAGCTATTCCGTCCGCACCGGAAACAGGGATCAATTCGTCATATCCGCCGTTATCCAACACCTCCTGCAGCACAAGAGGGATGAAATCGGGCGTCCACCCCTGAATCGGATGTGGCTCGAATGCAGGGTGGCTGGCTGCGGGCGCGCCATCCGCGCCGCGTTCCTGCGCAACGCCGCTGGCGATCAGCGCGGCATTTTCCGGCTCGCTGAGGATGATCCGGGTGCCGGGCCGTTCCTTTCGCAGCACTCGTGCCAGACCTGCGACCGTGCCGCCGGTTCCGAATCCGGTGACGACGTAGTCGAGCCTGTCGCCTGCGAAATCGTTGATGATCTCGCGGGCCGTGGTCGCTTCGTGGATGTCGGCGTTTGCGCTGGTCTCGAATTGGCGGGCCAGGAACCAGTCGTGTTTTTCGGCCAGTTCAACAGCTTTTTTGTACATGCCCATGCCCTTTTCAGCGCGCGGCGTCAGCACCACCTTGGCCCCCAGCATCCGCATCAGGCGCCGCCGCTCGACAGAAAAGCTGTCGGCCATGGTCATGACCAGTGGATAGCCTTTCTGCGCACAGACCATGGCCAGCCCGATGCCGGTGTTGCCGCTGGTCGCCTCAATCACCGTTTGCCCCGGCTTGAGGGTGCCCGCGCGTTCCGCTGCCTCAATGATATTCAGCGCGAGCCGATCCTTGACCGACGCCGCCGGATTGAAGAACTCGGCCTTGACGTAAAGCCGCACACCCTCCGGCGCGAGATTGTTGATGCGGATCACGGGCGTGTCGCCAACCGTTTCGAGGATCGAATCGAATAGGCGTCCGCGTCCTTGTGTCGTATAAATCTTGTCCGCGGTCATGGTGGTCTCCCTCTTTCTTGCTGGATGCATCGGCCCGATTGTCGTCGGTTTGCCGCAACGCACTGTACATGAAACGGCGGTTCTTTGCTTGAAGCGGTTTTGAAGGTATCCTGAAGAAATTCACAAGAATGCTGTATCCGCGCGCATGACTTGGCCATTCGGCGATCACAGGCTCGGTCCGATCGGGTTCGTACTTGCCCGCACCTACGAACCCGCGCATGCCGAGCCGCAAGTCCTGGAGCTTGTCATCCACCTTGTAGGGCATGGTGCCCGAATGGTCAGCAAAGACAAGAGTATCATCGCCAATCCCGCGCTTGCATTGGTGTGGACCTGTCGCGCTTTTGTGCCGCCCCAAGTGCTCGTTTAAGCCACCTTACGTTCGAAGGCGACAGGGCTTTTCCA
>JBLWYG010000063.1:0-13902 GCA_048267045.1 Roseovarius sp. | reverse complement strand
CGCCAGCAGGAACCGGTCCTCGAACAGGGGCTGCGCAATCAGCCCGTCCGTCGCCACCGGCAGCGCCATCACAGCCGCATCCAGCCGACCGGCCAGCAGATCGGCGGTCAGCCGGTCCGTCCGGGCCTCCTGCACCTGCACGTCCATCGAGATATCGCCGCTGCGCAGCGCCTCCAGCGCGCCGGGCAGCATGTAGGGCGCCAGCGTCGGGATCAGCCCGATGCGCAGAAGGCCCGACAGCCCGCCATGCCAGCGCGCCGCGTCTTCGAGATTGCGCATCGAACTGTCGATCTGGTCCGCATGGTTCAGGATCAGCCGCCCGAAGGGTGTCAGCACCACGTCGCGCGCGCGCCGTTCGACCAACGGGTGGCCCAGATGCGCCTCAAGATCGCGGATCTGCACCGACAAGGCGGGCTGCGAGACGGACACGGCCGTCGCCGCCCGCCCGAAATGGCGATGCGCGGCCAATGCGCGGAAATAGGTCAGTTGGCGGAAAGTGATACTCATAGCTTTACATTATTGTAATCAGAAGAAACTGCAATTTGCTTTTATCGACTTAAAGCCTCACGTTCAGTTTGGAACGATTCCAAACACCCTATTGGGGCAGCGGATTTTTACCTTTATTCCGGCGCGCCGAGCGCGCGCCCACACAACCCAAGGAGACAGCCATGGACGGCAATCTGAAATGCCCCGTCACCAACAAGGCCAAGCGCACCAATCGCGATTGGTGGCCCGACGCGCTGAATGTCGGCGTGCTGCACCAGCATGGCCGCAGCCCGAACCCGATGGAGTCCGATTTCAGCTATGCCGAAGCGTTCAAGACGCTGGATCTGGACGCGGTCAAGGCCGACCTGCATGCGCTGATGACCGACAGCCAGGACTGGTGGCCGGCTGATTACGGCCATTACGGCCCGCTGTTCATCCGCATGGCTTGGCATAGCGCCGGCACCTACCGCACCGCCGACGGTCGCGGCGGATCGAACACCGGCAACCAACGCTTTGCGCCGCTGAACAGCTGGCCCGACAACGGCAACCTCGACAAGGCACGTCGCCTGCTGTGGCCCATCAAGAAGAAATACGGCGACAATCTCAGCTGGGCTGACCTGCTGATTCTGGCGGGCAATGTCGCCATCGAATCGATGGGCGGCCCGATCTATGGCTTTGGCGGCGGCCGCGCCGATATCTACGCCCCCGAAGAGGACGTCCATTGGGGCGCCGAGGCCGAGTGGCTGGCCGACTCGAAAGCTGAAAACAGCCGCTATTCGGGCGAGCGCCAGCTCGACAATCCGCTGGCCGCCGTGCAGATGGGCCTGATCTATGTCAACCCCGAGGGGCCGGACGGCAACCCCGATCCCGTCGGGTCGGGCCATGATATTCGCGAGACATTCACCCGCATGGGTGTCGATGATGCGGAAACCGTCGCGCTGATCGCGGGCGGGCATACCTTCGGCAAGGCGCATGGCGCGAATGATCCGATCTACATGGGCCCCGAGCCCGAGGCCGGTGACATGACGCAGATGGGCCTTGGCTGGAAAAACAGCCATGAATCCGGCATCGGCGTGCACACCCTGACGTCAGGTATCGAAGGCGCATGGAAGCCCAGGCCGACGACATGGGACATGGGCTATTTCGACGTGCTGTTCGACAATGAGTGGGAACTGACCACAAGCCCCGCCGGCGCCAAGCAGTGGACACCGAAGGACCCCAAGCCCGAGCATATGGTCGTCGATGCGCATGACGCAGGCAAGATGCATCCGCCGATGATGACCACCGCCGATCTGGCCCTGAGGTTCGATGATATCTACGAGCCGATCGCGCGCAAATTCTCCAAAGATCCCGAAGCATTCGGCGAGGCATTCGCGCGCGCTTGGTTCAAGCTGACCCACCGCGACATGGGTCCGAAATCGCGCTACTTGGGCAAGGACGTGCCTGCCGAAGACCTGATCTGGCAGGATCCGATTCCGGCTGCGGATTACGAGATGATCGACGCTGGCGACATTAAGGCGCTCAAGGCGCAGATCCTTGACAGCGGCATGCCTGCCTCTGATCTGGTTTTTGTGGCATGGGCTTCGGCCTCGACCTTCCGCGGCTCGGATTATCGCGGCGGCGCCAATGGCGCGCGCATCCGTCTGGCACCGCAGAAGGATTGGGACGGCAACGATCCGGCGCGTCTGGCGCCGGTTCTGGAGGCCTATAAGGCGATCAAGGCCGATTTTGACGCCAAATCCGGTGCCAAGAAGGTGTCCATCGCCGATCTGATCGTGCTGGGCGGCGTTGCGGCGATTGAAAAGGCCGCCGAAGCTGCTGGTCACAAGGTGGACGTGCCGTTCCATCCGGGCCGCACCGATGCACTGCCCGAGCAGACCGACGGGGGCAGCTTTGCCGTGCTGGAGCCTGTCGTCGACGGCTTCCGCAACTATCAGCAGCAAAAGTTCAGCGTCCGTGCCGAGCAGCTGATGATTGACCGCGCGCAGCTTCTGGGCCTGTCGGCGCCGGAAATGGCGGTTCTGGTCGGCGGCCTCCGGGCGCTGGATGCCAACCATGGCGGCAGCAAACACGGCGTTTTGACGAACCGCCCCGGTCAGTTGACGAATGATTTCTTCGTCAATCTGCTGGGCATGGATGTCGAA
Organism: Roseovarius sp.; assembly: GCA_048267045.1. GTDB lineage: Bacteria > Pseudomonadota > Alphaproteobacteria > Rhodobacterales > Rhodobacteraceae > Roseovarius. The sequence continues at coordinate 11,272 of JBLWYG010000063.1, read as the reverse complement.
TGGAAATCCACCGATGACGATCAGGGCGAGTTTGAGGCGCAGGACCGCAAGACCGGGCAGATCCGCTGGACCGGCACGCGCGCCGATCTGGTGTTCGGCTCTAACTCGCAACTGCGCAGCGTTGCCGAAGTCTATGCGCAAGACGATGCCGGGCCGCGGTTCGTGCGTGATTTCATCGCCGCTTGGACCAAGGTGATGGACGCCGACCGCTTCGATCTGAAGTGATCCAGACACCGTGAAACGATAAAGGGCAGGCCGACCCGGCCTGCCCTTTTTTGCGTTGACATCATGCAAATCGGATATCGCGGACGCCATGACGGGGACCGCTGAGTGCGCTCCGGGCCGGGCGGAGCGGCTATCAATTTCGGGGCGGCTGAGCGCCAAAGGCAGACATCATCGCCAGCGCAGCCCCAAAGGGGGCGGTCATCGCCAATGTCGCAGCCTGCAACGGGTCTGGCATCTGCTGGCCGGTGCCACGCTGCCCCAACGTTGGCGCAGTGGCGTGCACATCATCGCCCGACGACTGCGCGGCGTCATCTTCGAAAAACAGCTCTTCAAAATCGGCGTTGGAGATCATCATTGGATCAACTCCTTCAATCTTTGGCCGCCGGGTCAGGAGCGATCCGGCAGCAGGTTGTCTTGGCTCCGGACCGCACGTCCGCAGCGCGTGAAGCGCAAGGCAGGCTGTCACGCCGCCCTGCGGATGTCGTGCACAACCGCATCGGGACGCTCCGCATCGTCGAGGGAGTGCGGCTGGCCTGAGGCGACCGGCGCCTGTGCGGTTCTGCGCATCTCGTGAAAGCTGTCGACGGTGCGCACAATATCCTCGCGGCGCAGGCCGATATCGCTGAGAATCCGGTCGTCCATCGCGTTGAACGTCGCAATCATCTTGCGCCGTTGCCAGTTGCGCATGGCAGCGCTCAGGAACCAGCGCAGGCCGCCACGGCCTGCGCCGCGTTTGGAGATGCCGGTGGTGCCAGCGAACAGTGGGCTGGAAGGGGAGATATCTGGATGCATGTTTTGCTCCGTCTGGAATAGTTGAAACATCGCGCCAAGCGCAGCGGTGCGCTGCCCGTGACGGCGTGGATTTGAGTCATGTTGTGGCAGGTTGTCGCAGTCGCCATGCGAACGGTGCAGCCCCGAGACGTGGACAAACGCCGCGCGCCCATCCCGTTCGGGGGTTAGAGGCAGTTCAGCAGGTATCCTCCGCCGGACAAAAACCTTTTATATGTGCAAAAGCGTGTCATGTCTCTTAGATGGGTCTTCCCCTGCGCGTTTACAACGCGTGGCGGGACGCGCCGGGATGCGATCGGCACAAAAGCGCCAGTCACTAGGTCAATCCCATGCCGGGCGGGCGACCGATTGACAGATGACAGGCGCGTGCCTACATCTGAGACTATGAAGACGCACGCAGATCATCATGGGTATCCCCTGCTGAACCGCCTGCCGCCCCGGGCGGCATAGGCGCACGCGCTGCTGCGAGCCTCCCGGGCCTTCCTGCATACCAAACTTCACTGCACGTTCAAATCTTGTCGACCTCATGCCGCCCCACCGCAAGACCGGTCGTGCCGCGCCGCATTGCACACCCCACAGAATTGAACGCTGTTTTGAATGTCTCGTTGGTCTCGATTTCAACCGCCGACCCCCTTTGTCCCCACCGTCCTCTTACAGGAGCCAGACACATGACAGCCCCGACGACTGACACCGGAAAGAAGTCCCGCGTGCGCGCCCCCAAGCTGGTCATCAACGAAGATGAGCTGGCGCATATTGAGGCGTTGGCCGAAGGCGCCTATCAACGTAATCCAGTTCTGGCGGATCGTCTGCTGGACGAGGTTGGCCGTGCGCGCATCGTAAAGGCGGCCAAGATGCCGACGGACGTCGTGTCGATCGGTAGTAGCGTGGTTTACCGCGACGAGACGACAGGACAGGAAAAGACGGTCACGCTGGTCTATCCGGAGAACGCCGATATCTCGCGCGATCGGGTATCGATCATGACCCCTATCGGCGTTTCGCTGCTCGGCCTCTCCGAAGGGGCCGCGTTCTATTGGGATACCCGCGACGATCAGCGCCGGATGTTGACTGTGATCAGCGTGCGGCAACCTGAAGCAGTGGCGTCCGCACCCGGCGAGGATACATCAGGCGCAGCGTAACGCGCTTGTGCTTGTGCTTGCGCCGGAAAACCCCCGCTCCGTTATCCTGCCAAGGACAACGGGGCACAAACACGCTCATACACACGTTCGTTTTCGACCCGTCATCAAACCGCTACCAAATCGGATATCCTGCAATGTCCCCGCGTCCCGCCCGTGCCATCTGCGCCTCCTGCAAACAGACCCTGCCGCGTGCCGCCTCGCACCGCTGCCCGTTTTGCCGCGCACCGATGCAGCAGGGCGCGGGAGCCGCAGATGCGATCTGCAATATTTGCAACAGCCCGATACCACGCGCGCACAGGGGCAAATGTCCCTGCACCGCAAACCGGCCTGCGGCCCGTGCCCGAAACGCCGCGTTTGACAGGAGCGGCCCATGAGCGTGCGGCAGCACGCCCGTCGGCTGATCTGGCCTGCCCTTGCGGTGGCTCTCAGCCTGGGGTTGGTCCTTGCCACGCTGCGTGACGATGTTGTCCAAGTCATTGGCGATGGTGACACCCTATCGACCGCCCTCACCGCAGCGTTCTATTTCTCGCTCGCATGGCTATCCAGCCGGTTGCTGGCCTTGGCGCTGGATCAGGCCACGACGCGCCGACGTCCCTATCCGCGGCTTCTGAAGGATCTGATTGCCGCCGTTTTGTTCCTGTTCGCCTTTGCTGCGTCCGTCGCGCTGTTCATGGGTCAGGGTGCCATCGGCGCATTGGCCGGATCGGGACTGGTGCTGGCCATGCTCGGCTTTGCGATCCGCAATGTGGTGGCCGACACATTGTCGGGGATCGCGCTGGGGGTCGAGGGACCGTTTCGCATTGGCGACTGGATTGACATCGACGGGCTGGCCCGCGGCAAGGTGATCGAGATCGGCTGGCGCACCACGCGCGTTCTGACCCGCGATTCGACCTATCTTATCCTGCCCAACAGCCAGATCGCGCGTCAGCGCATCACCAATTATTCCGCGCCGAAACCGCAGTACCGCGCGCAGGTCTCGGTTGTGCTGGATCATTCGATTCCCATTGATCTGGCGCGCCAGACGATGCTGGCGGCGGTCAGGCAGGCGGCACTAATCCAGCAGGATCCGCCTCCCGATGTGCGTGTGCTGTCCTTCGAGGCGACCGGCATCGTCTACGCCCTGCGATATTGGCTCACCCGGTTCGACCGCGACGTGGACTGCCGGGACGAGGTGTTCAGCCTGGTCGATAAGGCACTGCGCAAGATCGGCGATGTCGCCCCCCGCCAGAGGATCGAACTGATCGGCACTGACACGCCGCCGCAGGGTCGAACCGAATAATGGGCGATAAACGGTAAAGGGCTCCGGCAGCATATCGCGCCGGGGCCCTGATCGATACCTTGCGGACAGGGAAAAGAGGTTACATTCCCAATGCAGCGCGTGTCTGTTCGATCGCCGCTTTCAACAGATCGGGATTATCCTCGGCCTGCTTCAAAGTGGCCTTCAAAAGGGTTTTCTGCATGTCATCAATCTGCGAATTGTCGATCATGTCGGCAGCGGCCCGCATGTTGAAATTCTCCACGCTCAGCGGACCTGCGGCTTCGGTGGCAGTTGCCGATGCAGTGTCATCCGCGGCGCCGTCCACGTCTTGCACCGCATCCTCCGCTGCGCCTTCCACGTCTTGAGCCGCGTCATCGACAGCCTGCATTGCATCGCTGCCCTCTTCTGACATCGCATCGACAGCGGCTTCGGCACCGGCTGCAGCGTCGTCAGCGGCATCCTGGGTATCGGCGGCGACGTCTTCAGCCGCACCTTCGACCGCGTTCATGGCGTCGTCTGCAGTCTCCGATGCCGCGTCTGCCGCTGTCTCGGTCGCGGCGGCGGCCTCGTCCGCAGCCGCGTCCGCGTCTGCCGCTGCTTCGTCTGCTGCAGCTTCGACCTCGTCGGCGAGGCTGGTTGCGGTGTCGACCGGCTCGCTTGCAGTGCCCTCCACTGCCGCCGGCGCCTCGATTCCGTCATCAGTGGTGTCGATCATCTCGGCCGGCGTTCTGCCTGTCACCAACACGTAGCCGCCAATCAAAACAATCGCAGCCAGTACAATCCAAAGTAGATTTTTCATTTGGTTATCCTCAATAATCCATGGCAAACACGACACGGCCCGACAACTTCAACGGCAGGCCCGCAATTCATCTGACGTCATGCCCGCCACACCCGCAAGGCGCAAGGCCGATTCCCCCCAGATCGGCGCGGATCGGCCTATTTTGCGGGTTGAAACATCACGGGGCGGCGTCTAGGTTGCGGTTCCGAAAGATATCCCAACAATCAAAGGATCAAAGCCATAGCCCGCAGACCGCATAACGCGCCACCCACGCGCGACACAGGCCCCCGCGTAAACGACCGCATCCGTGATCACGAAATCCGGTTGATCGGGGCCGATGGTGAAAATGTCGGCGTCGTGTCAGGGGCGCGCGCCCTGGAAATGGCCGAAGAAGCGGGCCTGGATCTTGTCGAAATCTCGCCGAACGCCAAACCGCCCGTGTGCAAGATCATGGATTTCGGCAAATACAAGTACGAGACTCAAAAGCGCGAGGCCGAGGCCCGCAAGAAGCAGAAGATCATCGAGGTGAAAGAGGTCAAGTTCCGACCCAACACCGACACGCATGATTACGACGTCAAGATGCGCAATGTGTTCAAGTTTCTGGAAGGCGGTGACAAGGTCAAGGTCACCCTGCGCTTCCGCGGTCGCGAGATGGCCCACCAGGATCTGGGGCGCGTGTTGCTGCAACGCATCGCCGCAGATGTCGAAGGCACAGGCAAGGTCGAGAACATGCCGAAGATGGAAGGTCGTCAGATGATCATGATCATTGGCCCCATGCCACGCTAAGGACACGCGCATAATCAGCAGGGTTCAGCATCATCGAACCGTTGGACGGCCCGAATATATTCCGGGCCGTTTGCATGTTAGGAAGTTGCAGCATGTGGGAAGAACGCTTCCAGAGCGAGGAGTATGTGTTTGGCACCAGCCCCGCACAGTTTCTGGTCAATCATCGTGATTATCTACACAGCGGGCAGTGTGCACTGAGTGTCGCGGATGGCGAGGGGCGCAATTCGGTATTCATGGCCGAATGCGGCCTTCAGGTTACCGCGTTGGAATTCGCGCCGTCCGCAATCGCCAAGGCCCGCAAACTGGCTGCGCAGCGGGACGTGACCGTCGATTTCCAAAAGGTCGACGTCACCGCGCATGACTGGCCGGACCAGTTTGATCTGGTGGTCGGTATCTTCATCCAGTTTCTCGGCCCGGATGCGCGTGAGACGCTCTTCCAGAACATGAAAAGCAGCGTCGTCCCCGGTGGCCTGATGCTGTTGCATGGCTATACACCCGAGCAGATCGAACATGGCACCGGCGGACCGCCCCACGCCGAGAACATGTATACCAAGGCGCTGCTGCACGGCACCTTTGCCGATTGGGATATCCTAGAAAACCGATCCTACACACATGAAATCAACGAGGGAAGCGGGCATTCCGGCATATCCGCGCTCGTCGATTTCGTCGCGCGCAAACCGCTCTAGCGCGCGGCGTCGACGGCCCGGCGGGTCATGACGCCGACCAGATGCGCCCGATACTCCGGCGTCCCGTGAAGGTCTCCGATCATTTCATCTGCGGGCAGACTCAGCCCCTCCAGCGCGGTGGCGGCGAAATTGCCACTGAGCGCCGTTTCGGCCTCGCCCCAGCGGAATACGCCGTTCCCCGACGCGCCCGTGACCGCGACGCGCACGCCGTCGGGAAATTTCCCGACGAAGGCCCCCACTAATGCAAATCGTGACGCTGGCTGTTCAAACTTGGCATAGGCCGACGACTCCGGTACCGGAAATTTGACCTCCGTAATGATTTCGCCTTCCTCCAGTGCCGTGTCGAACATCCCTTGAAAGAATTCGTCAGCGGCAATCTCGCGCCGGTCCGTAACGATGGTCGCGCCCGTTCCCAGCACCGCCGCCGGATAGCATGCGGACGGGTCGTTATTGGCCAGCGATCCACCCAAGGTGCCGCGATTGCGTACCGCCGGATCGCCGATCTTGGTGGCCATGGCCGCAAGACCCGCAAAATCGCCTGCGCCCGCCGCCACCTCGGCATGGGCCGTCCCGGCACCGATACAAAGCCGCCCCGCGTCGTCAGTGCAAATGCCGCGCATCGCCGGTATGCCGGTCAGGCTGACCAAAACCGACGGCATCGCCAGACGCTGCTTGAGCGTCGGAATCAACGTCTGCCCGCCAGCCAGAGGCTGCGCCTCCTCCGCACTCAACGCCTTGACGGCATCCTCGATCGTTGCGGGACGCTCAATTTCGAATGCATACATCTCGACATCTCCCAAAACCGCGCAAGTGTTTCTTCTTGCCTAAAATATCCCGGGGTCCGGGGCAGCGCCCCGCACTTCCCCAGCCTCAGCCCCGCTGCATCGCGGCCCAGACGCGCGACGGCGTCACGGGCATATCCACGTGATCCACATTGTGCCCCCCCGATTGCAGCGCATCCACGACCGCGTTGACAACAGTGGGAGGCGATCCGATCGCCCCCGCCTCGCCGCAGCCTTTAACGCCCAGGGGATTGTGGGTGCAGGGCGTGCCGTTGCTGTGATCGACGACGAAGAACGGCATGTCATCCGCTCGCGGCATGCAGTAATCCATGTAGCTGGCCGAAATCAGCTGGCCATCCGCATTGTAGGTGCAGTTTTCCATCAGCGCCTGACCAATGCCCTGAGCCAGCCCCCCATGCACCTGCCCGTCCACGATCATCGGGTTCATCACATTGCCGAAATCGTCCGCGGTGGTGAATGTCTCAATCGTCACCTTGCCGGTTTCAGGATCGACCTCTACCTCGCAGGCGTAGGCGCCAGCGGGATAGGTGAAGTTGTTCGGGTCGTAGAACGCCGTTTCCTCCAGCCCTGGCTCCACCTCGTCCAGCGGGTAGTTGTGCGGCACGTAGGCCGCAAGTGTAACATCACCCCAGGCCAGCGATTTATCGGTGCCCGCGACGGTGAACTTGCCGTCCTTCAATTCGATATCGCCGTCTGACGCTTCCATGATATGCGCCGCGATCTTCTTGGCCTTGGCGATGATCTTCTCGGTCGCGCGCACCATTGCGCTGCCCCCTACGGCGATGGAGCGCGAACCATAGGTGCCCATGCCCATCGGCGTGTTTGCGGTGTCGCCATGCTCGATCTCGATCATGCTGGCGTCGATGCCGATCATGTCGGCCACTACCTGCGGGAACACGGTCTCGTGCCCCTGCCCGTGGCTGTGGCTGCCAGTCATCACCGTGATGCCGCCGGTCGCATTCACGCGCACCGTCGCGCTTTCATAAAGGCCCGCCCGAGCGCCCAACTGGCCGACGAGGTTTGATGGCGCGATGCCGCAGGCCTCGATAAAGCAGTTGATGCCAAGGCCGCGCAGCTTGCCGCGTGCCTCGCTTTCCTTGCGGCGCGCCTCAAAGCCGCCAAGATCGGCCTTTGCTTCAAGTTTATCGACCAAGCGGTTGAAATCGCCCGAATCATATTCGACGGCCACAGGTGTTTGATAAGGAAACTCGGTGACAAAATTCTGCTTGCGCAGCGCGATGGGATCGACACCCAGCTCACGCGCCGCCTTGTCGATGACCCGCTCCAGTTGGTACGTCGCCTCGGGCCGCCCGGCGCCGCGATAGGCGTCGACGGGGATCGTGTTCGTGAACACCGCGCGGACGTTCACATATACCAGCGGCGTCTTGTAATTGCCGGCCATCAGCGTGCCATGCAGCCATGTCGGGATCGACGGCGCGAAGGTCGACAGATACGCGCCCATATTGGCCAGCGTGCTGGTGCGCACGGCGGTAAAGTTGTTGTCCTTGTCCAGCGCCAGCTCGATCTTGGTCACGTGATCGCGCCCCTGTGCATCGCTAAGGAACGCCTCGGACCGGGTGCAGGTCCATTTGACAGGCCTGTTCAGCGCCTTGGCTGCATAGGTGCAGAACGCCTCTTCGGCATAGTGATAGATTTTCGAGCCGAAACCGCCGCCGACATCAGGCGCCACGACGCGCAGCTTGTGCTCGGGAATATTCAGCACGAACGCGCCCATCAGCAGGCGGATCACATGCGGGTTCTGCGATGTTGTATACAGCGTCGACTCGCCCGTTCCCCGGTTGAAATCGCCGATGGCGACACGCGGCTCCATCGCGTTTGGAACCAGCCGGTTGTTGATCAATTCGACGGTGGTGACATGCGCCGCCGATCTGATCGCGTCATCCACGGCCTGTTTGTTCTCCTCGACGAATCCCCAGTCAAAGCACAGGTTGCTGGTCAGTTCGTCATGCACCTTGGTTGCGCCATCCTCCAGCGCCTTCGCCATGTCGACAACGGCGGGCAATTCCTCGATATCGAGCATGATCGCCTCGGCGGCGTCGCGGGCCTGATCCCGCGTTTCGGCGACGATGGCGGCGATGGGATCGCCGACATGGCGCACGTGGGTTTCGCACAGCACCGGATGGCGCGGCTCCTGCATGGGGTTGCCGAAACGATCGGTAACCTGCCAGCCGCAGGGGATGGAGCCGGCCGATTTGAAATCCTCGCCGGTAAAGATGCGCAGCACGCCGGGCATCTTTTCCGCTTCGCTCAGGTCCAGACCGTTGATCTTGCCATGTGCCATGTCCGAGCGCAGGAAATGCACGTAGGCCTGCCCGCGCAGATTGATGTCGTCGGTGTAATTTCCTGTGCCAGACAAAAAGCGGACATCCTCGCGCCGCTTGGGGCTGGCGCCGATGCCGCCATGATCGGGGGGGGTGTCCTTGGGCATGTCGTGTCTCCCTGATTTGGCAAACTGAGTTGGCGATTCTGGACTGGCCTACTGAGCGGCGATCTCGCCCGGGATGCCGGTCACGTCCTGACCGCTGGCCGCCAGGATCGCCTTGACGATGTTATGATAGCCGGTGCAACGGCAGATATTACCCTGAAGATAGCTGCGCACCTCCGCTTCGGTCGGCTTGGGGTTGTCCTTCAGCAGGGCGGCGGCGCTCATCACCATGCCGGGGGTGCAGAACCCGCATTGCAAGCCGTGGTAGTCCTGAAACGCCTGCTGGATGGCGTTCAGCGTGCCGTCGGGCGCCGCCTGCCCCTCGATCGTGTCGACCGTGGCACCGTCTGCCTCGGCGGCGAACATGGTGCAGGATTTGACGGCCTTGCCATCCACATGAACCACGCAGGCGCCGCATTGGCTGGTATCGCAGCCGACATGGGTCCCGGTCAGACCAAGGGTTTCCCGCAGAAAATCAACCAGCAGCGTGCGGCCCTCGATGGTGCCGCTCGCAGACTTGCCGTTAACGGTCATGCTGACTTCGGACATGGGCGCCTCCCTCAGGTATCGCTGTCTGGGCAGAGTTAAGCACGGCACCCGTCACTTGAGAAGCCTGTTTTTACGCCTAATCCTTGCCGCGCCGCGGCATCGGGCGGCTGGGGATCTCCTTCAGCAGGCCGCCGACGCCCATCGCGGCGATATCCTCGGCGCTGACATCAATGCCGCACAGGACGCGTGCCAGCACCCAGTCAGCCCCGTTGAGGCTGGGCGAGCGTGCGCAGCCCGGCAAGCCGATCACCGGGCGTTTGTCCAAATGACCCAGAAACAGCAGATTGCCCGGATCGACCGGCATACCGAAGCGCGTGACATACCCCCCTGCCTGCCGCAGCGCCGCCGGGCCGGTATCGTCGGTGTCCGAGGTGGCCGAGGCGGTCAGGATCAGCACCAGATCGCCCTGCGCACTTCGCAGCGCAGCGGCGACGGCCGCCGTTTCGTGCGGGACATGGACGATTTCGCCCAACTCCGCCTCCAGCGCCTCCAGCCGCGCGGCAATGGCGCGCACGCCCTTGGCACTGGCGCCGACATCGGTTTCAGTGATGATTAGGCTGACGTCTCGCAGCTTTGGCGCAACCAGCCGCACGGCGCTCTGCGCGGCGTGGCAGGCGGCGACGATAGCGGCCTCGGGCACGGCGTAGGAGATGATCTTGACCGTAGCGAGCATGTCATTGGGGCGCATCTGATGCCGGTCCGGGACCGTCGCGATGGTGATCATCGCATGGACCGCGTTTGCCGCGTGGATCGCGGGGACGTCCAGCTGGACGACGCCCGGCCCTTCGGCGACAAGGTTGACCCGGCCCGTGCCCGGCGCACCCAGACGGATTCCATCGGCCCCCTCGGCCAGCGCGTCGGCCAGCCGCTGCGCGGCGGCATCCTCGCCCACATCGCCGGGCTCCAGCCGTGCAACGATGACCTCGGTCAGTCCGGCGGCGTGCAACTGCTCCAGATGGCTGCGCTCCAGCACCAGCCCCTTGCGCAGCCGCCCGCCCGGCACACCGACAGAATGGGCAAGGATCGCGCCCTGCCCCTCGGCCAATGGAACGGGTCCGAACCTCATGCCCCCCTCCTCAGCACTTGCGTCATCTGCGCCAGGATGCTCAGCGCGATCTCCGACGGTCCGGCGGCACCGATATCAAGGCCGACGGGGCCGTGGATACGCGCCAGATCGGCGTCTGAAAATCCCGCCGCGCGCATCCGCTCCAGCCGTTTGGCATGGGTGCGGGTGGAGCCGAGCGCCCCGATATAGAAGACGTCGCTGCGCAGCGCCTCGGTCAGGGCCGGATCGTCCAGCTTGGGATCATGCGTCAGCAGCACCAGCGCCGTGCGCGTATCCAGCCCCAGCGCGCGCACCGCGTCATCGGGCCAGTCGTCCAGCAGCGTTTCCCCCGGAAACCGCGTGTCCGATGCAAAGGCGGCGCGCGGGTCGATGATGACCGGATCATATCCGGCAATCCGCGCCATCGGCACCAGCGCCTGGGCAATATGCACCGCGCCCACGACGATCAGCCGCAGGGGCGGGTTGTGAATGGCGACAAACGTCTCGCCATCCTCCTCGAACCCCGAGCGGTCCATGCGAAAGCGGTTCTCATGGCCCGACATCTCCAGCACTGGCGCCGCGCCCGGTGCTGTCACCAGCGCGGCAGGGCGGCGCGCGGCGCGGGCGGCAACCAGCGCCTCCAGAACGTCCGCTGGCAATGCCGGGCCGATGGGCTGCACCAGCACCCGCATCGGGCCGCCGCAGGCGCGGCCGACGGCGAGGGCGCCGCCACCGCCGCCGCCGCAGTCCACCACGCGCGGGGGGCCGGCG
>JBLWYG010000062.1:0-13953 GCA_048267045.1 Roseovarius sp. | reverse complement strand
CCATGTCGGCGTCCTGATGACGGGCAGTTCGGTCGGCCGACGCGGCGCTGGGGGGCGAACCCGCGAACAGATCAGCACGCGGAACGCGGCGCGGGCGCACAGGGGCGGGAGGCATGGCGATGCGTTGCTCGGCGACCAGCTTTAATGGGGCGGGCCGACCGGACGGCACGGCGCCAGGGCGGGGCGTGGCCGAAGTGACCGCTTGCGGGCGCCGCGGGCGCACTGCGCTTTGCAGATCCTTGCGGTAGGGTTGGTCATCGACACTTGGCGTCATGGCGCCACCTGCGCGGCGCTCCGCCCTGGTAGCGGCAACGGCGGCGCGCAGATGCTGTATGGCGCTGCGCCGCTTGTTCGACTCAGGCTCGCCCAACTGCGTATCGGCCTCATCAAAGATCCGGTTGGCTTGGGCGTCGGGTGTGTCCTGTTCGTCATAGGTATCAGCGGCGTCGTGCAGCGGCTGGAACATGTGCCGCGGGAATTCATCCGACGACGCATCGTCGTCCTCGTCAGAGTGTGTCGCCGCATGGTCAGTCTGCACTTCGCTGGCGTCAGCGTCTGCTGTCTCTGGCGCGGGTGCATCGGCGGGATGCGGGATCAGCGCCTCGGGGGCCGGGGAATGGCTCAACTCGGCCTCGACCTCGGCCAGTTCGCGCTGCAGTTCAGCTTCGGCATCGAGGCTTAGCGTGTCTTCACCGCCATTTTCGCAGGTCTCATCTTGGAGATCGTGGCCCCCCAGCGCCGCGTCCAGATCCGTACGCTTCATCTTGATGACGCGCGCGTCCAACGGATGCGTCTGTGACGGTTCGGGCTGTTCAAAATTTTCGTCGGCGCTGTCCGAAGTCACCTCCGGCAGGATCGCCGCATCGGCGTCTGCCTGATCGGCATCGGCATCATGGGCGGCAACCTGTGCGGTTGCGTCCGTTTCTTCCTGCGACATCGCGCCACTGTGCAGAGTATCGGCCAGAAACTGTGCGAGCGTATCGGTCCCGTCGTCCTGAGTGCTCCGATCAGAGCTGTGCATTCCAGCCAGAGCGTCCTCGTCATCGGGCGAATCTGCCAGCGCGTCGTCCAAATCTTCTGACGGGCCGATGTCACCATCGTCGGACAGTTCGACATTGTCAGCGACTGAGTCATCAACAGGTGCGACGGCGTCGCCGGGCGACGCGGCGTGCTGGTCGCCGTTGCCGAGACGCGTGAGAATGTCATCGTCTGACTGCGCGTCGATGTCTGCAACATCCAGGGCGCGTGGGGCCAACGCGTCGCTGCCTGCAGGTTCCGTGATCACGGTGTCAAATGCTGGCTCGGCCTCGGCAACCTCATGATATGACGCGGCCGTGAGATCAGAAAGCTCAACGGACTCGGCGGTTGCTTCTTGCACTTCCGCGTTGGGATGATCTGCCTGCGTGCCTTGGGTGGTCTCTACGGGTTCGTCATCCTGCAAGTCGACCTGCGCATCACCCTCGCCGAAAATCGCATCTTCATATGCATCGAAACCCGCGTCCAGTGGTTGCTCGGCGGCGGGGTCTGTGGCGGGTTCGGACAGGAAACCCTCAATCTGCTCCTCTTCGTCGAAATCGCTACCATTATAGGCCGGGCCGGCAGGACCGGCGACCGCGCGGATGCGCCGCAGCTTGTCCGCGATGCTCTCGCTGTTGCTCTGGATGGCGCGCGCGGAGGGGGCAGGGCGCGGCGCGGCATAATTGGCAAAAGGCTCTGGCTCCGTGGGCGCGGATGTCGTTTCGGAGGGCGCTGCCGGGGCGGCAGGCGCCTGGGACGGTGCCGTATCAACGGGGTGCGAGTCAACAGCAGAGGCTTCAGCAGCGGGTGCAACTGGATCGCCGGCAGGCTGAGCTTGCGCTACGGTGCTTTCGGTCTGCTGCGTCGTCCCGGCAATCGCTGCAGGACCGGCACGCAGATGTATCGTGCCGTCGCTGTCGCGGGCCTCGACACGGCGCGAGATTTCACGTTCGGCGATGCGGGCCAGCATTTCGGCATCAGGGGTCGCGGGTTCGGCCCCGAAATAGCGGTCGCCGGCGGAAAGATCACGGAAATACTCGGCAATTGCCTTCATAGTGTCGAACGAGTCGTCGAATCCTTCCAGCGTGCACGAGAATGTGCCGTAGGAAACTGTCAGGATCTTGCTTGTGCTAACCATGATGTGTTCGCCTTTTCTTGCCTGCTAAGCCAATCTTTACCATGTCAGGCACGGCGAAAGAGGTTCGAATCTACGGTTTTTAACGTATCATTTTGTGGCAGGATTGTGATTTTCTTCCTAATGCCCAGTTAATTCAGAGGAATTTCAGAGTGATTATTTGCAGTTCCGCACCTGTGGCCCTTATTGGTGGCGCCCCGGCCAACGAAACGGCGCTGAAATTTGCGCTGTCGCTGCAGGGCAGGGTTGTTGCCGCTGATAGCGGGGCAAGCACGGCACTCGCGCATGGGGTGGCGCTGGATGCGGTGATCGGTGATTTTGATTCGATTCCGCCCCAGGCCCGCGCGGCTTACCCCGCAGATATTATGCACTATATCGCCGAGCAGGACAGCACGGATTTTGAAAAATGCCTGACGCGTATTGACGCGCCATTGATCATTGCGGTCGGGTTCAGCGGCGCGCGGCTGGATCATCAGTTGGCAGTCTGCAACGCAATGGTGCGATGGCCGTCGAAACCTTGCATGCTGATCGGGGAGGAGGATGTCGTTTTTTTGGCGCCGCCCACATTGGCGCTGGATCTGGCCGAAGGCACGCGCGTTTCGCTGTTCCCGATGGGCGCGGTCGAGGGGCGGTCGGACGGGCTGAACTGGCCTATTGATGGCCTGACCCTGACGCCGGATGGTCAGATCGGCACATCGAATTTTGCGACAGGGCCCGTCGGACTAAACGTGACGGCGCCCAAGCTGCTGGTGATTTTGCCCGCGAGCTATGCCGACGATGTCGCGCAAATGCTGCTGAATACCGCTGCGCGCTGGGAATGAGAAGCGTCAGGGTTGCGGTAGGGGCCGCCGCTCCAGATGGCGCTCGCGCAGGAAAACGAAAAGGCCCGAGGCGACAATCAGCGTGATCCCGGCAAAGCTGGCGGTGTCGGGCAGGTCGCCAAAAATGTAGTATCCCAGCGCGGTGGCGGTCACGATCTCAAGATATTGCACCGGCGCCAGCACCGAGGCAGGCGCGAATTTCAACGCAAAGCTGATGCAGATGTGGCTGGCGGTCGCACAAAGCCCCAGCACGACCAGCAGCCAGAATATCCGCGCATCCGGCCATGACGGATCCATCGGTCCAATGCCTGAGCCATCGAACGCCCATAGAACCGGCAGAGCGATTGGCAGAGCGGCGAGGCCGGTATAAGCCTGTAGCGTGATGGGATGCATCCGCGTCGCCATACGCCGGGTCAGGATCATGTAGAACGCGAAAAGAAATGCTGTGATCAGAGGCAGAAGTGCGACAAGGCCGAAATCCTGAAAAGAGGGGCGAATGATCAGCAGCGCACCGCAGAATCCGACCGTGCAGGCGATGTAACGTCGCGGACCGATCGGCTCGCCCAGCAGCAGACCGCCCAGAAGCGTGAGGATGAACGGCTCGACAAAGAAGATGGCGATCGCGTCGGCCACCGGCATGAATTGCAGCGCATAGAAAAAACAGCCCGTCGCGATCAGCAGCAAGGCGGCGCGCACGAGATGCAGCGCCGACTCGCGGCGACCGGGCCGGTGCAGCCAGCCCATCGCGGCGGCCAGCGGCATCAGCAGCGCCGCCTGCGCAAAAAACCGCACTGTGGCCACCTGCGCCACCGCCATACCATCCCCGATCAGCTTGGCAAAGCTGTCCATGACCGGTGCGATCAACGCAAAGCCTACCATGAACAGGATGCCAAGCGATACGCGCGCTGTCGGGTCCATCAGGCGGGGTTCATCGCACGACGCCCATCAGCAGTTGGGCACGTTGACGGCCAGCCCGCCCAGCGATGTCTCCTTGTACTTGTCCATCATGTCGGCGCCGGTCTGGCGCATCGTCTCGATGCAGGCGTCCAGCGGCACCAGATGCGTGCCATCGCCGCGCATGGCTAGCGACGCGGCCGATATCGCCTTGATCGCGCCCAAACCGTTGCGCTCGATGCAAGGGACCTGCACCAGACCCTTGACCGGATCGCATGTCATGCCAAGGTGATGCTCCAGCGCGATTTCGGCTGCGTTCTCGATCTGCATGGGGGTGCCGCCCATGACGGCGCAGAGGCCTGCTGCGCCCATCGCAGACGCGCTGCCCACCTCCGCTTGGCATCCGGCCTCGGCGCCGGAAATAGAGGCGTTAAACTTGACCAATCCGCCAATGGCCGCGGCGGTCAGGAGGAAATCCTCGACCTTGTCTTCGGATGCACCGGGATAATGATCCAGATAATAGCGGATCACTGCCGGGACCACGCCGGCCGCGCCGTTGGTCGGCGCCGTGACGACCTGCCCGCCGGCGGCGTTCTCTTCGTTCACGGCCATGGCGTAGAGGCTCATCCAGTCGTTGATCTTGTGCGGGGCGTTCTGGTTCGTGCCGCGCTCGGCGATCAGTGCATCGCGGATGCCCTTGGCGCGGCGCTTGACGTTCAGCCCGCCGGGCAGGATGCCATCAGTGTTCATGCCGCGCTCGATGCAGTCGTTCATCACCTGCCAGATCCGTTTGACACCCGCGGACATGTCAGTTTCGCCCTTGCGGGAAATCTCGTTGGCCTTTTTCATCTGGGCAATGGTCTTGCCCGATGCCTCGCACATCTGCAGCATTTCGGCGGCGGATTTGAACGGGTAGGGCACAGGTTCGCCCTCGTCGGTGTTGCGGCCTGCGGCAAGCTCGGCTTCCGTCATCACGAAGCCGCCGCCGATGGAATAATATGTCTCCTGCAGGATGGTGTCGCCCTGCTTGTCCGTGGCCATGAGCACCATGCCGTTGGCATGGCCGGGCAGATTGGGGCCGAAATCGAACAGCAGATCTTCCTTGGGATTGAAGTGCAGCGTACCCAACCCCTCGGGGGTCACGGTGTGCGTCTCGCGGATCTGCTCCATCACCGCCTCGGCGCGGTCGTGGTCATAGGTTTCGGGCACGAATCCGGCGAGGCCGAGGATCGTGGCGCGGTCGGTCGCGTGGCCGATCCCGGTGAACGCGAGGCTGCCATGCAGCGCGCCCTTGACGCCGGAACACTCGAAAGGCGCCGCGCGCATCTTGTCCAGAAACCGCGCGGCGGCGACCATCGGCCCCATCGTGTGCGAAGAGGACGGGCCGATGCCGACCTTGAACATATCGAAGACGGACAGGAACATGGGGCCTCCTTGGGTGGGCGTGGTTGGGACCGTTGTGCCATGCGGCGCGCGCGGGGCCTATACCGAATGCGACATGGCCAGGCGATCTTGTGCCGCAGACGTTTGGAATGGGGCTTTGCCCCTCTTTGCCTGCGGCAAATTCACCCCAGGATATTTGGAGCAAGAAGAAACCGGGGAGCAGCGGGATTCAAGCGGTTTTGTGGCGGCGCCGCACTGTTGCGGGGCGCCCGGGCAGGGTCAGCGCGGCATCCATGCGCGGCGTCCGCGATATGATACGTCCTTTGGAGATGACGCAAAGTCGCGCGGCGCGCAGGCGCAGCGCCTCGATGGGGTGGGAGGCGTCGAGAATGACGAGCGAGCCCTGCGCGCCGACATGCAGGCCGTAACCCTCAAGCCCCATGATCGCGGCATTCTGATGCGTGATCATGTCAAAGCAGCGCACCATTTCCTCGGGCGCGGACATTTGCGCGACGTGCATCCCCATGAAAGCAACATCCAGCATGTCGGCGGTGCCGAGCGAGTACCACGGGTCGAGCACGCAATCCTGGCCCCAGCCGACGGTGATGCCATGGGCCTGCATCTCCTTGACCCGCGTCATGCCGCGCCGTTTGGGAAAGGTATCCTGCCGACCCTGGATCATGATGTTGATCAGGGGGTTCGGGACTGCGGATACTTCTGCCTCGGCGATCAGAGGCAGGAGCTTCGAGACGTAGTAATTGTCCATCGAATGCATTGAGGTGAGGTGGCTGGCATTGACGCGGCCATGTAGGCCGAGGCGCTGCGCCTCATAGGCCAGCGTCTCGATGTGGCGGCTCATCGGGTCGTCCGATTCGTCGCAATGCATATCGACCTGCAGACCGCGCGTCGCCGCCATTTCGCACAGGTCGCGGACCGAGGCGGCGCCGTCCGCCATCGTGCGTTCGAAATGCGGGATGCCGCCGACCACGTCCAGACCCATGTCGAGGGCGCGGATGGTATTGGCGCGCGCGGTCGGATCGCGGTAGAGCCCGTCCTGCGGGAAGGCGACCAATTGCAGGTCGATGTAATCCCTGACCTGATCGCGCACCTCCAGCATCGCCTCGACGCCTTTGAGCGTGTCGTCGCAGGTGTCCACATGGCTGCGTATCGCCAGCAGCCCCATGGAGGCGGCCCAGTCGCAATAGGTCAGCGCACGCGCAATCATGTCGTCGACGCTCATCACTTGTTTCAACTCGTCCCAGAGGCCGATCCCCTCGAGCAGGGTGCCCGATGCGTTGATGCGCGGCGTGCCGTAGGATTGGGTTGCGTCGAGGTGAAAATGCGGATCGACGAAGGGGGGCGAGACCAGATCGCCAGCCGCATCGATCACCTCACGCGCGTCAACGCCCAGCGGCTCCACCGCGGTAATGCGACCATTTTCAATACCGATATCGGTGACCTGGCCATCGGGCAGCGTGCCGCCCTTTACGATGATGTCGAACATCAGCGTTCTCCCTTGTTGAATGGTACCATGAGGGCAGCGGGTACTTCGGCGCGGCGGGACATGACGACCAGCGCGAGTATGGACAAGAAATAAGGCAGCATCAGGAATATCTGATAGGGAATGCCTGCACCCAAGGGTGTCTGCTGGAGTCGGATCTGCAACGCGTCGAACGCGGCAAAGAGGATCGCGCCAAGCAATGCCTTACCCGGTTTCCACGCGCCGAACACGACCAGCGCGATACAAATCCAGCCGCGGCCATTCACCATCTCGAAAAAGAAACTGTTGAAGGCCGACATGGTCAGGAACGCGCCGCCGACCGCCATCAACCCGCTGCCGACCATGACCGCGCCCATGCGGATCGCCGCGACAGATAGCCCTTGGGCCGCAACCGCCTGGGGATTTTCCCCAGCCGCGCGAACCGCCAGTCCCAGAGGCGTGCGGTAAAGCACTATCGCCACGATTGCGACCATCGCAAAGGCCAGGTAGGTCAGTGGCGTCTGCGCGAACAGCGCCGGGCCGATCAACGGGATGTCCGACAGGATCGGAATTTCCAGCGGCTGAAAAGGCGTGATGCTGGGCGGGCTGGTGACTTCGGGCAGGGCGAGGCGGTACGCGTAATAGGTGCTGGACGTCGCCAGCAGTGTAACGCCCAAGCCGACGACATGCTGCGACAGACCAAAGGGCACCGTCAGGATCGAATGGATCAGGCCGAACCCCATGCCGACGACAAATGCGACGGCAACGCCGGGCCAGAGGCCAAGGCCGGAATAGACCGCCATCCAGCCGGCAAAGGCGCCGGCGACCATGATACCCTCGATACCGAGGTTCAGGATGCCAGCGCGTTCGCAGATCAACTCGCCCAGCGTGGCAAAGATCAGCGGCGACGCGATGCGGATTGCGGCGGTCCAGAAACTGGCGGTGAGGAATATGTCGAAGATGTCCATACTATTCCCTCACCACGCGGAACCGGGTCAGCAGGATTGCTACGACCATGAGCAAAAGCGCCGTCGCCAGCATGATATCGGCCAGATAGGTTGGCACCCCAACGGCCCTGGACATCGAGTCGGCGCCGACGAAAATGCCGGCAACGAACAGCGCGGCCGCAATGACACCAAGCGGATTGAGCAGCGCCAGCATCGCCACGATGATGCCTGTGTAGCCAAAGCCGGGGCTGAGATCCAAGGTCAGATTTCCCTTGAGACCGGCGACTTCGGAAAACCCGGCCAGCGCGGCCAGCCCGCCCGACAAGAGCGCCGTCTTGATCAGCACGCGGCCTACCGGAATTCCTGCGAATTCCGCAGCGTTGCGGTTCAGACCAACGGCGCGCATCTCATAGCCCAGCGTCGTGCGCGCGCCGATTACCCAGACGATGATGGCCGAAATCAGCGCAAGGCCAAAGCCCCAGTGCAGCCGCAACCCCTCCGCGATGCGCGGCAGGCGGGCCTCGGGGATCAGGCGAGCAGATTTGGGCCAGCCCATGCCCATCGGATCCTTCAGCACGCCCTCCAGCAGCATCGAGACGAAGAGCAGGAAAATGAAATTGATCAGCAACGTCGTCACCACCTCGTCAACGCCGAGGCGCACCTTCAGCAGCGCCGGGATCAACAGCAAAACCGCGCCGGCAATCATGGCGAGGATCGCCATGGTCGGGAGCAACAAGGCAGCAGGCCACTCCAGCAGCCCCGCACCCAGTACCGCGACGACCAGCGCCCCGGCGTAGAGTTGCGCTTCGGCGCCAATGTTCCACAGGCGCGCGCGGAACGCGACGGCGACGGCGAGGCCGGTGAAGATCAGCGGCGTGGCGCGGTTCAGCGTCTCCAGCAGCGCGAATTTGCTGCCAAATGCCCCTTTGAGGATGAGGCCCAGCACCGCCAGCGGGTTGGCCCCTGCCAGCATCGCCAGCACGGATGCGATGACCACGGTGGCCAGGATTGCCAACGCGGGCGGCGTCAGCGTGCGGGCCAGCGATGGTTCCGCGATAGGCTCAAGACGCATGCGCTGCCTCCTCGTCATAGCCGTGCCCGGCCATCCAGACGCCCAGATCGACGGGGCTCATGGTGCCGCGCGCGAAAGGCGGTGAGAGTCGGCCTTCGGAAATCACATGAATGACATCCGACAAGGCCATGATTTCATCCAGATCTTCTGATATCAGCAACACGGCGGCACCGCGATCCCGCGCCGCCAGTAGCTGCGAGTGAACGTAGTTGACAGCGCCGATATCGAGGCCGCGCACCGGTTGATTGGCCAGAATGATCTGCGGTGCACCCTCCATGACCCGGCCAAGGATCAGCTTTTGCATGTTGCCCCCCGACAGCAGCCGGATACGGGTGCCGGGGCCGGGACAGCGCACATCGTAGCTGGCGATGATCTGGCTGGCAAAATCACGGGCCGCGCGCCAGTTCATCCAGCCATGTCGGCTGAAGCGCGGATCGGTGTAGCTCTCTAGGATGGCGTTTTCCGACAAATCGAAATCGGCGATTGTGCCAGTCTTGTGGCGGTCCTCGGGGATGCGGGCGATGCCTGCATGCACCGCGGTACGGGGTGACCAATGCAGCACGTCCGCGCCCTTCAGGACCAGCGTGCCGGTCTCGGGTCGGATCATGCCGCCGATTATATCCGCCAGCGCGGCCTGACCGTTGCCCGATACCCCGGCAAGTCCGGTGATCTGGCCGGCATGCAAGTCGACATCGAGCGCTTTCAGCCCCGGTGCGCTGCCGCGATCCGGAGTCGTGACGCCGTGCAGCGACAAAAGCGGCGCGCCGGGGGATCCGGGCGCAGCCTTTGGCGCATTGACCTCGCCGCCGACCATACGCGCGGCCAGATCGTGGCGGTCGGTGCCGGACGTCGGGCCTTTATGCACGACCTTGCCGTGGCGCAGAATCACGACGCTGTCGGAGATTGCCATGACCTCATGCAACTTGTGCGAGATGAAGATGATTGACAGCCCCAACGCGACCGCCTTGCGCAGGGTTTCGAACAGATCGGTCGTCTCCTGCGGGGTCAGCACCGCCGTCGGTTCGTCCAGGATCAGGATGCGCGCGTCGCGGTAGAGCGCCTTGAGGATCTCGACCCGCTGCCGTTCGCCCACGGTCAGCGCGCCGACGCGCGCATCCGGATCGACACTCAGCCGGAAATCCTGGGCCAAGCCGGTGATGCGCGCCCGCGCCGCCGCCCGTCCCAGCCCCGGCGCCCAGAGCGAGCGCGTACCGAGCGTCACATTCTCCAGCACCGTCATGTTTTCGGCCAGCGTGAAATGCTGATGCACCATGCCGACCCCGGCATCCAGCGCCGCGCGCGGATTGCCGGGGGGCAGCGCGTGGCCCATGACTTCGACGCCACCGGAATCGGCGGTGTACTGGCCGAAAAGAATGTTCATCAGCGTTGTCTTGCCGGCACCGTTCTCGCCCAGAAGGGCGATCACCTCGCCCTTGTGCAAGGTCAGGCTGACAGCGTCATTCGCGGTCAGCGCGCCGAATGTCTTGGTAATTCTGTCGAGGCGCAGGACGACCTGCGCCTCTGGATCATCCTGCATTTATTGGGACTTCGGCTCTTCGTCGTCAATCTCTACGGTGAAGGTGCCATCCATTATCTCGCCGGTGCGTGCCTCGACCAGATCAATGGCCTCTTGCGGAACCTTGCCTTTGAATGTGCCCAGCGGGGCCAGTTCGGCGCCGCCTTCGGCCATGTAGGAATAGGTGCCGTAATCGGCGGCCTCGAACGTCCCGGCGCGGACCTGTTCGATTGCCATGTTCAGCGTCGGCTCGAAATTCCAGATGGCCGAGGCAACGACGGTGTCGGGATATTGCTCTTGCGTGTCGATCACGTTGCCGATGGCCAGCACGCCCTTTTCCTTGGCCGCGTCACTGACGCCGAAGCGCTCGGCATAGAGCATGTCGGCACCGTTCTCGATCATTGCAAAGGCGGTTTCCTTGGCGGCGGGGGGATCGAACCACGAACCGATGAAACTGACCTGAAATTTGGCGTCCGGGCGCGTTTCACGCACGCCGACCATGAAGGCGTGCATGAGCCGGTTTACCTCGGGGATGGGAAAGCCGCCGATCAGCCCCACATTGCCGGTCTCGGTCATGGAACCCGCAATGATTCCCGTCAGATAGGATGCATCCTGAATGTAGTTGTCGAACACCGCAAAGTTCGGCAGGGCGCCATCTTCCTTGAAGCTGGAGCCCAGCAGGAATGCGATCTCGGGATATTCGGCGGCCACCTCGCGCGCCTCCTGCTCGACCGCGAACGCCTCGCCGATAATCAGCTGATAGCCGCTTTGGGCATATTCGCGCATGACGCGGGCATAGTCGGTATTGCTGACATTTTCCGAAAAAGTGTACTCGATATCGCCGCGCTCCTGCGCGGTTGTAGCGGCCTTGTGAATTCTGCTGACCCATTGCTGCTCGACCGGAACCGTATAGACGCCGGCGCATTTGATCGGTTCTGCTGCCAAGGCCTGCGGCGCGCCCCAGAAGAGCCCTGCAGTCAGCGCGGCGGCCGCCGCCGTCGTCATGAACCAGCGGCGCGTCAGCCCGTGTTGCGGTGTCGGTGTTTTGGTCATGGTCCGGATCCCCCCATTGGATTTTTGGCGCGGTATTGTCCAAATGGTAAAATCAAACGCTGCTGAACGCCAGCAAATAGGCGGCCGCAATCAGGGTCTTTTTAGCGTTTCTGGAAAACCCTATTCTCAGATACATGGAAGGCGGAACAGGCTCGTGCAAGTATGAGTCACAAACAGATATGGCAGGCAGATGCATTTGATGAAGATGGCGAAAATCGCCGCACGGATCGCAGAACAGGCGAGCGGGGTGCCCATGCGCCATTTCCGGCAGGGTGCGCTTGGGATCGAGACCAAGCAGGATAGCGACTCCAGTCCTGTCACCATCGCTGACCGCGCGACCGAGCAGGCGATCAGGGTCGCTCTGAACGCCGAATTTCCCGATCACGGCATTTTCGGCGAGGAGTTTGGCACAGACGGATCGCTGGATGGTCCCGCGTGGATCATTGATCCGATTGATGGCACACGTTTTTTCCTGTCGGGCTATCCCGGTTTTGGTATGCTGATCGGGCATCTACATGCCGGCGTGCCACAGATTGGCATCGTGCGGATGCCCGCGCTGAACGAGACCTTCGTCGGCACGCGCGGCGGCGGCGCCACGTTGAACGGCACAGACATCGCCGTGCGCACGACCACCCGGCTGGACGACGCGTTGATTTTCGTAAACGAGCCGGAGCGTACCTATGCGCTGGACCGCGCTCTGTTCGGCCGCTTGTGCCGGATCGGCCACACACGGCGCATGTCTTATGATTGCTACCCGCATGCGCTGGTTGCGGCGGGGCAGATTGATGCGGTGACGGATGTCGGTCTGGAGCCCTACGACTTTCTGCCGATGGTACCCTTGATCGAGGCCGCAGGCGGCGTCATTACCGATTGGCAGGGCGGGCCGCTGACGCTTGCCTCGGGCGGGCAAGTGGTGACGGCAGCGACCCCTGCGCTACATGCGGCGCTGCTTGAGGTGCTGAATGGCTGAGTTTTGGCCGCGAATTTGTGTTAAGGGCGATTTCTTGACAGACGTCTTGCGGGTTCGCGTTTTGGGCGTATCGTGAGGCAGGACGAGGGGCCCAATGACACAATCAGATTTCATCCCCAAAGGGGCTGCCAACTTCAAGATCGCGCCTGTCGGAGCGCCTTGTGTCTTTGACTTTGTGCTGTTGCCCAAGCTGACAATGCTGGCCTTGTCCGCGGCGATCGAGCCGCTTCGCGTGGCGAACCAGATTTCACAGCAGGAACTCTATCGTTGGCGCACCATGACGCGGGGCGGCGCGCCTGTGCGTTGCTCGAACAATCTGTCGCTGGAGGCCGATGCGCCGCTGGGCCCGCCTGCACGCGGCGCGCGGGCGTTCATCTGCTCGGGGGTGGAGCCGGGAGAGACGGTCGATCCCGTCGTCACGCAATGGGCGGCGCGGCAGGCGGCGCATGGCACCCCGGTCGGTGCGATCTGCACAGGGGCCTTCACGCTGGCGCGGGCCGGGTTGCTGAGAGGGCGTACCTTTACCCTGCATTGGGAAAACCAGCCCTCCTTTGTCGAGGCATTTCCGGATCTGGTGCCGACGCCGAACCTCTACGAGGTGGACGGTGATCTGATGACGGCGGCGGGCGGATCGGCGTCGACCGACCTGATGCTGAGCGTGATCGAAGAGGATTATGGCCCCGATTTCGCGCTGGTCGTTTCGGATATGTGCCTGCACGGGCGCAGCCACTCCACCCACGCGCCGCAGAAAACCGCGCGCTCGGCAGTGATCGGTAGCCGCAACCGGCATCTGATCGCGGCGATGCGCCTCATGCAGACCAATCTGGAAGATCCGCTGAGCGTCGAGGACATCGCCACCGAGGTCGGGATATCCAAACGACAGCTTGAACGCAGCTTTACCCAGCATACCAGCCTCAGCCCGCGGCGCTATTATACCGACATGCGCCTGGCGCGGGCCTATTCGCTGCTCAGCGAGACGGACCTGCCGATTGTCGAGATTGCCGCCGCGACCGGCTTTGGCGGAACGTCGGCCTTTGCGCGGGCGTTCCGAGCGAAATTCGACACGGCACCGGGGAAATTTCGCAAGCGTTGGTAAAGGGTCAGGTCTCGGATTTGATGCGTGCCACCGTGCTCATTGTGTCGCCGACTGCCCTTCCGGTGTGTAGATTGCGCGCGTATCCTCGCGGAAATCATGCAGGTCCAGTGGCCACCGGGCGTGCGGCCACCGCAGTTCCATCTGGCGCTGGCGCGGCCTGAAGACGGCTGTGTAAAGCGTGCCGAACCCTTCGTCGAAGCGCGGCGAATAGAGCGGCGGGCGCAGGAACGCCCGGATGAATTTCTCCTCGGACTCCACATGCAGGGTCAGTCGTTGCAGCAAGTATCGCTCGCGTTCGACCGTGGCGGTAAACCGGGCGTGGCTGGCCCATTCGACCCGCTCCTGATGGTTTGTCGCGACCGCCTGATGGGTTATCAGCGTCTTGCGGTCAGGGGCCATGAGCGCGGTCAGGAACTTGCGCTGCGCGTCGATGACGGTGACGTTATAGCTCATATGCGTCGGGATGCGCGCCAGCACGCGGCCTGCCTCGGCGGCCGTCTCGCAGGTTTGCAGCACATACCGCAGGATCAGCGGCACGCCGAATCCGTCCCCGACGACGCGCCGCCCGC
>JBLWYG010000061.1:0-13991 GCA_048267045.1 Roseovarius sp. | reverse complement strand
CGACGCGCCCCCGGTGCCGGTGGTCTTGTCGGCGCCGGGCGCTTCGCGGCGTTCCCTGATCTCCTGCTGGCGCATCGGCAGCTTGTCGATGGTGCGACTGATTTCGCGTACATCCCACGGCAGCGGTTTGCGCAGATATACGGTGCCGTCCTTCACGATAAGCACCAGCATGAAGCCGCGCGGACGCAGCTGGGCGCGCATCGGACCGCGTGCATCGGGGTCGGTATCCGTCAGCACGACAACGTCGCGCGCGGCCAACTCATCGCTGCGCGCGGTCAACAGCTCCATCTGCTGTACGAACCGCGGATCATTCGGGCTGTCGGCAAAGACGACCAAGGGCCGGTTTTTCCATAGAAATTGTTTCAAATCCACGTCAGTGGCGTCGACAAAGATCGACGGTGCCGCCGTATCCGTCAGTTTCCCTGCGGCCTCCTGTGCCACCAATGGAAAGGCGAAAAGGCAAGTGAAAACAGAGGTAAGTAAGGGTTTCATGTGCGCTCCTGTTACAGAGGATATAGGCATAACGGGTGCGATTGCGATGCAAAAAGCATGGCGCAGCGCGCTAAATTTGACGCATCATGCATCTGTGCCATCGCAAGCGAGGTTAATCGCATCGTCAATACTATGCGCTAGGGCTGGGTACGAACGCCGGAATGAAACGTGGCAGCGTACCGGCACAGCGAAAGGCTTGAATTCCCATGGACATTACCTTGCATCTTGGCGCGCATCGCAGCGCCTCGACCAGCTTCCAGCATTACATGCGCAAGAATGCTGCCCGACTGGCCGCCTCGGGCACCGGTTTTTGGGGACCAAAGGAGGTTCGCAAGGGATTGCTGCAGGGGGTCTTCCCCAGTCCAGGGCCAATGCCCGCCGAAAAGCAGTTTCAGCGTGCGCGCGGGCGAATACTGCTGCAGATTGCCAAGTGCGAGAAGGTCGGCATGCGGCGGCTTGTCATTTCGGACGAGAACATGATCGGCGCGCCGCGCGGCTGTCTGCGCGACATGCGGCTCTACCCGGCCATAGGCGAGCGGATGGCGCGCCATGGCGAAGCTTTCGGCGGTCTGGTAACGCGGGTCGTGCTATCTATTCGGGCGCAGGATACGTGGTGGCGCTCGACCATTGCGTTCGGGGTAGGGCGTGGAGCCCATGTGCCAACGGCTGCCGAACTGGCGCATGTCGCGTCCGGGATGCGCGGCTGGCGCGACGTGATTACCGATCTGGCCTGTGCTTTGCCGCAGGCCCGGCTGCTGATCCTGCCGCACGAACGTTTCGCAGCCTTGCCCGAACGGCGCCTTGCCGCGATGTTGGGCCGCGAAGGCGTGCCCCAGACACATGCGCGCGAATGGCTGCACAGATCGCCCGATCTGCCGGCGCTGCGCGCGGCGCTGATTGCCCGCGGCGAAGATGCAGGCGCGCTGCCACCCAGCGACGGTCTGTGGCAGCCGTTCTCGATGGCCGAACGCGCGGCGATGCGCGAGGCTTATGCCGATGATCTGTTCTGGCTGCGCGCGGGCGCAGACGGGCTGGCAACACTGATAGAGGAACCGGGATCGGATCAGGCGGGGCAAACACCGCAGGTCGAGGCCCAGACAAGAGGACAAGGACATGACGAAGAAGGCGCAAGGCGAATGGCGCAAGCTGGCGGAAGGTGAGCTGCGTGGACGGCCGCTGGAGGATCTGACTTGGCACACGATCGAGGGGATCGACGTCAAGCCGCTCTATACCGAAGATGACGTTGCCGGGCTGGATCATCTGGGCAGCATCCCTGGCGCCGCACCCTTTACCCGCGGGGTCAAGGCGACGATGTATGCCGGACGCCCCTGGACGATCCGGCAATATGCCGGCTTCTCCACGGCGGAGGAATCGAACGCCTTTTACCGGCGCAATCTGGCAGCAGGCCAGCAGGGCGTTTCGGTGGCGTTCGATCTGGCCACACATCGCGGCTATGACAGCGATCATCCGCGGGTCGAAGGCGATGTCGGCAAGGCCGGCGTTGCCATCGATTCGGTCGAGGACATGAAGATCCTTTTTGACCAGATCCCGCTGGATCAGGTCAGCGTGTCAATGACCATGAACGGTGCC
Source organism: Roseovarius sp. (assembly GCA_048267045.1). Lineage (GTDB taxonomy): Bacteria > Pseudomonadota > Alphaproteobacteria > Rhodobacterales > Rhodobacteraceae > Roseovarius. Next base: position 11,909 of record JBLWYG010000061.1, on the reverse strand, counting down.
GTGATTCCGATCCTCGCCAGCTTCATCGTCGCGGGCGAAGAGCAGGGGCATGACAAATCGGTCCTGTCCGGCACCATTCAGAACGACATTCTGAAGGAGTTCATGGTGCGCAATACCTACGTCTATCCGCCCGAGCCCAGCATGCGTATCATCAGCGACATCATCGAATATACGTCGGACGGCATGCCGAAATTCAACTCGATCTCGATCTCCGGCTATCACATGCAGGAGGCCGGCGCGAACCTGGTGCAGGAGCTGGCCTATACTCTGGCGGACGGGCGCGAATATGTGCGCGCCGCGATCGAGGCGGGAATGGACGTCGACAAATTCGCCGGGCGGCTGAGCTTCTTCTTTGCTATCGGCATGAATTTCTTCATGGAGGCGGCCAAGCTGCGCGCAGCGCGTCTGCTGTGGCACCGCATCATGACCGAATTCGGCGCCAAGAACGACCGCTCGAAAATGCTGCGCACCCATTGCCAGACCTCGGGCGTCAGCCTGCAGGAGCAGGACCCCTATAACAACGTCATCCGCACGGCCTATGAGGCGATGAGCGCGGTTCTGGGCGGCACCCAGTCATTGCACACCAACGCGCTGGACGAGGCGATGGCGCTGCCGACGGAATTCAGTGCGCGCATCGCCCGCAATACCCAGCTGATCTTGCAGGAAGAAACCGGCGTGACCGCTGTCGTCGATCCGCTGGCGGGCAGTTATTACATCGAAAGTCTGACTGCCGAACTGGCCGAGAAGGCTTGGGCATTGATCGAGGAAGTCGAGGAAATGGGCGGCATGACCAAGGCCGTGGCCTCTGGAATGCCCAAGTTGCGGATCGAGGAATCGGCCGCGACGCGGCAGGCGATGATCGACCGGGGCACCGAAGTGATCGTCGGCGTGAACAAGTATCGCCGCGACAGCGAGGATCCGATCGATCTGCTGGATATCGACAATTCGGCAGTGCGTGACAGCCAGATCGCCCGGTTGAAGCAGATCCGCGACAGCCGCGACGAGGCCGCCTGCACCGCCGCGCTGAACGAGTTGGAGCGCCGCGCGCGCGACGGGGGCAATTTACTGGAAGCAGCGGTCGAGGCGGCGCGCGCACGCGCATCTGTAGGAGAGATATCGATGAGCATGGAGAAGGTGTTCGGCCGCCACCGCGCCGAGGTCAAGACATTGGCCGGCGTCTATGGCGCAGCCTATGAGGGCGATGAAGGTTTCGCGGCCATCCAGAAGTCGGTCGAGGATTTTGCCGAGGAGGAAGGCCGCCGTCCCCGGATGCTGGTCGTCAAGATGGGCCAGGATGGGCATGACCGGGGCGCCAAGGTGATCGCGACCGCCTTTGCCGATATCGGGTTCGACGTGGATGTCGGCCCGCTGTTCCAGACGCCTGACGAAGCCGCGCAGGATGCCGTCGACAATGACGTGCATGTCATCGGCATTTCCAGCCAGGCCGCCGGGCACAAGACGCTGGCACCCAAACTGGTGGCGGCGCTGCGCGAAAAGGGTGCAGGCGACATTCTGGTCATCTGCGGCGGGGTCATACCCCAACAGGATTACAAATTCCTGAAGGATGCAGGGGTGAAGGCGATCTTTGGTCCTGGCACGAACATCCCCGACGCGGCGCAGGACATTCTGAAGATGATCCGCGAGGCGCGGAGATAGGTCTTGATTTCAAGATGATAGGGCGCTGGGCGAAAGTCCGGCGTCAATTTGCCGAGCAACTGCCCGCTCTCGGCATTTTGCTTGGCAAAACGCCTGCCGCTACTGTGCGTTAGGAAAGATAATGCGGTGCCACTTTGCTGCGCAAAGTGCCTTTGGTGGCGTGAGGTGGATTTGAACCACCGACCTAACGATTATGAGTCGTTTGCTCTAACCCCTGAGCTACCACGCCTTGGGCGCGTGGCTATGGCAGCAGCGCGCGCCCGTCAAGACGGAAAACGGTAAAGACCTGCTCGAAAATGACATTAAGCCGCACAGTCGACCCGAAGTTTAGCCGCCTGTCACGAATTTCAATAATTGTTGGATCTGAGTATGCTTTGGGCATCGAATTTTCGCTTGAAAGGACCGGAATATGTTGGACCTCGATCACATCGCCGTAGCCGCGACTACGCTGGAGGAGGGCGCGGACTGGGTGCATCGCGCCTTGGGCGTGGCGCCCGGACCGGGCGGTAAACATGCGCATTTCGGCACGCATAATCGCCTGCTGGGTCTGGAAGACGGGCTGTATCTGGAGGTGATTGCAATCGACCCCGACGCGCCGCCGCCCGGTCAGGCGCGCTGGTTTGATCTGGACCGGTTCAATGGCTTGCCGCGCATCAGCAACTGGATTTGCCGCACCGACGATCTTGCGGGCGCGCAGGCGGCGCTTGCGGGTCTCGGCGCGCAGGTGCCGCTGGAACGGGGCGACTTGCGGTGGCGCATGGCGGTGCCGGAAAACGGGCAACTGCCGTTTGACGATTGCCACCCAGCGGTGATGCAATGGGATTGCACGCGCCATCCAGCGGCGTCATTGCCCGCTACCGGCATTGCGCTTCGGCGACTGATTGTCCGCCATCCGGAGGCGGACGCGCTGCGCGCGCGTCTGGCAGGGCAGTTGGCTGATGACAGGATAATGTACGAAGCAGGTTCCGCAGGTTTACGGGCCGAATTCGACACGCCGAAGGGGCTGCGCATACTGGAGTGAAATGGCACGCGTGGTTTTGCGAAAATCTTGGACGGATCGCGCTGACACGGGTGCTGAAACGCTCTAGGATCGCGCCATGTCGCTCTGGACCCGCATAACCGAGGCCTTGTCGGCCCTTGCCAGTGGCGAGGGCCTAAGCGCCGTGTTCGACCGCCTGCGCACACCGCCGGAGCGCAGTGTTGCCTTTGCCATAGCCGTGATCGCGCTGGGCGCGAAGATGGCCAAGGCCGACGGGCAGGTCACGCGCGGCGAGGTCGCAGCGTTTCGCCAGGTGTTCCGGATCGCGCGCGAGGATGAGGCCGGCGCGGCGCGCGTGTTCAATCTGGCGCGGCAGGACGTGGCGGGGTTCGAGGAATACGCCGCCCGGATCAAGGCGATGTTCGGCGATGACACGGACGCGCTGTGCGATCTGATGGAGGGGCTGTTCCATATCGCCATGGCCGATGGGCAGTATCACCCGGACGAGAACAGCTTTCTTGAGCGCGTTTCCGAGATTTTCGGGCTGAAAGCCAGCGAGTTTCAGCGTATGCGCTGCCGCTTCGTGCCGGGCAGTGCGCCGGACCCGTATCAGGTGCTGGGCGCGTCGCCGGATGACAGCATGGCCGAGGTGCAAAAAAGGTACCGCGCGCTGGTGCGCGAGACGCATCCCGATCGCATGATGGCGCGGGGCGTACCGGCCGAGGCGATGCGCCTGGCCGAAAAACGGATGATCGACATCAACCGCGCGTGGGAGCAGATCGAAAACGCGCATCGCGAATGAGGCTGGCAACCTGGAATATCGAATGGTTCAACAGCCTTTTCGATGACGACGGCATGCCGTTGGACGATGGGGAATGGTCGTCGCGTCGCAATGTCACCCGAGGCGATCAACTGGCAGCGGTGGCTGCCGTGATGCATGCGCTGGACGCCGATACGCTGATGATCATCGAGGCGCCTGATCACAACGGACGGCGCAGCACTGTGACAGCGCTGGAGCGTTTCGCCGCCGCGACGGGGCTACGGGCGCGGCGGGCGCTGATCGGGTTCACGAACGACACCCAGCAGGAGATCGCGCTGCTTTATGACCCGGACGTCGTTCACGCGGTGCACGATCCACAGGGCGATGCGACCGGCAAGCGGGGCAGCCGCGATGCGCCGCGCTTTGACGGGGTATTCCGGATCGATCTGGATATCGACGCGGTCGAGGATCTGGTGCGCTTTTCCAAACCACCGCTGGAGGTGCGGCTGACCACGCAGTCCGGGAGCGTGCTGCGCCTGATCGGGGTGCATCTGAAATCGAAGGCGCCGCATGGCGCCAGTTCGCCCGCTGACATCATGCGCATCGCCATCGCCAATCGGCGCAAGCAACTGGCGCAGGCGGTCTGGCTGCGCGCACGTGTCGTGGAGCACCTGGAGGCGGGCGAGCCGCTGATCGTGTTGGGGGATTTCAACGACGGCCCCGGCCTTGATGAATACGAGGGGTTGTTTGGCCGCTCCTCGGTCGAGGTGGTACTGGGCGAGGGTGAGGGGCTTCGCCTGTATGATCCGCATGCACGCAGTGCGTTGGGCGCAAGGATTGGGGCAATCCACAGCACATCGCGATTCTTTCTAAGCCACGAAGGACGGTATCTGCAGGCGCTGCTGGACTACATCATGGTGTCGCCGGACCTGCTGGCGCGGGGGCCGGTATGGCGGATCTGGCACCCGTTTGATGACCCCGCCTGTTACGGGGACGACGCGCTGCGCGATGCACTGCTGACCGCGTCGGATCATTTTCCCATCACGCTGGATATTGATGCATGGGCTTAAATCCGGCGCGATACGTGCTATATTGACCCCATGAGACAGATCCTGATCACAACAACCGCGGCGCTTATGTTGGCCGCTCCCGCCCTTCATGCCGAGGATGACGCACCGTCCGGTGATGGCCTGTCCCTGATCGAAGAGGGTGCACGCATGTTCTTTGACGGGCTGATGCAGGAGGCGCGTCCGGCAATGGAGGGCATGAAGGACATGGCCGAGCGGCTGGGCCCGCAGCTGCGGGAGTTTGCGCAGGAAATGGGGCCCGCGCTGGCCGATATCCTGAAGGACGTCGACGACCTGAGCATCTATGAGGCGCCGGAGAAACTACCCAACGGCGATATCATCATCCGGCGAAAGCCTGTTGAAGATGCCGACCCCGAGCAGCCGTCGAAATCCGAGGACGAGATCGAGATTTAAGGTGCTCTTAAGCGTTTTTGAAGGACCTGACTCACAGATTTTCGCGCAACGCGCAGGGCATACTAGCGTTGCGCGCGTTTCGCCTTTGTCTGATGTCTCAGGTTGAAGGCGCAACGCTTCAGACCTTTTGCAGAGGACCGGCGCGCTTGACAACGGGCTGCGAGGCAAGCGACGCGGCGAGCGATGCGAACCGCTCTTGCGCGACCTCGCCAAAGAGAGGGGACGCCTCGGGCGCGACACTGAATTCAAGTATCCGCTTTTTGGGATAGTAGTGCAGCTTGCCCAGTTCCGCATCGCGCTGGAGCCACAACATCGCGCCAAAGCGCATCGCCTTGCCCAATATTTCCGCGTCACGGCGCATCGGCGCGTCGATCAACTGGCTGACATTGTCGATTCGCGTGGTGCCGCGTGAATTTGTGTATCTGTGCAGCAGCGCAAGGCCCAGAAACACCCGCTCTGAATGCTTCAGGCCGCCAAGATTGGCCCGCGTGGCCGTATCAAAGCAGATATCAGCGCGATAATCGGGATGTGCGCGCCAGTTGACGTCGTGCAAAAGGCACGCGGCCTTGATCAGGCGCACGCGCTCGGGACGGGCCGATTTGAAAAGCGGCATTATGAAGTGATAGAGTACCTTGCCAAAACCGGGCACCCGCGCATCCTTGGCTTCGGTAAACCGGCAAGCCTCGATCAGCGGATCACGGTCGCGCAGTTGCTGCGGCATCTGTTCGTACAGCATCCCTTCGCGGATGCCGTAGCTGGAAATGGCGATGTCGTGGGGTTTGAACGTGCGCACCAATTCGCGCAGAACCTCGGCGGCTTGCGGCACCAGTGCCATCCGGGCGGACGAGACGCCTGCGCGCTGGCGCAGGGCATTCAGATCTGCCGCGTCGTGAATGTAGCGCAGCGTATCGCGAACCGATGAGGCACGCATGCGGTATTCGTGAAGCACATTCAAGGGGTATCCGCGCCGCTCCATGTCGATGCGCGCAATGGCGCGCCACGAGCCCCCAACCAGAAACAGACGGTTCTTTTGTTCGCCCAGTTCGGTGGTCATCGCCTCTATGGTCTCGCGGATATAGGCGCGGCGCGCCTTGCGGCCGCCCTTGAGATCGCGCAGCTTCAGCGGCCCGAGTTGCGAGCTGACCCGCCGACCGACGGTGCCGCCGTTGATCTCGGCAAGCTCCATGGACGAGCCGCCGATATCGCAGACCAGCCCGTAGGCGCCGGGCCAGCCCAGCAGCACGCCTTGGGCCGACAGCCGCGCCTCCTCGCGCCCGTCGATGACCCACAGATCCAGGCCGGTCAACGTCTTCACTTGGGCTTGGAACTCAGCGCCATCGGCTGCGTCGCGCACGGCGGCGGTGGCGACGCAGGTCAGCGGGCCGGTATCCATAGCGCGGGACAGATGGGCAAAACGGTGCAGCGCGCTGGGCGCGCGGGCGCGCCCTTCGGGGGTCAGGCGGCCGGTTTCCGCCATGCCGGCACCAAGACCGCACATGATCTTTTCGTTGAAGAAGTAGGCTGGGCTGCGCGCCGCGCCGTCAAAGACGACCAACCGGACCGAGTTCGATCCGACATCGACAACGCCAACCCGGCGCAGTGCCCGCGCTGACGGCTTGTTGAAGAGCGCACGGCCAAATGGGTTGTTGGCCGTATGTCCGGACGTTCCACGATCGGTATCGGGTGCGTTCATTTTGCCACCAGCCGTTGTTACGCAGCCCCTGTTATGTGCCGGTGATATCATGCCGTCAACGGAACGAGCTGCATTAATCCTCGGTGTGGGTCAGCTGCGGCACGTCTGCCGCACCCGCCGATCCGCGGCCCGACAGCGACGGGTTTTCCATAAAGAACCGGTGGCAGCTAAAAGCGAATTCACCCTCGGGCAGGGACGCGCGGGCAAAGCTGCCATCAGGGGCCATGACCCAGCTTTGGGCGATGTCGGCCATGTTTGCGGCCATCACCTGAGACGTGATCTGCGCCTTGACTGTGGGGTTTTCAATCTCGACCAGGGTCTCGACCCGGCGCTTCAGATTACGGCCCATCCAATCGGCGGACGAGATGAACACGCGCGCTTTCTTGTGTGGCAGGCCGTGGCCATTGCCGAAACAGACGATCCGACTGTGCTCCAGAAAGCGCCCGACGACGGACTTGACGCGGATGTTCTCGGACAGGCCCTTGATACCAGGCCGCAACCCGCAGATGCCACGCACGACAAGGCTGATACGCACGCCCGCATTGCTGGCAGCATAGAGCGCGTCGATGATACCGGGTTCGATCAACGCGTTCATCTTGGCCCAGATCTCGGCAGGGCGGCCATTTTGGGCATGTTCGACCTCGGCCGCGATCATTTCCAGCAGACGCGGCTTCAATGTGATTGGCGAAATGGCGAGATTTTCAAGCTTTTCCGGCTGGGCGTAGCCAGACAGAAAATTGAACACCTTGGTCGCATCGCGGCCCAGCACGCTGTCGCAGGTGAACAGCGAAAGGTCGGTGTAGATGCGTGCCGTGATGGGATGGTAATTGCCGGTGCCAAAATGAGTGTAGGTGACAAGGTTATCGCCCTCGCGGCGCACCACGATACTGATCTTGGCGTGGGTTTTCAGATCCAGAAAGCCGTAGACCACATGCGCGCCCGCACGTTCCAGCCTGCGGGACTGGCGGATGTTCGCGGCCTCGTCAAAGCGGGCCTTCAGCTCGACCAGGGCGGTGACGGATTTGCCGTTTTCAGCAGCCTCGCACAGGGCCTCGACGATGGGGGACTGGTTGGAGGTGCGGTAGAGCGTCTGTTTGATCGCCACCACATCGGGATCGTTCGCCGCCTGTTTGAGAAAGCGCACGACCATATCGAACGTCTCGTATGGGTGATGCAGCAGCATGTCCTTTTGCCGGATCGCGGCGAACATGTCACCGTCGAAATCCTGCACGCGTTCGGGCACGCGGGGCGAGAAACTGGGCCAGAGAAGGTCGGGGCGGGCGTCCAGCACCAGTTCCTTGAGGTCGGCAAGGCCGATCATGCCGTCCACCTCCACCACCTCGTCCTGAGTGACGTGCAATTCGTCCATGACAAGGCGGCGCAGCGCCTCGGGGGCGTCGCGCGTGATGTTCATGCGCACCACTTCGCCGCGGCGGCGGCGTTTCAGCGCGACCTCGAATTCGCGCACCAGATCCTCGGCCTCCTCCTCGACCTCAAGATCGCTGTCGCGCAGCACACGAAAGGCGCAGTGCCCTTTATATTTATAGCCGGGAAACAGGCTGTGCAGATGCAGGATCAGCAGGGCTTCCAGCGGCAGAAAGCGATGGGCGCCGGCCTCGGCAGGCAGCGCGACAAAGCGGTCGATCTGCTGGGGGATCGGCAGCAAGGCCTGAAGCGGCCGTTTGTCGCGGATGCGGGTCAGGTTCAGCGCCAGCGAATAGCCAAGGTTCGGAATGAACGGGAACGGATGCGCCGGGTCGATGGCGAGGGGTGACAGAACCGGAAACACCTTGTTCAGAAATACATCGGACAGGTAGGCGCGATCGGCGTCATCCAGATCGTCGCCGGTCATAATGGTGATGTTTTGTGCCGCCATTTCGTCGCGCAAGTGCTGAAAGGTCTGCTGCTGTGCACCCAGCAGCTTGCGCGCATCCTCGTTTATCAGCACCAGCTGTTCTGCGGGGGTCAGGCCATCGGCGGCGGGTGTGGTGTTGCCGGCCCGCGCCAATTCGCGCAGGCCAGCTACGCGGACGTTATAGAATTCGTCCAGATTGGTGGCCGAGATCGACAGAAAGCGCAGCCGTTCCAGCAAGGGTACGCGGGGGTTCTGCGCCTCTTCCAGCACGCGCCGGTTGAAGCCCAGCCAACTAAGCTCGCGGTTATGGAAGCGGCCCGGTCCGGTAATGTCCAGATCCGGCAGATCCGTGGCAGCCGGGAAGGGCGAGGTGAGGAAATCAGCGGTGTTCATGATCGCGCGATAAGGGCCTGACGGGAACGGAAATTATGGGTCGAGTGTGGCGTCACAGCCCCAGCTTGTCCAGCACCTCGGCGGCAAGGGCACGGGTGACGGGGCGGCGGCGTTCCAGCGCCAGCTTGTCCAACGCCGCGACGACGCGGCCGACGTCGCCAAAGGCGCGCGGCATGCGCCGCACCAGAAACGGGATCGTGCCGGGGGTTGGCAAGATCTGCCGGTCGCCCATCTGTTTCATCAGCACGGCGGCCAGTAACTCATCGTCGGGTTCCTTGAGGGTGCACGTGGGCGTGGCCTGCATCCGGCTGGCCAGATCGGGCAGGGCCAGCGACCAGTGGTTTGGCGCGGCGCGGGCGGTGATCAGCAACGGATGCCCCTCGGCCAATGCGAGGTTGTGCAAGTGGAACAGCGCCTCTTCGGCGGTGCTGTCGCCCGCGACTGCATCGGCGGCCTCGATGGCGACGTGGGTTGCGGCCAGGCCTGGGATGTCGGCGCCCGGCAGATCGCGGGCGTTCACGATACGGGCACCGCTGAGGTCGCGCCAGACATGGGCAAGATGCGTCTTGCCTGATCCGGCAGGACCGTTCAGCACCAGCTTGCGTGCGGGCCAGTTCTGCCAGCCTTCGATCAGCGCAACAGCAGTTGCATTGGCCGACGAGACGTAGAAATCGTTCCGCCCGACGGCGGGCATCGTCTGTAGATCAAGGCTGAGCTGTCTGGGCTGTTTCGGGGACCGCGTCCCGGCCCGCTTGGAAGGCATGGACATCAGCGCGCGTCGTGATCCAGCGTTCCGCGGTACAGCTGGCTGTCCTTGTAGCGTGCGGTTGCGTAGCGCGTGATGACGCCGATAGCGGCGGCGACAGGCACCGCGACCAGCATCCCGACAAAGCCGAAGAGTGCGCCGAACACCGACAGCGCGAATATCAGCCAGACGGGGTGAAGCCCGACCGAATTGCCCACCAGTTTGGGCGTCAGAAGATTGCCCTCGATGACCTGTCCCAGCACAAAGATACCCGCGACAATCCCGATCGACAGCCAGTCGCCCCAGAACTGGAACAGCGCCAGACCGATGGCCAGCAGCCCTCCGACCAGCGCGCCGACATAGGGAATAAAGGTCAGCAGGCCCGCTGCAAATCCGACGATAAGGCCGAATTGAAGCCCCGCCAGCATCAGTGCGCCTGCGTAATACGTGCCGAGGATCAGGCAGACGGTGCCCATGCCGCGAATGAAGCCCGACATCGTCTTGTCAATCTCGCGGGCCAAGTAACGGATTGTTGGCGCGTGTTCGCGCGGCAGTAAATCGTCGATGCGCGCAACCATGCGATCCCAGTCGTATAGCAGATAAACGGCCACGACGGGCACGATGACAAAGAGCACCAGCACGTTGATAAGCGATGACACCGACGAGAGCACCGTCTCCAGCATCTGGCCGCCGCGTTCCTTGATCGACTCGCCTATCGCGGGCAGTGACTGGCGCAGGGCGCTGTCGGCATCCGCGACCTGCGGGAACCGCTCGGTCACGAATACCTCAAGCTTGCGCAGCAATTGAGGTGCCGTGTCTATGAGTGCCGTTGCCTGCGACGTCAGTGTCGGAACGACAAGTAGAGCCATGATGATAAAGATGATTACCACAAAGACCGCGATCACCGCGACGGACAATGCTCGATTAAGGCCGATACGTTGCAGCCGGTCAGCGAGCGGGTCGAGGAAATAGGCGATGGCCGCCCCGACGACGAAAGGCAAGATCACGTCGCCCAGCACCCAAAGCACCACAAAAAAGATCGCAGCCGCGATTCCCCAGTATTTCATCTGCGTCGCAATCGGCAATGCCATGGTGTCCTTTCGATGCGTTCAGCTACACTTGGCGGAAGCGCCGCGCGCTTTCAAGTGCAGGTTTGCGCTGCCGGAGCCCATGCCGCGCTTGCCCGGACGGCTGCAAAGCCATAAACGGGGGCCGAATGACCCAGACCCTTGAGAGGATCGCCATGCGCCTGTCCCGCTACTTCCTGCCCGTCCTGAAGGAAACGCCCGCCGAGGCGCAGATCGTGTCCCACCGCCTGATGCTGCGCGCGGGCATGATCAAGCAGGCGGGCGCCGGGATCTATTCGTGGCTGCCGCTGGGCTTTAAGGTGCTGCGCAAGCTGGAGAATATCGTGCATGAGGAGCAGATGCGCGCGGGCCATATCCCGATGCTGATGCCGACGCTGCAACCGGCGGATCTGTGGCGCGAATCCGGTCGTTACGATGACTACGGCGAGGAAATGCTGCGCATCAAGGACCGGCAGGGGCGCGATCTGCTCTATGGGCCGACCAATGAGGAGATGATCACCGACATATTCCGCGCCCATGTCGGCAGCTACAAGGACCTGCCGCTGACGCTGTACCACATCCAGTGGAAATTCCGCGACGAGATGCGCCCGCGCTTCGGCGTGATGCGGGGCCGCGAATTCTATATGAAGGATGGCTATAATTTCGACCTGACGCAGGAGGATGCGCTGCATTCCTACAACCGGCATCTGGTCAGCTATCTGCGCACCTACGAGCGGATGGGCCTTCAGGCGATCCCGATGCGCGCGGATTCCGGCCCTATCGGCGGCGACGACACGCATGAATTTCTGGTGCTGGCCGAAACGGGCGAGAGCGAGGTGTTCTACGATTCCGAGATCACCGAGCTGAAATTCGGCGACCGTGAGGTCGACTACGATTCGCACGAGGCGTGCCGCGCGGTGCTGGACGAATTCACCTCGCGCTATGCCCGCACTGACGAAACCCACGACGAGGCACAGTTTTCCCAGATCCCCGAGGAGCGGCAGCGCACCGCGCGGGGCATCGAAGTCGGGCAGATTTTCTATTTTGGCACCAAATATTCCGAGGCGATGGGCGCCACCGTTCAAGGCCCCGACGGCAAATCGGTGCCGGTCCATATGGGCAGCCACGGCATCGGCGTCAGCCGTCTGGTTGGCGCGATCATCGAGGCCAGCCACGATGACAAGGGCATCATCTGGCCCGAGGGCGTCACGCCGTTTCATGTTGGGATCGTCAACCTGAAACAGGGCGACGCCGAGGCGGACGCGGCCTGTGAGGCGCTC
>JBLWYG010000060.1:0-14356 GCA_048267045.1 Roseovarius sp. | reverse complement strand
CGCGGCCCGCGCGCAAGCGGGCCTGCGCCTGACGCATCTGTCCTGCGCCGCCATAGGCATCGCCGTGGCGGTGTTTCTGGCGCTGTTCGCCGGACCGGTCGCGGCGCTGATGACCTCGGGCAGCGAGGCGCAGGGCTATACGGCGACATATCTGCGCATCGCCAGCTGGGGCTATCTGGGCTTTGGCATCCTGATCACGTCCAATGCGGCGATGAACGCGCGCGACCGGGCGCTGTGGTCGATGAGCCTGAGCGGTACGCGTATCTTTGCGCTTTATGTGCCGCTGACATGGCTGGGGGTCCAGATCGCCGGGTTCCATGGGATGGTCGTCGGCGCGCTTGCGGCCAACCTGCTCAGCGCATGGCTCGCGCTGATCGCCGTGCGCTCGGTCGGATTGGGCACGCTGGGCTGTGCGCCTGTTCGTGTGCCATCGCAATGGCTGGTGCGGGGCAGGGACCGTGCGGCCAATTGACAGGGTCCAAACCTTGGGCTAGCCCCGCATCTTAACGCGAAGGGGCAAGGCATGGCACGCAAGCGCAAGGGTCGCGACATTTCCGGGTGGCTGGTGGTGGACAAACCTGCCGGCATCACCTCGACCTCGGTCGTGAACAAGGTGCGCTGGGCGCTTCAGGCTAAAAAGGCCGGGCACGCCGGCACGCTCGACCCCGAGGCGACCGGCGTTCTGGCCGTCGCGCTGGGCGAGGCGACGAAAACGGTGCCCTACATCACCGACGCGCTGAAGGCGTATAAGTTCGAGGTGCGGTTTGGCGCCTCAACCAATACCGACGACGCGGAGGGCGAGGTGATCGCGACCAGCGATGCGCGCCCGACGGATGACGAAATCACCGAGGCGCTGCACGGCTTTGTCGGCGATATCTGCCAGGTGCCGCCCAAATTTTCGGCCGTCAGGATCGACGGCCAGCGCGCCTACAAGCTGGCCCGCGATGGCGAGGATGTGACGCTGGCGGCGCGGCCCTTGTGGGTAGACGAACTGCTGCTGGTGGACCGGCCCGACCCTGACCGCGCGGTGCTGGAAATGATCTGTGGCAAGGGCGGCTACGTGCGCGCCATTGCCCGCGATCTGGGCGATGCGCTGGGCTGCAAGGGTCATGTCACGTGGCTGCGCCGGGAATGGTCCGGCCCTTTCGAGGCCAAGGACGGGCTGGCGCTGGACCGGATCGACGCGTTGGCCCACGATCCGGCGCTGGATGCTCATATCCTGCCGCTGGAAGTCGGTCTGACCGACCTGCCCGAACTGCGCTGCACACCTGAAGGCGCGGCCAGGCTGCGCAACGGCAATCCCGGCATGGTTTATCCCGGTGATGCGGAATACGGCGACGAAGCCTGGGCCTCACTGGAAGGCCGCGCGGTGGCAGTGGGCATCTACAAGGCAGGCGAATTGCACCCCTCCCGCGTGTTCGTGGACCCGGCGTGATTACCCGCAGCCACCAGAAAGGCGATGCGGCATCGACCGCGATCTACTCGGATTGCGAACGCTACCGCTATGCGCTGAGGCGCGTCTGGGACGTGGCCGGAAAGCGCGTCCATTTCATCATGTTGAATCCCTCGACCGCGACCGAAATGCAGAACGATCCCACGGTTGAGCGGTGCGAGCGCCGGGCGCGGGCGCTGGGCTTTGGTGCGTTTCGGGTGACGAACATCTTTGCCTGGCGCGACACCGATCCGCGGGCGATGCGCGCCGCCGCCGATCCGGTCGGACCCGCCAATGATGCCGCCATTCTGGAGGGCTGCGCCTGGGCAGATACCATCGTTGCTGCATGGGGCACACATGGCGCGCATCTGGACCGTGGGGCCGTTGTGGCGGCACTGTTGGCCAAAACAGGGCGCGAGGTGCATCATCTGGGCCTGACCAAGGACGGGCATCCGCGCCATCCGCTTTATGTCGCTTATGCCTCGAAGCCGGTATTGTGGGATATTTCGCCCGGCCGTTAACCATTGGTGCGCAAAGTTCTGTTACAGCGGTGCCACGCGGCGCATTGTCGCTGCGGGTAAATGGGATTGTTGATATGCTTTTGCTTGCGGGCCTTATGGGCATGATGGCGCTGGGAGCAACGGCGTTCGTTGGTCTGGGCGGGTATGACGACGATGAGACAGCCGCGCAGGACGGGACCGATCAGGACAATGACGGAGCCGAGGTAGCGGATGCGGATGCTGCCGAACCAGGGTCCAGCATATTGGATTTCATGGTCAAGGGTGAGGGTCCGGGTGCGCCTGCAACAGGGCCGACCAATGCCGCGATATCCACTGAAAACGTCACGAACCAGAGCGTGGCGGCCGGTTTGTCTCCGGCCGTCGGCGCGATGCCCGATATGGATCAGGACGCCGGTATTGACATCGGTGGAGTCCAGTCAGGGGATGGCAATTTCCCGACGGAAGAGCGTGTCGCGGTCGGGACATCGGGCGACGACCATATTGACGGGTCGGACAGGGTAGACGTGGCCAATGGCTATGACGGCGACGACGCGATGACCGGGGCGGAGGGCGATGACGAGCTTTGGGGCGGACCTGGCGCTGATGTTCTGACCGGCGACGCCGGTAATGATACGCTGCATGGCGGCGCTGGCGGTGATGTCCTGCAGGGCGGTGATGGGGACGATCGGCTGTTTGGCCATGGTGATGATGACACGCTGTCGGGCGGCGCCGGTGATGACAGTCTGGTTGGCAGCGCAGGCGATGATGCGCTGGACGGTGGCCCGGGCGCCGACGCGCTGCACGGCGATCTGGGCGACGATGTGCTGCGCGGCGGCGCTGCACACGACATTTTGTTCGGCGGCTGGGGCAATGATACCCTGTCAGGGTTTGAGGATGATCCGGACACCGATGGCTGGAGCGATACCGACGCCATGGACTATCTCAACGGCGGTGGCGGCGACGATCTGATCACGGTCGGGGCGGGCGATATCGTAACTGGTGGCGCAGGTTCCGACACGTTTCTGCTGGGCGAATGGCTGAGCGCGGATCATCAGGCGCAAATTCTCGATTTCGCGCCGGATCAGGATACCTTGATGGTCGTCTATGACGATTCGGAAAACCCGGAGCCCAACGTCGATCTGCTTCCCGATCCCGACGACGAGGGTGTACAGCACGTTATGCTGAACGGCGTCGCGATTGCGACCGTGAACAACGCTGCCGGATTGAACGCTGGCCACATTACGCTGATCGGGTCCAGCCTGCTGCCAGCGGGTGCCGTGCTGTAACGCGCGCCCTTTTCAAGCGCCCTGAATTGCCCTATACGCCGCCGATGCGCCCGGTTATCTGCTGTGCGCAGATTCTCTATGGACCTTGCTGGACGACATCCCGGCTTGTGCCCGCAACCTTTGATGACAAGGAGATACCGATGTCGATCACTGTCGAAGAAAAGCACCGCCTGATGAAGGAATTCGCAACCAAGGAAGGTGACACCGGTTCGCCCGAAGTTCAGGTTGCCATCCTCACCTCGCGGATCACCACCCTGACCGAGCACTTCAAGACCCACAAGAAGGATAACCACGGCCGCCGTGGCCTTCTGAAAATGGTCGCGCTGCGCCGCAAGCTTCTGGACTATACCAAATCCAAGGACGAGGCCCGCTATCAGGACCTGATCAAGCGTCTGGGCATCCGCCGCTAAACCGGCAGTTTTCCCATTTTATCCAGGAGAGCGGTCCACACGGGCCGCTCTTTTTTTTAGGGGTGCCCGGCAGTGTATCGCTTGCGCCCTGATCGCGGCCAGTCCTGCGATCCCTTTCAATTCATCCAATTGTGCTGTATGGCCCGCCCATCTGAGACTGCGTGCCATGTCCCCGGCACCTGGAAAACATGATGATTGGGGGCGGCGGCAATGGGGCCGCCAGTGTAACGGAGGATCGGGCAGGGGTCCGGTGTGCCTCCAAATAGGAAACGATAGATGTTCAACGAAGTGAAAAAATCGATCCAGTGGGGCGAAGAGACGCTGACACTGGAAACGGGCAAGGTTGCCCGTCAGGCAGACGGTTCGGTCATCGCCACCTTGGGCGAAACCAGCGTCATGGCCAACGTGACATTCGCCAAAGCGCCCAAGCCGGGAATGGATTTCTTCCCGCTGACGGTGCATTACCAAGAGAAATACTATGCGGCCGGCAAGGTGCCAGGTGGCTTTTTCAAGCGCGAGGCGCGCCCGTCGGAGAAAGAGACGCTGACCGCGCGTCTGATCGACCGCCCCATTCGCCCGCTGTTTGTTCCCGGTTTCAAGAATGAGACGCTGGTGATGTGCACGGTTCTTTCGCACGATCTGGTCAATGATCCCGACATGGTCGCGATGATCGCCGCCTCTGCTGCGCTGACGATTTCGGGCGCACCGTTCCGCGGCCCGATTGCCGCCTGCCGCGTCGGATATGAGGGTGGCGATTACATCCTGAACCCGACCGTCGACGACATGCACGATCTGAAAAACAACCCCGATCAGCGTCTGGATCTGGTTGTCGCCGGCACCAAGGACGCCGTGATGATGGTCGAATCCGAAGCCTACGAGCTGACCGAGGATGAAATGCTGGGCGCGGTGACCTTCGCGCACGAGCAGATCCAGCCAGTGATCGACCTGATCATTGATCTGGCCGAAGACGCGGCGAAAGAGCCGTTCGATTTCCAGCCTGCCGATTATTCGGACCTTTATGCGGCGGTCAAAGCCGCAGGCGAGGACGAGATTCGCGCCGCCTATGCGATCACCGACAAGCAGGAGCGCACCAGCGCAGTTTCTGCCGCCAAGGACGCGATCAAGGCATCGCTGTCTGACGAGCAACTGGACGACGCCAATCTCGGCGCGGCGCTGAAGAAGCTGGAAGCAGCGGTTCTGCGCGGCGACGTCGTCAAGACCGGCAAGCGGATCGATGGCCGTGCGCTGGACACCGTGCGCCCGATCGTCAGCCAGACCGGCCTTCTGCCCCGTACACACGGCTCCGCCCTGTTCACGCGCGGCGAGACGCAGGGCTTGGTTGTCACCACGCTGGGCACCGGCGACGATGAGCAATTCGTCGACGCGCTCTATGGCAACTTCAAATCCAACTTCCTGCTGCACTACAACTTCCCCCCCTATTCGGTTGGCGAAGCCGGGCGCGTGGGCCCTCCGGGTCGCCGCGAGATTGGCCACGGCAAGCTGGCATGGCGCGCGCTTCAGGCGGTTCTGCCTGCGGCGACGGATTTTCCGTACACCATCCGCGTTGTGTCGGAGATCACTGAATCCAACGGTTCGTCGTCGATGGCGTCGGTCTGTGGCGGCTCCTTGTCGATGATGGATGCGGGCGTTCCGCTGAAAACCGCGGTTGCTGGTGTGGCCATGGGTCTGATCATGGAAGAGGACGGCGACTATGCCATCCTGACCGACATTCTGGGCGACGAGGATCACCTCGGCGACATGGATTTCAAGGTCGCAGGCACCGAAAGCGGCATCACCTCGTTGCAGATGGACATCAAGATCGCAGGCATCACGCCTGAGATCATGCAAAAGGCACTGGCGCAGGCCAAAGAGGGCCGGTTGCACATTCTGGGCGAGATGAACAAGGCGCTGACCGGCGCTCAGGAATTCTCGGTTCACGCCCCGCGTATCGAGACAATGCAGATCCCCACGGACAAAATCCGCGAAGTCATCGGTTCGGGCGGCAAGGTCATCCGCGAGATCGTCGAAGTCTCCGGCGCCAAGGTGGACATCAACGACGAGGGCATCATCAAGATCGCATCGCCCAACGGCGAGGCCATCAAGAAAGCCTATGATATGATCTGGTCGATCGTAGCCGAGCCGGAAGAAGGCCAGGTCTATGACGGCAAGGTCGTCAAGATCGTCGATTTCGGCGCGTTTGTTAACTTCTTCGGCAAGCGTGACGGGCTGGTCCATGTCAGCCAGATCGAAAACCGCCGCCTGAACCATCCCTCGGACGTGCTGAAGGAAGGCCAGGACGTGAAGGTCAAGCTGCTGGGCTTTGACGATCGCGGCAAGGTGCGCCTGTCGATGAAGGTCGTCAATCAGGAAACCGGTGAAGAAGTGGTGCCGGAAAAAGACGACGCCTGATCTGCAGAGACAGTGAAATGGCAGGGCCCCGGCGGATGCGCCGGGGCCTTTTGCGTTTCACACCGGCAGCGCCGTGGTGTTGCACACTGTCCGCAGCGCAAAGCTGCTCTGCATCTTGGCCACGCCGGGCAGGCGAGTCAGGTACTGTCGGTGGATACGGGCGAAATCGTCGGTATCTTCGGCAACGATTTTCAGGATGTAATCGGCGGTGCCGGCTGTCAGGTGACATTCCAGCACATCGGGCACCCGCGCGACCGCCTTTTCAAACGCGTTCAGCACATCATCAGCCTGTTCTGCCAAGGTGATTTCAACAAAGACTGTGGTGGAAACGCCCATTTTGCGCGCGTTCAGCAGGGCAACGTAACCGGCGATGTATCCATCGGCTTCCAACCTCTGGACGCGGCGATGGCAGGCGCTGGCCGATAGATTGACCTTCTCGGCCAGATCGGAATTCGATATCCGGCCGCTTTTCTGCAAGACAGCCAAAAGCCGACGGTCGATCGTATCGAGGGACATTGTCGCAAATCCTTTGCGTGTTTGCTTCAGATTACCGAAGATTATTGCATTTGACACCCGTATATAGAGAAAGATTTCGCCCCGCTGGTGCGGATTTTGCCTAATATCAATTCAAATAGCAGGAGAGTCGCTCATGAAAATCGGATGCCCCACAGAGATCAAGCCACAGGAATGCCGCGTCGGGATGACACCCAACGCCGCGATGGAGGCCATCGCCCATGGCCACGAGGTTCTGATTCAATCGGGGGCCGGCGAAGGATCGGGTTTCACCGACGAAAGCTATACTGCCGCTGGTGCGACGATTATCGACTCTGCCGACGAGATATACGGCAGCGCCGACATGGTCGTGAAAGTCAAGGAACCTCAGGCAGGCGAGCGCAAGATGCTGCGCGAGGGTCAGATCCTGTTCGCTTATTTGCATCTGGCGCCGGACCCTGATCAGACACACGAACTGATCGCGTCCGGCTGCACCGCCATCGCCTATGAGACGGTGACAGACGCCAAGGGCGGTTTGCCCCTGCTTGCCCCGATGTCCGAGGTCGCGGGCCGCCTTGCACCGCAAACCGGGTCCTGGGCGTTGCAAAAGGCCAATGGCGGCAGCGGCGTGTTGCTGGGCGGCGTTCCTGGCGTGCGCCCTGCCAATGTCGCCATCATCGGCGGCGGCGTGGTGGGTGCGGCGGCGGCGCGCATGGCGGTTGGAATGGGGGCAAACGTGACGGTATTGGACCGGTCCGTGCCGCGCCTGTCCTATCTGGATGATGTATTCATGGGGCGCCTGACGACGCAGTTTTCCGACAAGGGCGCAATCGAGGAGCTGCTGCCGCGGATGGATCTGGTGGTGGGTGCGGTTCTTATCCCCGGCGCAGCGGCGCCCCAGCTGATCAGCCGCGAACAGCTGTCCTTGATGAAGCCGGGATCGGTACTGGTGGACGTGGCAATCGACCAGGGCGGCTGTTTCGAGACGTCAAAGGCGACGACACATCAGGACCCGATCTATGAGGTCGACGGGATCGTGCATTACTGTGTCGCGAACATGCCCGGAGCGGTCGCGCGCACGTCGACCATAGCGCTGGGGAACGCCACGATGCCCTTCATGCTGGCAATTGCCGACAAGGGCTGGAAACAGGCCTGCGCGGATGATGTGAACCTGCTGAACGGTGTCAATGTCTCGGGCGGCAAGCTGACCTATGCGGCGGTTGGCGAGGCGTTGAACATCGAGACCGTCAAGCCCGAGACGTTGATCTGAGCCTGCGGCCCGCCCGGGCGGTGGGCGGCCATAGTCCAAAATGGCTTGAGGCACGCCCGATGGATCGCTAGACCGGGCGCCAAAGGAGCTGCGTCATGAGCCTCAATACTTTCGGTCATCTTTTCCGGGTCACGACCTGGGGCGAAAGCCACGGTCCCGCCTTGGGCGCGACGGTCGATGGCTGCCCTCCGGGCGTCGCGGTGGACGAGGCGACGCTGCAGCATTGGCTGGACAAGCGCCGCCCCGGCCAGAACAAGAACATGACCCAGCGGAACGAGCCTGACGCGGTGCAGATCCTGTCAGGCGTGTTCGAGGGGCGCACGACGGGCACATCCATTCAGCTGATGATCGAGAATACCGATCAGCGCAGCCGCGATTACGGCGATATCGCGGCTACGTTCCGGCCCGGCCATGCCGACATTACCTATCACCAGAAATACGGGCTGCGCGATTATCGCGGCGGCGGGCGCAGCAGTGCGCGCGAGACGGCGGCGCGGGTTGCGGCGGGCGGCATTGCGCGGGCGGTGCTGGACCATCTGGTGCCGGGGGTACAGATCAAGGGCTACATGGTGCGGATGGGCGCCATGGCGCTGGACCGCGCGGCGTTTGACTGGGACGCCATCGACGGCAATGACTTCTGGCTGCCTGACGCGAAAGCCGCACCCGAGTGGGAAGCGTATTTGCAGAAGCTGCGCAAGGATCACAACTCGGTCGGGGCGATCGTCGAGCTGGTGGCGCGCGGCGTGCCTGCGGGCCTTGGCGCGCCGATCTATGGCAAGCTGGACACCGATCTGGCCGCTGCATGCATGTCGATCAATGCCGTGAAGGGGGTCGAGATCGGCGAAGGGATGGCCGCCGCCGAACTGATGGGGACCGACAACGCGGATGAGATCCTTCCTGCCGACCCAGCCGAGGATGTCATCGCAATCCTTGCGCCAAATTCTCGCCGCACTCCTAAACTGATCGAGACAGGGCTTTTGAACAAGAATGGCGAGAATTGCTGGTTCGAACCTGGACGTGATTTGGAATATTACGCGGATAACCGTGACGGTAGTTTTACGCTTCATGTCCACCGAAAGCACCTAACGAGCCGCGGGATAGATGCTGCGGAGCTTCCGGTGGTTCGTCCGGCACAGCCAAGATACATGTCGAACCACGCGGGCGGCATTCTGGGCGGTATCTCGACCGGGCAGGAGATTGTCGTGCGCTTCGCGGTCAAGCCGACCTCGTCCATCCTCAGCCCGCGCGCGTCGATCCGCATGGATGGCACGCCGACCGAGGTGGTGACGAAGGGCCGACATGACCCCTGCGTCGGCATCCGCGCGGTGCCGGTGGGCGAGGCGATGATGGCCTGCGTCTTGCTGGATCACCTGCTGCTGCATCGCGGCCAAACCGGCAGCATGGGCCCGATAGGGCGGATCGGCTAGCCGGGAAGACGCGCGCCCTCCCGGCTTTGGCGTCAATCCTTCATGTCGGCGGTCATGTAGATCAGCGTCGGGCCATCGGCCTTGAACGCGGCCTTGACCGCCTGTTGCAATTCTTTCAGCGAGTTGGGCGCCGCAGAGTTGGCACCATAGGCTTCGGCCAAGGCGCAGAAATCGGGGTTGTGCGCGATCACCGAATTGGGGGCAATCTGTGCGGCGACCATGCTGTCCTCGATCTCTTTCAGCTTGCCGTTGTCCCATAGCAGGATCGGCAGCGGCTGACCCAGTTCGACCGCCGTGCCCAGTTCCTGTACGGTGTATTGAAACCCGTAATCGCCCGCGATCACCACCGTGGGCAGGCCGGGGCGCGCGGCGGCGCCGCCGATGCCGGCGGGCAGGGCATAGCCCAGCGTGCCAAAGCCGTAGGGGTGATGCCAGTGGCCGGGACGGTGCATGTCCCACACTTCCTTGCCGGTATAGGCGAACTGGGTCATGTCCGAGAAATACATCGTATCCTCAGGCATCACGTCGATCAGGGCATCGCAGACACGCGTGATGCCGGGGCGTTCGGCGTCGGATTCCGCGCGCCAGCGCTTGCGGGCTTTTGCGACCTCATCCGCCGTCCATGAGGTGCCTGCCTTGTGACCCTCCAGCGCGGCATTGAGCCCGGTAAAGAAGTCCTGCGCGCCCATCTGCACCGCGATGCTGCCCGGCTGCTGGCCCAGCACTTCGGGGTCGATATCGACGCGGATCATCTGGCCGGTATGACCGAGCGTGTCGCGCCAGAGGTCCATCTCGGACAGCTCGCTGCCGACGACGATCACCACGTCGGCGCTGGCGGCGACATTGGCGCTTTCGGGGCGGCCCAGAAAGCCGCTGAAATGCAGCGGGTCATCCTTCATCGACACCACGCCCCGGCCTGCATAGGTGGGAAAGCTGGCGGCGTTCAGGGTGCGCAGCGCGCGGCGCGCCTCCTCCGACGCGCGCACGCTGCCACCGCCGAGGATGAAGAGCGGGCGTTTCGCCTGCGCGATCCGCTCGGCAATGCCCTCTGGTAGGGACTGGGGCGTGCGCGTCACTTCAGGCGCGGCGTCAGGGGCGGGATCGGCCTCGGCCACCAAGGCCTGAATCGGCACCTGAATATGTTTGGTCCGGGGGCGTTTGGTCTGGAATTCGGTCAGCGCCCGGTCGATCAGGCTGTAGGCCGCATCCGCTGTATTCGCGGTATAGGACCAGTCGGAGACCGTCGCGCCCGCCGCCTGCTGGTCCAGCATCTGGTGCAACTGGCCACGTGTCGCCGCTGTCTCGTCCAGACAAGAGGACAGAACCAGCACCGGCACGCTGTCGGAATAGGCCTGCCCCATCGGCGTCATCGTGTTGCACAGGCCCGGCCCGGTGATGACATAGGCGACGCCCGGCTTGCCGCTGGCGCGCGCATAGCCATCGGCCATGAACCCCGCGCCCTGTTCATGCCGGGCCAGAAAATGACGGATGCCGGCCTCTTCGATGCCGCGATACATCTCCTGATTATGCACGCCGGGGATGCCGAAGATCGTGTCGACCCCGCGCGATTTCAACATATGCGAGATTTGCGCCCCAAGGGGGCGGGTGCGCGATGTGTCAGACATCAGATCCTCCAAAATGATACGGTGAATATGGCATAGACGACCAGCACCTCCAAGCGGCCGATCAGCATGGCCGCGGACAGGATCCACTTGGCCGGATCGCTCAGAGTCGAGAAATTGCCAGAGGGTCCGATGATATCGCCCAGTCCCGGCCCGATATTGCCCATGGCGGTCGCCGCGCCCGATACGGCGGTCGTGAAATCCAGGCCGGTCATGCCCAGCAGCACTGATAACACGCCCAGTGTGACGGTGAAGAAGACAAAGAACGACATCACGGAATTCAGCACATCGGCATCCACGTTGCGCCCGCCATACCGGGGTGTGAACACGCCATGCGGACTGTGAATACGGGCCAGTTGGACACGGATTGATGCAAACAGCAGTTGATAGCGGAAAACCTTGACCGAGCAGGCGGTCGAGCCGGCGCAGCCGCCGATCATGCCGGTGAAAAAGAAGATCGACACCGCGAAGGGCCCCCACAGCATGTAGTCCTCGCTGGCATACCCGGTGCCGGTGATGATCGACACGACGTTGAACAGCACCTCGCGAAACGTCTCTTCGGTCAGATGTTCGCGCTGGATGAATTGCCAGATGGTCAGCACGCCGACGATGCAGCCTACCGTCTTGAAGAAACCGTGCACTTGCGGATCAAAAAGCAGCGGGCGCGCCGTGCCGGTCATCAGTTGCACAAACCGCACGAAAGGCAGGGCAGACAGCATCATGAAGACGATGGCGACATATTCAGCCGACGGGTGCAGGGCGCCGAAGGACGCGTCGAAATTGGCCATGCCGCCGGTCGATACGGTTGTCATCGCATGGACGGTGGCATCAAACGCGGTCATTCCCGTTGCCACGTAGCACATCGAACAGGCCAACGTCAGCGCCACATAGATCACCGAGATTCGGCTGGCGATTTCCGTCGCGCGGGGCAGGATCTTGCCCATAGTATCAAAGGCCTCAGCGCGAAATATCTGCATGCCGCCGACGCGCAGTTCAGGCAAAAACACCATGGCGACGACGATGATGCCGATCCCGCCCAGCCACTGCATGATGCCGCGCCAGAGCAGTATGCCCTTGGGCAGCGCATCCAGCCCCGTCACCACGGTCGATCCGGTAGTGGTCAGCCCCGACATCGCTTCGAAGAACGCATCGGTAAAGGAGAGCGTCGTTGCGCCCAGCATGAAGGGCAGTGCCCCGAATAGCGGCAGCACGACCCAGACACCCGTGGTCAGAAGGAACGTCTGGCGAATCGTCAGCCCTTCGCCCACGCCATTGCGGCAGGCCCCGGCAACGAGGCCGCCGACCAGCATGGTCAGGATAGATGACTGCGCAAAGACGTGCCAATGGCCGCGCGCCTGCGCGACATCCACGATCAGCGGTAACAGCATGGCGAGACCCAGCGCCATGGCCGTAAGACCGATCACATATCCTACCGGGCGCAGATCCAACATGGCGCAGAGCGTTGGACCGTGCCCTGCCCGGTGTCAAGTGCCGGTGCGGCCAAAGGCTTTCCTGAACATTGTGCAGAACGGGGCGGTCCGCTCTGTCAACTCCCTGCGCAATCAAGATGCGCGTCCGTGCAGGCGCACCGCCCCGGACCGACGGATCGACAAGTTGCCTGACAACAGCGCAATATCCGGTTGTTCAGGGGGCATCGTCCGTCAACGGACCGCTGCGATAGCGAAACACGCCGGTCGCGGTCGCAAGGGTTGCGCCAGCGTCGTCCGTAACTTCGGCCTCGGCAAAATAGGTCTTGCGCCCGCCCCCGATGCGCCGCCCAGTGGCAATCAGGCGTGCGCCCTGCATCTGGCCGATATAATTGACGGTCATCGACAGCGTCAGCGCGTTCTGCTGCAGGCCCGCAACGCCGGTATAGCATCCGGCATATCCCATCGCTGTATCCAGCAGCAGTGCATGGATGCCGCCATGCAGCAGGCCCTGCCGGTTCTTCAGCATGTCGGTAAAGTCAGCCTCGACAACGGCAATATCGCGCGCCCATTCGGTCAGCGTGAACCCCAGCATCTCCTGCAATTTGTAGGGGGCTTCCAGATCGGAGGGATTTTGCGGAGCGTCGGTCATGGCGGGCCTTTCTGGCAGTCGTAGGGTCGATTGGTTGCATAAACTGACCTGTGCCGCAATCACGCGGCCTTGACCTTGGCCCCCGGCAGGCCCCATTTACGGTTCAGCAGCAACCCCCGGAGCCAGCCCATGACATTCGACCGCAAGATCAAGATCGCCCCCTCGATCCTATCCGCCGATTTCGCCGATTTCGGCCGCGAGGTGCGCGCAATCGAGGCTGAGGGTTGCGATTGGGTGCATGTCGATGTGATGGACGGGCATTTCGTGCCTAACCTCACCTTTGGCCCGCCCCTGCTGAAGGCGATCCGTCCGCATCTCCGGACGGTGATGGACGTGCATCTGATGATCGCGCCGGTCGATACCTATATCGAAGCCTTTGCCGATGCGGGGGCCGACATCCTGACCGCGCATCTGGAGGCGGGGCCGCACATTCACCGCACGTTGCAGGCCATTCGCGGGGCAGGATGCAAGGCCGGGCTGGCGCTGAATCCCGGCACCGGGCTGGATGCGGTGACGCATCTGCTGGACATGATTGATCTGGTCTGCGTGATGACGGTCAACCCCGGCTTTGGCGGGCAGAAGTTCATTCCCGGCCAGATCGAAAAGGTGCGCAGCTTGCGTGCCATGATCGGCGACCGGCCCATCCATATCGAGATTGATGGCGGCATGACCCCCGAAACCGCGCCGCTGATGGCGGCGGCAGGGGCGGACGTGTTCGTCGCCGGTTCTGGCGTGTTCAAGGGTGGCAGCGTCAGCAATCCGTCGGTTTATGGCGATAATATTCGCGCGATCCGCGCGGCAGCCGAAGGCGCGCTTTAATCCAGACGGACGTTCACCCGCGCGCTGCGGCCCAGCGCATCGATCACCGCGATCTGGCTGAACCCCGTGCCGAGGCCCGCCAGATCTGCCTGATGCGTCAGCACGCCTGTCAGTAACGGCTGGCCGTTTGCCATGACTGTATAGGGCGGCTTGCCGCCGCGTATCTTGACCGTCAGGCCGGGGTCTGCGGCGGCCATACGCGCACCATCGGGCGGGAAAATCACCTCTGGTGCGCCGGGATCGCGGGCAAAGACGGCGTTGCGGCCGGTGAATCGCTGCAATGGTTGTGGCAGTTCGGCGGTTGAGACAATCAGGGTGTCGGGCGGGGGGGGCGGCAGCGCATCGGGGCGCGATTTCAGCCGCTGGAACGCCTCGAACAGGATCGGCGCGGCCAGATCGCCGCCAAAGGCGCCCGGTACAGGTGTGCCGTCGGGCCGCCCGATCCAGACACCCGCCACATGCGCCCCGTCCCAACCCAGCGCCCAAGCGTCACGGTGGCCGTAGGACGTGCCAGTTTTGTAGGCCATCGCACGGCGCGGCGCGCCGGGGGGAGGGGCCAAACCGGCCAGCATATCGCCCACCTGCCATGCGGCAGCGGGGCCGACGATGC
>JBLWYG010000059.1:0-14841 GCA_048267045.1 Roseovarius sp. | reverse complement strand
CCGCTGCCTCGGCCGGGGCTCTGCGGACGTGCAACGCAGCGCGCCAGCATCCTCGCTGCGGCGCAGATCAGCGGCGCGCCCGCGCGCCTCATGCTGTTTTGGCCGTTTGGGCTGGTGTGATCAGGGACCGGCCGGTCATTTCGGCGGGCGTCTCCAGATCCATCAGCTGCAGCAGGGTGGGGGCCAGATCGCTCAGCCTGCCGGGGGACAGCGCGGCACCTGCCGGTCCGCCGACCATGATGACGGGAACCAGATTGGTGGTGTGTGCCGTATGGGGCGCGCCGGTGACGGGATCGATCATCACCTCGCAATTGCCATGATCAGCTGTGACGATCATGGCCCCCCCCTGCGCCTCGAGCGCGGTCAGAACGCGGCCCAGCCCGGCATCGACCGCCTCGCAGGCGGCGATTGCGGCAGTCAGATCGCCAGTATGCCCGACCATGTCGGGATTGGCATAGTTCACTACGATCAGATCATAGCGCGCCTCGATCGCGGCGATCAGATGATCGGTCACGTCGCGCGCCGACATTTCGGGTTGCAGATCGTAGGTCGCGACGCGCGGCGACTGGGCCATGTAGCGATCCTCGCCCGGTTCGGGGCATTCGCGGCCGCCGTTCAGGAAGAAGGTGACGTGCGGGTACTTTTCAGTCTCCGCGATGTGGAACTGGCTGAGGCCTTTCTTGGCTACCCAGGCGCTCAGAGTGTTTTCCGGCATTTCGTCGGGAAAGATGCAGTCCATATATGTCTTGTGACGCTCGGAATATTCGGTGAATCCTGACACGATCGCAAAGCGGGGCCTTTTGCCGGTATCGAAAGCCGCAAATTCAGGATCGGCGAAGGCTGCAAGGATCTCGCGCGCGCGGTCGGCCCGGAAATTCAGGCTTAGCAGGCCATCTCCGTCCCGCATGCCGGCATAGTCGCCCAGAACGCGCGGTTTGATGAATTCATCCGTGCGGCCCTTGCCATAGGCGTTATCGATGGCCTCATCCGCCGATTGGGCCTGATAGCCGCGGGCCTGCGCAATCGCCTGATAGCACAGGGCAACTCGGTCCCATCTGTTATCGCGGTCCATCGCATAATAGCGTCCGGATATCGTGGCGACATACGCCCCCTCCGGCAGCGCGGCCTGCAGATCGGCCAGATAGGTCTTCGCCGAGATCTGCGCCACGTCGCGCCCGTCGGTAAAGGCGTGGATCGCAACCGGCACACCCTTGGCCGTCAGCGCCTGTGCGGCGGCGATCATGTGCTGGATATGCGAATGAACACCGCCATCGGACAGGACGCCCAGCAGATGCGCCGTGCCGCCCGACGCACGCATCGCGTCTATGAACCGGCATACGCCGGGCAGGGTATCGAACGTGCCATCGGTGATCGCGCGGTCGATCATGCGCAAGTCCATCTCGACAATACGGCCCGCGCCGATATTCAGGTGGCCGACCTCGGAATTGCCCATCTGTCCTTCGGGGAGGCCGACGTCCAGACCGTGGGTGATCAGCGTGGCATTCGGGCATTTTGCTATCAGCGCATCGAAATTAGGCGTTCTGGCCAGATGTGGTGCATTGCCGATCTTCGAGTCGGACAGGCCCCAGCCATCGAGAATGCACAGAATGACGGGTTTGGGGGTGTTCATGTCCTGCTCCTGGCCTCAGTCAGGGCCTTTGGGGCTGCTTTTATCCAAGATGTCATCGGGTTGAAACAGAGATAGCGGTAACGGATTTACGATTCTCCGAGCGCATTGCGCGGCGGTGGGCCGGGTTTGAGTATTTTTGGAACATTGAAAGAGGCAGAACGGCCGATTCTCAGCTGCGATGGTAAGGACCGCCTGCCAATATGGTCGTGGCGCGGTAGATCTGTTCGGCCAGCATGACGCGGGCCAGCATGTGGGGCCAGACCATCTTGCCCAGCGACAGGCTGAAATCCGCTGTGTTACGCAGATTGGGCGCGATACCGTCTGCGCCACCGATGACAAAAGCCAGATCGGCGCGGCCCGTATCGCGCCAGTCCGCGATCTTCCTCGCAAAATCGGGAGAGGTCAGCGTGCGGCCCCTTTCGTCCAGCGCCACGCGCACGGCGCCCAGCGGCAGGGCACGCTCCAGCAGGGCTGCCTCGGCGGCGGGGCCGCCGCCCTTCTTGTCTTCGACCTCCTGCAATGTGGTCGGGCCGAGGGCCAAAGCGCGCCCGGTTCGGTCCGCGCGCAGGATGTAGTCGTCAAAAATGTCGCGCATCGGCCCCGCGCGCATGCGACCGACTGCACAAATATGCAGCCTCATTCAGGTTGGCCCCTCTGCCGTCACGTTGCCCCCCGCGTCTCTGCCCAGTTCAGGCCGACGCGGCGCTGCCGGGCGAGCCTGCGGGCTGCCACATCTTTTCCAGTTGGTAGAATTCGCGCACTTCGGGACGGAAGACGTGAACGATCACGTCGCCCGTGTCGATCAGCACCCAGTCGCCCGTTTCCTTGCCCTCTGTGCGGGCACTGCGGCCCAACTCATGCTTGAGCCTGTCGACGAGTTTTTCGGCAATGGAGACGACCTGACGCGATGAACGGCCAGAACACACGACCATGTAGTCACCAATGGAGGATTTTCCGCGCAGATCAATCTGCACGATGTCCTCGGCCTTGTCGTCATCCAGGGATTTAAGAATATGCGCAAGCTGCTCTTGGCTGGATGCGCTGTCGTTCAGGGCCATATGGGGCACCTTCGTATCGGCGGCAAAGGCCGCTGCTGCGGAAATGGACAGCTCGTTGTCCTCCTGAGTGATGCACCTGCGTGTGGCCCCGGTGCCGGGCCATGGCTCAAACTAACAAGCCGGAGCGCCTGTTTCAATGAAACACCTGATAATTGTTTGCAATTCGCGGGAACGTGCCGGATGGGCCATGACTGCTGGTCCCATCAGCGCGCTACCGGCATCAAAAGCGGGTCGGTCTTGATGTGTCATCGGGATTGTTCAGCATCCGCACCTCGCGTTGCGGGAACGGAATCGAGATGCCATTGTCGTGAAATGCATCCCACAGCGCCAGATAGACATTGCCGCGTATGTTGGTCAGGCCCTGCGTCGGATCGCGAATCCAGAAGCGCAGGATATAATCGACGCTGCTGTCTCCGAAGCCAACGATATGGCACACCGGTTCTTTCATGGCCAGCACGCGCGGCACGGCGCAGGCGGCGTCAATCGCGATCTTGCGCACCTTGTGGGGATCATCCCCGTAGGACGTGCCGAAATGGATATCCAGCCGCACGAATTCATTGGAATGGGACCAGTTGACCACCTGGCTGGTGATCAGATCCTCGTTCGGGATCAGGTATTCCTTGCCATCGCGGGTGACGACGCTGACATAGCGTGCGCCCAAGGCATTGATCCATCCGAACGTCTCGCCCAAGCTGATGACGTCACCGGGCTTGATCGATTTATCAAGCAGGATGATAAAGCCCGACACCAGATTTGACACGACCTTTTGCAGGCCAAAGCCGATGCCAAGGCCGATCGCGCCGGACAGGAACGCAAGGCCGGTAAGGTCGAAGCCGACCATGCGCAACCCGATGAAAAAAGCGGCGCCATACAATGTGACCTGAAGCAGCTTGACCGCCAGCACCTGCATCGACGGCGAAATCTGCTCGTTTTGCCTGATCCGGCTTGCCGTTGAAGTCGATAACAGCCTTGCGGCAAAGAAGAGGGCCCCCAGAATGACCAGCGCTTGTGCGATCAGCCAAGCCGAAATCCGCGTCTCGCCCAGTTGGACGGCCATGCTTTCCATCAGGCGCTGCGCTTCGTCGGTCAGGCCCAGAATGATCAGCGATGCCCAAGTCCAGCCGGCATAGCGCACGACGGTACGCACGAAACCGTTGGCGATCAGCCGTGTCACAAAGGTGATAGTCAGCCATGCCGTCGCCAGACTGACGGCGATACCGATCAGGTACGACCGGCTGGGCCAGGTCACCTCCTTCATGGTCCAGAAAAGTATCCAGCCAAGCCCGATGAAAAAGATCAGGCGCAGTCGCCGGTGCACCATGACCAGCAATCGCATGCGCCATTTCGTCCAGCCTTCGCGCGTGCGCAGCCAGCCATGCAGACGCGGGCCAAGGATTGCCCTCATCAGATGTGCAATCACGATCAGGCCGAGGATGATCAGCAACTGATAGAGGTTCCAGGTGCGCAGCAGCGTTATCAGAAATCCCTCACCCTGCGCCCACAGGCTCAGCGCGATGTCATGCGCCTGTTCCGCCGGAGTGGTGGATGGGTCTGTTGCCATGCGTTGCAGATTACACGGCTGCGGCAGCGCGGCAAGCCTGCACTGGACAGACGCCGCGATTCGCGGTTGCATCGGGCGGACCCGCAGACAAAGGCCAGCATGATGACCACCGCCCTTCTCAGCCACCCAGATTGCCTTGATCACGAGGTGCCGCGCGATCACCCCGAGCGGCCGGGTCGCATGCGCGCGGTCCTGCGCGCCCTTGAGGGGCGCGATCTGCTGCGGGAGGACGCGCCGCTGGCCAGCGATGCAGAGCTGCTGCGCGTGCACCCCCAAGCCTATCTGGACGCCCTCGCCCGCGCCGTGCCCGAACAGGGTTTTACCCCCATAGACGGCGACACATGGCTGTCTGCAGGCACGATGCGGGCCGCAAGGCGCGGTGTCGGCGGCGCCATCCGGGCGGTGGACATGGTGATCGAGGGGCGGGCACGAAACGCCTTTGTCGCCACCAGGCCACCGGGCCACCATGCCGAACGCAGCACAGCCATGGGGTTTTGCTATCTCGGCACGGTCGCGGCGGCGGCATATCACGCGCTGGACCATCACGGCCTCGACCGGGTCGCGATCGTCGATTTCGACGTGCACCACGGCAATGGCACACAGGATCTGGTGCAGGACGATCCGCGCATCGCGTTTATGTCGACCCATCAGATGCCGCTGTTCCCCGGCACCGGCAATCCATCAGACCACGGCGCATCGGGTAACGTGCTGAACGTCCCGCTGCGCGATGGCGATGGCAGCGCGGCGTTCCGCACGGCGATAGAGCGGCAGATCCTGCCCGCGCTGGACGCTTTCGCGCCCGAGCTGGTGCTGATTTCGGCAGGCTTCGACGCGCACCGCGATGACCCGCTGGCCAGCCTCGATTTGGTCGAGGCGGATTTTGCGTGGATCACCGAACAGATATGCGATCTGGCAGAGACCCACGCTCAGGGCCGCGTCGTGTCCAGCCTCGAAGGGGGGTATAGCCTGCGCGCACTTGCCGATAGCGTGGCCGCGCATGTGGACGTGTTGATCGCACGCGGCGCCCCGCCACCGGGCGTCTGAGCCCCGCTTTCATCGTTCTTCAAATACTCAAGATGCGCGGCATCGCTGCCAGAATGCCAACTGCCGTGATGCGCCCGTCCCCCGCCCTTGCCATGCGACAGCGATCATGCGACGCAGTCAGATCGCCGCAGCCGAGGACCCAGATATGCGCGCCGGACTGATCCTTCTGTGTCTCGCCTACGTTCTCAGCCAGTTCTACCGCGCGTTCCTCGCGGTTCTGGGCGAGGTGCTGGCCCGCGATATCGGCACGGGGCCGGAGGATCTGGCTTTTGCATCGGGGCTGTGGTTTCTCGCCTTTGCCGGCGCGCAGATCCCCGTGGGATGGGCTCTGGACCGGATTGGACCGCGCTGGACGGTATCCGCGACGCTTCTGGTCGGCGGAGCTGGAGGCGCGCTGATCTTTGCATTCGCGCATGACGCGGCGCAGATCAATCTGGCGATGGTGATGATTGGCGTAGGCTGCGCGCCAGTGCTGATGTCGGCCTACTACATCCTTGCGCGGCAGGGCAGCGTGGCGCAGTTCGCCACCATGGCGGCGCTGCTTCTGGGCATCGGATCGCTTGGCAATCTGGGCGCATCCTGGCCGATGGCCTGGGCGGTCGAGACGATCGGATGGCGCGCGGCCATGCTCTGCCTTGCGGCGATCACGGCGCTGGTAGCGGCCGTGCTGCTGGCCTTCGTGCGCGACCCTGGTGCGGCGCCGGGCGGGCGGCGAGGATCGGTGCTGGACCTGCTGAAAATGCGCGCGCTTTGGCCGATTTTCGTGATGATGTTCGTTTGTTATGCCCCTGCTGCGGCGATCAGGGGCCTCTGGATCGGCCCGTATCTGAGCGACATATTCGGCCTTGGCACTGCGCAACTGGGACAGGCGTCGCTGGTGATGGGCGTTGCGATGATCTTTGGCACATTGGTCTATGGCCCGCTCGACCGGGTGTTCGGCACGCACAAATGGGTCATCTTCACGGGCAATATCGCCTGCGCCGCGGCCAGCCTGATGCTGGCCATGCTGGTGGGGCACAGCGTCGGCCTTGGCATCGCGCTCTGCGCGGCAATCGGGCTGTTCGGCGCGACCTATCCGGTGATGATCGCCCATGCGCGCGGGTTTTTCCCGCCGCATCTGGCGGGCCGGGGGGTGACGTTGATGAATCTTTTTGGCATCGGCGGCGTCGGCCTGATGCAGCTTGGCTCGGGCGTGCTGCATACCCGGGTGGCGACCAGTTCGGGCGATGTTGCGGCCTATACTGCGCTTTTCGCGTTTTTCGGCCTCGCCGCGCTGACCGGATCTTTGGTCTATCTATTGAGCCGTGATGCGCCGACCTGACGGACCCCTTCCCCCCGCGCGCCTGAACAGCTAAGACGCGCGCAGTCACACCGTATTTATCAGGAGTAGAGTGAATGGGCTACAGGGTCGCCGTCGTCGGTGCCACGGGCAACGTGGGCCGCGAAATGCTGAACATTCTGGCCGAGCGCCAGTTTCCCGCCGATGAAGTGGTCGCACTGGCCAGCCGCAAGTCGATGGGCAGCGAAATCAGCTATGGTGACAAGACGCTGAAAACCAAGGATCTGGATGCGTTCGATTTCACCGGCTGGGACATCGCCCTGTTTGCCATCGGCTCCGATGCCACAAAGATATACGCGCCCAAGGCGGCCAAGGCCGGATGCATCGTGATCGACAACAGCTCGCTCTACCGCTACGACGCGGACGTGCCGCTGGTCGTGCCGGAGGTAAACCCCGAAGCGGTCGAGATGGTCCACAAAAAAAACATCATCGCCAATCCCAACTGCTCGACCGCGCAGATGGTCGTGGCACTGAAGCCTCTGCATGACCGCGCCCGTATCAAGCGCGTCGTCGTCAGCACCTACCAGTCCGTTTCCGGCGCCGGCAAGGAAGGTATCGACGAGCTGTGGGATCAGACCAAGTCGATCTACAACCCCACCGATGACAAGCCAGCCAAGAAGTTCACCAAGCAGATCGCCTTCAACGTGATCCCGCATATCGACGTCTTCATGGATAGCGGCGACACCAAAGAAGAGTGGAAGATGGTCGCCGAAACCAAGAAGATCCTTGATCCCAAGATCAAGATTACGGCCACCTGCGTGCGCGTTCCGGTCTTTGTTGGCCATTCCGAAGCGATCAATATCGAGTTCGAGGAATTCCTCGACGAGGACGAGGCCCGCGACCTCCTGCGCGAGGCGCCAGGTATCATGGTGATCGACAAGCGGCAGGACGGCGGTTACGTCACGCCCATCGAATGCGTCGGCGATTTCGCCACCTTCATCAGCCGCATCCGGCAGGACGGCACGGTTGAGAACGGCCTGAACCTTTGGTGCGTGTCGGACAATCTGCGCAAGGGCGCGGCCCTGAACGCCGTGCAGATTGCCGAAACGCTGGGCCAGCGCGTGCTGAAGAAAGGCTGATTGCGCCCGCCCGCCTCGCTTTCTTCCGGCGCAGTGCGCTGCGCCGGAATGAATCGTCAGCCCCGGTGGCCGATTTCCAACCTCCAGAGGGCTTCAGCCCTGCGTTACGACGCAAATATGTAAATTAAGCGTGACTTCGCGCATCCTGCCGCCAATCTCCTTGCAATTCCGCCTGCCGCGCCAAAAGCTGCCGGTCAATTAGCTGGAGACCTGAAATGCGCCGCCTCACTTTGCTTTTCGCCCTCGCCCTGCCCACCGCCGTTTGGGCGGACGACATTCCGCTGACCAGCCGGGTGTCGCAAGTCACGCTTTATCCGCAAGGCGCCACCGTGCAGCGCTCGGTGCCGTTCAGCGCGCCTGCCGGACAGCATGACCTGATCCTTCTGGACCTGCCGCAGAACACCGATCTGCAATCGGTCCGTGTGTCCGTCACCGGCGCGCAGATGGGCGGCGTCACCACGCGCCGCGATTTCGTGCCGCCGCGCGGTGACCGCCAATCCGCCGCCATCGAGGCAGCTGAGGCCGAGGTCGAGCGCCGCGAAGAGGCCCTGCGCGATGCTCAGGCGAACATTGCCCGGATCAAGCTGGCGGTCGACGCTGCCGACGCGCAGGTCGCATTCCTGTCGCAACTGGGGCAGGGCGACGGGGTCGCGGCGCAGGATGTTGCCAGCCTGCGCGACTTGGCCCAGATGATCGGGGCGCAGACGCTGGCGGCGCGGCAATCGGCCCATGATGCGCGCCGCGAGGCCGAACAGGCCGAGCGGGACCTGAAGGATCTTACCGAAGCGCTGGAAGAGGCGCGCCGCGCCCTCGCTGCCCTTGTGCCCGAACGTGAGGATCGCGCGATGCTGGCCGTGTCGGTCATGGCCGATGCCCAGACCGAGGGCGAGCTGAACGTCACTTACCAGACATATGACGCCGGCTGGGCGCCGGTCTACGACATGACCCTGACGCGCGAAACGGGCGCGCTTACCATCGCGCGCGGCGCCTATGTGCAGCAGAATACGGGCGAGAACTGGACCGACGTTGCTTTGACACTTTCGACCGTGCGTCCCAGCGGTCAAACAACGCCCAGCACGATAGATCCCCTGCTGCGCCGGATCGGCGACCCGGTCCAAGTGATGCGAAAGACAGCAGAAGGCGCCGCCTTCGACAGCGCCGCGGGTAGCCTGACGATGGCCGAGCCTGCCCAATCGGTTGTCATGGCCGAGGCGGAGTTCGACGGGTTGGCTGTGACCTACAGCTATGCGCCGCCTGCCTCGATCGCGTCGGGCGCCGACGCGCTGCGCATCGCGCTGGGTACGCTGGATACGCAGGCCAGTATCGAGGCGCGCGCCGTGCCGCTCTATGACGATACGGCGTATCTGATGGCGACGCTCACCAATGACACAGGCGAGCTGATCCTGCCGGGGCAGACGAACCTCTATCTGGGCGAAACCTATGTCGGCCAGATCCGGGGCGATCTGATCGCTTCGGGCGCCGAGGCGGATCTGTCCTTTGGCCCCATCGAGGGCCTGCGCCTGACCCGCATCGTGCAGGACCGCGAAGAAGGTGGCAGCGGCCTGATCCGCAAATCCAGCGACCTGAGCGAAACGGCCGAGATCGAGATTGAAAACCTGACCGGCGAGACGTGGCCCGTGCGCCTGCTGGACCGCGTCCCTTATTCCGAGCAGGAGGACCTGCAAATCGACTGGCAGTCCGATCCCAGCCCGACCGAGGTCGATGTGGACGGCCAGCGCGGTATCCTTGCGTGGGATTTCGAACTGGCGCCCGGTGCAAGCCGCAAAATTACGCTGGAGCATGACATGCAATGGCCCGAAGACAAGGTACTGGACTGAGCGGTCTGGCCTGTGACCGGATCAAAGCGTCACCTGTGGCTTTTTTTTGGTCATAAATACCCATGTCCCAAGGCCCGCAACTGGTGCCAGAGCGAGGTCGTGCCTATAGCGCTCGCCGCGCACTGAGGGCGGCGCTGATCGTGCCGTCGTCCAGATAGTCCAATTCGCCGCCGATCGGTACGCCTTGGGCCAGCGTGGTCAGGCGCACGCGGCCCTCGATCTGGTCGGCGATGTAATGCGCGGTCGTCTGCCCGTCGATGGTGGCCCCGAGGGCGAGGATGACCTCGGTAATGTCCTCGGCGTCAATCCTGCGGATCATCCGGGGGATGCGCAATTGCTCGGGGCCAACCTGATCAAGCGCGCTGAGCGTTCCGCCCAGAACGTGATAGCGGCCCTGAAACGCGCCGCCGCGTTCCATCGCCCACAGGTCCGCCACATCTTCGACGACGCAAAGCAGGCCGTTCGCGCGTTTGGGGGCGCGGCAGATGTCACAGATTTCGGCCGTGCCGATGTTGCCGCAGACGGTGCATTCACGCGCGGTGGCCGCGACTGACTGCATCATGTCCGCCAAGGGCAGCAGCTTGAGCTCGCGCTTGGCGATCAAATGCAGGACCGCGCGCCGGGCCGAGCGGGGGCCGAGGCCGGGCAGTTTGGCCATCATTTGGATCAGCGTGTCGATATCGCGGTTGGAGCTCAAGCGGGATGTCCTGTTGCAGCGCCGGGATCGCCTTCGGCGAGAGTATTTTTGCCAAGATGAAGGGGCAGGCGCCTAAAAAGGCAGCTTCATATCCTTCGGCAGGCCCATGCCTTCGGTCAGTTTGCCCATCTCTTCCTGGGCGCGGTCGCTGGCCTTGCCTTGGGCATCCTTGATCGCGGCGAGGATGAGATCCTCGACGACTTCCTTGTCGTCGCCGGAGAAGATGCTGGGATCGATATCGAGGCTTTTCAGCTCGCCTTTGCAGGTGGCGACGGCCTTGACCAGACCTGCGCCGCTCTCGCCGGTGACGGTCAGGCTGTGCATTTCCTCTTGCAGGGCTGCCATCTTGGTCTGCATTTCCTGCGCGGCCTTCATCATCTTGGCCATGTCGCCCATCTGGCCCAGTCCCTTGAACATCTTAAATCTCCAATTGGTGAAACGGTTGATGTCTAGATACGTGCGGCGAGGTGGCGGAACAAGGCCCGGGTGCGGAACGGCGATGCGATCAATCTTCTTCGAAGGGATCCCATTCGTCCTCGACCTCGGGCAGGGCATCTGCTGCCGCCTCATTGGCGATCTGCCGTGCGGTGCGGATCTCCAGAATCTCAGCGCCGGGAAACGCGTCCATCACCGCCTGCACCAGCGGATGCTGGCGCGCCTCGTCCTTCAGCGCTAGGTCTTCGGCGTCTCGCACGCCTGCGATGGTCTGGCCGCCGCCCTCGTTGACCAGCGTCACGGCCCAGCGGTTGCCGGTCCAGCGCTGAAGCGCGGCGCCGAGGCGCTGTGCCAGATCGCGGGGGGCATCGTCCGTGGGCACAAATTCGATCCGGCCGGGGCGGTAGGCGGCCAGTTGGACGCAGGTTTCGACTTCGACCAGCAGCTTGACGTCGCGGTTGGCGCGGATCGTCTCGACCACATGGTGAAAGGTCGGATAATGCGCCAGTGCGGCCTCGACATCCGGGGCGACGGCGAGGGTCTGGCCTGCGCCATTGGATGAGGCGCGCGGTTGCGAGGGTTGGGGGGCGGCGGGGGCGTATGCGTTTGACGCAGCGGACGCAGCGCCGCCAGGAGTCGCTGACGCGGCGCTACCGGGGGTCGGGGCGCTGGGTGCGGGTGTGTTTTGCAGTTTGCGCAGCAAATCTTCGGGGCTGGGCAGGTCGGCGACGTGGGTCAGGCGGATCACGGCCATTTCGGCGGCCATCATGGAATTTGGCGCGCCTGCCACTTCTTCCAGCGCCTTGAGCAGCATCTGCCACATACGCGTGAGCACACGCATCGGCAGCGCTTCGGCCATTTGCAGACCGCGTGCGCGTTCGTCCGGGCCGATGGTGGGGTCGTCAGCCGCCTCGGGGGTGATTTTCACCACCGAGGTCCAGTGAGTGATTTCGGCCAGATCGCGCAGCACGGCCAGCGGGTCGGCGCCGTCGGAGTATTGCGCGCCCAGTTCGGTCAGCGCACCTGCGGCGTCGCCCTTGAGGATCAGATCGAAAAGGTCCAGCACGCGGCCCCGGTCGGCCAGCCCCAGCATGGCGCGCACCTGATCGGCGCCGGTCTCCCCTGCGCCGTGGCTGATGGCCTGATCCAGTAGCGAGGTGGCGTCGCGGGCAGATCCTTCGGCGGCGCGCACGATCAGGGCCAGCGCGTCGTCGGTGATCTCGGCGCCTTCGGCATCCGCAAGGCGGCGGATGAGTTTCAGCATCACTTCAGGTTCGATCCGGCGCAGATCGAAACGCTGGCAGCGGCTGAGAACTGTCACCGGGACCTTGCGGATTTCGGTGGTGGCGAAGATGAATTTGACGTGGGCGGGCGGCTCTTCCAGCGTTTTCAGCAGCGCGTTGAACGCCGAGGTGCTGAGCATGTGCACCTCGTCGATGATGTAGATCTTGTAGCGGGCAGATGCGGCGCGATAAGCGACCGAATCGATGATCTCGCGAATGTCGCCTACGCCGGTCCGGCTGGCGGCGTCCATTTCCAGCACGTCGACATGGCGCCCTTCCATGATGGCGGTGCAATGCTCGCACACGCCGCAAGGCTCGGTCGTGGGGCCGCCGGTCCCATCGGGTCCGATGCAGTTCATGCCCTTGGCGATGATCCGCGCGGTCGTGGTTTTGCCGGTGCCGCGGATGCCGGTCATGATGAAGGCCTGCGCGATGCGGTCGGCCTTGAACGCGTTTTTCAGTGTGCGCACCATCGCATCCTGCCCGACCAGATCGGCGAAGGTTTCAGGCCGGTACTTGCGAGCCAGAACGCGGTAGCCGGAGGGGGACGTGTCGGTCATGTGGGGCGCCTGCGTGAATCGGGATACTGAGACGCCAAACTAGGCGCGCGGCACGCCCGCGTAAACCGCTCAAGGCTGTCACAGCATCCACAATATCGCGCCGGTGGCGATTGTGGCGAGCGACAGCAGCGCGGCGAGGCGGTGAAAATTCTTGGATCCGGTCGCCTCGGCGTCGCGGCAGGTCAGCCGGTCATGGGTCTTGTGCGCCTGCCTCGCGGCGGTCCAGTAGATCACGATCGCAGCGATCAGGAACAGGCTGGCCACGGCCTTGGCGGCCCACGTGGGCGTGAATTCGCCGAACACCGCTTTTAGCGCGATGGCGACGCCGACGGCGCCGAGGCCGAGGCCCATCCACGAATTGAATGTGCGCTCATTGGCCATGATCGTGCGATCTTCGGCCCAGTCGGTGCGCTGTTCGGCCTTGCCGGTCTTGTCGCTCATTGGATCAGGTTACGCGATGCGTGCTATGTTGGCGAGATGGGTTTTATTGGAGAACCTCGCATAGGGCGCTATAAATTGCCGCAACGCTGCCAAGATCGGAGATCAAGCCATGAGATTGAAAGGATTGCGCCCCAGCCGCAATATAGAGGATCGCCGTCGCTCGGGCGGTGCAGGGAGGGGCGTCGGAATTGGCGGCGCCGGCCTACTGGTGGTGCTGGCCATCGGGTATTTCACCGGGATCGATGTGACTCCGCTGCTGGAGGGGGTGCAGGTCGGACAAACGCAGAGCGCGCCGCGCGATCTGAGCGCCGAAGAACAGCGCGCCGCCGATTTCAGCGCCCGCGTTCTGGGCAGCACCGAAGAGGTCTGGAGCGAGATCATGCCCGCGCAGGCTGACATCGGCTATACGCCGCCGGTTCTGGTGCTGTTTTCGGGCGTTACGCGTAGCCCTTGTGGCGGCGCTTCGGGGGCGACCGGCCCGTTCTATTGCCCGGCCGACCGCAAGGCGTATCTGGACACCGAATTTTTCGCGACGCTGTCGCAGCAACTGGGCGCGCGCGGCGATTTCGCGGCTGCGTATGTCATCGCGCATGAGGTTGCTCATCATATCCAGAACGAGCTGGGCATTCTGAACGCGGTTCACGAGGCCCGGCAGGGCAGCTCGGAGGCGCGCGCAAATGCTCTGACGGTGAGGTTGGAGCTGCAGGCAGATTGTCTCAGCGGGGTCTGGGCCAGTGCCGTGGACGACCTGCTGGAGCCGGGCGACATCGACGAGGCGCTGAATGCCGCCCGCCGCATCGGCGACGATCATCTGCAACGGCAGGCCGGCCGGGTTCCGCAGCCGCACACCTTTACCCATGGCACGTCCGAGCAGCGGTCGCGCTGGTTCGCGCGGGGCTATGACAGTGGCCAGATGGGTGCCTGCGACACGTTTGCTGCGGACCGGCTGTAGGGAGGGGCCATGACGGGGTTCATCATCCATGCCCTGCCAGTATTGCGCGGCATCCTGGCGATCGCGCCGCTGCCGGGATCGGGGGGCGACTATGCCGCCGATCTGGCGCATCTCAAGGATTGGCAGCCCGCAGTGGTCGTGACGATGACCACGCCCGCCGAAATGGTCGCAGCCGGGGCGGACAAGCTGGGGCGAGACGTCGGTTTCATGGGAAGCCGCTGGGTGCATGTGGCAACCCCCGATTTCGGTGTGCCCGATGCAGACGGGATGCAGCACTGGAACCGCGCCGAGCCGATCGCGCTGGCGGCCCTGCGCGGCGGCGGGCGGGTCCTGATCCATTGCAAGGGCGGCTGCGGACGCTCGGGGATGGCGGCGCTGCGCCTGATGATCGCGGCGGGCGATGCGCCCGAGGCTGCGCTGGAAAGATTGCGCGCGCTGCGGCCCTGCGCTGTCGAGACGTCCGCACAGATGCGCTGGGCCCGCAAAGGCGGCAGCGATTCTGCAAATGCTGATCAGAAAAAAAGGTGAGAGGCTGGACAACGACCCAAGCGGGGCTCGTTACGGCTGCTTCCTTCCGGATCTGACCGGGTTGGCGAGGCGCCTGCCCGCGCCAACCTCTCAATTTCTCATGTAGCGGGGGCGGCGCGGTTTTGCAAGGGGTGGACGGGGCGCGATCAGGCACTCGAAGATGACCGATCTTCGAATAAGTCGCACCGTTCTGACTGGCGCGCGGTCAGTCGCCCTCGAAGGCGCAGAGCGTCTGCACGGCCAGCCCCATTCCTTCCAATTTTGCGCGCCCACCCAGATCCGGCAGGTCAATGACAAACGCGCAAGCCACGATTTGTGCCCCCAGCCGCTGAACCAGCTGCGCGCCGGCGGCCCCCGGCCCGCCCGACGCCAGCAGGGCGGCGGCCAGCAGCCGGC
>JBLWYG010000058.1:0-15041 GCA_048267045.1 Roseovarius sp. | reverse complement strand
GCAGCTACCGCGCCACCGGCGACGCGGTCGAGGCGGGCACGGTGCTGGGCGCCATTTCCGATCCCTTCGGTGAGGTCGAGGCCGAGGTGATCTGCGACGAGGTCGGCATCGTCATCGGGCGCAGCAACATGCCGGTGGTCTATGAGGGCGAGGCTTTGTTTCACGTCGCCAGCACCCTGCGCGGCGAGGCGGCATCGGACGGTGTCACGGCGCAGATGGACGCGGCGCCGCTGTTTGACGAGGATGAGATCCTGTAGCGCTAGCGCGTCTTGCCGGGGTTCTGCGGCAGCAGGAAAATGGACACGACCACCATGCTGAAAATCAGCTCGTAGACCTCCCATTTTCGGTCCACGTCCAGCACGGCGATGATGATGCTCGCCACCAACGCTATGGCGGCGTGCTTCAGCCATGGCACCGGCACGGCCATGCGGTCGGCCAGCGCGGCAATGCGTCCGCCCTTGGGGTAGATCAAGGGCAGGCCGACCAGATACAGCAGGATGCAGATCGTCAGCACAGGGCCGAACAGCGATTTCGTCAAATGCACGTCACCGACGACCAGATTGTGCAGGTTCGTCTCATCCTGCTTGTTGTGCTGCTGAAAGAACTCGCCGGATTCCCAGCCGATGATCCGTTGGCCCCATGATACCTCCTCGCCCGCCGCCATGAAGAACATCAGCGCATAGATTGCCGTAAGCAGCGCCGCGCCGCGCCGCCCGCCCCGCCACAGGGATGCCGCGTTCACCGCCAGGACACCGCTTGCGATCAGCAGGAACAGGGCAGTTCCATATTCCACCGGCCCATCCTCGGCGGCGAAAACGAGCGTGAAGAACAGCGGGTCGGCCAGGCCCAGGATAACGGTTGCGACCAAGATCAACCCGATGGCGAACATGATCGCGGCGTCGCATTTGCGGATAAGGCTCATGGCGCGTCCCTTGCTTGCAATTGATCGCCCGCAGATAGGCCAGCAGGCTTCCTGCATCAAGGCCAATCTCACCGCGCGGGGCGCTGCCGGGCAGCTTACCCGAGGTTCATCCGAGTAGAAATACGGCCCATCTTGCAATCGTGTCCGGAAAGAACAAGACTGCCGCAATGTCGAAGCGCAGGCGCGCGTCCTGAAATGCGCAGCACCCGGGCTGGTTGTGGACCGGGATTGCGATGACAAACGGCCCGAAAGAGGCCGAACCGCCACTGGGGAGATGTAAGTGGACCATAAATGCTGATCATAATACGGGCCATCGACGCCCTGAACGAGGTGGTCGGCCGCATAGTCGCGGTCGTGGCGGTCCTCTTTGCAGCCATCATCATCTATGATGTGGTCATGCGCTATGCGTTCAGCGACCCGACGCGCTGGGCCTTCGATGTGTCCAAACAGCTATACGGATTCTACTTCGTGATGCTTGGCGGCTATGCACTGCGCCACAAGGCGCATGTGCGCGTCGATATCCTGACCGAACGCTTCAGCCGGGGCTGGCAGCGCATCATTGACGTACTGGGCTATGTCATCTTCTTTTTCCCGTTCACCTACGTCTTTACGACCCGGTCCTGGGATTTCGCGCTGAAATCATGGAATCAGGGCGAAGTGACGTATGGCGCGATCCAGATGCCGGTCTATCCGCTGAAAATGGCGATGTGCGTCGCAGCGGCCCTGCTGCTGATCCAGGGCATCGCGGAGGTGCTGAAGATCATCCTCGACGTCGACACGACCTCCGAGGAGGTGATGCAATGAACCCCGAGCTGATCGCCCTTCTGATGTTCGGCCTGCTGGTGCTGGGCCTGTTCATGGGCCACCCGCTGGCCCTGGTTCTGGGCGGCACCGCAGTGTTGACGGCTGTCATCACCGGCAAGACCATGGTGCTGGGCATTGTCATCAACCGCATCTTTGGCGACGTGCTGGACAATTACACGCTGATCGCCATTCCGCTGTTTGTGCTGATGGCGCGATTCCTTTCGGATTCGGGCGTAACCGACCGGATGTTCGAGGCGCTGCGCCTGCTGCTGAGCAACGTGCGCGGCGGCCTTGCGCTGGCGGTCGTGTTCATCTCGATCCTGCTGGCGGCGACCACCGGCATCATCGGCGCGTCGATCACGGTGATGGGCGTGATGGCGCTGCGGCCGATGCTGCAATACGGCTATGCGCCGACGCTGACGACCGGCGTCATTGCCGCGTCGGGCTGCCTTGGCATCCTGATCCCGCCGTCGATCATGTTGATTCTGATGGCCAGCTATTCGCCCCTCACCGTCGGCGATCTCTTCGCTGGCTCGATGATCCCCGGCGTGCTGCTGGGCCTCAGCTATGCGGTCTATGTCTATGTCATTTCGGTCTTTCGCCCCGATCTGGCGCCGGCCGTCCAGCCGGACGAGAAGATTTCACGCCCCGCTCTGATCCGCATGCTGCTGATCGAGGCGCTGCCGCCGCTGGTGCTGATCTTCGGCATCCTCGGCTCGCTTCT
Organism: Roseovarius sp.; assembly: GCA_048267045.1. Taxonomy (GTDB): domain Bacteria; phylum Pseudomonadota; class Alphaproteobacteria; order Rhodobacterales; family Rhodobacteraceae; genus Roseovarius. The sequence goes on along the minus strand of JBLWYG010000058.1, from coordinate 12,591 downwards.
GGCCGGCATCGCCACGGCAACCGAGGCGTCGGCCATCGGCGCGGGCCTTGCCCTGCTGATCGTCATAACGCGCGGTCGCTTTCACTGGCGCACCTTCTACGGCGCGATGCTGGAGACCGGGCGCACCTCGGCCATGATCCTCTTCATTGTCGTCGGCGCGACCGCCTTTACGGGCGTATTCAACATCACCGGCGGCCTGCGCGCCACGCAGGAGATCATCCGCGCGCTGGATATGGAGCCGTGGCTGCTGATCGCCATGATGATGTTCATCGTGTTCATCCTCGGCGCATTCCTGGACTGGACCGGCATCGTGTTGCTGTCCTTTCCGATCTTCCTGCCGATCGTGCAGGAAATGCCGGATGTCAGCCTGCTGTGGTTCGTCGTCCTGATGGCCGTGGTCCTGCAAACGTCGTTCCTGACGCCGCCCTTCGGATACGCGCTGTTCTACCTGCGTGCCATCGCGCCAAAAGAAGTGCGCACCGGCCACATCATTCGCGGTGTCATGCCGTTTATCGGCCTGATTGTCGCGATGTGCATCCTTGTCGCCGCCTTCCCACCGCTGGTGGAATGGCTGCCAAGCGTTCTTTACGCCAATTAAATGCTGTCATCATAGGGAGAGTAAGCATGACAATTAAACTGACCATTCTGGCCGCCGCCGCCAGTGCCGCAGTCGCGGGGCAGGCGATGGCACAGGAAAGCTGGACCATGACCACCACATGGCCCTCGTCGCTGGAACTGATCGAGACGGACAAGCATTTCGTCGATCTGGCCAACAAGCTGACCAAGGGCGAGCTGACCATCGAATTCTTCGAAGGCGGATCGCTGGTGCCTGCGGGCGAGGTGTTCGGCGCGGTTGAATCCGGCACCATTCAGGCCGGCGCCGACTGGCCGGGCTACTGGGCGGGCCGCGACGCGGCGTTTTCCCCGCTGGCCACCACGCCGTCGCTGTTCAACGCGGTCGATTACGCCAACTGGATTCAGGAATGGGGCGGCGCGGAGATCTATAACGAGATCTACGGCCAGTTCGGCATGGTCTATCTGCCCTACGGCTTGACCAACAACGAATCCGGCTTCCGCACGAACGAGCCGATCCGCAACCTCGAAGACCTGCAGGGCAAACGCCTGCGCCTTTCGGGCCTTGAGCAGGGCAGGCTGCTGGAGCGGCTGGGCGGCAGCCAGGTGTCCATGGCGGGCGGCGAAATCTATCAGTCGCTGGAGCGCGGCGTGATCGACGGCGCCGAATTCTCGACCCCCAACGTGGACTGGTCGGGCGGCTTCCAGCAGGTCACGAAATACTGGGCGACACCGGGCTGGCACCAGTCGGCGTCGGTCTTCGGCGTGATGATCAACAAGGCATCGTGGGACGCGCTGAGCGCAGACACCCAGGAAAAGCTGCAGATCGCGGCCGACGCCACGATGATGTGGTCGCTGGCCTTTACTGAGAAGCGCGCGACCGAAGCCTACGCCAAGTTCAACGACGCGGTCGAAATCAACCGCTACGACGACGAGACGCTGGCGAAGGTGCAGGAAATGGCCAACGAGGTCATCGTCGAGGTCGCCTGCGAGAACCCCAACTCGGCCAAGGTCTACGCGTCGATGCTGGACTACCTGAACGACTACGCCCAATGGCGCGACGCCTCGGCCCCGTTCAATCTGGGCCGGACACCAAACGGTCCGGACGTGCAGACGATCAAGGACTGCATGTAAGGTTTGACGGTTTAGGGTGAGAGATGGAGGGCCCCCGCTGGGAAGCGGGGGCTTTTTAAGCTTCTATGGGTCTGTAATTTCATGTCGAGAGAAAAAGCTAGTGCGCCTTTTTTGCGCTAACGCAAACAGATTGCGCTGCCTTTGGAGAGGCGGTCATTTGCTGTAATTATTTGGAGAATCTTATCGTTAATCTAGTTGAAGCAGAATTCGTTTTTGGCGTTGAGAACAGAGATGTTTGGGCGCGCGACAGGTTTGCAAAATCCGTAAAAGGAAGGCTTGCGGATCACATAGATGAATTATTGAATGCATTGAAAACGAAAGGAGATCCTGATGCCAATGAGCATTGGCGGAATGAATTTCTGAGCCGAAATTGTGGGGAGAACACCTGCGCTTTTGTAAGCTGGCGGAACCTCCTTTGTCATGGGGTTGTCAAGAAGCTAGAAAATGGAAACTTGCTGATCCGATTTGATGACCGCCGTTCTTATGATATCGCTAATGGCGATGAGGGCAAAATAATTGGCCCACTCATCCGCGAGGTCTGCGTTTCGGAGCTAAACCAGCTTTCGTCGACTATTCGTATTTTGATAAAATATCTTACTGAGGTTTTTGGGACCTCGGACAACAATTTTAGCTAATTGCTTTGCCGACTTATCCAAAAACAAAAAACCCCCGAAGCCAACGCTCGGGGGTCCTTCAATCTCATACGTGTCGGTTAAAACCGCACCAAAGGGGGTGACTTACATCATCCCTTCGCGCTGGAGCTTCTTGCGCGCCAGTTTCCGGGCGCGTCGAATCGCCTCGGCACTTTCGCGCGCTTTCTTCTCGGACGGCTTCTCGAAATGTTGCTTGAGCTTCATTTCGCGGAATACGCCTTCGCGCTGCAGTTTCTTCTTCAGGGCACGAAGCGCCTGATCGACATTGTTGTCGCGAACACTAACCTGCATGTGGTGTCACCACCTTCCTGGTTAAATTTGCATGATTTGCAGGAAGCGCGTCTATAGCAAACCCTGCCCTATATGTCTAGGGTGGATGATAACAGGAGGACGCCATGCAGACCGACATCATAGGCAAGCTTTTGGACGCCGCCGCCGCCCATGTGCCCTTCGACGGGTGGAGCGAGGCCGCCTTTGCCGCCTCGGCCCGCGACGCCGGGGTGGACATGGCCGTGGCCCGCGCCGCCTGCCCGCGCGGGGCGGTGGATCTGGCGCTGGCCTACCATGCTGCCGGGGACCGCGCCATGCTGGACCGGCTGGCGGAGGCGGATCTGAGCGAGATGCGGTTTCGCGACCGGATCGCCGCCGCCGTGCGCTGGCGGCTGGAGGGCGCGGAGCCTGAAATGGTGCGCCGGGGCATGACCCTGTTCGCGCTGCCGCACCACGCCGCCGATGGCACCCGCGCGTTATGGCAGACCGCCGATCATATCTGGACCGCCTTGGGCGATACTTCGGACGATGTGAACTGGTACACCAAACGCGCGACTTTGTCGGGGGTTTACGGCTCGACCGTGCTCTATTGGCTGGGCGATGACAGCCCGGATCATGCGGCGACGTGGGAGTTTCTGGACAGGCGTATCGACGATGTCATGCAGATCGAAAAGATCAAGGCGAAGGCGCGGGGCAGCAAGCTGGCAAGCGCGCTGATGGCCGGACCGATGGCACTGCTGAACCAGATCCGCGCGCCGCGCAAGGAGGACGATATGCCCGGCCATTGGTCCGGCAAGCGTTGATAAGGATAGAATATGAGCGATACGATGCAGGCTGTTGAGATCACCGAGGCGGGCGGGCCGGATGTCCTGCACCTTTGCACCCGACCCCGCCCCGAGCCGCGCAGCGACGAGGTGGTGATCCGCGTGGCCTATGCCGGCGTGAACCGCCCCGACGCGCTGCAACGCGCGGGCGCCTACGCGCCGCCCCAGGGCGCCAGCGATCTGCCGGGGCTGGAGGCATCGGGCGAGATTGCGGCCGTGGGCAGCGGGGTCACCGATTGGAAGATCGGCGACCGCGTCTGCGCGCTGTTGCCCGGTGGCGGATATGCCGAATACGTTGCCACCCCCGCCGCCCATTGCCTGCCGATCCCCGACGGCATGGACATGGCGCAGGCCGCCTGCCTGCCCGAGACGTTCTTTACCGTTTGGTCCAACGTGTTCCAGCGCGGCGGCTTGCAGGCGGGCGAGCGATTTCTGGTGCATGGCGGATCCTCCGGGATCGGCACCACTGCGATCCAGCTGGCGAATGTGCTGGGAGCGCGGGTATTTACCACCGCCGGCTCGGACGAGAAATGCGCGAAGTGCTTGGAGTTGGGCGCAGAGCGGGCGATCAACTACAAGACCGACGATTTTGTCGATGTCCTGAAGGCCGAGGGCGGGGCCGACCTGATCCTCGACATGGTCGGCGGCGATTACATCCCACGCAACGTGCGCGCGCTGGCCGATGACGGGCGGCTGGTGCAGATTGCGTTTCTCAGCGGTCCCAAGGTCGAGCTGAACTTTGCCCATGTAATGATGCGCCGACTGACGATCACTGGCAGCACCCTGCGCCCACAGAATGACATCGCCAAGGCCCGGATTGCGGAGGCGCTGCTGAAAAACGTCTGGCCGCTGCTGGCCGCGGGCCGGATCGCGCCGGTGATGGACAGCACCTATGCGCTGGCCGATGCCGCCAAGGCGCATGCCTATATGGAAAGCAGCGCCCATATCGGCAAGATCGTCCTTAAGGTCGGTTGAGCGGCGTGGGCGCCGTGCAGATCGCCATGCTGGGATTGGCCGCGCTGAGCGTAGGGCTCAGCGCGTGGGCGATCCGCCGCGATGTGCCGCTGGTTTGGGACTGGGCGGTGCCTGCGCCAATGGCGATGGGCGATGCACCGATGTTTGAGACGGTGCTGGACTATTCGGCACCCGCGGGGGAGGCGCATTCGCCGGGGATCGTCCTGCGGGACGGGGGTTACAGCATCCTTTGGTTCGAAGGCTCGCAGGAGGCGCGCGCCGACGTCGACATCGTTGGTGTCGATGTTGACGCGGATAGAGTGTCACCGGTGACGCCGCGTGTGACGCGCGGCGGGCTGTCGGACGCGTTCGAACCACGGCAACTGGTGGTGACACTGGGCAACACTGTTCAGAATGATGCAGTGCCGGACGCGCTATACGCGACAGTGGTATCGGTCGGCGGCTGGGCGATGGCGTCAGTCGCGGATGTGCGCATGGGGCCGGGCGGGCCGCAGGTTGCGCGCAAGCTGAACCTGTCGCCGCTGCTCAACCGTTCTTTTTTGGTGAAATCGCCCGTGGTTGAATATGCGGATGGCAGTCACGCCTTGCCCGCCTATTTTGAAATGGGCCAGACCTATGGGGCCTTGGTGCGGCTGGACGGGAGGGGCCAGGTCCGCGATATGCGCCGGATGACCGGGCCGATGAAGGCGATTCAGCCGATGGTCGTGCCGCTGGATGCGCGCCGGGCCGTGGCGTTCCTGCGCAATTTCGGGTCCGGTGCGAAGCGGTTACTGATGAGCCGCAGCGACGACGGCGGGCAAAGCTGGCAGGCGGTGCATGAGACGGACATTCCCAACCCATCCGCACCTGTCGCGGCGCTGGCATTGGGCGGGGACCGCATATTGATGGCGGTCAATGACAATGCGAAGGACGGCAGCATCCTGAGCCTGACGCTTAGCGAGGATGGCGGCAATACGTGGCGCCATCTGCACAGGCTGGAGGAGGGTGGCGGCGACGCCCGCTATCCGATGATGCGCGCCCTGCCGGATGGGCGCGTCGTACTGACCTATAGTGTGGGGGCCAAGGCGGGCATTCGCGCGCATGTGTTCAACCTCGCCTGGGCGCTGGGCGCATGAGCGCGATGGCGTCGACCGCGTGGCTGGCGCTGCTTCTGGGCTGGATGGCATGGGGCGCGCTCAGCCTGGGTTTGGAGCTGCCGGTTAGCCTGACATTGGGTCTGGCGCTGGGCGCGGTCTGCGCGGTCCTGTTTCGGGAGACGGTGCCGCTGCGGGGATTGGTTGCCGTACTGGGGCCGATCGGCATCGTGCTGCCACTGCTGATCCTGCGCCAGATGGCGGCCCATCTGGGCGCGCCGGTGCAGCCGTTCGGCACTGTCCAATTGCTGATCTTCGTCTTGCTGTACATAGCGTTCCTTGCCAGTGCAGCGGGGGCTGTTTCGCTTGACGTCTATCGTCTGGGATATGCGCCTTGGCCCGTAGCGATCATGGCGCTGGCACTGTGCGCGCTGGGGTTATGGCAAGGGGCGCTGTTCCTGCCGGTGCTGGCGGTGGCGGCGCAGGCAATCTGGGTCTTGGGCTGTGGCAGCAGCAACTGGTTCGATCATGTTCTGCATCCCGTTCTGATACCGGCAGCGCTGATTGTTCTGGTGCTGCGGTTGTTCTGATGGGCGCGCGGGGGCGGTGCCCCCCCACGGCGAGTTCGTTGCAGACCTCGCCGGTCCCCCAGGATATTTTCAGCAAGAAGAATGAGTGACGCGCGCCACGAAAAACGCCGCCGGAGGCGATCCGGCGGCGTTTTGGTATCTGTATTCTGAGGCTTGGCTCAGGCGGACAATGCGCCCTTGGCCTGCTCGACGATTGCAGCGAAGGCTGCGGGTTCGTGAACGGCCAGATCGGCCAGAACCTTGCGATCAACCTCGACGCCGGCCAGCGTCAGGCCGTTGATGAAGCGGCTGTATGTCAGCGCTTCGTCATGGCTGCGCACGGCCGCATTGATCCGCTGGATCCACAGCGCGCGGAAGCTCCGCTTGCGGTTCTTGCGATCGCGCGTGGCGTATTGATTGGCCTTGTCGACCGCCTGCGTGGCAACCCTGAACGTGTTCTTGCGGCGGCCATAGTAGCCCTTGGCTGCTTTGATGATCTTCTTGTGACGGGCGTGCGTGACGACACCACTTTTGACTCGGGACATGTGTGATCCTCCTTAGCGCGCGTAGGGCATCATCGGCTTGATGATCTTTTCATCAGGCTTTGACAGGGTGGTGGTTCCGCGCGCATTGCGGAGGAACTTGTTGCTGCGCTTGATCATGCCGTGCTGTTTGCCGGCCTGACCTGCGATCACACGGCCAGAGGCCGAGATCTTGAATCGCTTCTTGCAGCTCGATTTCGTTTTCATCTTGGGCATTTCCGGCTCCTCTGGAAGTTCGGTCGAACGCGCGACTCGGCATGCCACTTCTGGCCGGACGCGCGGGTGAAGCCTGCCTTTTAGGGGCGATGGCGGGGCGGCGCAAGGGGCAATGCGCGTTAGCGGATGACCTGCCCGACAACCCGGACAAAAGCACGCGGCACGTCATTCAGACTGTATCCGCCCGGCCTTTGCTGGATCGCCCAGACTGCAAGGCAGCCTCCGGCGATCAAGACCAGTGCCGCAACGCGCGGCGGACGCCGGTCCGAGATCGCCGAGACGATCGCAGGGACCGAGAATACGACCAGCACGATGCCGATCACCAGTATCAGGTCAGGGGTCATGATGCGCCGTTCCGCTTTGTGCCCGCGCACCTTAGCTTGGATCGGTGGCGTAAATCAAACTTTCCTGACATGGTGCGACGCGCAGGATGTTCGTGGTGCCCGGCACGTTGAAAGGCACGCCTGCCGTCACGACGATCTGGTCCAGCGTGCTTGCGTAGCCCTGCGAGCGCGCGGCGCGTGCGGCGATGATGACCGCCTGCTTGAAACGGTCCAGTTCGGGCGTCATGACGCAGTTGACCCCCCAGCTCAGCGACAGGCGCCGCGCGGTGCCGCGCAGCGACGTCATGGCGATGATCGGCACGCGGGGCCGTTCGCGCGCGGTCAGAAGGGCGGTTGTGCCGGATTGCGTAAAGCAGCAGATCGCCTTGATATTGGTCGTCTCCGCGATTTCACGGGCCGCGGCCACAATGCCGTCGGCGACGCTGGTGCGCACGGCAATGCGTGATGCCTCGATGATCTGGGTGTAGGTCGGATCGTTTTCGACCTCGCGCGCAACGTTGTCCATCGTTGTCACGGCCTCGATCGGATACTGGCCGGCTGCCGATTCCGCCGACAGCATGATGGCGTCGGCGCCCTCGTAGATCGCGGTCGCCACGTCGCTGACCTCGGCGCGGGTGGGCACGGGCGATTCGATCATCGATTCCAGCATCTGGGTGGCGACGATCACCGGTTTAGCAGCGGCGCGGCAGGCGCGTACCAGACGTTTCTGGATCGGCGGCACGTTCTGAACGGGAAGCTCCACGCCCAGATCACCGCGCGCCACCATGATGCCGTCCGAGGCGGCGAGAATCCCGTTGAAGCGGGTCACAGCGGACGGTTTTTCGATCTTGCTGAGGATCGCCGCGCGCCCGGCCGCGAGTTCGCGCGCTTCGGTCACATCCTCGGGGCGCTGCACGAAGCTGAGCGCCAGCCAGTCGACGCCTAGCTGGCAGACGAATTCCAGATCCTTGCGGTCCTTTTTCGACAGCGCGGCCAGCGGCAGTTCCACATCCGGCACGTTCACGCCCTTGCGGTTGCTGATGGTGCCGCCGACGATGACCTCGCAATTGGCGTGGTCCTTGCTGCAATCGGTGACGGTCAGGCGGATCTTGCCGTCATTGACCAGCAGGCTCGCGCCCGGCTTCAGCGCGGCGAAAATCTCGGGGTGGGGCAGGTTGACGCGGGTCGCGTCGCCCTCGGCCTTGTCCAGGTCGAGCCGGAAGGCCGCGCCGGGCACCAGCTCCTCCTCGTCATTGGCAAAGACACCGACGCGCAGCTTGGGTCCCTGAAGGTCGGCCAGGATGCAGATCGGGCTGTCCAGATCCTTTTCGACCTGCCGGATGATCCTGTGCTTTTCGCGGATGCCCTCGTGATCGCCGTGGCTCATGTTCAGGCGGAACACGTCTGCGCCGGCCTCGTGCAGGGCGCGGATCATGTCGTATGATTCCGAGGCGGGGCCGAGTGTGGCGACGATCTTGACGTTGCGATGGCGTCTCATATGTGGGATTCCCTAGATGTGAGGGGCGTCGTTTAGGTTATCGCTAACATTGCCCGGCCCGCGATGCCAGCATTTCATGCAACGCGCGGGGCGAAACAGGGGTGGATCGCATGAAATGACATATCAGCCATTCGTCATAGACGGCGCCGGGCGCGACGGTCGGTGGGTGGTGCTTTGCGATCACGCCTCCAACACTGTGCCAGATTTTGTGGATGGCGGCACGCTGGGGGTGGGGCCGGGCGACATGGCGCGCCACATCGCCTATGATCCCGGCGCCGAAGGGGTCAGCCGTGCGCTGGCTGCTGCGCTCAACGGCCCCGCGATCCTGTCACGGTTCTCGCGGCTGGTGATCGACCCGAATCGCGGTGAGGATGATCCGACGCTGATCATGCAGCTCTATGACGGCACCATCATTCCGGGCAATCGTGGTATAAGTGACCTTGACATGGACGAGCGGCTGAGGCGTTGCCACAGGCCCTACCATGGCGCCGTGGCGCAGCAGGCCGCACAGCGCAATGCGCCGGTGATCGTGTCGATCCACAGCTATACCCCGCAGCTGCGGGGCCACGCGCCGCGTCCTTGGCAAATGGGACTGCTCTATTCGACTGACACGCGGCTGGCGTACCCCTTGCTGGCGCGGCTGCGGGCCGAGCCGGACCTGAGCGTGGGCGACAATCAGCCCTATACGGGCCACCTGCCGGGCGATACCATCGCGCGGCATGCCATTGCAGAGCGGCGGCCCAACGTGCTGATCGAGCTGCGCAATGATCTGATCCAGACCGTGGCGCAGCAGCGCGCCTGGGCCGCACGCCTTGCGTCCATTCTGGTCGACACGCTGGCCCGTGAAGGGCTGTAATCAAGGGACCGTCATGCCGCATGTTTTGATAGATCATTCGCCGGATGCTGCATCGCCGCTTGCGTTGCAGGCGCTCTGCGCCGCGTTGTTCGAGGCGTTGGCTGCCCATCCGGCGATTCCGAGGCCGGAGGCGCTGAAACTGCGCACGCGGCAATCAGGCGTGCATTTGCTGGGCACGCAGGGGCAAAGCTATGCCCATGCGACACTGATGCTCTTGCCTGGACGCGATGACGACACCAAATCAGATCTGGCGCAGACGATCCTGCGCGTCATGGCAGAGACGCTGCCGCAGGTACACAGCCTGTCGGTGAACCTGGCCGATCTGGACAGCGCCTACGCCAAGCGCGTGCTGCCGGATGACAGCTAAGAGGGAGTGAGAACATGGATGAGCAGTTACAAATCGAACTGGAGGCGGCGGCATTCCGCAGGTTGCGCAAGCATCTGATGGAGGATCGCACCGATGTGCAGAATATTGACATGATGAACCTCACCGGGTTCTGCCGCAACTGCCTGAGCCGCTGGTATCAGGAGGCCGCAAACGAACGCGGCATCGACATGGGTAAGGATGAGGCGCGCGAGATCTACTATGGCATGACGATGGCCGAGTGGAAGGCGAACCACCAGACCGAGACCAGCGCGGCCCAACAGGACGCGTTCAAAGTGTCGTTCGCAGAAAATGTCGGCGACAAAAGCTGAGCGCGCAGGCAGGTTGCACCGGCGCTATGGGTATTTTTACCAAGAAAAAGCCGTGGCGCGCCGACCTGTCAGATCGCGCGCTTGCGGCTTTCTTCGATGTAGATTTCGCGCAGCCGGGTCGCGACGGGGCCAGGCTTGCCATTGCCGACGGCGGTGCCGTCGATTTCCACCACGGGCATGACGAAGGCACTGGCAGAGGTGAAGAATGCCTCGTCCGCGTCTATCGCTTCGTCCAGGGTAAAGCTGCGTTCTTCGATTTCCATCTGTGCCTCGCTGGCAAAGCGCAGGACGGCGGCGCGGGTGATACCGTGCAGGATGTCATGGCTGAGCGCGCGGGTGATGATGCGCCCCTCCTTGACGATATAGGCGTTGTTCGACGTACCCTCGGTCACGTGGCCGTCCTGCACGAGCCAAGCATCGTCGACGCCCGCCTCCTGCGCCATCATCTTGGCCATCGAGGGGTAGAGAAGCTGCACCGTCTTGATATCCCGGCGGCCCCAGCGCATGTCGGGCACTGAAATCACCCGCGCCCCGCGCTGGGCAAGCGGCGAGGCCGCAAAGCCGGGCTTGGACTGCGTGAACAGCACCAGCGTCGGCGGCGTATCCGCAGGCGGGTAATGAAAATCCCGGTCGCCGGGGTTGCCGCGTGTGACCTGCAGGTAGATCAGCCCGTCGGTAAGATCATTCCGCGCAACCAGCTCGCGGTGGATCGCCAGCAGATCGTCCATGGCGTCCGGCGCGCGCATGTTCAACTCGCTCAGCGATCGCTCCAGCCGTTTCACATGGCCGTCGAAATCGATCAGCTTGCCGCCCAGCACGCTGGTAACCTCGTAGACGCCATCGGCCATCAGGAAGCCGCGGTCGAAAACTGAGATCTTCGCATCGCCCTGGGGCAGGTAATCGCCGTTCACGTAGACTATGCGCATGATGGTTTATCCCCAAAGGTCCGGCGCGGGGGGGTGCACCCCGGCGCTGTCGAATTTCAGCGGTGTGTCGCGGTCTTCTGCCAGAAGCAGCGGCCCGTCAAGATCCGTCACCATCGCGCCCTGCGCAACCAGCGTGGCGGGCGCCATGGCCAGGCTGCTGCCGACCATGCATCCGACCATCACGCGGTAGCCCTGGCTTTGGGCCGAGCGGCGCAGTTTCAGCGCCTCGGTCAGGCCGCCGGTCTTGTCCAGCTTGATGTTGACTACGTCATACTTGCTCTTGAGCGCGGCCAGGCTGGCGCGGTCGTGGCAGGATTCGTCGGCGCAGACGGGCACGGGGCGCGCCATGCCCAGCAGCGCCTCATCCTCGCCCGCAGGCAGCGGCTGTTCCACCAGCGCAACGCCAAGGCGCGAAAGGTGCGGCGCCAGTTCGGCATAGATTTCGGCGCTCCACCCCTCATTGGCATCGACGATGATCGTCGATTTCGGCGCGCCTGCGCGCACGGCCTCCAGCCGGGCCATGTCATCGGGGGTGCCCAGCTTGATCTTCAGAAGGGGGCGAAACGCATTTTCGGCCGCTTGGGCCTGCATCGCCTCGGGCGTGTCCAGCGACAAGGTATAGGCCGTGATCTCGGGCCGGGGTTCAGGCAATCCGGCCAATTCCCACACGCGGCGGCCGGTGCGCTTTGCCTCCAGGTCCCACAGCGCGCAGTCCAGCGCATTGCGCGCCGCCCCGGCGGGCAGCGTATAGAGCGCGGCGCGATCCGTCACCGAAGCGCCCTCGATCTGCGCGGTGACGCTGTCCAATGTCTCGCCGTAGCGCGCATAGGGCACGCATTCGCCGCGCCCCTGATGCACGCCGTCGCTCACCGTTACGGTCAGCACTTGCGCCTCCGTGCGCGAGCCGCGACTGATGGTAAACACTTGTGCCAGCCTGAAAACATCACGCGTTACCGAAACCTGCATGCATTTTGCCTTTCAATGTTCCCGGAAATACTCAAATTCCGACGCAGGCAATCCAGCGCCGATCCCACCAGTTACAAAGCCGCCAGCGCATCCACCAGAACGCCCGCACCGAAGCGATAGGGGTCGGTGGCAGGTAAATCCATGCGCCGCGAGACGTCCTCCAGATAGGCGCGCGCGTCCCCTTCGCTCATGTGTTGGGTATTGACGGCGATGCCGACCACCCGGCACGCCGGGTTGGCGACCTGCGCTAGGGGCAGGGCGGTATCGCGCAACTGCTCCAGACTGGGCAGGCTATAGCCGGGCAGGCCGCGCATGTGGGTGCGCGTCGGTTCGTGGCACAGGATCAGCGCGTCGGGCTGGCCGCCATGGATCAGCGCCAGCGTCACACCGGAATAGGACACGTGGAACAGGCTGCCTTGCCCCTCGATCAGGTCCCAGTGGTCCTCGTCATTGCCCGGCGTCAGATACTCGATCGATCCGGCCATGAAGTCGGCGAT
>JBLWYG010000057.1:0-15240 GCA_048267045.1 Roseovarius sp. | reverse complement strand
GGGCTGCGCCCGGTGCGCTGCCCATCGCCCAGACCGCGCGCCATGGCGCGGCGCGGGGCAGGGCCGCCACTGCGCGCTGCTGTAGAACGTGTGTGGCCGCATCCGTCCAGACAGGCCCGCGTGGCAGCCATGCCATGCGCAGCGGGCCAAAGCGTCGCACATGGACGCGCGCACGGCCTACCAGGATGCCACAATCGTGAATATCGGCGAGGGCCGACACGCAGCCAAATGCGGCCATGACAGCCGCGTAGGTGCCGCATTGTTGCAGCGGGGTGCCGGGCAGATCGCCGTGCCGGTCAGGCGGGCCAAAGTCGATATCCATGCGCGCCAGTAAACAGCGCGCATGGCTAAGGTATGATTAATTTTCCGATCAGAATGGAATTTCGTCGTCGAAATCGCGGGACGGAGCACTGCCGCCGCCCGAAGATCCGCCCGACGACGGGCCTCCGCGATCATCCGGCGCGCCATAGCCGCCATCGCTTTCGTAACCGCCACCGCCACCGCCACCGCCGGAATAGCCGCCGCCACCGCCACCGCCTTCGCTGCGACCATCCAGCATGGTCAGCGCGCCGTTGAAGCCCTGCAGAACCACCTCGGTCGAATAACGGTCCTGACCGGACTGGTCTTGCCATTTGCGGGTTTGCAACTGCCCCTCGATATAAACCTTTGAGCCCTTGCGCAGATATTGCTCAGCGATGCGCACCAAACCTTCGTTGAAGATCGCGACGGAATGCCATTCGGTCTTTTCGCGCCGCTCGCCGGTACTTTTGTCCTTCCACGTCTCGGAGGTGGCAATGCGCAGGTTGCATACCTTGCCGCCGTTCTGAAACGTGCGCACCTCTGGATCGCGACCCAAATTGCCGATGATGATGACTTTGTTAACCGACCCGGCCATGCGCGTTCTCCTGATAGAGCTTGGAATTTGACTTTGTGTTACATCACCTGAGCAGGATTAACGCCAGCCTAAAATAATCTGGCCGCAGGTGGGCCCGGCACCGGGATCGCGCAGAAAGCTGGAAATTGCCCGCGGAATCGGGTAACTGAACTCCATTGGGACGGGATCGGGTATTCAAATGAAACGATTTTTCAACGCGGCGCTAACGTTGGGCGGGGCAGTCATGGTGGTGCAGGCGGCGCAGGCCGAAATCCTGTCGACCAAGAACCGCGGCACCCAGTTCAAATCCCACACCAGCGTTCTGGATAACCGAGCGGCCTCGCAATACAAGGCATCCGTGCGGCTTCAGCCCGAGCGGATCAATACACCGACCAAATGGGGCGGTGCAAAGGCCTATTCCGGCGCCTATCGTGGTGAATTCCTGAAATTGGCCAAGGAGGCGGCGCGCAAACACGCCGTGCCAGAGGATTTGTTTTTGCGACTCATCCAGCAGGAAAGCGGATGGAAGGCGACGGCGCTGTCGCACAAGGGCGCAATCGGTCTTGCCCAGTTGATGCCGGGCACAGCAGCGGTGCTGCGGGTCGATCCGCACGATCCCCGGCAAAACCTGGAAGGCGGCGCGCGCTACCTGGCAATTCAGTATCGCGAATTCGGATCGTGGCGGCTGGCGCTAGCGGCGTACAATGCCGGTCCCGAGGCGGTCAAGAAATATGGCGACGTGCCGCCCTACGAGGAAACCACCAATTATGTCCGGGTGATCTGGGGCAGCTAGGCCGCATCCCGGACCGCCTTTGCCTTGCGGCGCAAGGTGGACGGGCTGGCGCCCGTATGCGCCTGAATGAACCGCGAGAAATAGGCGGCGCTGCCAAATCCCAGCTGCGCCGCGACATGCCGAATCGCATCATCACCATCCTCAAGCCGTTCGCGCGCGGCATGAAGGGTTCGCTGCACCAGCAGATCGGCAGCGGTCAGCCCGCAGCACGCCTTGCAACTGCGGCCCAGATGCGTGGGGGTCACACCCAGGTCGCGGGCATAGGCGGCCATCGGTTGGCCCGTCGCATGGCTTTGCTCGACCATCGCCGCATAGGCGACGACCAGCCGCCGCGCTGCAGTGAGGCGGGGGCTGGGTTCTTGTCCGATCAGCGCGCGGCGCAGCCACACGGTGATCATGATTGCCAACGCCTGGGTTGCCTCGTCCGCGAACGGGCGTTCCTGGGATACCTCGCGCGCCATTGCGTCCAGCAGCGCCGTCAGCTCGGCCTGCGCCTGGGCCTCGCGGATGCGCAGGTGTTCGGGCTCGTCCGGCATCAAGGCGGGTCCGCCGGAAGGAATCAGGCACACCTGACCATAACAGCCCGGCCCTATATCCAGTGAAAACAGCGTTCCAGCAGGGACGACAAGCGCGTTATGCGTGCCAACGCCCCGGCGCACCCCGCCGACTGTCGCGCGCGCCTGCCCGCGCGTGATCCAGATCAGCGCATGATGTGACTGGCTGTGCGGAAGGGTCAGGCGCCAAGAGGCGCCATGCGCCCACTGCGCGATAGTCATGATATTGGGCGCAGTGGTCATGGGGCAGAGCCTATTGGTACTATTGCGGCAAGAATACCGTGCCTTTGAGGCTCGAATAAATCAAAAAATATTGCGAAAATGAAAATCAGCGGTTTTCCGGCAGCAAGATGCGTTGCCAGGCACCCATACGGGCGCGAAACCAGGTCCGCTGGCGTTTGGCAAACTGCCGCGTGGCGATGATAGCGGCTTCCTCGGCTGCGGTTAGGGTGATCTGGCCGCGCAGATGCGCCGCGAGTTCGGGCGCGCCGATGGCCCTTGCGCTGGGGTGACCGGCGTCGAGATGGGACATGTTGGCGCGCACCTCGTCCAGCGCTCCGGCTGCCAGCATCGCGCCCAGCCTGCCCGCGATGCGCGCATTCAGCCAGTCCGGCTCCGCTTCGAGCAACAGCGCGTGCGCGCGCGCCAGCGGCAGCAGGGGCGGCGGTGTTGCGTCCTGCCATTCGGCCAGTCCGCGCCCGGTCGTGCGCTGCACCTCCCATGCCCGCTGTACGCGCATCGGATTGCGCAGGTCGATGCGGTTGCAGGTTGCCTCGTCCAATGCGCCAATCATCTGCTGCACTGCGCCCGCATTGCGCAGGGCATCCGCCTCGGCCCTGATCGTGGCGGGGGTTGGCGGGATGTCAGCCAACCCTTCGGTCAGGGCGCTGAAATAAAGGCCGGTACCGCCGACGATGACGGGCCGCGCGCCGCCCGTCAGCAGGGGGGCGACATCGCGAAGCCAGTGGCCGACGGAATATTCGGCCTCCTGCGCGACATGACCATACAGAGCGTGGGGCGCGCGCGCCTCCTCCTCCGCGCTGGGACGGGCGGTCAGGATGCGCCAACCGGCATAGACCTGCATGGAATCGGCATTGACCACGACGCCGCCCAGCCGTTCGGCAATCGCTAGCGCCAGCGCGGATTTGCCCGAAGCGGTCGGCCCGGCGATCAACACGGGGGCATCGGCTGTAATGTTCAAATGCTCCAGCATGGCGGCGTTCTAGCGCGCCGGACTGGCGGGCGCGAGGCCCCGCAGCGCATTTTACCGCAGTCGGCTGCGGGCGGCGGCCGTTTAAGCGATTGAACTATGCTGCCAATTGCGACATTTTGCGCGCCAGACCGCCTCAGATGCCCAGCACGGAGCCCGCCATGACGGACAGCGACACCCCCAAGACAACCTTTCGGCGCGTGATGCTGAAAATCTCGGGCGAGGCGCTGATGGGCGACACCGCCTATGGTCTGCACCCCCCGACAGTTGAGCGGATCGCGCGCGAGGTGAAGGTTGTTCACGACATGGGCGTCCAGATCTGCATGGTGATCGGCGGCGGCAATATCTTTCGCGGGCTTCAGGGCAGCGCGCAGGGGATGGAGCGCACGACGGCCGACTACATGGGCATGCTGGCGACCGTTATGAACGCGCTGGCGATGCAGAGCGCCTTGGAAGAACTGGGCGTCTTTTGCCGGGTCATTTCCGCCATCCGCATGGACGAGGTGGCCGAGCCCTATATCCGCCGCCGCGCCGTGCGCCATCTGGAGAAAAACCGCGTGTGCATCTTTGCCGCCGGCACCGGCAACCCGTATTTTACGACCGACACCGCCGCGACGCTGCGTGCCAATGAAATGGCCTGCGAGGCGATTCTGAAAGGCACCAAGGTCGACGGCGTCTATGACAAGGACCCGATGACGCACTCCGATGCCGTGCGCTATGACCAAATCAGCTATGACGATGTGCTGGCCAAGCATCTGAAGGTGATGGATGCCAGCGCCATCGCACTGGCGCGCGACAACAATCTGCCGATCATCGTCTTCAGTCTGGACGAGCCGGGGGGATTTCGCAGCATCCTGGCCGGGGAAGGCACCTATACAACAGTGCACGACTGACGCTAATAGGATGCGCAGCGCAGGGCGACAGACCGCAGAGGATAGATGACTATGGCCGACGATATCGAAATCGACACCGCCGATCTGGAGCGGCGCATGGAAGGGGCGATCGCTTCGCTCAGAACCGAATTCGCGTCCCTGCGCACGGGCCGCGCCAGCGCCTCGATCCTCGAGCCGGTGATGGTGGACGCATATGGGCAGATGACCCCGATCAATCAGGTCGGCACCGTCAACGTGCCCGAGCCGCGGATGGTCACGATCAACGTGTGGGACAAAGGGTTGGTCAACAAGGTTGAAAAAGCCATTCGCAACAGCGGCTTGGGGATCAACCCTCAGATGAACGGCACGATCATCATGCTGCCGATTCCAGAACTTAACGAAGAGCGGCGCCGCGATCTGACCAAGGTCGCCTCGCAATATGCCGAACATGCGCGCGTGGCCGTGCGCAATGTGCGCCGCGATGGCATGGACCAGATCAAGAAGGGCAAGGCCGACGGCATGTCCGAGGATGACCAGAAGTTCTGGGAAACCGAGGTGCAGGACCTGACCAACCGCTTTATCAGCCGCGTCGACGAGTCGCTGGAGACGAAGCAGGCCGAGATCATGCAGGTCTGAGATGTTACGGCGCAAGGGCACAGACAGCGCGGGGGCAGGGACGCCCGGCCCCGAGGCGCAGCAGGGCCCGCGCCACGTGGCCGTGATCATGGACGGCAACGGCCGCTGGGCGCAGGCGCGCGGGCGTCCGCGTCTTTTCGGCCATCATGCTGGCGCCAAGCGTGTGCGCGAAATCGTCAACGCCTGCCCAGATCTGGGGGTCAAGTACCTGACCGTTTTTGCCTTTTCGACAGAGAACTGGAAGCGTACCCAGACCGAGGTCGCCGGGCTGATGAATCTGTTCCGCCGCTACATCACCAAGGAAACGCGCGCCTTGCGTGACGAAGGCGTGCGCGTGCGGTTCATCGGGGACCGCGTGCGACTGGACGCCAAGCTGATCGCCCTGATGGACGAGCTTGAGTGCATCACCGAAGATAATGACCGCATCCACTTGACCATCGCGCTGAACTACGGCAGCCGCGACGAGGTGAGCCGCGCGATCAAGAACTTGGCCGAGGACGTTGCCGCAGGCAATCTAAGCCCGGCGGATGTGGATGAAGAAACGCTGACAAGATATCTGGATACAAGGGTTTTACCCGACCCTGATCTGGTTATCCGCACCTCTGGCGAGGCGCGGATTTCCAATTTCCTGCTTTGGCAGTCGGCCTATGCGGAATATGAATTCGTCGATACGCTCTGGCCCGATTTTACGAAAGAGATCTTTGCCGGGATCGTTTCGGGATACGGTGGACGCGATCGCCGATACGGAGGAGCCAAACCATGAGCCTGCCTGCACGCTGGAACGATCTGAATGCCCGTATGATCTCGGCCGCGGTGATGATTGTCGCCGGAATCGTGCTGCTCTGGGCAGGGGGCATGATCTTTGCCGCCGCGCTGTGGATCATCGGCGGCGCCATGGTGTGGGAACTGTCGCGCATGCTGGGTGGCGACGCTTGGGCGCCGGGCATGGGGGTGATCGCGGGGCTGGCACTGGCCGTGGCATGGGCACTGCCGGTCTGGCTGGCGCTGCCGGGACTGGTGTTCGTCGCAGGCTTTGGCGCGTGGCAACTGGCGCAGCGCCGCGTCCTGTTCGCCGTCTATGCGGCGTGCATCCTGCTGGCGTGCTATACGGCGGCATTGCTGCGCGTGGAGGCCGGTCTGGCGTGGATACTGTGGGTGATCTGTGTGGTCATATCGGTTGATGTTGCAGGATATTTCGCGGGCCGCGCAATCGGCGGGCCGAAATTCTGGCCGGCAATCAGCCCCAAGAAAACGTGGTCGGGCACCATTGCCGGCTGGCTGGCTGGCGCAGTGATGGGCCTTGGCTTCGGCCTCTATCTCGGCGTTGGCGCCCAGCTGATGGTGATGTCGGCGCTGGTCGCGGTGACCGGGCAGGCGGGTGATATCTGGGAAAGCTGGATCAAGCGGCGCATGGGTGTCAAGGACAGCTCAAACCTGATCCCCGGCCATGGCGGCGTGCTGGACCGGTTCGATGCCATGCTGGGCGCGATGCTGCTGGTGGGGGCGCTGTGGCTCTTCGGGATGCTGCCGGGGATCCTATGAGGCGTGTCAGTATTCTGGGCGCGACCGGATCTATCGGCCAGAACACGCTCGATCTGATCCGGCGCGCGCCGGACGAATTTCAGGTTGTGGCGTTGACCGGCGGACGCAATATTGCGCAACTGGCCGCAGATGCACGGGAATTGCGCGCAGAAATAGCCGTGACAGCCCACCCTGAGTTGCTGGACGATCTGCGTGCTGCCCTGTCCGGCAGCGACGTCGACGCGGGCGCAGGCGAGGGCGCGCTGATCGAGGCGGCAGAGCGCCCGGCGGACTGGATCATGTCCGCGATTGTGGGCGTTGCAGGGCTGGCCCCCGGATTGGCCGCGCTGACGCAGGGCGCGACGCTGGCGCTGGCGAACAAGGAATCGCTGGTCACGGCCGGCCCCTTGCTGATGGCGACGGCTGCCCGCCATGGCGCGCGCATCCTGCCAGTGGACAGCGAGCATTCCGCCATCTTTCAGGCCCTGATTGGCGAGGATCGCGCGGCGGTCGAGCGGGTGATCATCACCGCCTCGGGCGGTCCCTTCCGCGACGGGCCTTTGGGGGATCTGGCGCATGTCGGCGTCGCCGAGGCGTCGACCCATCCCAATTGGGACATGGGCCAACGAATCACGATTGACAGTGCTTCCATGTTTAACAAGGCGCTGGAAGTTATTGAGGCCAAGGAATACTTCGCGCTGGATCCGGCTCAGATCGAGGTGCTCGTGCATCCGCAAAGCACCGTGCACGCGCTGGTGGGATTCCGCGACGGCGCACTGATGGCGCATGTCGGCCCGCCCGATATGCGCCATGCCATCGGTTATGCGCTGAACTGGCCGGATCGCCGCGATTTGCCGGTGGCGCGACTGGACCTTGCCGCCATCGGGCGTCTGGATTTCGCCCTGCCGGACCCTGCGCGCTATCCTGCGCTGGCGCTGGCGTGGCAGGTGATGGCGGCGGGCGGCCACGCAGGCACCATCTTCAACGCGGCCAAGGAACGGGCGCTGGACCATTTCATCGCCGGGCGCATCGGGTTTCTGGAGATGAGCGCGCTGGTCGCCCGCACGCTGGATAACGGCCTTTGCGATGCGCAGACAGGCGACATCACGCTTGAAAGCGTGCGCCGCTGCGACCACCTTACACGGCAACAGATGGACTTTCTGATCGCCGCTTGAGGCGGCTTTGCAGCACCATCGTCGACAGAATAGGACAGTTTTTGGATATTTCAGCGCTTCTTCCGCAATTTGGCAGTGCCCTGGGCACGATTGCGGCCTTCGTCGTCGCGCTATCGGTCATCGTCGCGATTCATGAATATGGGCATTACATCGTTGGGCGCTGGTCCGGCATCAAGGCCGAGGTTTTCTCGCTGGGATTCGGCCCCGTTCTGTATTCGCGCGTTGACCGGCATGGCACGCGCTGGCAGGTCGCCGCGCTGCCCTTTGGCGGGTATGTCAAGTTTCTGGGCGACGCCGACGCCGCCAGCGGCAAGGATAGCGCGGCCATGGCCGCCACGCCGCCCGAACGCTTGCGTCAGACGATGCATGGCGCACCGCTGTGGGCGCGCACGGCAACCGTGGCGGCGGGACCGGTATTCAACTTTATCCTGTCGATCGCGATCTTTGGCGGCGTGATCCTGGCGCAGGGCAAGATGGCCGAGCCGCTTCAGGTGGGATCGCTGAAACCCCTGCCGGCGCAGGGAATCGCGTTGCAGCCTGGCGATACGGTTCTGGATATCGCGGGCACCGAAATGCCGGGCTATGAGGATCGCGGCGCGTTCGATGCGTTCACCTCTGCGCTGCCCGACCAGCAGGTCATGGACTACCGCGTGCTGCGCGATGGCCAGCAGATGACTGTGCCTGGCCCGCACCCCTTGCCGCCCATCGTCACGGCGCTGGCGCCGCAATCGGCCGCCTACCGTGCCGGGATGAAGGCTGGCGATGTCATTTCCGCAGTGAATGGGACGCCGATTTCATCTTTTACGCAACTCAAGGAGATCGTCGAGTCCTCTAACGGCGCGCCGTTGCAACTGGATGTATGGCGCGATGGAACGCGCCAACAGCTGAGCCTGACACCGCGCCGCATGGACGAGCCACAGGAAGATGGCGGTTTCACGACCCAGTGGCGGATCGGCATCGCCGGTGGTTGGGCGTTTGAGCCGGGCACCGAGCGGGTCGGGCCGGTGCAGGCGGTGACTGACGGCGTGCGTCAGACCTATGCTGTCGCGGCAAGCTCGATTTCGGGGCTATACTACATGATCACGGGCGCGATCAGTAGCTGCAATATGTCCGGGCCTCTGGGCATCGCGCAGACATCAGGCGCCATGGCCAGCCAGGGCGCAGAGAATTTCATCTGGTTCATCGCGGTGCTGTCGACGGCGGTCGGGCTGCTGAACCTTTTCCCGATCCCTGTGCTGGACGGCGGGCATTTGGTGTTCTACGCATACGAGGCGGTGTTCCGCAAACCGCCCAGCGACGGCGCATTACGGGTGATGATGACCATCGGTCTGACCCTGATTCTGGGCCTGATGCTGTTCGCGCTGTTCAACGACATCTGGTGTCCGTGATTCGATAAACGGCCGAGACGACCCAGATATTGAGCGTGGTCGCCAAGTTTCGGGGCAGGGCGGGGGCGCGCCCCGATCTTGCCACATTTATGCGCCACCTCTCGCCACATTGCGGCGTCATACAACCCGCAATTTGGCGCCGTCATCACGGCGCCGCGATCAGCGAGGAGATAGACCCATGCGCCACATTTCAGACGGATACCGCCGCATGGGCGTGCTGATCGACGTCAATTCCGACCGCTTGCTGTTCTCGGGCGCGATCATTCTGGCGCTTTTCGCAGCGGCGTTCATCGCGTCATTCTAACGAGGGCAGCGTTGGCTGCCTTTGGCGTGTGCGCAACAGTCGACACGCATCTCGATCCGGCGAAACAGGCTTTTTGACAAGGTCCCTTCTACCCGTTACTGAACATGCATATTAGCTTGTCTGACTGGGTTGTATTCATGAAACTTCCGAAATCCCTGCGCGCATCGCGCATTCGCACTTCGGCGTACCAGCGGGCCAAGGCCGGTTTTGGCACCGCCTGCCTCGTTTCGCTGGCGTTTTCGGTGGCACCGCTACCGGCGCAGGCCCAGTCCTACCGCTTCAATAATGTCGCCATCGCCGGAAACCAGCGCATCGAGGCTGGGACGATCCTGACCTATGCGGGCATCGGCCGCGGGCAGACCGTTTCGGCGGCCGAATTGAACGACGCCTACCAGCGGATCCTGTCCAGTGGTCTGTTCGAGGAGGTTTCCATCAATCCGCGCGGAAACACGCTGGAAATCAAGGTCACGGAATACCCGACGATCTCCAAGATATCGTTCGAGGGCAACTCCAAGATCAAGGACGAGGATCTGTCGGGCATCGTCGAGAGCGCGTCGCGCCAAGTGTTCAACCCGGCCAAGGCAGAGCGGGACGCCGCCGCCATTGTGGGTGCCTACGCCGAGTCAGGCCGTAGCGCCGCGCGCGTCAGTCCCAAGGTGATCCGCCGCAGCGACAACCGCGTCGATCTTGTGTTCGAAATTTTCGAAGGCAAAAAGATCGAGGTGCAGCGCGTCAGTTTCGTGGGCAACCGCGCATATTCGGATGGCCGCCTGCGCCGCGTCGTCGGCTCCAAGCAGACTGGCCTGTTCCGGGCGCTGGTCAACCGGGACACGTTCGTCGAGGACCGCATCGAGTTCGACAAGCAGGTGCTGGCCGATTTCTACGCGGCGCGCGGTTATGTCGATTTCCGCGTGACCGGCGTCAACGCCGAACTGGCGCGTGAGCGGGATACCTATTTCATCACCTTCAACATTCAGGAAGGTCAGCAATTCCGCTTTGGCCGCGTCACCACGGTCAGCGAGTTGACCGGCGCGGATGCGGCCGAATATCAGGCCGCGCTCAAGGTCAAGCCGGGAGAGATCTATTCCCCGTCAAAGGTGGAGAATTCCATCGCGCGGATGGAGCGACTGGGTGTGCGCAACGGCGTCGATTTCCTGCGGGTAGAGCCACGCATAACCAGAAATGACCGCGATCTGACGTTGGATGTAGAATTCGCGCTGGTGCGCGGTCCGCGGATCTTTGTCGAGCGGATCGACATCGAAGGTAACACGACGACACTGGACCGGGTGATCCGGCGCCAGTTCGATACGGTCGAAGGCGATCCGTTCAATCCCCGCGAGATCCGCGAGTCGGCAGAACGGATCCGTGCGCTGGATTTTTTCGAGACGGCTGAGGTAGACGCGCGCGAGGGGTCACGCCCCGATCAGGTCGTCGTCGACGTGGACGTCGAGGAAAAGAGCACCGGCTCGCTGTCCTTTGGCGCATCTTATTCGACGAGTTCCGGTGTCGGATTCTCGGTCGGGTTTGCCGAGCGTAACTTTCTTGGCCGCGGCCAGAAACTGTCAGCGCAAATCGCTGCCAGCGCGGACCGGGCAAATTACAGCATCAGCTTTGTCGAGCCTGCCTTTCTCAGCCGCGACGTGGCTTTCGGGCTGGACTTCGCGCTGATCGAGACGACCGGCGACTTTGCATTCTATGACACGACGATTGGCACTTTCCGCCCCAGCCTGACCTTTCCGGTCAGTGAAAACGGTCGTTTGCGGCTGGAATACTCGGCCGGCTACAAGGACATGAGCAACTATACCGGCAGAAGCGGCATCCTGGCGGCCGAAACCCTTCAGGGCGGCGAATATGAAAGCGGCGTAGGCTACAATTATACCTACGACACGCGCCGAACCGGTTTGAACCCCAATGCGGGGGTCCTTCTGTCCTTTGGTCAGGTTTACTACGGCCTTGGCGGGGATCAGGAATACATTCAGACGACGGGCCGCGCCATCGCGCAGACGAGGGTCCTGAATGAAGAAGTGACGCTGCGTGCGACGATCGAGGCAGGTGCGCTGAACTTTACCGGCAGCGATGACAGCCGCGCGGTTGACCGTTACTCGGGCCAGATCATACGCGGGTTCGAGCCGAACGGCATCGGCCCTCTGGAGGGAAACGAACAGCTCGGTGGTAACTACTATGCCGCGCTGAAGCTGGATGCGGAATTTCCGCTGGGCCTGCCCGATGAATACGGTCTGACCGGCGGCGCGTTTCTTGATGTTGGCAGCATCTGGGATGTGGACACGTTCGGCGCGACCGGGCCGGTATCGTCCGTTGATTTCAAGCCACGCTCGGCTGTTGGCGTGTCGTTGATCTGGAAATCCCCCTTCGGCCCGCTGCGCTTCAACTTTTCACAGGATCTGATGAAAGAGGCCGGCGACAAGACGCAGTCCTTTGACGTGTCTATCGCCTCGACCTTCTGATGCGCGCAGCGGCGGTCAGGATAACATGGGCCAGCGCACTGTTTGGTGCGCTGGCCTTTATCGTCACGCCAGGCCTTTTGCTGCCTGGACGTGCCGCTCAGGCGCAGGATACCGGCACAATCAAAAGCGAGATCCTGACGCTTGACCCGGATCGTTTGTTTTCCAGCACCTTGGTGGGGCAGCGTCTCACCGCGCAATATGAGGCAGAGCGGGATCGCCTGATCGCCAGTAACCGCGAACTGGAGGCCGAACTGCGCGCAGAAGAGCAGGCCCTGACCGACGCGCGAAAGACCATGAAACCTAAGGAATTCCGTGCCGAGGCGGATGCGTTTGATGCCAAGGTGCGGTCGATCCGGCAGGAAAACGATCGCAAGGCGCGGGATCTGGAACGCGGTCGCGAGATCGCGCCGCTGTCGCTGATGCGTATGGCAGAGCCGATTTTGATCGACCTCATGCGCGAGACAGGTGGCAAGATCATTCTTGACAATCGGCAGGTCCTGCTGCGGGCAGATACGATAGACATCACCGACCTGGCTGTCGCCCGTGTCGATGCGCGTATCGGCGACGGATCGAAACTGAATGTCGAGGAAGGCACGCCACCGGTGCCCGAGGGCACCGTGCAGGATGGCGATACCGAAAGCCCGGCAGATGACGCGCCGACGCGTTCGGGTGATGTGCCCGCGACGGAGTGACGGCTGCGCCTTGCTCCATGCGGGTTGAATTGCTACAGATTTGCGCAACTTGGCCTCGACCGTAGGTTGCCTGCCGGTGTGCAGGGCAGAGCCCCGGAACGTATAGCGCGCGCTGCCGCGCCTGAAAGGATATAGATGACCCAGCCGCTGCAAGCCGCCGACATTCACATGATTCAGCGACTGATCCCGCATCGCTATCCGTTTCTGCTGATCGACAAGGTGGTCGATATCGATAGCTATCAATCGGCTACCGGCATCAAGAATGTGACCATGAACGAGCCGCATTTTCAGGGCCATTTCCCGGGCAAACCCATCATGCCCGGCGTCACCATCATCGAGGCGATGGCCCAGACCGCAGCCGTCATGGTAGGCACGGCGCTGGAAATGCAGGACAAGAACATGCTGGTCTATTTCATGGCGATCGAAAGCTGCAAGTTTCGCCGGATGGTCGTGCCCGGTGACGTGTTGGAGATGCGCCTGACGACGCAGCGTGGCAAGCCCGGCGGCAAGGTATGGAAATTTTCCGGGGTGGCCACGGTAAACGGCGAAATGGCCTGCGAGGCGGCATTCACCGCAATGATGGATCTTGGCGGAGCCAAGGCAGGATGAGCAGCAGCGGCATCCATCCCGGTGCCATCGTCGAGGACGGTGCGCAGATCGGCGCGGGCTGCGTGATCGGCCCGTTCTGCCATGTTGGCCCGGACGTGCGCCTGGGTGATGGCGTGACGCTGAAAAGCCATGTCGTGGTGACGGGCGAGACGTCCATCGGTGCGGGTAGTACGATCTATTCCTTTGCCTGCATTGGCGAAATTCCACAGGATCTGAAATTCCAGGGCGAGAAGACCCGGCTCGAGATTGGCGCGCGCGTACGTATCCGCGAGCATGTGACGATCAATACCGGCACGGCGGGTGGCGGCAGCCTGACGCGGGTCGGTGACGACTGCCTGCTGATGGCAGGCTGCCATATCGCGCATGACGTAGAGGTCGGCAACCGGGTGATCGTGGTGAACAATGCTGCGCTGGCCGGGCATTGCATTGTCGAAGATGACGTTATCATCGGCGGGCTGTCTGGCGTGCATCAATTCGTGCGGATCGGACGGGGTGCCATCATCGGCGCCGTGACGATGGTTACGAATGATGTGATTCCCTACGGTCTGGTACAGGCACCGCGCGGCGTGCTCGACGGGCTGAATCTGGTCGGGTTAAAGCGCCGCGGCGTGGGCCGGACGGACATCACCGCACTGCGCGCGGCGTTCCAGATGCTCGCCCAGGGCGAAGGGACCTTTCAGGAGCGCGCCCGCCGCATGGGGGCCGAGACCGACAGCGCCTATGTGGCGCAGATCGTCGAATTCGTGACATCCGCCAGCGACCGGTCGTTCCTGACACCGGGGCAGGGCTGAGGCGTGGCAGGGCGTCTGGCCATTCTTGCCTGCGGCGGCGCATTGCCCGTCATGCTGGCACGCGCGCATCCCGAGGCGCTGCATTTCACGTTGCGCGGGGTGCCGAGCGATTTGGCGCCAACAGCGCAGGAGTTCCCTCTGGAGCGGATCGGCGCACTGTTCGCCGCTATGAAGAATGCGGGCGTCACGCGCATGGTGTTCGCCGGCACGCTGACGCGCCCCGCACTGAACCCTGCTGAATTCGACGCCGAAATGACGCGGCTTGCGCCGGGGCTGATGGCCGCGATCCCGCAGGGCGATGACGCACTCCTGCGCTTTGTGATTGATATGTTCGAAGAGCAGGGCTTTGCCGTGCAGGGCGCGCACGAGTTGTTGTCCGGTCTGACCGGCGAGGCCGGGTTGGCCGTGGGACCGGCGCCGTCCAAGGCCGAGAGAGCCGATGCCGCGCGCGCCGCGCATATCCTGACCGCGATCTCGCCGCTCGATATCGGGCAGGGCTGCGTCGTGGCGGGTGGACAATGTCTGGGGATCGAGACGGTGCAGGGTACCGATGCGCTGCTTGCCTATGTGGGGCAGACGCCGATGCAGTTGCGGCGCGGTCAGCGAGGTGTCTACGTGAAGGCCCCCAAACTGGGTCAGGATCTGCGCATCGACATGCCGACTGTCGGACCCCAGACTGTCGCGGCAGTAGCGGATGCCGGGCTGGCAGGGCTTGTGATTGCCGCAGGAAAGGTTGTCCTGATGCAGCGCGACGCAACGCTTTCTCTGGCAGATCAACGCGGGATATTCCTGATATCCCAATCGTTTGAATGAAGATCTTCGTCCTGGCCGGCGAGGCGTCCGGCGATCGTCTGGGCGCGGCGCTGATGGCGGGATTAAAGATGCTGGCCGACGTGGAATTTAAGGGCATCGGGGGTCCGTTGATGCAGGCCGAGGGGCTGGACAGTCTTTTCCCGATGGACGAACTCAGCGTCATGGGCATTACCGAGGTGCTGCCGAAATACCGCCATCTGAAGCGCCGGATAAGCCAGACCGCCGAAGCGGTGCTGGACAGTGGCACGGACGTGCTGATCACCATCGACAGCCCCGATTTCTCGCTCCGGGTCGCGGCTCTGGTCAAGGCGGCCAGCGATATTCGAACCGTCCACTACGTTGCCCCCTCGGTCTGGGCGTGGCGCGCGGGACGGGCTGCGAAGATGGCGAAGGTGATCGACCACGTCCTTGCCCTTTTGCCGTTCGAGCCGCCCTACATGCGCGCCGCAGGCATGGAGTGTGATTTCGTCGGCCATCCCGTCGTGGCCGAGCCACAGGCCCGCGCCGCCGGTAGTGCCGAGCTCCGCGCGCGCCACGGCGGGG
>JBLWYG010000056.1:0-15454 GCA_048267045.1 Roseovarius sp. | reverse complement strand
ACAGGCTGGCGGCGCGGATGTCCTGCACCCGCGATAGCGGCGCGAGCGTAAAGATCAACACCGCCAGCGCACCATAAATAAGCGCCTCAATCATCGGCCTTGGGTAGATCGCAAAGTCGGCGGGCACCGGCAGATAGGCCGTGATCACCGGCGCCAGCAACACGGGCACTCCGGCGCCCAGCAGCACACCACAGATCAGCCCCAGCGCCGCCAGCGCGCCGATTTGCAGGAAATACGTCGCAAGGATCGTCGCCCGGTCCGCGCCCAGCGTGCGCAGGGTGGCGATGGTCGCGGTCTTGGTCGCCAGATAGGCGCGCAAGGCCGCAGAAATGCCGATGCCGCCCACTGCCAGACCGCTGAGACCGACCAGCACCAGAAATGCGCCCAGTCGGTCGACAAATGATCTGATGCCGGGTGCGCCATTTCGTGCGTCGCGCCACTCGATGCCACTGGTGCCCAGTTCGGTCTGCGCCGTAGTTTCCAGCGCGGCGAGGTCAGCGCCCTCCGGCAGATCCAGCCGGTAGCGCGTGCTGAACAGCGTGCCCGCCTTGAGCAGCCCCGAGGCTTGCAGGGCCGATGTCCGCACCATGCTGCGCGGGCCCAGTGCAAATCCCGATGCAGCGCCGTCAGGCTCGTCCACCAGCGCGGCCATCAGCACAAAGTCCTGCCCGCCAAGCCGGAAGGTGTCGCCCGGTTTCAGCCCCAGCCGAGCGATGAGCTGCGGCGCCATGACCCCGCCAGGCAGGCCTGCCCGCCCGTCCAGCGCAGTCGCCAGCGGCATTTCAGGATCCAGACCGATTGTGCCGGTCAACGGATAGGCCGCGTCCACCGCCTTGACCAGCGTCAGGGCGCGGTCGCCCTCCATGGTCACGGCAAGAGACCGGAAGTCGACGATTTCCGAGACGGCTTCGGCCTCGGCGCCCATCCAAGCGCGCTCGGCTTTGGTGGCAAAACGGTAGGTCAGCCCGATCTCGGCATCGCCGCCCAGCAG
Organism: Roseovarius sp.; assembly: GCA_048267045.1. Taxonomy (GTDB): domain Bacteria; phylum Pseudomonadota; class Alphaproteobacteria; order Rhodobacterales; family Rhodobacteraceae; genus Roseovarius. The sequence continues at coordinate 14,463 of JBLWYG010000056.1, read as the reverse complement.
AACCGCGCCCTTGGCGGTCAGCCCCGCCTCGATACTCGCTCGGATCGTGCCGACGGCCGCGATGGCTGCAACGCCCAGGATGATGCAGGCTAGCAGGATGCGAAACCCCGCCAGACCGCCGCGCAGTTCGCGCCGTGCCAGAGTTGCGGCGATGCGCAGGTTCATGTCGACGGATCCTGATCGATACGCCCGTCCCGAAGCGCCACGATGCGGCTGCAGCGCGCGGCCAGCTCGGCGTCATGGGTCACAAGGATCAGTGTCGCGCCATGCTGCGCGCTGAGATCGAACAGCAGGTCGATGATCGCGGCGCCGGTGGCGCTGTCCAGATTGCCGGTCGGCTCGTCCGCCAGAATCAGGCGGGGCCGGGGGGCCGTGGCGCGGGCCAGCGCGACGCGCTGCTGTTCTCCGCCCGACATCTGCGACGGGTAATGGCCCACACGCGCGTTCAGGCCCACGGCGTCCAGCTGTGCGGCAGCGCGGGCAGCGCCATCCGGTGCGCCTGCCAGCTCCAGTGGCACGGCGACATTTTCCAGCGCCGTCATCGTGGGGATCAGATTGAAGGACTGAAACACGATCCCCATTGCGCCACGGCGCAGCCGCGCCAGAGCATCTTCGTCCAGCCTGTCCAGATCCTGGCCCAGAGTAGTCACGCGCCCGGCGCTGGCCCGCTCCAGCCCGCCCATCAGCATGAGTAGCGACGATTTGCCCGATCCCGACGGACCGACCAGGGCAAGCGCCTCGCCGGGGGCGACATCCAGAGAAATATCCTTGAGAATCTCGACCTGGCCCATGCCCGATCTAAGTGTCAGCCCAACGTTATGTAACGACACGATGGAAGAGGTCATGAAATGCGCCTGTCTGTAAGGGGTTGGATCACATATGGGGCCGCGGCGCTGAGGGGCAAGGCACTGCTGGCGGGTCTTCTGGTCGCCGTATTGACCGGATGCGCTGCTGTCGCGGATGATAATGCGCCGGCGGCGCAGGAACTGAGCGTCATAGCGTTTGGCGACAGCCTGACGGCGGGATACGGTCTGCCACGCAACGAAGGATTTGTTGCGCAACTCAGCGTCTGGCTGAGCGAGAATGGCACGCCGGGCGGTGTGCCGGTGCGTCTGATCAATGCATCCGTGTCCGGCAGCACGACAGCAGGCGGTGTGCGGCGTATCGACTGGGCGCTGGGCGACGCGCCTGATGCGATGATCGTCGAGTTGGGCGGAAACGACCTGCTGCGCGGTGTCGATCCGGCCGAGACGGGCGCGAATCTGGAGCAAATCCTGTCGAAGGCCGCTGAAAACGACATCGAGGTGCTGCTGGTCGGCCTGATTGCGAAGGACAATTACGGCCCCGAGTATCGCGCGGCCTTCAACGCGATCTATCCCGATTTGGCCGAAAAATACGGCACCCTGCTGATGCTGGATTTCTTCGCCGCGTTGCCCCAGGCGATGGATGAACGCGCGCCGTATATTCAGACTGACGGCACACATCCCAACGCCAAGGGTGTCGCCCTGATCGTTCAGGACATAGGCCCAAAGGTTCAGGATCTGATCGCGCGCAGCCTTGAGACTACGAAGTGACAGGCAGCATTGCCCCACGAAAAAGGGGCCCCCGAGGGCCCCGATTTACCACGTGTCTAACTTGGGCTTACGCCAGAGCGAGGTTCGATGCCGATTCGCGACCGTCACGGCCTGCTTCGATGTCGAAAGTCACTTTCTGGTCGTCTGCAAGGCCGGTCAGGCCTGCACGCTCGACTGCGGAGATGTGCACGAACACATCCTTGCCGCCACCATCGGGCGCGATGAAGCCGAAGCCTTTAGTTGCGTTGAACCATTTTACGGTGCCACTGGCCATTCCGTATCTCCTTGGTATTTGCTGCCCGCGTTAGTGCGGCAGCCCGGCTAGTCAGTGCAAGATCGAGTGCCTGTGCCGTAAGGAGCAGATGGTCGATAGTGGTAACGTCGCAAAATGCAATATGGGACATTTTCCGAAAATTTGCAAGCCCTAACGATTTGGCCAGGCTGGCCACCCGCATTCACCACAGCCGCAGATGACGCAGCGCCACACCCGGCAGGCGGCGTAGAACCAGCAGGCACAGGCCCGGATATTCGATCTGACCGGCAAGAAGCCGTAAATACGCGCCTTTCAAGACGGACGACCGGGCAAAAGCGCGCCGGAACAGCGATTTCAGCCTGGGCGCAAAGATCAGCGGGCGCAGCCAAACCGCCATGCGCAAATCGCGATGCAAAGGCCGCAGCATGCGGCGATAGCGGGGCAGGGCGGTATCGCACCGACCGCTGGCAATCGCCTCGGCCGCCGCGGATGCCGCTGCCGCGCCAGAGCGCAGCGCATGGGCGATGCCTTCGCCGGTGATGGGGTCGACCAGCCCGGCCGCATCCCCGGCCAGCAGAACGCGGCCTCGGCCGGGCACGCGTTTATAGTCTCCGAAAGGGAGGAAATGGCCTTTGACCGCGCGGGCGGCGTCAGCGCCCAGCGTCGCCCGATATGCGGCCAGCCGCGCCTGCATGTCCGGGTTCGGAATCTGCAGCCCGCCGACACCGATGGTGGTGCCGGACGTCTTGGGAAAGCGCCATCCGTACCCCCAGCTTGCTGCATCGAAATCAATGCGGATCATGTCTGAGCCAAGGCCTGGCGGTGCCTCGATTTCCAGCGCGAAGCCGATGCGCGCCGGATCAAAGGCGCGTCCGAACAATGCCCGCGCTACGGCACTGTTAACCCCATCCGCACCGATCAGGATCCGGCCGGTCAGAAGGGTGCCATCCGCCAGCGTTACCGATGTCGTCTCAGGGCTGATCTTCGCAATACGCTGACCGGTAAAGTCGGCGGCCCCAGCGGCAAGCGCGAAGCCCAGCAAATGCGCATCCATACCCCAGCGCATGGTGAGGTAGAGTGCTGGACTCTGCTCCACCGGGCCAAGCTGCGCGCCGTCTGCATGAAAGGCTATCTCGCTGTGCGTCTGGAAAAGCACGGGGTCCAACTCGCCACCGAAAATCTCGCGGTACTGCGTCCGGGCCCGCCCAGTCACCAGCCCGCCGCAGAGTTTGGCGCGCGGAAACGCCGCCTTGTCGATCAGCGCGGCGCTCAGCCCTGCGCGGCAGGCGGTCATTGCGGCAGCGGCCCCGGCCGGACCCGCGCCGATGATAAGAAGATCGAAGGTTCGGGCCGTGTCGGACATTCTGCAGCCTCTAAAGCGTTGCGCCGGATCGTGGAAGAGTTTTAGGAGAAAGGCGCGTAGCAAACTGGTGCCTTTCAATGCGCGAACGCGCCCCCGTTTTGGCGTGATGCATTCCGCGTGGTGGGAGCGTGAGAGACACGCACCTGTCGCGCGATGCATGGCAGATATTTGGTATTGTTAGATAAATAGCGGTAGTCCTAACCGACAAAAATACCGAAAATCCAAGACTTTTTCTCGGAGCTAGAAGCGGCCAGCTTGAACGAAGAAAAATCAATAATCTTAGACGATACCCCTTCTGGTTTCGGCGAGGGACGGTTGTTTTTCGCCCATTCGAGACCCTTCCAAAGAGATTGAAGAACACGCGGTTCAATATGGTTTGGAGGAAGCGGCTTCTGCGCTGGGGGCAGCTTGTTTTATTCAGTGGGCAATCATCGAGTTCAGACGCCCCCAGCTTTGCTCGCCGTGGACGCGGGAAATCAGCTCAAGCGCTTCGCTGTTGCCCAGCGTGGGGTCAGGCGCAAGAGCAGAGCGTAGTCGCTTTGCCTGAGCTTTTTGGACGTCAGAAATGGCCCGGCAGGCCCATGTGTTGATCGGTCATGGCATATCCTTTGACTAAGGCTCGTCGAGTGGCGGGCTCGGTCCATTGCCGCCATGACGACCCTGGAAAAAGGATGCTCAGTTGCGATCGTCTAGACGCATGTTCGACATGGGAGACCCCGGAGCGGAACGGCCATGCGCCGCACGATATGGATTTGGGTTCGCTATGGCCGAGCGCAAGGCGGTCTCAGACCAGAACCTACGCCAAGCGAAATAGTTGCGGATTGTCGGTTCCAACCGAGCGAAGTTTTTCGCTGGCTGCTTCCGAAAGGGTCATTCTAGATTGGTGAGCGCGGTTGCTGTATCTGAAGTGTGCAGAAAACGGGCCATGGGCGGCGAAGAGGTCGCCGCCCATGGCCCGTAGCAATAGAGGCTTCACTTTGAAAAGGTGCCGCGCGCCCGGCGAGAAGATCTCTACAGACCTCCCGCCAGGCGGGATGCTTCAGTTTTTTGGGGGGCGCTTTACGGACTCTGGCAGGCTGGCGAACTCAGTTCAGGACCAGAGGCGCCGCCCGGCTATCTCGCGAACTTCTTGTGCTTCAGGCGCTTGGGTTGCAGCGCATCCTCGCCGAGGCGCCGCTTCTTGTCCTCTTCGTAGTCCTCGAAGTTGCCCTCGAACCACTCGACATGCGCGTCGCCCTCGAAGGCCAGCATATGCGTGCAGATCCGGTCGAGGAAGAAGCGGTCATGCGAAATTACCACGGCGCAGCCGGCAAAATCGACCAGCGCATCCTCAAGCGCGCGCAGCGTCTCGACGTCCAGATCGTTCGTCGGCTCATCAAGGAGCAGTACGTTTCCGCCCGAGCGCAAAAGCCGCGCCATGTGAACGCGGTTCCGCTCGCCGCCCGATAGCAGGGAGACCTTCTTCTGCTGGTCGCTGCCCTTGAAGTTGAAGGCGCCGCAGTAGGCGCGCGCGTTCACTTCGGCATCGCCAAGCTTGATGATATCCTGCCCGTCGGCGATCGCTTCCCACACGTTTTCATCCGGGTTCAGATCGTCGCGCGACTGATCGACATAGCTCAGATCAACCGTGGTGCCGAATTCGATGGTCCCGGCGTCGGGTTCTTCCTGTCCGGTCAGCATTTTGAAGAGCGTCGATTTGCCCGCACCGTTCGGGCCGATCACGCCCACGATGCCCCCCGGCGGCAGGGAAAAGCTGAGGTCTTCGATCAGCAGCGTATTGCCCATCGCCTTGCGCAGGCCGTTCACCTCGATCACCTTCTGGCCCAGACGCTGTCCGTTCGGGATAACGATCTGCGCGCGGGCCAGTTTTTCGCGCTCGGACTGGCCGGCCATTTCATTATAGGCCTTGATCCGGGCCTTGGATTTGGCCTGACGCGCCTTGGCGCCCTGCCGCATCCATTCCAATTCCCGCTCAAGCGTCTTCTGCTTGGACTTGTCCTCGCGCGATTCCTGCATCAGGCGCTTGGCCTTCTGCTCCAGCCACGACGAATAATTCCCCTCGTAAGGGATGCCGCGGCCGCGGTCGATCTCCAGAATCCAGCTGGTAATGTCATCCAGGAAATAGCGGTCGTGGGTCACGATCAGGATCGTGCCCTTGTAGGCCATCAGATGCTGTTGCAGCCAGGCAATCGTCTCGGCATCCAGGTGGTTGGTCGGCTCGTCCAGCAGCAGCATGTCGGGGGCCTGCAGCAGCAGCTTGCACAGCGCGACGCGGCGTTTTTCACCGCCCGACAGGCTGTCGATATCGGCGTCGTCCGCCGGGCAGCGCAGCGCGCCCATGGAAATGTCGATCTGGTTGTCCAGATCCCACAGGTTTTCGGCGTCAATCTGGTCCTGAAGGGTCGTCATCTCCTCCATCAATTCGTCCGAGTAATCCTCGGCGATCTGCATTGCGATTTCGTTAAATCGCTCCAGCTTGGCCAATTTGGTCGCGACGCCCAGCATCACGTTCTCGCGCACCGACATGGACCCATCCAGCTGCGGCTCCTGCGGCAGGTAGCCGACAGTCGCGTCCTTGGCGGCCCACGCCTCGCCGGTGAAATCCTTGTCGAGACCTGCCATGATCTTGAGCAGGGTCGATTTACCCGAGCCGTTGACGCCGACGACGCCGATTTTCACGCCGGGAAGAAAGCTGAGATGAATATTCTCAAAGCACTTCTTGCCGCCGGGATAGGCCTTGGACACGTCCTGCATGTGATAGACGTACTGATTGGCTGCCATGATCGCCCTTTCCGTTGTTAGAAGGCCGTTCGAGACGGCCGCATTTGGAGGTCATGTAACGATCCGGGCGGGCGAATTCAAATGGAGTTATCACCGTTGCCGCCCGCCTGACAGGCGGGTCGCGGGGCGGGGTTGACGGGTATTGGCAGGGTGACGGGCGCCCGCAGGACCCTGTTCGTGCGCAACCAGGCAACCATCTGATCCAGCGGCATGGGGCGGGCGATACCGTATCCCTGAACCTGCGGACACTTGGCGCGGTGCAGGATATCGAGTTGTCCTTGGGTCTCAACCCCTTCGGCAACCACCTGAATCCCGAGCAGTGCGCACAGGTGGACGACCGCCCGCGTGATAACCCGGGCGCGCGGATCATGCTCCAGTCGGTGGATCATCGAGCGGTCCAGCTTGATCGTGTCCAGTTGGATCGAGGACATATGCGCGAGGCCGGCATAGCCGGTGCCAAAATCATCCAGCGCGACCCGGACGCCCAGTCGGCGCAGGCGCGCGACCGCGGCAGTGGCGGCGTCCACCGCGCCGTGCGCCATGATCGCCGTCTCGCGGATTTCGACGCAGATGCATGCCGGTGGCAGGCCGCGCGATTGCAGCCCCCAATCCAGCAGCGCGGGATAATCCGCATCCTCCAGCATCGAGCCCGAGACGTTCAGCGACAGGCACAGATCGTCAAAGCCCTGCGCGCGCAGGGTGGCCAGCGCGTCCAGTGCGGCATTCATGGCGAGATAGTCGATCTGGCTGAGCAGTTGCGCCTGCTCGGCGGCCTGCATGAAATCGGCCGGGGCCAGCAGGCCGCGCGTGGGATGCTGCCAGCGCAGCAGGGCCTCGCATCCGGTGATACGGCCAAGGGCCAGGTTCAGGATCGGTTGCAGATTCACGGTGAACTGGCCCTGTTCGATCGCGCAGACCAGATCGCGCGCCAATTGCCGTTCAGCACGATACTGCGCGCCCAGCGCGTCGGTATAGAGCACGGCACGTCCGCGGCCGCCCTCCTTGGCGGCATACAATGCCTGATCGGCTTGCCGGATCAGAACCTCGCCGCCGCATTGATCTGGCGGCGCACTTCTTGCGGCGGGGCCACCGGTGCACATGCTGGCGCCGACCGAAATGCCGGGCGCCAGTGTCTGATCCTTCCAGTCAAGAGGCTTGCCGGCAGCGTTCAATACCGCCTCGGCGCGGCGCATCAGGCATGCCGTGTCGGGAATGTCGAGGCACATCAACAGGAATTCATCGCCCCCGGTGCGGCAGAGCAGATCGCCCGGCCCGGTGCAATCTGCCAGCGTCCGTGCAACGTGGCGCAGCACGGTATCTCCTGCGGCGTGGCCCAGCGTGTCGTTGATCTGCTTGAACTTGTCGAGGTCCAGTTGCAGCACGCCGATGCGCCCGGCCTCGATACTGGTGCGCACCGGCGCGGACGCCAGATAGCGCGACAGTTTCTTGCGGTTGCCCAACCCGGTCAGGTCATCGTGATAGGCCGCCTGTTCCAGATCATCCCTGACCTGCGCCAGCGCCGTCTGGATGTGCATTTGCTCGGTGATGTCGCGGCATGTGACAACCACCATCTTCTGCGACTCTGCCTGCCCCATATCGATCAGGGCATGGCTTTGCTGATTCCAGAACCGCGTGCCATCGCGCCGCATGTGCCGTGTCACCCGAAAATTGTCGAACAGAGAGCTGCCGGGACTATAGCGGAACCGGGCCAGTTGGTCCGGGGTGGGGCGGTCGTCGGGTAGGGCGATCAGTTCTGCAGGATTCCGCCCGCGCATCAGGTCCAGCGGCCAGCCCAACATCTGCTCCAGCGCGGGATTCATCCACAGGACACGGCCGCGGATATCCAGCAACGCGATGCCATCGCGCGCGTGATCAAGGATCAGTCCCGGCAGTATCGTGCCGGAGACGGCGCCTGACGCCGACGCGCCCTTCGGCACCGTGGGGCGCCCCGCCATGTCCTGTTCCTGTCTATCTTGCCCTTGCGTCACCGCTGCATCCGTTTTTTCGATCCGTGCAGTTTGATCGTGGTGCAGCCGTCTTAATATCGGGTGGTCTTCACCCGGCTTTATGTTTAGAAAAATCAACGAATTTTAGGAGTTTGCCGGCCATGTCCGCGCCCGCCACATGCCCGAAACGGCCCGTAGTGCTGCCACCGTGTCGGCGGGGTCAGGTGATCGGCCTTTTGGGCGGCTCGTTTGATCCGCCGCATGCGGGGCATGTCCACATCACGCGCGAGGCATTGAAGCGGTTCGGGCTGGACGCTGTCTGGTGGCTGGTCAGCCCCGGCAACCCGCTAAAGCAGCATGGCCCCGCCCCGCTGGCGCGGCGGATGCAGGCATCGCGCGAGATCATGCAGCACCCGCGCGTGCATATCAGCGATTTCGAGGCGCAGATCTGCGCGCGCCATACCGCCCTGACGCTGGCAGCGCTGCGCACCGCGCGGCCGGACCTGAATTTCGTCTGGCTGATGGGGGCGGACAATATGGCGCAGTTCCACCTTTGGCAGGATTGGCGCCAGATCATGGAGACGGTGCCGATCGGCATCCTTGCGCGCCCCGGCGCGCGACTCGCAGCGCGCGCGTCGGTCGCCGCGCGCAGGTACGAGCGCGCGCGCGTGCCGACCAGCCATGCGCGCAGGCTGGGACATATGCAGGCGCCGGCATGGTGCTTTGCCAATGTGCCGATGCTGGCGATGTCGTCGACCCGGTTGCGTGAGGCCGGCGCGTGGCAGGGCGCGAAAACGTGAGGGGCGCGCCCCCAGATGACGATTGCAGGCGCCGCGCTGCTGGGATTAAATCCCGGCCATGACGTATTTCTTTTCCAGACGGTTTTTTCTGAGCAGCGCACTATCGGCCCTTGCCACGGCAGGCCATGCCGGCGCGCCGGCGGTATCCCTGCGCCCGCAACTGCGCCCCAGCGGGCTGGTCGGGCCGGATGGACGTCCGCGCCCGCCCGAAGCGCAGGCGCTGATCGACGCGGCTCGGCTGAATGGCAAGGTCGGATATGCGGTCATCGACATGCGCACCGGTGCCACGCTGGAGGCGCGCAATGGCGCCACAGGCATGCCCCCCGCCAGCGTGACCAAGGCGATCACCGCGCTTTATGCGCTGGACGCGCTGGGGGCGACCTACCGGTTCCGCACGCGGCTGGTGGCCACCGGACCGGTCGATGCCGGTATCATTCAGGGCGATCTGGTGCTGGTCGGCGGCGGCGATCCGGTGCTGGACACCGACGCACTGGCCGGGATGGCGGATCAGCTGAAGGCGGCAGGTGTGCGCGGCCTGACCGGCGATTTTCGCGTTTTCGGCGGTGCGCTGCCGTTCGAGCGCTTCATCGACGCCGCCCAGCCCGATCAGGTCGGCTATAACCCCGCAGTGTCGGGGCTGAACCTGAATTTCAACCGCGTGCATTTCGGGTGGGAACGCGCCTCCAGCGGCTATACGGTCACGATGGACGCCCGCACCGCCAAATACCGACCGGCGGTGCAGGTCGCGCGCATGATGGTCGAGGACCGCTCTGCGCCGATCTATACCTACAGCGACGGCGGCGATCACGACCAATGGACGGTCGCGCGTTCGGCCTTGGGTAAATCGGGCGCGCGGTGGCTGCCTGTGCGCTACCCCGACAGCTATGCCGGCGAGGTCTTCGCCAGCCTCGCGCGGGCGCAGGGCATCAAGCTGCCGCAAGCCAAGGTTCAGGACGTCGCGCCCGCAGGCGAAACGCTGGTCAGCCATCTCAGCGATCCGCTGCCCGATATCCTGAAGGCAATGCTGAAATACTCCAACAACCTCACCGCCGAGCTGGTGGGTATGACTGCGACCGTCGCGCGTGTGGGCAAGGCCGATTCGCTGGCCGCCTCGGCCCGCGAGATGACGGCTTGGGTGCGCGGCGATCTGGGCATGGAAGGCGCAACGCTGGTCGATCATTCAGGGCTCGGGGCGGCGTCGCGGGTCAGCGCGCGGGCGATGGCACGGATGCTGGTCGCGTCCAGCCGTCATGCCGCGCTGCGCCCGATCCTGAAAACCTTTGCAATGCGCAAGGCGCAAGGCCAGCCCGACGCGCGTCATCCCATTAGCATTGCGGCCAAGACCGGCACGCTGCATTTCGTCAGCGCTCTGGCGGGTTATGCAACCGGCCCGGCCGGGCGGCCGCTGGCCTTTGCCATTTTCACCCATGACGAAAACAGGCGCGCGGGCCTGGAGACTTCGAACGATGACCGCCCGCCCGGCGCCGCCGCGTGGAACCGCCGCGCCAAGGGTCTGCAACAGGCGTTGATCGAGCGATGGGATGCCGTCTACGGAATCTGACGCCGATTGCAGGTCTTGCCGGTAGCTCGATACCGTCACCATGTGGGGTCATTCCAACCCGTGGGCCACAAGCTCAGCGATGGCCAGCGACGCTGTCAGGCCCGGACTTTCGATGCCGAAAAGGTTCACCAGACCGGCAATGCCATGGCGCGCCGATGTGTCGATGCGAAAATCCTGCGCCGGGGCGCCCGGACCCGACAATTTTGGCCGGATGCCGCAATAGCCGGGTTGCAGGTCCGCTTCCGGCAGGCCGGGCCAAAAGGCTTTGATTCTCTGCGCAAAGGCCGCCTGACGTGAAACGTTGACCGCATATTCGGGCCTGTCGATCCATTCCACATCCGGGCCGAACCGCATGCCTCCCGCCAGATCGAGGGTCAGATGCACGCCCAGTCCGCCCGGCTCCGGGACCGGATAGACCAGATGAGAGAATCGCGGCCTTCCGGGCAGGGTGAAATAATTGCCTCGGGCGAAATACGTTCTGGGGATATGCTCGTGCTTCAGCCCGTCGATCCGGCTGGCAAGCGCGCTGGCGCAAAGACCCGCCGCGTTGACAATCTGGCCCGCCCTGAGGCCGAATTCCGCGCCGCTGCTGCGGTCCTTGGTAACGATCTCAAAGTCCTGACCTGCCCGGCGCACCACCTGCACCTGAGTATTGAGGCTCAGCAGCGCGCCTTCTGCCTCGGCATCGCCCAGCAGGGCGAGCATCAGCGCATGGCTATCGATGATACCGGTCGACGGCGACATCAGCGCGGCCCTGCACCGCAATTCGGGTTCCAGCGCGGCGACCTGCGCGGCGCCCAGCAGGCGCAGATCGCTGACACCGCAATCTGCGGCCTGTTTGCGGATCTCCTCCAAACGGGCGACCTGAGCAGGGCAGGTGGCGACGATCAGCTTCCCGCATCGGCGGTGCGGCACCGCCCGTGCGCGCGCATAGGCATAGAGCAGCGCGCGCCCTTCGACGCATAAACGCGCCTTCAGACTGTTTGGCGTATAATATAGTCCTGCGTGAACGACCTCCGAATTGCGTGAACTGGTTTCGGTGCCAAAAGTGTCCGCCTTCTCGATGATCAGCACGTCCTTGCCGGACAGGGCCAGCCGTCTTGCAATCGCCAGCCCGATGACTCCGGCGCCGATAACGGCACATTCAACTGTGTATGTCGTTGCCATGTCGCCTTTGCCGCGGAGCCTATACCGGCGTCTTCAGGATTGGCGGATCGTCGATGACATCCACACGTTTCGCAAGGATGATCTTGCCATGGCGGACCATTTATCCGGTCAACCAGTTTTGCAGGGTGTGCGTGGGTGTTCGAATAAAACAATTTGCGCGCACTTGCGACTTGCGGATGCGCCGACAAGTCGCGCGCAGCGATAGCAGGTGGAATTTAACCTGTTGGCTTAATGTCATAAAAGTGCCGTCGCCGGTCTCACGCAGCGCGCGAAGTTAATTGCGCATCCTAGGGAAAATCAGCACCCGGCAAGGAACGCGCATAATACCCCCTTGCAGCCCACGCCTGAAATCCCTATGAAAACCGTGGCTTCGGCGAGTTGGCGGAGTGGTTACGTAGCGGATTGCAAATCCGTGCACACCGGTTCGATTCCGGTACTCGCCTCCACCTGCATATGAATCAATGGATTAGGTATCCGGGCAATCTGGCGTGACGCGCGCGCGAGGCGTTTGCTGTGCAGTATTTTCGAAATGGCGGTCTCAGTGCGGCGGCATTTGGTATGCCCGGATCATTGAATGCAATCGCCGCGCCGGATGATTGACGGCTTCGACCATCACCGCAGCGATTTCGAGACGCTACTATCTGCGCCTGCTGAATCTGGCAGTGCCGGGAACCGCGAAGCGCCGCGCCAGTTGGGTTGTCATCCGGATACGTGTCGCAAGGGTATGCCGCCCGCCGCATCTTGTGGCCATGTTCGCGGCAACCATCTTATGAGGAAATGTGTCATGTCCAGTTGTACGCAATCATCAACCACGCAGCCAAGTCGCCCCGGCGATCCAGGTCCTTTGAATCCGGGTAGGCCGGACCCGGCCCCTACCGAAGTGCCAAATGATCTTCCCCCTGAAACGGTGCCGCAACCGCCGCAAGAGACGCCGCATGACTTGCCGGACGAGGCACCGCCGCGGCCACCTCGGGAAGTGCCGGATGAGAGTCCTGAAAACAGGACCCGCATCCGCGCCTCGCACGCTGGCGGCGACGGTGCGCGACAACTGCAATGATCAATTGGCTCGCCGGATCTTGGACGAGCCAGCCCTTTTCATTCGAGGTTGCGCAATAGCGGCAAGGACGGCACACCGGTCGCGGGCTGGCCGGTGCTGGATTGATAGGTTCGGATCGCTTCCTCGGACTTGGATCCGATAACGCCATCTGCACCGCCGGTGTCGAACCCGCGTGCGGTCAGGCGCTGCTGTAACGTCACGCGATCCTGCTTGGTCAGCCCGTTCGCGTCGGGCGGAAAGCTTGACCTCAGCGGTCCCGCGCCGCCGATCCGATCTGCCAGATGCCCGACGCCGATCGCATAGGAATCTGAATTGTTGTAGCGTTTGATCGCGTTGAAATTGCCGGTCACAGCAAAGCGCGGACCGCCTGGTTGCGGCTGGATGATGCGTCCGCCTGCGGACCCGCCGGTAACCTCGCGCCCCCATTCGACGCCGCGCTTCCAGCCATTGCGCGACAGGTAGGCTGCGGTCGATGCCAGTGCATCGCTGGGATCTTCGGACCAGATATCGCGCCGCCCGTCGCCGGTGAAATCCACCGCGAAGGCCTCGTAGGATGTCGGAATGAACTGCGTGTGCCCCATGGCGCCGGCCCAGCTGCCGAGCATACGGTCCGCCGTGATGTCGCCGTTCTGAACGATCTTGAGCGCCGCCACCAACTGCTTTTCAAAGAATGCGCCGCGGCGGCCGTCGAAGGCCAGCGTCGAGGTGGCGGAGATGACCGGCACGTTGCCGCGCCGCTCGCCGTAGAAGCTCTCCAACCCCCAGATTGCGGCGATGATGCGCGCGTCGACGCCGTATCGATCTTCCAGCGCCCCCAGCGTTGCGCGGTTGCGCCCGTAGGCTGCGCGGCCCTTCGATACCCGCTCGTCAGAGGCGGCGATGGCCAGGTAGTCCTCCAGCGTGCGGGTGAACTCAGTCTGATTGCGGTCCCGTTTGACCACGCCGGGCAAGTATCCGGCCCCGCGAAACCCCTGATCCAGCGCTGCTTTGGAGATGCCGTAGCCGCCTGCGCGTGCCCGAAATCCCGCAACCCACGCATCATACCCTGCATTGGGCGCTGGGCGCAGGTCGCTTGCCAGTGGCGTTGCCGCCGTTTGCGCGTCTGCCCTGCCCAGTCCGCGCATATCTCCGCAGGCTGTCAGGCCGAAAGCCGCGATGCCGATCCCGAAATGTCGCCGTGTGATGCTCATTGTGCTGCCCGTCTGCTATTATTTTATTACGCCTCGGTCAGAGTATACAGCAGCCGTCGGCATGACAAAAGCGGGCCGCATACCGACAGCCGAATTTCCGCCTGTGATCTTTCCGCCATGCTTACAGGCGGATCCGCACTTTTTCGCCAGAAATGCTACTTAAGGTTGAATGGCGCGCCGAAATAGCGCAACCAGAGCGCATTGTGCTGGTGCGCGATGGCTGGGCGGTTCCGTTGGGCATTTGTCCAGGATGCGCGGGGCAGGTTCGTCCGACCTTCGCGGCCGTTCTCAAAGCTTGCGGGATGTCGGCGGCTGGCGCTGGTTGATTGGAAGGTCGCGCAAGCGGAATCTCACTTGTTATGCTTGATGGCGGCCTGACACACCTTTTGCAGTTGAAACGGGCGCATAAACGCGCTCTGCAGTTATGTGCGGACGCCATGCTGCTGATACTGAGTTATCTGGGCGCGACGCTTTTGAGCGGCGCAGACAACCGCGCGTTCGGATTGCCGGAGTTCGGGCTGGCGGCGCTTGTCTTTGTGCCGGTCAGCCTGCTGATTTTTGCGCGACTGGGATTTTATCGCGCCGTCGTGCGATACATGTCGATCCAGTTGCTGATGACCATACTGGTCGGCGTGACGGCATCGGCTTTGGTGATGCTTGCTGCGGTCAACATGATGCAGATGCCGCTGCCATGGAGCGTGCCGGCGAGATATGCGCTGATCGCGATGGGTGTTCTGGGCGGTCTGCGTCTGGCCCTGCGCGAGCTGTTGC
>JBLWYG010000055.1:0-16052 GCA_048267045.1 Roseovarius sp. | reverse complement strand
GATCCGCCGCATCTCCCGCGCCTATGCCGAGCGCCGCCGGGTGATGGAGGCAGCATGGACGCAGCATGGCCTGACCATCGCCGGGCGCGGCGAGCATGGCGGATCGTCGATCTGGATGCGCGCGCCCGAAGGTGTGGATATGGGCGCCGTTGCCGCGGATCTGCGCGGCCAAGGCGTGCTGATCGAGCCGGGCGCGTCCTTTTTCCACGGCGACGCGCCGCCGCGCAACTACTACCGTCTTGCCTATTCCTCGATCCCGTCCGAGCGCATCGGCGCGGGCATCGCCCTGATCGCCGGGGCACTGCGAGATTAAAGGTGACAATGGGAACGGATTTCTGCTTTATTTGGCCGGGATAGGACATGTTTCCGCCCAAACCGTAAAGGGCCTTGCCCCGCCGTGCCGCATCATCAGCCCGACCTTGATCTGTCGCCGCCCGTCTCGGACGAGGTGCGCCGCACGACCTGCTACATGTGCGCCTGCCGCTGCGGCATCAACGTGCATATGAAGGCCGGGAAGGTCGCCTATATCGAGGGCAACCGCGACCACCCGGTGAACAAGGGCGTGCTCTGCGCCAAGGGCAGCGCCGGCATCATGCAGCACAATTCCCCCGCCCGCCTGCGCGCGCCCTTGCGCCGCACCGGCCCGCGCGGATCCGGCGAATTCGAGGAAATCAGCTGGGATGAGGCGCTGTCGCTGGCGACCGAGTGGCTGGCGCCCCTGCGCGCCACAGCGCCCGAAAAGCTGGCCTTTTTCACCGGACGCGACCAGAGCCAGAGCTTCACCAGCTACTGGGCGCAGAATTTCGGCACGCCGAACTATGCGGCGCATGGCGGGTTCTGCTCGGTCAACATGGCGGCGGCGGGCATTTACACGATGGGCGGCGCGTTCTGGGAATTCGGCACTCCGGACTGGGACCATACCAAGCTGTTCATGCTGTTCGGCGTGGCTGAGGACCATGACAGCAACCCGATCAAGATGGGAATTGCCAAGCTGAAGGCGCGCGGCGCGCGGATCATCGGGGTGAACCCGATCCGCAGCGGCTATAATGCGGTCGCCGATGATTGGGTCGGCATCACACCGGGCACCGACGGGCTGTTCATTCTGGCGCTGGTGCATGAGCTGATGAAGGCGGGCAAGATCGACGTGGATTACCTGTCGCGCTACACCAACGCGCCGGTGCTGGTGAACGGCGATGCCAAATCGCCCGAGTATGGCCTTTTCCTGCGCGATGCAGACGGCAAACCGCTGGTCATCGACCGCAACACGGGCAAGCTGGCCGCGTTCGACAGCAAAGGCATCCGCCCCGATCTGCACGCCACCCACCGCGCCGCCGGCGTCACCCATCGGCCGGTCATGCACCTGATGGCCGAACGCTACCTCGATCCCAAATACGCGCCCGAAGTGATCGCCGACCGCTGCGGCCTGACTGTGCACAAGATCAAGGCAATCGCCACCGAACTGGCCCGCGTCGCCTTTGACGAGGCGATCACGCTGGACCGCGAGTGGACCGATTTTCGCGGCGAGACGCACCAGACCATGACGGGCCGCCCCGTCAGCTTTCACGCGATGCGCGGCATTTCGGCCCATTCCAACGGCTTTCAAACCTGCCGCGCGCTGCATGTGCTGCAAATCCTCTTGGGCAGCATTGAGGTGCCGGGCGGCATGCGTTTCAAACCGCCATACCCCAAGCCAGTGTCGGCCCATGCCAAACCCCACTCGCGCAGCGCCCCTAATACCCCTCTGGACGGCCCACACTTGGGCTATGTCACCGGCCCGGCTGATCTGTGCCTGAAGGATGACGGCAGCCCCGCGCGCATCGACAAGGCGTTCACATGGGAAAACCCGCTCTCGGCCCACGGGCTGATGCATATGGTAATCGCGAACGCCCATGCGGGCGATCCCTACAAAATCGACACGCTTTTCATGTATATGGCGAACATGGCGTGGAATTCGTCGATGAATATCGGCGGCGTGACGCACATGCTAACCGACACCGACGAAAACGGCGAGTATATCATCCCCCGCATCATCTATTCCGACGCCTATTCCAGCGAAATGGTCGCCTATGCCGACCTGATCCTGCCCGACACCACCTATCTGGAGCGTTTCGACTGCATCTCCCTGCTGGACCGCCCGATAAGCGAGCCCGATGCCGCCGCCGACGCGATCCGCTGGCCGGTAGTGCAGCCGGACCGCCCCGGACATGCAGGTGTTCGCGGCTTCCAATCGGTGATGTGCGATCTGGGCGCACGGCTGAACCTGCCGGGATTTGTCACCGAGGATGGCGGCCAGAAATACGCCGACTACGCCGACTATATCACCAACCATCAGCGCAAGCCGGGCATCGGCCCGTTGGCTGGGTGGCGCATGGGCAATAATGGCCTGACGCATGGGCGCGGCGCGCCGAATGGCGCCCAGCTGGACAGCTACATCGCGAATGGCAGCTTCTGCACACAGCACATCCCCGAGGAAGCGCAATATTACAAACCGTGGAACATGGCCTATCAGAACTGGGCGGTGGGCATCGGTATATTTGATAGGCCGCAGCCCTACATCTTTGATCTCTATTCCGAGCCGCTCCGCCGGTTCCAACTGGCCGCTGAGGGCCATGGCGACCGCCAGCCGCCGGACAACCTGCGCGAACGCATCAAGGCGACGCTGGACCCGCTGCCCATCTGGTACCCCCCTCTGGAGGATGGCCATGTGGACGGCGAGGAATACCCCATCCACGCTCTCACCCAGCGCCCGATGGCGATGTATCACAGCTGGGGCGGGCAAAACGCGTGGCTTCGGCAGATCCATGGGCACAATCCGCTCTATCTGCCCACGAACCTCTTCCATAAACACGGCTTCACCGATGGCGACTGGGCCTGCGTCACCTCCGCCCATGGCGAGATCACCGTACCGGTCGCGCATATGGCCGCGCTCAACCCGCACACCGTCTGGACATGGAACGCCATCGGCAAGCGCAAGGGTGCCTGGGCCTTGAAAGACGGCGCGCCGGAGACAGGCAAAGGTTTCCTGCTGAACCACCTCATTCACGAACTTTTGCCGCCCCGCGGCGATGGCCTGCGCTGGGCCAATTCCGATCCGGTGACAGGGCAGGCGGCATGGTTCGATCTGCGGGTCAAAATCGAAAAAGTTCGCGCCCTGGACCAGGCGCATCCGATAATGCCGCGCATAAAGTCACCCGTAGCGCAGGCGCCGGACGAATTGAAATGGACGGTGGGAAAATGACCCGCCCCCCATTTCTTCTTGCCAGAAATATCCCGGGGTCCGGGGCAGCGCCCCGGTTCGACCCCACCGGACAGCGCGGGCGGATCAGAAAATGACCAACCTGCCCACCAGCACCCAGCGCAAACTCGGCCTCGTGATCGATCTTGACACCTGCGTCGGTTGCCATGCCTGCGTTATCTCCTGCAAGGGCTGGAACACTGAAAACTACGGCGCGCCGCTCAGTGATCAGCGCCCCTACGGCGCGGACCCCAGCGGCACGTTCCTCAACCGCGTCCACAGCTACGAGGTGCAGCCCGATCACGGTGCGGCGCAGCTGGTCCATTTCCCCAAATCCTGCCTGCATTGCGAGGATGCTCCCTGCGTCACTGTCTGTCCCACCGGGGCCAGCTACAAACGTGTCGAGGACGGGATCGTTCTGGTGAACGAGGCCGATTGCATCGGTTGCGGCCTCTGCGCATGGGCCTGCCCTTACGGCGCGCGGGAAATGGACGCGGCCGAAGGCGTGATGAAGAAATGCACCCTCTGCGTCGACCGCATCTACAACCAAAACCTGCCTGAGGAGGACCGGGTGCCTGCCTGCGTGCGCACCTGCCCGGCAGGCGCGCGTCATTTTGGCGATTTCGCCGATCCTGACAGCCATGTCAGCCAACTGACTGCGGCGCGCGGCGGGTTTGATCTAATGCCCGAGCAGGGCACAAAACCGGTCAACAAATACCTGCCGCCGCGCCCGCGCGACACGCTTGATCAGACCGACGTGCTGGCCCCCTTCCTTGAGCCCGCTGCGCAGGAGACCAGAGGCTTCGTCGCGTGGCTGGATCGCGCGCTGGCGGCGCTCTGACATGCATCCGGCGCCGTCTGTCATCATCTTCACCACCCTGTCCGGCCTTGGCTTTGGCCTGCTGGTGTGGCTGGGGCTGGGCCTGCTGGTGCCGACCGGCTGGGTCGCGTTCGCCTTCCTCGCCATTGCCTATCTGCTGGCGGTGGGCGGATTGCTGGCCTCGGCGTTTCACCTTGGCCACCCCGAACGCGCGCTCAAGGCGTTTACCCAATGGCGCACCAGTTGGCTTAGCCGCGAAGCGTGGTTGTCGGTGGCCGCCTTAACCGTGATGGCGACCTACGGCGCTGGCCTCGTGGTCTTTGCGCAGCACTGGGCGCCGCTGGGCTGGCTGGGCGCGGCGCTGTGCCTTGCCACGGTCATCGCGACGTCAATGATCTACACCCAGATGCGCACCGTGCCGCGCTGGCGCACATGGCTGACGCCCGCGCTGTTCCTCGCGCTGTCGCTGGGGGGCGGGGCGCTGTTGGCGGGCAAAACCACGCTGGCGCTGATCCTGTTGCCCGTCGCCGCGATCCTGCAAATCGCGTGGTGGCTGCGCGGCGACAACGCACTGGCACGCTCCGGCACCGATCTGGCAAGTGCCACCGGCCTTGGTCATATCGGCACCCCCCGCGCGTTCGAGCCGCCCCATACCGGCACAAACTACCTGACCCGCGAGTTCATTCACGTGGTCGGTCGCCGCCATGCGCAGAAATTGCGCGCCATCGCCTTTGCGCTGGGCTATGTGCTACCGATATTGCTGCTCGGACTGCCTTTGCCGCATGTCGCTGCGGCGCTGGCAGTGCTCAGCCATGTCGCCGGTGTCTTTGCGTCGCGCTGGCTGTTCTTTGCCGAGGCCGAGCATGTGGTCGGACTCTATTATGGAAAACGCCCATGACAACCCAGAGAAACCGCCCTCTGTCACCGGCAACCCGCCTTGCGCAGGCACTGCACCATGTGGAGGAACGAACCGGCGCCGTTGTGCCGCCCATTCAACCCTCCGCCACCTATGCGCGCGACGACGATTACGCGCCGCGCCAGCCCTATATCTACCGCCGCGACAGCAACGAGACCACTGAGCACGCCGAGGCGATCATCGCCGATCTTGAGGAGGCCGCGGCAACCCTGCTGTTCGCATCCGGCATGTCGGCGGCGGGCGCGGTGTTCGAGGCGCTGGCGCCGGGCGCGCATGTGGTCGCGCCGGGGGTAATGTATCACGGCGTGCTTCAGCAGCTGCTGAAACACCAGACCACCGGGCGCCTTGCCATCAGCCATTATCCGGCGGGCGATCTGGACGCGATGCAGGCCGCCATCCGGCCCGGCCAGACGGCGCTGGTCTGGGTCGAGACGCCGAACAACCCCGACTGGACCGTGACCGACATCGCCGCCGCAGCCAAGATCGCCCATGACGCAGGCGCGCGCCTGATCACCGATTGCACAGCCACGCCGCCCTGCTGCACGCGCGCGCTGGAATTGGGAGCCGACATCTCGTTCCATTCGGCAACGAAATATCTGAACGGCCATTCCGACGTCACCGCCGGCGCGCTGTCGGTGCGCGAAACTGGCGCGATCTGGGATGCGATCGCAGACGTGCGCAAACTTCAGGGCACGGTCCTGCACAGTTTCGATGCGTGGCTGCTGATCCGGGGCATGCGCACGCTGATGCTGCGGGTGGAGCGGCAGACCGAAAACGCGCTGGCCATCGCGCAGCACTTCGAGGGGCATCCCCTGCTGCAATCGGTGCTCTATCCCGGCCTGCCCAACCATCCCGGACATCAGATCGCACGGCAGCAGACGGGGGGCATGTTCGGCGGCATGTTGTCGGTCATCACCAACGGCAGCGAGCAGACGGCCATCGACACCGCCCGCGCCTGCCGCCTGTTCTATCCCGCGACATCTCTGGGCGGAGTCGAAAGCCTGATCGAACATCGCAAGACTGTGTCGGGACCGGGCTTTGACGTGCATCCAAACCTTCTGCGCCTCTCCATCGGGGTCGAGGATGCCCAGGATCTGATCGACGATATGGAGCAGTCCCTCCGCGCCGCGTCGGGCTGATCCGGCGCAGAGGTGTCGTGGAACGAAACGGGGGCAAACGCATTCGGTATTGCTTGCCACCAATTGCTGGCTCGGGATATAAGGGGTTGGTTGTCAACAAATTGAAGCAGATGCGATGTCACTTGACCTCAAGGATGTAGTCAGCCTGTCGCCGGAAAGCCTGCGGAAAAATGACGTGTTTGCCCATGCGATCCGGCACAGTCGGCTGCCGCTGTGCATTTCCGATCCGACCCTTCCCGATGAGCCGATCGTATTCGCCAATCAGGCGTTCTGTGATCTGACCGGATATGACGAGGCCGATTTCATCGGGCGCAACTGCCGTTTTCTTCAGGGCGCGGAAACGACGCGCCAAAGCGTCGAGGCGATCCGCAATGCGCTGGAGACCAACGAGGTGACGATGGTCGAGATCGTCAACTACCGCAAGTCGGGCGAAAAGTTCATCAACGCGTTGCAAATCGGGCCAGTTCTGGATGACGACGGACAGCTGATTTTCCGCTTCGGCTCGCAGATGGACATCTCCAACACCCGCGAAGCCGAAAGACGGGCAGCGGCCCTGCGCACGTCCGAATTGCTGCACCGGCTCAAGAATATCGTCAACGTGATGTCGGTCGTCATCAAGATGACGGGACGGATGGAAACGGACCCGGAGGAATACAGCGAAAAGGTGATCGCGCGGCTTGTGGCGCTGGGGCAGACCCACTTCGATACGATGACTGGCGAGGCGCCAACAGCGTTGCAGTTCGAGCACCTGGCCCGCACGCTGCTTCTGGCATACGCGCCGCTGGGCGAGCGTCAGGTGCGGTTTCACGGCGGCGAGGTCGTGCTGTCGGGCGGCATGGTGACATCGCTGACGCTGCTGTTGCACGAATTGGCGACGAACGCGGTCAAACATGGCAGCCTTGGCGCCGAAGACGGACGCGTCGATCTGTCATGGACCGTGTCCGATATGGGCGAATTTCACATGATCTGGGAAGAGACCGGCGGCCCGGAAGTATCCACGCCCGAGCGCGAAAGCGGTGCGGGCATCGTTGAAAATCTGGTTCGGGCATCCGACGGCGCGTTGCATTTCGACTGGCAGCCCACGGGGCTGATCGTCACGCTGGATCTGCCCATGGACGAAGGCTGAGGCAAAAGGTCGGCCCGGCGGCTTTTCTTGGCAAAAATACCCGGAATCCGGCGCTTGCCACGCGCGCAACCGGACCGCCTGCGCATCCACGGCTTGAGCCGCCGCCCGGCTTCCTCTACCCATGCGTACAGGCAGCGGACGAGGCGCAGATGACATTCACAATCGCAATTGACGGCCCGGCAGCGGCAGGCAAAGGCACGGTCGGGCGCAAGCTGGCCGCGCATTTCGGCTTTGGGCATCTGGACACAGGACTGCTCTATCGCGCGACGGGGCGCCGGACGCTGGATGGCGTGGGCGCAGTCGAAGCCGCGCGGTCGTTGCGGCACGCCGATCTGGACGCGCCTGACCTGCGTAGCCCCGAGGCCGGACAGGCCGCCAGCCGCGTGGCGGCGATCCCCGAAGTGCGTCAGGCGCTGATCGACTTTCAGCGTGCATTTGCCAGCCGGTCGGGTGGCGCTGTGCTGGACGGGCGCGATATCGGCACTGTCATCTGCCCCGAGGCCGAGGTGAAGCTGTACGTCACCGCCACCGATGACGTGCGCGCCGCCCGCCGCCTGAATGAGCTGACCGGCGCGGGCCATTACATCACCTATCAGGAGGTGCTGGACGATCTGCGCCTGCGTGACGCCCGCGACAGTGCCCGGACGGCCGCGCCGTTGAAACCTGCCGAGGACGCGATCCTGCTGGATACGTCCCTGCTGACGATCGAAGAGGCGGTCGCCGCCGCCATCGCCGAGGTCGAGCGCGTGCAGCGCGGCTGAGCGTCGCGGTCGGGGCGCCTGCCCTTGTCATCAGGGCGTGACTGAACTATACGCGCGTCTGTCACCAAGGCGGTATCTGCCGCAAACCCGAGAGAATCGAGCAGGGCCTGTTTCACCGGGCCCTCTTTTCGCCGTTTGCCCATCGCCCGACCAACGAAACCTCAAGACCGGCGGAGACAACCGCACGGCCCGAAAAAAACCGTATAAAGGAATCCGAGACCACATGGCTCAGAACACATCTATGGAGGAATTCGAAGCCCTTCTGAACGAAAGCTTCGAAATGGACACGCCCGATGAGGGCACAGTTGTCAAAGGCAAGGTTATCGCTGTCGAAGCGGGCCAGGCCATCATCGACGTCGGCTACAAGATGGAAGGCCGCGTCGATCTGAAAGAATTCGCAGATCCCGGCGAGCAGCCCAACATCAACGTCGGCGACGAAGTCGAAGTTTTCCTGCGCTCGGCTGAAAACGCGCGTGGTGAGGCTGTCATCAGCCGCGAGATGGCCCGCCGCGAAGAGGCCTGGGACCGTCTGGAGAAGGCATACGCCGCAGAGGAGCGCGTCGAAGGCGCCATCTTTGGCCGCGTCAAGGGTGGCTTTACCGTGGATCTGGGCGGTGCCGTTGCGTTCCTGCCGGGCAGCCAGGTCGATGTGCGCCCCGTGCGCGATGCAGGTCCCCTGATGGGGCTCAAGCAGCCATTCCAGATCCTGAAAATGGACCGCCGCCGTGGTAACATCGTCGTGTCGCGCCGCGCGATCCTTGAAGAATCCCGCGCCGAGCAGCGCGCAGAGGTCATCGGCAACCTGACCGAAGGTCAGAATGTCGACGGCGTCGTCAAGAACATCACCGAATACGGCGCATTCGTCGATCTGGGCGGTGTTGACGGCCTGCTGCACGTCACCGACATGGCATGGCGCCGCGTGAACCACCCGTCCGAGATCCTCGCCATCGGCGAGACGGTCAAGGTTCAGGTGATCAAGATCAACAAGGAAACCCACCGCATTTCACTGGGCATGAAGCAGCTTCAGGAAGATCCGTGGGATCTGGTCGCCGCCAAGTATCCGCTGGATTCGACCCATACGGGCCGCGTGACGAACATCACCGATTACGGCGCGTTTGTTGAGCTGGAGCCGGGCGTCGAGGGCCTGGTTCACGTGTCCGAAATGTCCTGGACCAAGAAGAACGTACACCCCGGCAAGATCGTGTCGACCTCTCAGGAAGTCGAAGTCATGGTGCTGGAAATCGACAGCGCCAAGCGTCGCGTCAGCTTGGGTCTCAAGCAGACCATGCGCAACCCGTGGGAAGTGTTTGCAGAAACGCACCCCGAGGGCACCGAAGTCGAGGGCGAGGTCAAGAACATCACCGAATTCGGTCTGTTCATCGGCCTCGAAGGCGAAATCGACGGCATGGTTCACCTCAGCGACATCAGCTGGGACGAGCGTGGCGAAGATGCGATCCAGAACTACCGCAAGGGCGACATCGTCCAGGCGGTCGTCTCCGAGGTCGACACCGACAAGGAGCGTATTTCGCTTTCGATCAAGAACCTGGGCGGCGACAAGTTCGCCGAAGCGGTCGGCGGCGTGAAGCGCGGCGCGATCATTACCGTTGCGGTAACCTCGATCGAAGACGGCGGAATCGAAGTGGAATATGAGGGCATGAAGTCCTTCATCCGCCGCTCTGACCTCAGCCGCGACCGTGCCGAGCAGCGCCCCGAGCGGTTCTCGGTCGGTGACAAGGTCGATGCACGCGTGACGAATATCGACGCCAAGTCGCACCGTCTGGGTCTGTCGATCAAGGCACGCGAGATCGCAGAAGAGAAAGAAGCCGTGGAACAGTACGGCTCTTCCGCATCGGGCGCATCGCTGGGCGATATCCTTGGCGCGGCGCTGAAGTCCGACGACGACTGATCGCGCTCTGCGACATGACATGATGAAGGCCCCGCAGGAAACTGCGGGGCCTTTTGTCTAGCTAATCAGCCTCGGGCGCCGAAGATGTAGAGGGCATAGCCGATCAGCAGGGCCGCGCCGACAGCGCGTCCGATCACAGCGCGCGTCAGCATGATCGTGGCAAGCACCACCGACACCGCGATCATTACCGGCAGATCGAACCCGAAAAAGCGGGGTGCGACGTGGATGGGCGTGATGACGGCCGTGACCCCGAGAATTCCCAGAATATTGAATATGTTCGAGCCGATGACATTGCCGATGGCAATCTCCGACTGGCGCCGGAACGCGGCAACGATGGATGTGGCCAACTCCGGCAGCGATGTGCCGACGGCCACGATGCTGAGCCCGATGAATGCCTCGGACAGGCCGAAGCCGCGCGCGATCGAGACAGATCCGTCGATCAGGAACCGCGCCCCGAACAAAAGTGCGACAAACCCGCCCCCGATCCAGAGCGCAGCAGGCAGGGTGGCCATAGGCGCAGGCATGTCGGCGTCCGCTGGCGCGGTATCGCCGGGTTTCAGATAGGCCCACGCCAGATAGACCGCCAGGGCCGCCAGCAGGACCAGACCGGCAATGCGCCCGACCGCGCCCATGGCAAAGATCGGGACAAGGATCAGCGCCGCCGCAACCATCACGCCGGTATCGCGGCGCAGCGTGCCGCCGGGTACGGCGATTGGCCACACCAGCGCGGTCAGACCGATGATCAGCAGGATATTCGCGATGTTCGAGCCGATGACATTGCCCAGCGCTATGTCCGGCACACCGCGCAGCGCCGCATCGACCGAGACCAGCAATTCAGGGGTAGAGGTGCCAAATCCGACCACCGTCAGCCCGATCAACAGCGGCGATATCGCCATTCGGCGTGCGAGGCCCACACTGCCGCGCACCAAGGCTTCGCCGCCGAAGAAGAGGCCGATCAGCCCCGCGAAAACGTAAATGAAATCCATCGCCGCGGAGGCCTTGTCATGAGTCTGTGCCGATTGCAAATGTGGCGTCGCGCGGCGCTGCACAAGGTATCGGCGCGGGTATATTATTCAAGGATCAGCAACCAGCAGACGCGGGCCCGGCGGTGTGGTGACGGGTGTTTTGTACGTGTAACCTATCGGGACGCGCTTTGGCGCTCTCGGGACTAGCGCGCCGGGTCCAGAAGCGCGCACAGAACCTCGGCGCTGGGGTCGACGGTGATCGCAGCCGCGTTTTGGACGACGGCGCCTTGGCTGGCTTCAAGCGTCTCGCCGTTGATCGCCGCACTGCCGGACACGCACAGTACCGCGATTTCGCGCGCCTCGATCAAATGCGCACCGGCGTCGAGCGCCAGCAATTCGGCGTAGATGGCCACAGGGTCGTAGATCACGTTAAGGGCGGTCGCCGCCCCGTCGATCAGCATACAGTCCAGTGGAATGGCCGCGTCAAAGGCCACGGGCACCATGGGCCGCACCTCGATTTCGACGCCCGTACCTGTCAGCCGCGTGCCAACCCCCGCGATCAGCGTGTGGAGCCGCGAGAGACCGGGATACGTGGAAAAAGGGCAGTCGCGCTCGATCGCGGCAACGCTGAGACGCCAGACGATATCGCCGGCATGATCGCCGGTGGCCAGCTCTTGCCGAGTGCCGGCGCCGTTGACCCAAGGCTGGGCTGGTATGGTGCGCAGATCGAAACGGTGCATTTTGGGTGGCCTTCGGGGTTTTGAGTATTTGTGGAACGATGAAAGCCGGGCGCGGGTTCCGGCGCGCCCGGCTGAAGCGGTGTCAGCCCAGCGCGGCAGAGCAGCGCGCGCAGGTGCCAGGGTGGGCATGGGTGCCCACGTCCGGCAGGATCTTCCAGCAGCGCTGGCATTTGTCGCCGGGCGCCTTGTGAAAAGTCACGCCAAAGCCTTCGGCCTCTGGCAGGTGGAAGGCACCGCTGGACGCCGCGCCTTGGGTCAGGGTGACGGCCGAGGTGATGCAGATATCTGCAAAGGGGACCGATTTCAGCGTGGCCAGTGTCGCCTCGTCTTCGACAAAGACTTCCGGAGCGGCCTCCAGCGAGGAGCCGATGACCTTGTTCGTGCGCTCAATCTCCAGCGCCGCCGTGACAGCCCGGCGCGCCTGGCGGATACCTGTCCACTTGGCGGCAAGCTGGGGTTTGAGCCAAGCGGTCGGCGTTTCAGGGATGTCCTGAAGATGCAGGGAGGACTCCGCGCCGGGATAGCGCTCAAGCCAGACTTCTTCCATGGTGAAAGCCATCACGGGGGCGAGCCACGTTGTCAGCCGGTGGAACAAAAGGTCCAACACCGTGCGGGCCGCGCGCCGTTCGATGCTGTCGCCGTCGCAATAGAGCACATCCTTGCGCACGTCGAAGTAGAAGGCTGAGAGGTCCAGCGTGCAGAAGTTCAGCAAGGCCTGCGTGACGCCTTGGAAGTTGTAGGCGGCATAGCCCTCGCGGACTGTTTTATCCAGTTCGGTCATGCGGTGCAGAACCCATTGCTCCAGTTCGGGCATCTGGTCTGCCGGGGTGCGGTCGGATTCGTCGAAATGCGCCAGTGCGCCCAGCAGGTAGCGCATGGTGTTGCGCATCCGGCGATAGCTGTCAGCGACGCCTTTGAGGATTTCCGGCCCGATGCGCAGATCGCCGGTGTAGTCCGATTGCGCCACCCACAGGCGCAGGATGTCGGCGCCGTATTGCTTGGTCACGTCCTCGGGGGACACGGTGTTGCCGACCGATTTGGACATCTTGTTGCCCTTGGCATCCAGCGTGAAGCCGTGGGTGAGAACGCCGCGATAGGGTGCGCGGCCCATCGTGCCGCAGGCCTGCAACATGGAGGAGTGGAACCAGCCGCGATGCTGGTCGGTGCCTTCCAGGTAAAGGTCTGCCAGCCCGTCCTCGGAGCCATCCTCGCGGTCGCGCAGGACGAAGGCGTGGGTGGAGCCGGAATCGAACCACACGTCTAGGATGTCGTCGACCTTGTCCCACTCATCCGGGTTGACGGTGCCGGACAGGAAACGGTCCTTCGCGCCGTCCTTGTACCACGCATCGGCGCCCTCGGCCTCGAAAGCCTCAAGGATGCGGGCGTTGACGTCCTCATTTTTCAGCAAGAAATCGTCGTCGGTGGGCAGTGCGCCCTTGCGCGTGAAGCAGGTCAGCGGCACGCCCCAGGCGCGCTGGCGCGACAGCACCCAATCGGGGCGCGCCTCGATCATCGCATAGAGGCGGTTGCGGCCCTTTTGCGGCGTCCATTTCACCAGTTCGTCGATGGAGGTCAGCGCGCGCTGGCGGATCGTCTTGCCGTAGGTGTCCTGCCCGTCGCCGACGGGGCGGTCGATGGCGGCGAACCATTGCGGCGTGTTGCGAAAGATGATCGGCGCCTTGGAGCGCCAGCTGTGCGGATAGCTGTGGGTCGTGCGGCCGCGCGCGATGATGCCGCCCGCCTCGACCAGCTTGTCGATGACGGCGGGGTTTGCCTTGCTTTCCTTGCCCTTGCGGTCGAACACGTGAAGGCCCGCGAAGAAGGGGACATGATCCAGAAATTCGGATTCCTCTCCGACGTTATGGGTCATTTCCTTGATCCAGCCGCGTTTGACGAACGCCTCGTAGTCATCCGCGCCGTGGCTGGGCGCGGTGTGGACGAACCCCGTGCCGGCGTCGTCGGTGACATGGTCGCCGTCGATCATCGGGACGGGGTAGTCCCAGAAGCCGTTTGCGCCTTCGAGTCCCGCGAATGGGTGGGCGAGAGTCAGCGCGCTCAGTTCTTCGCTTGTGACGCCGCGCAGGCGGGTATGTTCGGTCACGCGCGCCTTGGTCAATGTTTCGGCGGCCAGCGTGTCGGCAAAGAGATAGAGATCGCCGGGGTTGGTCCAGCTTTCCTCTTCGGTCGCGTCCACGCGGTAGAGGCCGTAGGCGATGGACGGGCTGAACGCGACCGCCTTGTTCGAGGGGATCGTCCAGGGGGTCGTGGTCCAGATGACGACCCTTATTCCGCGCCATTTATTGCGGACTTTTTCCATATCAACGTCATCGAAGGTTCTGGTATTTTGCATACCTTCGAGCGGTTCCTCTCCTTTCCATTGGACTTCCATTGCCCGCTGAACAGAATCTTCCTTAACGTCAACCACTTTGAACGCCACCCAGATCGTGTGGCTCTTGTGATCGTGATACTCGATCTCGGCCTCGGCCAGCGCGGTCTTTTCCACCGGCGACCACATCACCGGCTTGGAGCCTTGATACAGCGTGCCGGTCATCAGGAATTTCTGGAACTCCTCCGCGATGATCCGTTCGGCGCGGAAATCCATCGTGAGGTAGGGGTTTTCCCACTTGCCGGTGATGCCCAGCCGCTTGAATTCGGCGCGCTGGATGTCGATCCAGCCATCGGCGAACTTGCGGCATTCCTGCCGGAAATCGACGATGTCGACCTCGTCCTTGTTCTTGCCCTTGGCGCGGTATTGCTCCTCGATCTTCCACTCGATCGGCAGGCCGTGGCAGTCCCAGCCGGGGATGTAACGGGCATCGCGGCCCATCATCTGCTGGGAACGCACGACCATATCCTTGAGTATCTTGTTCAGGGCGTGGCCGATATGCAGGTGGCCGTTGGCGTAGGGGGGGCCGTCATGCAGGGTGAAGGGCGTGCGCGCGCCGGGGTTTGCGGCGGCCTTTTCGCGCAGGCGGTCGTAGATGCCGATGCGGTCCCAATGGGCCAGCCATTCCGGCTCGCGCTTGGGCAGGCCGGCGCGCATGGGGAAATCGGTTTGCGGCAGGTTCAGCGTGTCTTTGTATTCGGGGGCGTTATGGCTGGTGTCGGCGCACATTGCGGGCGTCCTCTATCTCGGGTGTTTTATGGCATTTGAGGGGGCGGCGCGAGAGGCTCGAACGCCTTGTCCCGGCGGCTCAGGGGTCAGAGCGCCGGGCATGTAATTCGAATGACGATCGCTATGAGACGCATCATGGGCGCCTTATAGGGCGCGGTGCGTGGCGCGTCCAGAGGGGTGCGACGCAGCCTAGCTGGGAAACAAGCCGCTGAGCGCGGTGGCCAGCAGGCGCCGCACCTTGGGGCGTTTGCCGGGCGAGAAGGGCAGCGGGCGGCAGACCTCAATTGCGGTCACGCCGACGCGGGCGGTCAGCGCGCCGTTCACCACCCCCTCGCCGAAGCGGCGCGAGACCTTGGACAGCAGGCTGCCGCCTGCGACGCTGGAGATCACATCATCGCCGACGGCCACGGCGCCGGTTGCAACCAGATGCGTCAGGACGGCGCGGGTCAGGCGCAGACTGCCCAGCGTGCCGGAGCGGCCGCCGTAGATTTCGGCAATGCGGCGGATCATCCGCAGATTGGCGCTGAGCGCGACGACCACATCGGCCAATGCCAGCGGGACCAGCGCGGTGACTGCGGCGACTTGCCGTGCGGCGGCCTCGACCTGGCGCGCGGCGGCGGCATCGAGCGGCATCAGCAGTTCGGTCTCGGTCAGGGCCAGAAGGGCGGCGGCGTCGAACTGATCGCCGCGCCGCTCGGCCAGACGGTCGCGGCCCCAGCGGGTATCCTCGCGGGCGGCGTAGAGCTTGACCAGATCATCGGTCAGGCGGCGCGCGGCGGGCAGATCGTCATCGGCCAGGGCCGTATCTGCTGCGCGGTGCAGCGCGTCGATGCGGCCCAGCCGGGCGAAGGCCGCGATTTCGCGCAGGGCGATCACCAGCAGGACGATAATCAGAGCAACCATCAGGCCCGAGACGATATAGCCCAGCAGCGGCACGCTGGCGATCAGCCCGGTGGCAAAATTCCACGCGGCCAGCGATATGGCGAGTGTCAGGATGCTGCCCAAAAGGCCCCAGAACAGCCGCGCCAGCCGGGAGGGGCGGCGCGCAGCCAGCGCCGCGATCGTCTGCATCGCGCGCCCGTCGGGCGGCGGCAGGTCCGGATCGGGAACCGGCGGCGCCTCGGACGGGGCGGCGCGGGGGGCGTCTTCGTCCAGATCGAACAGGATCGGGCCTTTGGGGCGGCTCATTTATCGGGGCTCCTGTCTTGCTGCCAGATCATGTGGATATCGGGCAGGCGTTCATCATTCCCGGCGCCGCAGCTGCGCCCTGCTTCGGCAAAGCCGTGTGCGCTGTAGAACGCCCGCGCGGCTTCGTTGGCCTGGGCCACA
>JBLWYG010000054.1:0-16172 GCA_048267045.1 Roseovarius sp. | reverse complement strand
GCCCCGCCCAAAGCCGCTCAATAGCGGCCGCCACCCTTGCGGCCCTGGCCGCGACCGCGGTCTTCCATGGAAAGCGCGCCGTCGTCGTTGCGATCCATTCTCTCCACCAGCGATCCGAACCGATTGTCCATCTCATCGGCGCTGATGATGCCATCACCATCAACGTCGAGGCGCTGGAAGGCACGGACCATCTTCGTGCGCGTCAGGTCGCGGTAGACCGTGTCGAACTCTTCGATACTCAGCGCGCCGTCGCCACTGGCATCGGCCGCCGCAACCTGTGCAGCGCGGAATGCGTCAACCTCTTCCTGGGTGACTTTGCCATCGCCATCCGCGTCCATCTGCTGGAAAACCTGCATCATCATTTCGGATCCGCCACGCCCGCCGTGTCCGTGGCCGTGGCCGCGCGAGCGATGGCCTTTGGCGCCCTTCATATTTGTCTGGGCCGACGCCGCAGGCGCACTACCCGCATCATCGGCGGGCGCAGTCTGTGCGGTCGCAATCGCCGGTCCGGCCGTGATGGCCAGGACAGTCGCGAAAAGAACGGGGAGGGATTTTGTCGGTTTCATTTCAAGACCTCTTTAATGTGTTCAACGTCAGGGGACATCGCCCCTTGACCTCAACATAGGCATGGATCGCACGGAATGTGTGTCAGCAGCGCAG
Source organism: Roseovarius sp. (assembly GCA_048267045.1). Lineage (GTDB taxonomy): Bacteria > Pseudomonadota > Alphaproteobacteria > Rhodobacterales > Rhodobacteraceae > Roseovarius. Next base: position 15,512 of record JBLWYG010000054.1, on the reverse strand, counting down.
TCACTTTGTCGCCAGCCGTCGCAACCACCCCGTCTGATACAGATTGCGACAAACTCGCTGGCGAATGATTGCATGGAAATGCTTGGACCAGCTCTCCGATCCCGCTATTCGGCCCGAAAGGATCTGCAGTTTTGCAGGCCCCGACAAATCAGGCCCCGACGACTCAGGCTCGTCTTTTCAACGGCAGGTTCACCGTCGCGCGCAGTCCGCCTTCAGCGCGGTTTTCCAGCGTGATCCGGCCCCCATGCGCGTTGATCGTCGTGCGCGCAATCGACAACCCCAGCCCCGCTCCGCCGGTGTTCAGGTTGCGGCTGGTATCGCCGCGGGTGAAGGGCTGGAACATGGCGTCCAATTGATCCGGCGGTATGCCGGGGCCGTTATCGTCGATCGTGACGATTGCATCCCCCTGCCACTGCGAGAGCGTGACGGTCGCCTCGTTGCCGTAGCGAGCGGCGTTGTCGATGAGATTGCCGATGGCGCGGCCCAGGCCGACGCGGCGCCCCGTTACCTGAATATCCGGAACGGCGGTGAACGTCACAGCGCGATCATCGCACAGATGCCCGATCAATTCACCCAGATCAATCGCGCTCACCTCCTCGCCATCCTGCCCTTCCCGGGCATAGCTGACAAGCCCGTCGGCCATTACTGTCATCTGGTCCAACGTGCGCACCATCGCGTCGCGCAGATCGTCCTCCTCGACCATTTCTGCGCGGATGCGCAAACTGGTCATCGGCGTGCGCAAATCATGGCCCACAGCGGCAAACATGCGCATCCGTTCGGCATCGAATTGCGAAATCTCCGATTGCATCGCGTTGAAGGCGCGCGCCGCCTCGCGCATTTCCCGCGGCCCTTCCTCCGGCACCCGCGCGCTGCGGTCGCCGCGCCCGGCCGCCTGCGCGGCGCCCGACAGCTGCCCCAGCGGTTTTGTCAGAAGTCGCGCAAATGCGACGGCAACGCCAAGCACGCAGAGCATCGACAGGGACAGGACGACGAGAATCGGCTTGCCATCCAGCAGGCGGGGTCGCAGTGGCGCGCCGCTGACCACAACGTTCAGCCACTGGGTCTGACCGTCCAGTTCAGCCAGCGGCGCAGTGATGCCAATAAAGCCGCCCGATCGTCTGCGATGCGGGCGATCAGCAGCGTGGGTGCGCGGTGACCGTTCGATAAGGCCCACGGCAATATCCCCCCGCCCCAATGTCTGGGCCAGACGCGCGGCGATATAGAGGGATCGGCTATCCGTGCCGGTTTCAGCCAGAAGCGGGACATCCGCCACCCGCACCCGCGCAAAGCGTGATGACGCATTCCGCGCGATCACCTGCCGGGCTTTCCCGTCGACCGCATCCATGGCGGAAACAAGGTCCACAATCCGCTCGATCACGCGGTCTTCGGTGACCTGGCGGTCAATGCGGCGCTGTTCGAAATTGAGAACCGCCAGCGCGATCGCGTTGGCAACAAGCAGGGCAATCGCCAGCAGCAGCACGATGCGCCCGGCCAGGGCATCGGGAAGAAGGCGTTTGAGCAGGTGCATCAACCCGCCCCTGCCACGTCCGCGACCAGCCTGTAGCCGCCGCCCCATTCGGTAGCGAGGATCTGCGGATCTTTCGGATTGGTCTCGATCTTGCGGCGCAGACGGCTGATCTGGTTGTCGATGGCGCGGTCATATGCCTTCGCCTCCCGCCCCGCTGTCAGATCCAGCAGTGTCGCGCGGCTGAGGACGGTCCGTGGCTGATCAAGGAAAATGCCCAGCAGGCGGTTTTCGGCGGTGGTGAGCGGAACGACCCGGCCATCCTCGCCAATCAGTTTCAACGCATCCGGGTCATGTATCCAGCCCGCGAAGACGCGCTTTGCGCTGGGCGGCGCGGCCACCTCGGGCGGTGTGCGGCGCAGGATCGCGCGGATACGCGCCAACAGCTCGCGCGGGTTGAACGGCTTGACCAGGTAATCATCGGCGCCAATTTCCAGCCCGACGATGCGGTCGGTTTCGTCGGCCATGGCGGTCAGCAGCAGGACAGGCGGGCCGTCATGGGCGACCAGCCAGCGGCACAGGCTCAACCCGTCCTCGCCTGGCATCATGATGTCGAGAACGACCAGATGGATGGCCGCCTCTTCCAGGATCTCGCGCGCCTGGGCGGCATCTGCAGCCAGCCGCGTCCGCAGCCCCTGCTTGCGCAGATACTGGCTGAGCGGCTCGCGAATATCGCGCGCATCGTCCACGATCAGGATCTGCGGTGCGATCGGGTCTGACATGGCTGCACTCCTCGGGCGAGCTGGGCGATTTCGCTGGTTCCAGTAACGTCTTTTTTGGCCCGAATATCAATGATGGCAATGCCGATCGGGGAAAGTTAAATGTCGCAAACTGTATCAACCCGCCGAGCCGCCACGATGGGCGGCGGGCTGTTTTCACGGCTCGGCCCCCGTCCCGCATATCGGCGCTACGGGCACCTGCCGACCGGCAATATATTTACCCATGCAGGCATCGCCGCGCGTCATGTATTTTGCCTCTGCCATTGAGACTTTTTCGAAAATCCAGCCGACTAACTTAAAAAAATACAACCGCTCCGGAACCTATCCGCGCCGCGTCCGTTGTGTGCCCAGACTGAAGAACAGCAACAGAAACAAGGAGTACCAAGATGAAAACTCTTCTAAGCACAACAGCACTCGTGATTGCAATGACCGGCGCCGTGCATGCCGACAACCATGGCGAAGGCTTTGGCCAAGTCGAGATGCAGCAAGGCGATTTCTATGCATCCAACCTGATCGGCATGCGTATCTACAATGCCGAAAACGCCGTGGCTGCCGATACGACAATCGCAGACGGTGGCGAGGCCGAATGGGACGACATCGGCGAGATAAACGACATCATCGTGACGCAAGACGGTAAAGTCAGCGCCGTCATTCTGGGCGTCGGCGGTTTCCTTGGCATGGGCGAGCGCGACGTCGCGGTTCCCATGAGCGACATCACGATCGTTCGCGAAGAAGGCGACAGCGATGACCGCTTCCTCGTGGTCTCGACCACGAAAGAGGCGCTGGAGCAGATGCCCGCATTTGAGCGCGGTGATGATATGGCCGACGCCGACATGACCACTGACGGTGACGCATCTGCCGAGGGCGACATGGCCGCCGACGACACGGCGCAGATGACCAATGACGGTGCCGAACGTACCATGCTGCCCCGTCCTGCGGTCGAGCGTGAAGGATATGCCGAAGTCGAAATGAGCGCCGCACGCAAAATGACCTCGGAGCAGTTGGAAGGCGCACTCGTCTATGGTGCGAACGACGAAAGCGTCGGAGAAATTGACCGTCTGGTTCTTGGCGAAGACGGCAAGGTGTCCAATGTGGTCATCAATGTCGGCGGCTTCCTCGGCCTCGGCGAGAAGCCGGTCGCCGTGACGTTCGACGAACTTCAGATCCTGCAAGAACAGGACGGTGACGACGTGCGCATCTATATCGACAGCACGCAGGAGCTATTGGAAGCGCAGCCCGAATACAACGAAATGTAATCCGGGCGACCTGAATCTCCAAGAGGCCCATCCTGAACAGGATGGGCCTTTTTCGTTGCCGCATTCCGGCGCATAAAGGGGGATGATCATGCTTCGCCGCATCATGATGGTTTCACTACGTCTTGCCATGGTGATCGCCGCCTGTGTCGGCGGTGGATTGCTGTATGCGCAGGAGGAGAACGGGGCGTGGTACGAAGTCGATGCCTCTGTGCTGAACCCCGCCGGCACAGGCGACGAAGTTCAGCGCAGGACCCCGCGCGAGACGGTTCGCAACTTCATCCAGTTGACCGAAGACAAGCAGTTTGAAGAGGCAGCGCAGTATCTGAATCTGGGCGATCTGCCTGCGGACACGCGCAAAACCGATGGTGCGCAACTGGCCCGCGAACTGGCGCTGGTAATCGAGCGTCAGTTGTGGATCGACTGGACCGGCCTTTCGGCGCGGCCCGACGCGATGCTTGAGAACGGCACGTCGAATAACGCGCTCGCCGGGAAGCCGCGCCGCGATATTGGGCTAAAACTGGTCGAGGTGAACGGACAGGCCTACGAGATCCGGCTGGGCCGCTACAAGGCGTCCGACGCAGCGCCGGTCTGGATGTTCACGCCGCAGACCGTGCAAAACATCCCGGTCCTTCACCGGAAATTCGGCCCCAGCCGGTTCGAGGCGCACATCCCCAACGAGTTGAACACGCGGGTCGGCGGCCTGCGACTGTGGGAATGGGTGCTGCTCCCGGTCATGCTCGGCGGACTGCTCGGACTGGGCTGGGCGGTCAATCGCATTGTCGGCTGGGCAGGCAGAAGGGCACCCCGCCCCCTGCTGCGACAGGCGCTGGAGCGGTCGCGTATTCCACTGGCATTTGTGGTGGTGGCAATTGCCGCGCAGTTCATGCTGAGCCTCGGGGTATCTTTCTCGGGCCCTGCAACAACGGTCCTGCGGCCCTTCCTTTTGATCGTCATAGTGGCCGGGCTGGGCATAACCGGACTTAAGATCGTGGATGCCGTGCTGGACCGTATCACAGTTCGCGTCATCGGCGAGATTGATGATACCCGCAGTCTGGACCAGCGCGAGCTTTACACCTCGATCTACGCAATCAGGCGGATCATCGTGCTGCTGATGGTCGGGATCGCCATCATTGTCCTGCTATCGCGGCTGAACCTGTTCGACTCGCTGGGCATGTCGCTGCTGGCATCCGCGGGTGTGCTGACGGTGCTGCTGGGTATCGCCGGGCAGGCCGTTCTGGGCAACATCATGGCATCCCTGCAAATCGCATTGGCCAAACCCATCCGCATCGGTGACAGCATCCAGTTCGAGGATGATTGGGCCTATGTGGAAAGCATCTTCTACACCTTCCTGCGCCTGCGCACATGGGACGAGAGGCGCATCATCGTGCCGGTCAAGTATTTCGTGTCCAAACCTTTCGAGAACTGGTCCGTGACCGACGCGCGCATCCTCAAGACGATCACCCTCTTTCTGGATCACCGCGCCGATATCGACGAATTGCGCAATCTCTTTTTCGATCTGGCTAAAAAGGACGAAGGTGTGATCGAGCACGAACACCTTTTTGCCGCCGTCACCGAGCATACCGAGAACGGGCAAGAGATGGCGTTCTACGCGATGAGCTCGGACCCCTCGACAGCCTGGTCGGTAGAAATGCGCCTGCGCGAGGCGCTTCTGGCCCACATCCGTGAAAACCATCCTGACTGGTGGCCGCAGGAGCGTCTGCTGCTGGGCAAACAAGTGGCGCAGCACAACGAAGCGGCTCCCGGGCAGCGTGACAACTAGCGCGGTCTCTGGCGCGTCAGACCCGCAGCGACCGCCATGGCGGTCCGCCCCCGTCGCGCGGGCGTCTGCGCCGCGGCCGCAAACCGGACGGAAACGTCCTACAGACTCCGGCGCCCGGCGCATGTTTTTCAGGATCGCGCATCAAACTGGTTCTAAATCCGTGAAATAAAATTCTTCGGCGCTTTAGTTTTTATACATATCTATCAATCGGTTATTTAATATTTACTCATTTCGGAACCGGCAAGCCGATAGACTTGTTAATGACACGTAACATTACTTTGAACGCAGAGTGAGGTGGATGCGCAGAGCATTTTTACCTGGTTGGCGCGGCTATCGTGGCGCCTTCCATCCCTAGCCTCGCCCCCTTGAAACAATAGGAGAACACCATGCAGGACAAGACATCCAAGACAGCGGGCGGTCTCAAGCACGAAGCTCGCGAAACATCCGAGAACCTGACAGAAGCGGCCCGCCAGACCGCGACGGATGCCAGTCGCGCCATCCGCGAGGAGGCTGCAACCCGCGCAGACAGCGCCAAGGCAGGCGTTGCCGGCGAAGTATCCGACGTCGCCTCGGCGCTGCGCAAGGCTGCGGAGGACATGCGCGACGGATCGGCTCAGGAGCGTACGTTTGGCCAGATCGCCAGCACCTTGGCCGACGTATCCGACACGATCCGCGACAAGGATCTGGGTCAGGTCGCGAATGAGGTCAGCGACTTTGCCAAGCGCAATCCGCTGCTGTTCATCGGCGGCGTGGCGCTGGCAGGATTTGCCGCAACGCGCTTTGCGATGGCATCCGCACGATCCGATGATGCGGGCCGGTCGCAGACGTCCCCGGATTACGCGAGCGGTACCGCAGCGGGCTACCGTCCTGCAGGCAACACCGTGCACGAAGGAGAACTGTCATGAGCGATCCGGAAAACCGCAAATCCGCAAGCGACATGCTGGGCGATGCGCTGAACCATGTCAGTTCTCTTGTGCGCAAGGAGGTGGATCTGGCGCGTGCCGAAATCTCGGAAAACCTGAACAAGGCCGTCGCGGCCATCGGCATGATCGTGGCAGGCGCGATCGTCATTCTGACCACTCTCAACGTTCTGGCCGCCGCACTGGTCAGCGCCCTGACCGAGGCCGGGCTTGACGCAGGGCTGAGCGCGCTGATCGTCGGGGTCTGTTTTGCCGTGATCGCGCTGATCCTCATCAACAAGGGTGTGAACGATCTGAAGGCCAGCAGCCTTGCCCCCACCCGCACCGCAAAAAATGTCAAACGCGACGCAACCGCAATCAAGGATGCCTACAATGACAAGTGACACAAAATTCTCCCAAGAGATCGAGCGCGAGATCGAACGTGAGCGCGCCGGTTTGAAACACAGCATCGACGATCTTCAGGACAGATTTTCATTCGACGGAATCACCCGTCAGGTCAGCGACCAACTGCGCGAACAGGGCGGCGAATTCGGCCGCTCCATCGCGACTTCCGCGCGCGACAACCCTATTGCGCTGGCCCTGACCGGTATCGGCGTCGCCTGGATGGTCTTTGGCAACAATCGCAGCGGTGCGGCGTCACGCACTGGACATGACAGGGATCATTACGGAGACGATGACCATCACCGGGCCGCGGATACAGCCCCGCGCGGTCCCGTCCCGCGCGCTCATCATGTGGCCGATCCAATCCAACGTCGGCCTGTCACCTCGGGGCCCGCTGCCCGCTCGAACGCGGCGCAGCCCGCATGGGCGCGCGACTGGGACGACAGTGAGTTAGGCCTTGGCCGCAGCGGCGGCAGCTCCGCCAGCGGCGCGTCCTGGTCAAACACCGCCTCAAAGACAGCTGATGCCGTCAAGGACAAGGCCGGGGATGCCAAGGACGCCATCGCCTCGGGCGCGCAGTCCGTCCGCGATAGCTCTGCCGATTTGGCAGGCAGCGTGCGCGATGCGGCGGGCAATGTCTGGTCCAGCGCCTCCCAACGCGCCGATACGCTGTCGCGCCGCGTTACCGAAGGCACAGAACACCTGTCGCAGGAGGCGCGCGACCGAATTGCCGCGGCGCGCACCCGCGCCATAGAAGCACGCGACGAAGCCGCACGCCGCGTCTCGCGCGGTGCCGATCAGGCTGCGGATTTCTACGAAACCCATCCGCTCGTCGTCGGCGCGCTTGCCTTTGCGGTGGGCGCAGCGGTGGCTGGAACGCTGCCGCGCTCGCGCATGGAAGACGACTATGTCGGCGAATACAGCGACAACCTGTTTGACGAAGCCGAGCGAATCTATACCGAAGAGGTCGAAAAAGCCAAAAAAGTCGTCGGCGCAGGAGTGGATGAGGCCCGGACCGTTGCTGCCGAGTTGAAATCGAACGCGGACAATGCGGCCCCCGGCGAAAAATCCGCTGTCGAGGCTGCCGGCGACAAGGCGAAGTCTGCCGCGGACCGTATCGCCAGCGCCGCCTCGTCGAAGGCGGATGAAGAAGACCTTGGCGATATCACCAAAGACACCTGAGACACGGCGGGGGCGGCACGTCACCTGCCCCCGCCCCATCCCCGAGTACCGGAGACACACATGCCCCGAGGCCGCGATGTCGAACACCCTGCCCGCATTCCCGCCAAGGGCTGGAAGGATGTCCTGTTCAGAGTGAAGGACGAAATGGCCGCCGACCATGTCGGCCTGATCGCCGCCGGCGTAGCGTTCTATACGCTTCTGGCGCTGTTCCCGGCGATAACGGCCATGCTGGCCATTGGTGGTCTGCTGGTCGACCCTTTGCAGATCGTCGATCAGTTGCGGAACGTCACGCAGATCATGCCGGAAAATGTCGCGACGATCATTCTGACACAGGCGCAGGAGGTCGCCGGATCGGAAAAGGGCGGTCTCGGTCTTGCCGCTGCTCTGGGTATCTTGCTGGCGATTTATTCCGCGTCCAAGGGGGTCGGCAGCCTGATCGAGGGCCTGAACGTCGCCTACGACGAGGAGGAAACGCGCGGCTTCATCTGGCTCAAACTGGTGACTCTGGGGCTGACCGTCACGCTCATCCTTGGCGTTGTCGGCGCGCTGTTCCTGATGGCCGTGATCCCGCTGGCGCTGACTTTCGTGCAGCTTGGCGGCGCTGCCGAAATCATCGTGACCGGCCTTAGCTGGCTGCTGATGCTGGGGTTGATCATGCTGGCACTGGCGATGCTTTACCGCTTTGGGCCGGACCGGGATCGCCCGGAGTGGCGCTGGGCGTCGCTGGGGTCGGTCGTGGCCTGCGTCGCGTGGCTGATCGCGACCATCGGCTTTGCCATTTATGCCGCGAATTTCGGCTCCTATAACGAGAGCTTCGGCTCGCTGGGCGGTGCCATCGTGCTGCTGATGTGGCTGTGGATTTCGGCCTATGTCGTGCTGATGGGGGCCGAGCTGAACGCCGAGATCGAGGCACAGACGCGCTATGACACCACCGTCGGCCCGACCGAACCGATGGGCACACGCGGCGCCGAAAAGGCGGATAATCTGGGCGACGAGGCATCATAGCGGCCCTGCCCGCAGCACTGCGCGACGGCAAAGGAGTCCTTATGACCCACGGTTCAAGCTGCCTTGTAACCAAGCTGTCCCATTACATCGACATCACCGCGCCAGACCGCAAGCGGCTGGCCGAGCTGGAGAAATCCGAGCGCAGTTTCGACAGCGGCGTCGACGTGCGCAGGCAGGGCGATCCCAATGCCGACTTGTTTGTCGTCAAACAGGGCTGGCTGTTCAGCTACAGCGGCCTGCCGGACGGGCGGCGGCAGATCGTCAAGCTGCATCATCCCGGCGACATCATCGGATTTCCCGACGTCGCGCTGCGGCGTTCCGCAACGACGCTTGCCACTGCCGAGCCTGCGGTTCTGTGCCCGTTTCCCAAGGCGGCGCTGGACCGGATTTTCCGCGACTCCCCGCGTTTGTCGGCGCTGCTGCTGTCGATTGCGCTGCGCGATCAGGTGGTGTTCATCGACCTGTTGCGCGCCATGGGCCAGATGACGGCGTTCGAGCGGATTGCCTACATGCTGCTCGACCTCGCCGCGCGGCTGCGGATCACGGATGCACAGATGACGGACAGGTTTCGCCTGCCCCTGACCCAAACCCATATCGCCGATTATCTGGGCCTGACCAACGTTTATGTCAGCAAGACAATTCTGGCGATGGAGCGGGACGGTTACCTGCGGCGCGAGGGCGGCTGCCTGCACCTGCTGCAAGAGGCACGCATGGCCGAGCTGATCGATTTTCAGGAACGCTATCGGGACATGGATACGTCGTGGTTTCCCAAGGGCGATTAGAGCGTCGTCCCCATCTGCAACAAACGCGCGCCGGGGGCTGCCATCACGCGACCGGACGCGCCCGCGACAGTACCGCACGAGGACGCGCACGGTAAAGCGCGGAGGTCACGAGACCCGCGATCACCGCCTTGATCGCGTCGCCTGGGATAAATGCCGTGACCAGCAGCGCCGCTTGCGCCAGCGTTTTGTCCAGCACGATTGCCATCCCGACGATCCCGAACACGTAGAGCACCACGCCCCCCACCACCGCGGCAACACCGGCCGACAAGGCCAAGGGCGCCTTGCGCCAGCGCTCTGTGACGAACCCGGCCACGAAGGCCGCGACCGGGAAGCCAATGACAAACCCACCCGTCGGCCCGACGAGGACACCCAGTCCGCCCTTGCCGCCCGATAGAAGCGGCAGGCCAAGGCACACCAGCAGCAGGAACAGCAGCACAGCCAGCGCGCCGCGTTTGGACCCCAAAACGGTCCCGCACAGCATCACGCCCAGGCTTTGCGCCGTGATCGGCACGCCAAAAGGCAGCATGACCGCCGGGATGATGCCCAGCGCGGCGATCAGCGCAGCAAATAGCGCGATAAGGGCAATGTTGCGTTCCATGGCGGCAGGCTCCTGTCTGGCGTTCGGCGGTTAGTTGCGACGGATTTCACCTGCAAAGCAACAGAAAATTAGTCGGCGGCGATATTTGGCTTCGGTTTCTATATCCCCCCGCGCGCTTTCAACGCCTCGGCCACATGCTCGGCGTCGTCTATCGCGATCAGGCTGAAGGGCAGCACGATCCGCCAGCCCGGCCTGCGCGGCGACCTTGCCCGCCACGCGCGCGACAATGCCGCGCCCTTGGCGGCCAGCATGGGGGTAAAGCGGATGACCAATGCGATCCCCAGCTCCAGCGCGCGCGTCCCGATCCCGATGCGGCGCAACGGCGCGGCCAGCCAACGCACAACGTCGATCATGTCCGACAGCCGCGTCGTCATGGTGGCAAGGTTCGCAAGCCCCACCGCCGTCACCAGACGCAGCGCGATCTCGGCGCCTTGGGCCGGTGTCGCCGTGACCAGATGCCAAATCAGGATCACCAGCAGAAATGGCCACAGGATCCGCAACCGATTGATGCCGCTGCGGAAAAACACCGCTCCGGGCGCTGCATAAAGCACCAGCATCACCGCGAACGCCGCGCCCTGCCCCGCCACGCTGTCCAGCGCGAAGAGGCCCATCGTGGCAATGCACAGCGCGCCCAGCTTGGCGCCCGCGCGCCAGCCATGCGCCCATGTCTCAACCGGCGAGGTCAGAGATATCATCCATCCCTCCCAGCCGCTCCATATCGGCGGTAAACTCTGCCAGCACGTCCCGCGCGGCCCCGTCACCCGCGATGCGCCCCTCGGCAATCCAGACGACACGTTCATATCCCGCCAGCGTCGCTGGGTCGTGGCTGATATGCAGCAGATGCGCATCCACCCCGTCCAGATAGCGCATCAGCTGCATCCGTGTGGGGATGTCGAGGCCCGCCAAAGGTTCGTCCAGCACGATCAGCCTTGGGCGCATCGCAAGAATCGCCATCAGGCACAGCAATTGTTTCTGTCCCTGACTGAGCGTATGGACCGCGGCCCCCGCCCAATGCGCCTTGCCGAACTGCTCAAGAATTGCACCCGCGCCCTCTGCCGCCTCGGCTTTGGACTGGCCCAGTTGCGTCAGGCCAAAGGCGATTTCCTCGTCCACGGTGGGAAAGATGATCTGGTGGTCGGGGTTCTGGAACAGGATGCCGACCGTCCGGATTGCCGCCTTGCGATCCTTGGCCACGTCCACCCCGAACAGCCGCACGTCGCCGCCATCGGGCGCTTGCAGCCCCGCGATCACCCTTGCAAGCGTGCTTTTGCCCGATCCGTTGCGCCCGACAATGCCGATGCGCCGCTGATCGCCGTTCAGGGTGATGCCATGCAAAATCGCCCGCCCTTCAAGGGCGAGCGATACGTTGCTCAGTGCAAGTGGCTGCGCCAAAGTCCATCCGCCTCATATTACCGCCCGCACGGGTCTAGCCGCGCGGGCGGGCATTTCACACGGCTCAGATGTCGAACTTGACCCCTTGGGCCAGCGGCAGCTCGTCCGAGTAGTTGATCGTGTTGGTCTGGCGCCGCATATAGCCCTTCCACGCGTCCGACCCCGATTCGCGCCCGCCGCCTGTTTCCTTTTCACCGCCAAACGCGCCGCCGATCTCGGCGCCCGAGGGGCCGATATTGACGTTGGCGATGCCGCAGTCGCTGCCGGTATCGGACACGAAACGCTCCGCCTCGCGCACGTTCAGGGTAAAGATGCAGCTGGACAGGCCCTGCGGCACGTCATTCTGCATCTTGATCGCCTCATCCAGCGTGTCATATTCCATGACGTAAAGGATCGGCGCGAAGGTTTCGTGCTTCACGATGTCGGTCTGGCCGGGCATCACTGCGATGGCCGGTTTGACATAGATGCCACCCTCGGGCGCGCCAGTCGCTGCACCGCCACCGATGATGGTGCCGCCCTGCGATTTGGCCGCCTCCAGCGCCTTGTCCATGCCCTGACCTGCGGCCTTGTCGATCAGCGGGCCGATCAGCGTATCCGCCTCCAGCGGGTTGCCGATGGGCAGGCCGCCGTAAGCCTTCTCCAGCTTGGCAACCAGATCATCCTTGATGGACTTATGCACGATCAGGCGGCGCAGCGAGGTGCAGCGCTGGCCCGCGGTGCCGACCGCCGAGAAGGTGATCGCGCGCACGGCCATGTCGATATCCGCCGACGGCGCGACGATCATCGCGTTGTTGCCGCCCAGCTCAAGTATGCAGCGGCCAAAGCGCTCGGCCACTTTCGGGCCGACAGCGCCGCCCATGCGGGTCGATCCGGTGGCCGATATGACCGGCACCCCCTTGGATGTCGATAGCGCCTCGCCCAGATCGGCGCGGCCGACGACGACCTGCAAGAGGTGCTCGGGCGCATCATCGCCGAACCGCGCAATCGCCCGCGCCATGATGTTGGCCGAGGCCAGCGCGGTCAGCGGTGTCTTTTCCGACGGCTTCCAGATCACCGGATTGCCGCAGACAAACGCCAGCGCCGAATTCCACGCCCAGGGCGCAACGGGGAAGTTGAACGCAGTGATCACGCCCGTGGGCCCCATCGGGTGCCATGTCTCCATCATGCGGTGGCCCGGACGCTCGGACGCGATGGTCAGGCCGTATAGCTGGCGCGACAGGCCGACCGCGAAATCGCAGATGTCGATCATTTCCTGCACTTCGCCGAGACCCTCGGAGACGATCTTGCCTGCCTCCCAGCTGACCAGCGCGCCAAGGTCGTCCTTGGCGGCACGCAATTCATCGCCCAGAAGGCGCACCAATTCCCCCCGGCGGGGGGCGGGCACCTGGCGCCATGCCTTGAAGGCAGTGTTCGCTTCCGCGATCACGCGGTCCATATCAGCAGCTTCGGTTTCCACCAGTTTGGCCATCTGGCTGCCATCGACGGGCGAATGCACGGCCAGCGTGCCCCCGGTCAGATCACTCTCCTTCAGGTCCAGATTTGCAAGGACGGTTTTCAACGACAAATCTTTCGAGGTGCTCATGGCATGCTCCTATTCAGTAACTCTACCCGGTGCGTAAAGCGCGCCGAACTCGGTGGCAAGGAAGTCGGCCAATTTCACCTGCTCCTGCCCGACAAAACCGGCGGATGGCAGCTTGCCCATGCGCATCAGATCGACGACCGCCAGAATACCGGCGGCGGTGGTGATCTGGATCGCGCTCCAGTGCCTGCCGTCGATCTCGCGCGCGACGGTCTTGTTGATGAAACTGCGCTCGCGCAGCGCGCCGTCTTTCATACCGGTTGCGGTGCAATAGACCAGCACAACGTCTTGGGCCGTGCGCGGCAGGGCGGTCTCAAAGATATCCTTCAGCAGATCGCGCCGCCGTTCCAGCCCCAGATCATGCAGCAGTATTTTCAGGATCGCGCAATGGCCCGGATAGCGCATGGTGCGGTAGGACACCCGCCGCGCGCGGCCCATCAGCGTTTCGGCCAGCGTGCCAAGGCCGCCGGAGGTGTTGAAACACTCGTAATCGACGCCGTCGAGGCCCAGCAGTTCCAGATCCTCCAGCGGGGCCAACTGGCGCAATTCGCCGTCCACCAGCGCGGTGCAGGGATTGCAGTATTCGTTGATCAGCCCATCGGTCGACCATGTCAGATTGTATTTCAGCGCGTTCGTCGGATAAAGCGGCAGCGCGCCCACGCGCAGCGACAGCGTGTCCAATTCGTCGAACTGCGCGGCCAGATCGGCGCCCGCGATCCCGACAAAGCCGGGTGCAAGGCCGCATTGCGGCATGAACGCGGTCTGCGCCCCTTCGGCCAGCTTTTGCACGGCGCGGGTCGCCTCGACATCTTCGGTCAGGTCAAAGTAATGCGCGCCTGCGGCCTTCGCCGCTGTCGCTATCTGCTGCGTCAGAAAAAAGGGGGCCGCGCTGATGACGGCATCGTGGCCCTTGAGCGCCGTCGTCAGCGCCGCGGCATCGCTTACATCGACCTGCGCGGTCCTGACCCCCGCATCGGCCAGTTTGGTCAGCCCCGCCGCATCGCGGTCAAGCACTGTCACCTCGTAATGCGGCGAGCCGTGTAGAAGCGCGGCGATCATCCGCCCGATATTGCCTGCGCCGACGATTGCGATGGCCCAAACGTCCATATGTGCACCCTCCTTCTTGGCCCGACTGCCCGGAATGCAAGCGTCGCGCTGCGCGGTGGTTGGCCAGATCATCGCGCCCCACGCAGCCGCAAGTCAAGCGCAGCGGGCCATTGCCTGCTTGCACCGCTGGCGGGTGGCGGGCAATGTGCGCGGCAGATCGCAGATGACCGGAGGCTTTGATGGACCGCGCAGAGATCGTGCATGAAAACTTTGTCGCCCGTGTATCCTCTGGCGATTTTCCGCAGGGCGCCGCCCCCTCGGATGCGTTGAGCGATACGGATGCGGTCACGCTGTATCGCGCGCAATGCCTCAGCCGCGCACTGGACCGCACCAGCCGCGCGATGCAGAAGGCAGGGCAAGGGTTCTACACCATCGGATCATCGGGACACGAGGGGATGGCGGCGGTCGCCCATGCCCTGCGCCCGGACGATATCGCCTTCCTGCACTACCGCGACGCGGCGTTCCAGATCGCCCGCGCCGGTCAGGTGCCGGGCCAGTCGATCACCTGGGACATGCTGCTGAGTTTCGCCTGCTCGTCCGAAGATCCGATTTCAGGCGGGCGGCACAAGGTTTTAGGGTCCAAGGCATTGATGATCCCGCCGCAGACCTCGACAATCGCCAGCCACCTGCCCAAGGCGGTCGGCGCGGCCTACGGGCTGGGATTGGCGCGCCGCCGCCCGCCCGAGCATCGCGCGCTGCCCTATGATGGGATCGCGATGGCATCCTTTGGCGATGCGTCGGCCAACCATTCCACTGCGCAGGGTGCGATCAATACAGCGGGCTGGACCAGCGTCCAGTCGGTGCCGCTGCCGATGCTTTTCGTCTGCGAGGATAACGGCATCGGAATTTCCACCCAGACGCCCAAGGGCTGGATCGCCGCCAGCATGCAGCACCGCCCCGGCATCCGCTATTTCCACGCCGACGGGCTGGACCTCTACGATACCGCCCGCGTCGCCGCCGAGGCCGCGCATTTCGTGCGCACCCAGCGCAAACCGGCGTTTCTGCACCTGACCATGGTGCGCCTATACGGCCACGCGGGCGCCGATCTGCCCACCACCTACCTGCCCAAGGCGCATGTCGAAGCCGAAGAGGCGAACGATCCGCTGCTGCATTCCGTCCGCCTGCTGGAGGCGGCGGGCGCGCTTGAGCGGTCCGAGGCGCTCACCATCTACGAGGAAACGAATGCCCGCGTCGCCCGCGTGGCGGAAGAGGCCGTCACCCGCCCCCGCCTGAAAACCGCCGCCGATGTGATGGCCAGCATCATCCCACCCCAACGCGCCTGCGTC
>JBLWYG010000053.1:0-16835 GCA_048267045.1 Roseovarius sp. | reverse complement strand
GGCGTCGGGCGCGGCATGGGCCAGCTTTTCCGCGTCCAGCCCGTAGCGGGGGGAATACTCGCGCTCGGTCGGGATGAAACCGCCATCCATGCGCTCGCGCTGAAGGCGCAGCATCATCACGACGTCGACCCCTTCGAGCCCCTTTTTCATGTCATCATAGACTTCGACGCCGAAGTCCGCGATGCCGGCTGGCATCAATGTGGGCGGACCGATCAGGCGGATGCGGTTTTCCATCTTGCCCAAGAGGATGATGTTGCTGCGCGCCACGCGGCTGTGGGCGATATCGCCGCAGATGGCGATGTTCAGCCGGTGCAGCCGCCCCTTGGCGCGGCGGATGGTCAGCGCGTCCAGCAACGCCTGCGTGGGGTGTTCGTGCCGCCCGTCGCCCGCGTTCAGCACGGCGCAGTTCACCTTCTGCGCCAGCAGATCGACGGCGCCCGAATGGGGGTGGCGCACGACCAGCAGATCGGGGTGCATGGCGTTCAGTGTCATCGCTGTATCAATCAGCGTCTCGCCCTTCTTGATGCTGCTGGCCTGCATCGCCATCGACATGACATCGGCGCCCAGCCGCTTGCCGGCCAGCTCAAAACTGGCCTGCGTGCGGGTGGAGCTTTCGAAGAACATGTTGATCTGGGTAAGGCCCGCGAGCGCATCACCATGTTTCGCCGCGCTGCGGCCTCGGTCGGCGTATTGATCCGCCAGATCGAGGATTGTGGTGATGTCATGGGGGGCCAAAGGCTCGATCCCCAGAAGATGGGCGTGGTCGAAGGACAAGGGCTGGCTCCGGATTTGGCAGGTTGGGATGTTATCGCATGCGGCGGGGTTACGTTCAATCGGCAAGCCGCTATGTGGGGACGCGGTGCGGGATGAGTATTTGCAGAACATTGAAAGATGCCGGGCGCATTGCCTGCTTTCGCCCGGCGTGGTGGCAGAGTAGTTTGAGCGCATGGATTCGGCATTGGACTTTCATAGCTTGCGGGCGCTGCTGGAATGGCAGGTCGAACTGGGCGCCGATGAGGCGATCGGGGACGCGCCGGTCAACCGCTATGAGGCGGAGGCAAAGGCGCCGCAGGTGGTGGCGTCGGCCGCTGAGCCTGCGGCAAAGGGCACGCCTGTTCAGCCCTCATGCGATGGCGCAGTTGCGGCGGCGTGCAAGGCTGCTGAGGGCGCGGGCGATCTGGAGGCATTGCGCGCGGCGCTGGGCGCTTACGAGCACTGCGAGTTGAAGCGCGGCGCGCGCAATCTGGTGTTCTCGGACGGCGTTCCGGGCGCGCGGCTAATGATCATCGGCGAGGCGCCGGGGCGCGAGGAGGATCGCGCCGGGCGGCCCTTCGTGGGGCGGGCCGGGCAGTTGCTGGACCGGATGCTGGACGCCATCGGCCTGAGCCGTGACGAAAACGTCTATATTACCAATGTGATGCCGTGGCGCCCGCCGCAGAACGCAGACCCCAAACCGGATGAGATCGAGATGATGCGCCCCTTTGTGGAGCGGCATGTGGCACTGGCAAAGCCCGATATACTGATCCTGATGGGCAATACTTCGTGCCAGACCGTGCTGGGCAAGCAGGGTATCACGCGGCTGCGCGGCGAATGGGATCAGGCGTGGGGCAAGCCTGTCATGCCGATGCTGCACCCGGCCTATCTGCTGCGCATGCCGGGCGCCAAGCGCGCGGCCTGGGCGGATTTGCTGGAAGTTCAGGGGAAATTAAGGGAGGGTGGGCGATGATGGATCCGTGGGTTCTGCTGGCCTTCGTGCCTGCTGCGCTGGCGTTAAATCTGACGCCGGGGGCGGACATGATGTTCTGCCTTGGGCAAGGCCTGCGCGCCGGCCCACGCGAGGCGATGGCGGCAAGCGCCGGTATTTCGTTGGGATCGCTGGTGCATGTGACGCTGGCCGCGCTCGGCCTTGGCGCGCTGGTGGCGGCGGTCCCTTGGCTCTTTGACGCCATTCGATGGATCGGCGTGGCGTATCTGATGTGGCTGGCGCTGGGCGCGCTGCGGGCCGGGCCGATGCACGCCAAGGGGCGCCCGATGAGTGCGGGCCGCGCGTTCCGCGAGGGGCTGGTGGTGAACCTGACCAACCCCAAGGTGATCTTCTTCGTGCTGGCCTTCCTGCCGCAGTTCATCGATCCGGCGCGCGCCTTGCTGCCGCAGTTTCTGGTGTTCGGCGCCATTCTGGGATTTGGCGGGCTGATCATCAACGGCGCCGTGGGCGTCTTTGCCGGCAGTCTTGGCCGCCTTGTCGCCGGGTCCGAGCGGTGGTGCCGCGGGCTCGGGATCGCCTCGGCGGGGATATTCACTGCGCTGGCCGTGCGGCTGGCCATTCTGGAAAGGGCGTAACCCATGAGCCGTATTGACGAAAGCCGCGAGTTTATCCCGGTGCGCATTGCCGTGCTGACCGTCAGCGATACGCGGCAGGCCAGCGATGATCGGTCGGGCGATACCTTGGTTCAGCGGATTGAGGGGGCCGGGCATATTCTGGCCGCCCGCACCATCGTGCAGGATGAGCGCGCAGAGATTGCCGCGCAGCTTCGCGCGTGGTGCAGCGACGATGCGATTGATGCGATCATCTCGACGGGGGGCACTGGCCTCACGGGGCGCGACGTGACCGTCGAGGCGCACCGCGATGTCTATGAGAAGGAAATCGTCGCGTTCGGCACCGTGTTCACCCATGTCAGCATGGCCAAGATCGGCACCAGCGCGATTCAAAGCCGCGCGACAGCGGGCGTTGCGATGGGTACTTATCTGTTCGCATTGCCCGGCAGCCCCGGTGCCTGCAAGGATGCGTGGGACGAAATTCTGGCGCTGCAACTGGATTACCGTCACCGCCCCTGCAATTTTGTCGAGATCATGCCGCGTCTGGACGAGCATCAGCGCCGGAAGTGAGACGTTTGGCATTTCGTCCTGAGGGCTTACATTAAGCCCTGACGGCTTGCGCCGCCCCAGCGAGGACGACCCAAACATGCAGTTTCTGCGACGAAGCCTGACAGGACTGTTGCTGATGTCCCTGACATTGGCGCTGCTGGCCTACTCCGCGTTCATGCTGAACGGCGCGGTGCAGGAGCGCATGGCGCGCACGCCCGATGCGGGCGCCCGGCAGGAGCGGATGTTTGCCGTCAACACCGTGCTGGCCGAGACGAAGGCAATCGCGCCCGTGCTGACCGTCTATGGCGAGGTGCGCAGCCGCCGGTCTCTGGAGTTGCGGGCCAAAACGTCCGGCACCATCGTCGATCTGGCCGATGTGGTCGAGGATGGCGGACAGGTGAGCGAGGGCCAGTTTCTGGCCCGGATCGACCCCGCCGATGCGCAATCGGCGCTGGACCGGGCCGGGAGCGATCTGATGGATGCGCGGGCCGAGGGGCGCGATGCCGCCCGCTCGCTGGATCTGGCACGGGACGAATTGACGGCCGCGCGCGATCAGGCCGATCTGCAGGCGCGCGCGTATCAGCGCCAGCGCGATCTGGAACAACGCGGCGTCGGCACGACCGCTGCCGTGGAGGCGGCCGAGTTGACCTCTGCGGCCGCGCGCGGCGCCGTTCTGACCCGCAGACAGGCCGTTGCCAGCGCCGAAGCGCGCGTCGATCAGGCCGCAACCCGTGAAGCGCGCGCAGAAATCGCGCTGGCCGAAGCCGAAAGGCGGCTGGCCGATACCACCATTACCGCCGAATTCTCGGGCGCGCTCAGCGATGTGGCGGTGGTCGAGGGCGGTGTCATATCGGTGAATGAGCGGCTGGCGACGCTGATTGATCCTGGCGCGCTGGAAGTCGCCTTTCGCGTGTCGACGCCGCAATTCGCCCGGCTTCTGGAGGAGGATGGCACCCTGCGCCGCGCGCCTGTTACGGCCTTGCTTGAGGCATTCGGCGTCGATCTGGCCGCATCGGGCATCGTCACCCGCGCCAGTGCAGCAGTCGGCGAGGGGCAGACCGGGCGGCTGGTCTTTGCGCAGCTAGGCAGCGCACAAGGGCTCAAGCCCGGTGATTTTGTCACGGTTCAGGTCGCCGAGCCTGTGCTGGACGCCGTCGTGCGCCTGCCTGCCACCGCGCTGGGTGCGGACGGCGCCGTGCTGGCGCTGGACGAGGACAACCGACTGGAGCCGCTTTCCGTCACATTGCTGCGCAGGCAGGGCGACGACGTGTTGATCCGGTCTGCCCAGGGCGCGCCGTCGTTGAACGCGCGGCAGGTGGTCGCGCAGCGCTCGCCGCTCTTGGGCGCGGGCATCAAGGTGCGCCCGCTGACCGGCGGCGCCGAGACGCAGCCCGAACCGCAGGCCATGTTGGAGCTGACTGCCGAACGCCGCGCGCGGCTGGTCGCCTATGTCGAGGGCAGCCGCGACATGCCAGCTGCGATGCGGGACAAGCTGCTGGACCAGTTGGCGCAGGTCCGCGTGCCTGCCCGTGTGGTCGAGCGTTTGGAAAACCGGATGGGCGGCTAGGGCATGGCGCGCCGCATACCGTATGGGGCGGGGGGGCTTCTGGCCTATTTCACGCGCCACCGCACTGCGGCGAACCTTCTGCTGGTCGTCATGGTCGTGCTGGGCCTCGCCGCCGTACCCAACATGCGGGCGCAGTTTTTCCCCGATGTGGTGATTGCCAACGTGTCGGTCTCGGTCGAGTGGCGGGGCGCGGGGGCCGAGGATATCGACGCCGCCATCATCCAGGTGCTAGAGCCGGAGATGCAGGCCATCGAAGGGGTTGAGAGCACATCGGCCTCCAGTCGCGAGGATTTCGGCACGATCCTTGTCGAATTTCAGCCGGGCTGGGACATGTCCCGTGCATCGAGCGATGTGCAGACAGCGGTCGATTCCATCACGACCCTGCCGGATGAGGCCGAAGAGCCGACGGTGCGGCGCGGCAGCTGGTCGGACAGGGTGACGGATGTGGTCATCACCGGCCCGATCGGCGTGGACCAGCTGGGCCTCTATGCGGACGAGTTGATCACCCGCCTTTTCGAGGTCGGCGTCACGCGCACCACGGTGCGCGGGGTTGCCGCGCCGCAAACCATCATAGAGGTGCCGACCACGTCGCTGATGGCCTACGACGTCACGCTGGCGCAGATCGCAGCCACCATCGCCGCAGAGGTCGATGCCGACCCGGCGGGTGACGTCACCGGCGCCAACACCCGCGTGCGCACCGGCGTCGAAAAGCGCGACCCGGATCAGATCGCGGACATCACCCTGCGTGTCAATCCCGACCGCTCGCGCCTGACGGTGGGCGATGTGGCCGACATCCGCACCGAAGGGGCGGCGCGCGAACGCGGCTATTTCGTCGGCGACAACCCGGCCATGTCGATCCGTGTCGACCGCTCTGCCGATGGCGATGCCATCGGCATCCAGAAACAGGTCGAGGATGTCGCGCGCGAGATGGCGCGCACGCTGCCCGATGGCGTCACAGTCGATCTGATCCGCACCCGGTCCGAGATGATCTCGGGCCGGCTGGCGACGCTGCTGGACAATGCGGCGGTGGGTCTGATGCTGGTCGTTGGGCTGCTTTTCTTGTTCCTGAACGCACGCACGGCGTTCTGGGTGGCGGCGGGTATCCCCGTTGCGCTGCTGGCGGCGGTGGCGCTGATGTACGCGGTCGGGATCACGATCAACATGATCTCGCTATTTGCGCTGATCATCACGCTGGGCATCGTGGTGGACGATGCCATCGTCGTGGGCGAACATGCGGATGCGCGCGCCCGGACCCTGGGCGAATCCCCCGTGGTGGCGGCTGAAAACGCTGCGCGGCGGATGGCGATGCCTGTGTTTTCGGCCACGCTGACGACGGTGATTGCCTTTCTCGGGCTGACGATCATCGCCGGCCGGTTCGGCGATCTGATCGCCGATATCCCCTTTACCGTGATTGTCGTGCTGGCTGCATCTTTGATGGAATGTTTCCTGATCCTGCCGCACCACATGAGCCATGCGCTGAGCGCAGCGGCGCGGCGTCATTGGTATGACGTCCCCTCGCGCGTGGTGAATACAGGGTTTGACTGGGTCCGCGCGCGCATATTCCGCCCGCTGATGGCCGGGGTCATCCGGGCGCGCTATCCGGTGCTGGCCGGGGTGATCCTGCTCTTGGCCTCTCAGGCGGCGCTGTTCGTGCGCGGCGATGTGACATGGCGGTTTTTCGACTCGCCCGAGCAAGGTAGTGTCACCGGCAACTTCGCCATGGCACCCGGCGCCACGCGCGCGGATTCGCTTGAGATGATGCGGGAAATGCAGCGCGCGACAACCGAGCTGGCAGACGAATACGAGGCGGAATACGGCGTCAATCCGCTGGGCTATGTCATTGCCGAGATCGGCGGAAACGCGGGCTATGGCCTGTCCGGGGCCGATACGAAAGAGCCGGATCAGCTGGGCGGTATTTCCATCGAGCTGATCGACGCGGACCTGCGGCCCTATAGCAGCTTTGCCTTCGTGGCCGATTTGCAGGATCGTGTTGTCCAGCATCCCTTGGCCGAAACGGTCAGCTTCCGTGGCTGGCGCAGTGGGCCGGGTGGCGACGCGCTGGACGTTCAGTTCTATGGCGCCGATGCGCCCACGCTGAAGGCTGCAGCGCAAAGCCTGAAAGAGGCGATGCTGCGCTTCCCCGAGGTGACGGGCGTCGAGGATGATCTGGCCTACGACAAGGAAGAGCTGGTGCTGGACCTGACCCCGCAGGGCGCCGCGCTGGGATTCGATATCGACGCGCTGGGGCGCGAGCTCCGCGCGCGTCTGGGCGGGATCGAGGCGGCGACCTATCCGGTCGGGCCGCGCAGCGCCGAAATTCGGGTGGAACTGCCCGAGGGCGAGTTGACGGCGGATTTTCTGGAGCGCACGCAGCTGCGCACGCCCGGCGGCGAATATGTGCCTCTGGCCGGGCTCGTGACGGCCCAGCGCCGCGATGGGTTTTCCACCGTGCGGCGCGAAAACGGCGTGCGCCTGATCAGTGTGTCGGGTGACATATCCGAGGATGACCCGGCCCGTGCGACCGAAATCCAGCAACTGCTCCAGACCGATATCCTGCCCCGCATCGCCGCCGAGGCACAGGTGAACTGGCGCATGTCCGGCCTTGCCGAACAGGAGAGCGATTTTCTGAACGATGCGCTGCTGGCCCTGATGCTGACACTTGTGGGCATCTTTCTGGTGCTGGCTTGGGTGTTCGGCAGCTGGACGCGGCCACTGGTGGTGATGTCGATCATACCGTTCGGTCTGGTCGGGACGATCTACGGCCATCATGCGTGGGATGTGCCGATGAGCATGTTCACGGTCGTGGGGCTCTTGGGTATGACGGGGATCATCATCAACGATTCCATCGTGCTGGTGACGACGATTGATGAATACGCCGCAGAGCGCGGCCTGATTCCCGCGATCATCGACGGTGCTGCCGACCGGCTGCGCCCTGTGCTGCTGACGACATTGACCACCGTGATGGGTCTGACCCCGCTGCTGTTCGAGCGCAGCCAGCAGGCGCAATTCCTGAAACCGACCGTGATCACGCTGGTGTACGGCCTGGGGTTTGGCATGGTGCTGGTGCTGCTGGTGGTGCCTGCACTGATTGCCATGCAACACGATCTGGCGCGCCAGATGGCGGCGCTGAGGCGCGGGCTGCGGTTTCGGACAGGCGGTGTGCGCGCGGTGATGCTGGCGGGGACGGCGTTGCTGGCGCTATGGTTTGCCGCAACGATGGGCGCGGCGATGGTTTCGGGCGCGCTGCCGGGGGCCGTGCAGGCCGTTCTGCCGGTGACGGCACAGATGGCGCCGATGCCGGGCGCGTTGCTGGCGTTCGCACTGGGTGCAATGATGCTGGTGTTGGCGCTCTATGCGGGTCTGGGCGTTGCGCAGGTGCTGCGCGCTCGGCGGGCTTGAAGCGCGGCGCTTATTTTCCCGGGCAGCCCTTGATATCCACCGACTGCCGGGCGCCCACGATGGTCAGCCGCAATTCCGACCGATCCAGCGCAAAGGCCCGTCCACCGGAATGGGCGACCCGTGTCTCCGCGATCAAGCTGTTGCCCTGCCGGCTGAGTTTGGGCTGCGCGATCCACAGATTCGGATCGCCAGCCTCGATGACGGCTGACTCCGGTCCGCCGGTGGGCGGCAGGGTCAGTTCGGCGCGCAGGTTCAGCTGGCCGTCCTTGCCCGGCGAGACGGTGCAGCTGACAGCGCGGGCGCCTGCCTCGGACGCGGTCAGGGGGCGGTCGGCCAGCGCGGCGGCAATGCGCCCGTCGGGCGCCGCGTCTCCGCTCGGCAGATCGGCGTTGAGGCTCAGCGTCAACGGCATGCACACATCGCGGCACACGCCCAGATCAACGGTGCCGCTAAGCGTGACGTCCTTGCGCGGGTTCTGCGCCAGCACATGCAGCGGCAGCACCAGTATGTCGTGGTAGCCGATGGTCACATCATCGCCCTGCTGGATGCGCTGGGGTGTAGGCCAGCGGATATCGACCCCGGCAAGGTTCTGCGATCCGCGCCAGTCGAACTGCGGCGGAATCCCCAGATCGCCCGGCGCGCGCCAATACGTTTTCCACCCCGGTGCAAGGCGCAATTCAACGGCCGCCATATGTGTGCCATCGGCCATGCGCCAGCCCGGCAGCAACCGCGCCGATGTGACAGCGTCCATCGGCTGCGCTGCGGCGGGAAGGGCGGCGCCAAGGCTCAGGGCGGCGGTGAGGGCCAGCAAAAATTGTCTCATACCCTTCGACATGCCCCGTGGCGCGGTAAAAGCCAACTCACATTCCGGTCAACGGGCCGCAACAGCAGCGCCCCTTGCCTTGTCCGGCGGCAACACCCATTCTGTAGGGTATGGAGACACCGACAGATACCGACCCGCCAATGACGATGGATCTCACAGGCCGCATACTGATCGCCATGCCGGGAATGGCGGATCCGCGATTCGGCCAATCCATAATCTATGTCTGTGCGCATTCGACCGAGGGCGCGATGGGGTTGATCCTGAACAAGCTGGCCGACGATCTGAAGCTGAGCGATCTTTTGGACCAACTGGATATCGAGGCGGCGCCCGGCGCGCGCCAGATGCCCATCCGTTTCGGCGGCCCGGTTGAGAGCGGGCGCGGTTTCGTGCTGCACGAGGCCGGGTATCGATCATCCATTTCGACGTTGGAGGTGGACGGGCAGTTCTCCATGACCGCGACGCTGGATATCCTGGAGGACATGGCCGCAGGTGAGGGGCCGCGCCACGCGCTGGTTGCGCTGGGCTATGCCGGCTGGGGCGCCGGCCAGTTGGAGGACGAGATCGGACGGAATGGCTGGCTGATCTGCGATGCCAGCACGCAGTTGATATTCGGCACGCCCGATGCCGCCAAGTGGAGCGCGGCACTGGCGGTGCTGGGGATTGACCCGCTGGTGCTGTCGGCAGAGGCCGGCACGGCCTGAGGGCGCGGGATTCGCCTTCGGCGAGAGTATTTTCAGAACATTGAAAGTGCCGGGATTACCTCGGCGCGGCGGCGCGGCGCAATCGGTCATTGATGGCGCGCCCGAGACCGTGGTCGGGGATGGGGGCAACGGCGATGGCCTGTGCCGTGCGGTCCAGCTGGTGCAGGTGATCGAAAAGGTTCGCGGCCGCTTCGGTCAGGTCGCCTGAGGGCGACAGGTTCAGTGCGGCGCCTTTGGTGGGACCGAAGCCAAGCAGCGCCTCATCCGGGCCTGCGCTGTCGGCGTTGAGCCGCATGGCGGCCTTGGGTGCATAATGCGATCCAAGCTGGCCCGGCGCCGTGATCGCATCGCCATCGGTGCGCCGCGCAAGGGGCGCGCCGATGAGTTGCTCGATCGCTTCAGCTGGCAGGCCTCCGGGGCGCAGGAGGGTGGGGGCGCCCGTCAGGCCGATGATGGTCGATTCCACGCCGACCTCGCACGCCCCGCCGTCCAGAATGGCTGCGATGCGCCCGCCGAGCCCTGCCACGACATGGGAAGGCCGTGTCGGGCTGATCTGCCCGGAGTGGTTGGCCGACGGGGCCGCCAGGGGGCCGCCGAACGCACGCAGAAGCGCCTGCGCAACGGGGTGGGCCGGGATGCGCAAGGCGACACTGTCCTGTCCGGCGGTGACGAGGGTCGAGAGGCCCGAATTTTCGCGCAGCGGCAGCACCAAAGTCAGCGGGCCGGGCCAGAACGCCTGGGCCAGCTTTTCGGCGGCGTCCGACCATATGCCGCAACGCTGCGCTGCCGCGATGTCCTGAACATGGACGATCAGAGGGTTGAAGCTGGGCCGTCCCTTGGCCTCGAAAATGCGCGCCACAGCTGTGCCATTTCGAGCGTCGCCCGCGAGACCATAGACCGTTTCGGTGGGCAGGGCGACCAGATCGCCCGCCGCCAAGGCTGTTGCAGCGTAGGCAATGCCGGCCTGGTCGGCAGAGAGCATGCGGGTCTGCACTTGCGTTGGAATCCTTGGGGCAATGCGGTTAGGGAGGATGCGCGCCCTGCTTAGCGCGCAGGGCTGCGATTGCCAAGAAGGAGGCTGGATATGGGGCCAGTGACGACACGCGCGGAACCGGGCGGCATCCGCTATCCCTGGACGGAGCCACCCGCCGAGGGCGAAGCGACGCAGATCGCGCCGGGCGTTCTGTGGATGCGGTTGCCGCTGCCGATGGCGCTGGATCATGTCAATATCTACGCGCTGGAGGATGCAGGCGGCTGGACTATCGTCGATACAGGCATCCGGTCGCGCCGGGGCGTTGCGCTGTGGGAGCGTCTGCTGGCCGGGCCGCTGGCCGGGCGCCCGGTGCGGCGGGTGATCCTGACGCATCACCATCCCGACCATATCGGCATGGCCGGCTGGCTGATGGAACGCTTCGGCGCTGAATTGCTAGCCACGCGCACCGCGTGGCTGATGGCGCGCATGCTGATCATGGACGAGGAGGCGCGGCCGACATCGCAGGCGCTGGAGCATTGGCGGCGCGCGGGAATGGACCCGGAAATATATGCGGCGCGGCGGGATGCGCGGCCCTATA
This sequence comes from Roseovarius sp., assembly GCA_048267045.1. Lineage (GTDB taxonomy): Bacteria > Pseudomonadota > Alphaproteobacteria > Rhodobacterales > Rhodobacteraceae > Roseovarius. The sequence goes on along the minus strand of JBLWYG010000053.1, from coordinate 5,909 downwards.
ACTTTGCCGATGTCTGCGCGCCGTTGCCGGTGGGGTACACAAGGCTACAGGAGGGTGGCACGGTCGAGGCTGCCGGGCGCGTCTGGGACGTGCGTATCGGTGGCGGCCATGCGCCCGAGCATCTGACGCTGTGGAGCCGGGAGTGCAATCTGGTGATTGCCGGCGACCAGATCCTGCCGTCGATCAGCCCCAATATCGGCGTTTACGCGACCGAGCCGGAGGCCGATCCGCTGGCCGACTGGCTGGAGGCCTGCGACCGGCTGGCGCGGCACGCGCGCGAGGATCATCTGGTGCTGGGCGGGCACAAGCTGCCCTTTACCGGACTGCCCCTGCGGATGCGCCAGCTGGTCGAGAATCACCACGGCGCGCTACGGCGGCTGGAGGCGCATCTGGCGCGTCCGCATACGGCAGCGGAATGTTTTGCGCCGCTGTTCAAACGCCGGATCGATGCGGGCACCTATGGCCTGGCGCTGGTCGAGGCGGTTGCACATCTGAACCACTTGCATAAGCTGGGCCGGGTGACGCGGCGTGCGCGCGAGGATGGCGCGTGGCTATGGCAAGCAGGGGGAGCCGAACCGTGAACGACGAGATCAGGACAACCGCCGAGGCCGCCGAGGCGGACGTGCTGCTGCCCCGCTGCCGCGAGGTGCACAAGGATGGCAGCCGTGGCAGCGTGACCGAGGATGCCCCCGGCAGCATCACGGAAAAGCCGGTCGAGAAGAAAAGCCCGGCCCAATGGGCTTACGAGCGGCTGATCCTCTATATCCAGAACTTCGAAAAGACTCTGGATAACGAACATGAGGTCGCCATGGGGTTTGTCGGCAGCGATGCGGGCGTGGTGAGAATCGACGGCATGGGGTATTTCGACCCCGACATCATCACCTTTTACGGCACTGATCCGGCAGGCGGGAAAACGCAGCTCGTGCAGCATGTCAGCCAGCTGAGCGTGATCCTGCGCGCCCTCGCCAAACCCAAGGCGCAGGCCGAGCCGGAGCGGATCGGCTTTCGCCTGGCGGCGGAGCTGGAGAAGAGCTGACGCCCTGCTGCCGCTTTCACGCCGATGGGATTGCAATACTACGCGGAAGGCGTTTTTCATTCGACCCAACGCACCTGAACGGGTGAAAAACGCCCGAAACGCTTGATCGTTGGACAGCTTTTGTCATAATCCCTGATTGAGAATTGCAGCAGAACGCTTTAACCAGCCGGGAATTCGGCACGTAGAGGACGGACATTCACATGGCTGAGCATCACAAACACGGCGAGATGGACATCACGGTCCAGGAGAAGACTTTTGAAGGCTTCATGAAATGGTCGACGCGTGTTGCGATCATTTCAATCTGCGTGCTGATCTTCATGGCACTGGTCAACAGCTGAACGGCTCGCCTTGCGAGCGGGCGGAGGGGCACGATGCGCTTTTTCATTCTGGCCCTCTGCGGCATGTCTGCGCTCGCCGGTTGCGCCGCGCCGCCGGGCGTCTGGGCCACTGACGAAGCGGTGGCGCTTGCGGCCTACCGCCATGACGGGCCGCCGCGCCTGACTCTGTTCACCATGCTGAACAACAACACAGGCGCGGGCGCGCACACGTCGCTGATGATCAATGGACCGCAGCGTGTGATCTGGGATCCTGCGGGATCGTTCAAGCACGACACGATCCCCGAGCGTAACGATGTCGTCTTCGGTGTGACGCCCCCGGTGGCCGATGTCTATACCCGGTTTCATGCGCGCAAGACGTTCCATGTGCAGATTCAGGAACTGGACGTGACGCCCGAAGTCGCCGAACGGGCGATGCAACTGGCCCTTGGGTATGGGACCGTGCCACAGGCCCAATGTGCGCGCAGCACGTCGAGCATTCTGGCCGAGCTTTTGCCCGGCAACGTTAGCCAGACATGGCTGCCCAAGACACTGGCCGCCCAGTTTGGCGCGTTGCCGGGCGTCAGGGAGCAGGTGCTTTATGAATATGATGGCGACGATAATTCCAAGGTTCTGGCCCAGTGGGATCCGTCCAAGGTTTGATGTGCAGCCGCTCTGCCGTCGCTATCGCTATTTGTCGCGGGGCGTTCCGGCCGGTGCATCGCCATTTGCCTCGATATCGGCGATGTAGCGCTTCATCTCGGCAATCTCGCCGCGCTGCGCCTCGATGATCGCATCGGCCAGGGCCTGCACGCGCGGGTCCGAGATATCGGCGCGCTCGCTGGTCAGAATAGCGATGGAGTGGTGCGGAATCATCGCACGCATCCACGCCAGATCCTCGACAGTTTCCTGACTGCGCACCAGCCAGAGCGAGAGGCCGAACGCGATCACCGCACCGGCAAAGATCGCCAGATTGGCGGTGCGGTTGGAATACATTCCCAGCATGAACACCAGCATGATGACCGCCATTGCCGCACCCATATAGAGCGCCATCCACATCCGGGTCTGCGAAAAGAAGACATGATCAAGCGCGTAGGTGTTCAGATACATCAGCCCGTACATGACGACGGTTGATGTCGCGATCATTGCTGCAAAGCGACCGTATCCCATGCCGCCCTTGTCGTGCTGTTGTTGGTCGGGGTTGTTCATGATGGCCCTCCGCGTCTGTCTGGTTTGGGGGATATCCCCTTGCAGATACGGAACAAATCGGCAGAGGATCGGTTCCATCGTGGCGCAGAAGGGCGCGGAAGCGTTTGGTGTCGGCCGGGCAGGAGTATTTGGGCCAAGATGAAGCCGCAGTCACGAAAAAGGTGCATCCGCCGCGGTCTGGATCTGGCGGCGGATGCGAAGCGTTCTAGCCGAAAACCTTGGTCAGCGCCTTGTCGGTGGCTGTTATCAGCTCGTCGATGTCGTCCTTGGTGGCGATCAGCGCGGGCGAATAGCACAGCGTGTTGTTGAAGCCGGGCAGTGAGCGGTTGGTCATGCCGATAATGACGCCCTGCGCCATGCAATCGCCGGTGACGGCGGCGACGGATTTTTCGTCCATCGGCTCTTTTGTGCTGCGGTCCTTAACCAGTTCGGCACCGAGAAACAGGCCCTTGCCGCGCACGTCGCCGATGACCTCGTGCTTGTCCTTCAGGGCATGCAACTGATCCAGCATGTAATCGCCCATCTTGACCGTGTTTTCCAACAGGCCTTCTTCCTCGATGATGTTCATGTTCTCCAGCGCCGCCGCCGGGCCGGCCGTGCAGCCGCCGAAGGTTGAGATGTCACGGAAATAGTTCATCGGATCGGTCGCGTCGTCCTTGAACATGTCAAAGACCTTTTCCGAGGTGACGCAGCAGGCGATGGCGGCGTAGCCACTGGCGACGCCCTTGGCCATGGTCACGAAATCCGGCTCGATCCCGTAATGCTGGTAGCCGAACCATGTGCCGGTGCGCCCGAGGCCGCAGACGACCTCGTCGATATGCAGCAGCACGTCGTATTTGCGGCAGATTTCCTGTACGCGGGGCCAGTAGCCTTCGGGCGGGACGATCACGCCGCCGCCTGCCGTGACTGGCTCAAGGCAGATGGCGCCGACGGTGTCGGGGCCTTCGCGCAGGATGACCTCCTCGATGGCGTTGGCCGCAGCCAGCCCGTAATCCTCGCCGGTCAGATCCCATTGCGCGCGGTATTCCAGGCAATGCGGCACTTCGACAAAACCGGGAGTGAAGGGACCATATTGCGCGTTGCGCTCGGGCTGGCCGCCGGCCGAGAGGCAAGCGATTGTGGTGCCGTGGTAGTCGCGCTCGCGATACAGGATCTTGTGCTTTTTGCCGCCATGGCGCTTGTGCGCGATCTGGCGGACCATCTTGAACGCTTTCTCATTCGCCTCGGAGCCGGAGTTGGTGTGATAGACGCGGGTCAGGCCCGGCATCTTTTCGATCAGACGCTCCGAGAACATCGCGCCGGGAATCGACCCGGCAGAGCCTGCGAAATAGTTCAGCTTGATCAACTGGTCCCGCACGGCGTTGGCAATCCGCTCGCGGCCATAGCCGACATTGACGGTCCAGACACCGCCGGAGACGCCATCCAGATGCTCCTTGCCGTGCTGGTCCCAGACGCGCATGCCCTTGCCTTCGACGATGACGCGGGGATCGGACGTCTCATAGGGTTTGTGCTGGCTCAGGTGATGCCAGACATGGGCGCGGTCGGCTGCGACGACCTTTTCGATATCGTTGTCCAGAAACTTGCCATCCATGAGAGACCTCCATTGGGTTGCTGTCCGGCGGATGTGGCGCCGGGGGAAGGGCATATGTTGGTCAGTATAACATCCCAGGACGAGTTTTGGCGATAGGTCCAGTTGGTGGCCATGTATGAGGCCAGATTTCAGCCTTGGTGCAATTCCGCCGATGGGATAATACCAAAGAACGCGCCGCCCGACCACAGGCCGAACCAGCCGTCGTGATGCGCGCCTATCTCGACCAGCCGGTAAAAGCTTTTGCGGTCGATCAGCGCTTCCAAATTTGCGCGGACAAGGACGTAGGGCGACGGCTCGCCCGTCTTGGGATCGCGCGTCACGCGTATCGGGGCATCCGGGCCTGCCACGGTGCTGTCGCCGACATTGGTCAGAAAGGTCAGGTTTTGCGCTTGGCCGGTGCCATCCACCTCGAAATCGACGGCGACGAAGGGGGCGTCGTCGACGGTGATGCCGACCTTTTCGACGGGGGTGATGAGGAAATATTTGTCGCCGTCCTTGCGCAGGATCGTCGAAAACAGGCGCACCAGTTCTGGCCGTCCGATAGGCGTGCCCAGGTAGAACCACGTGCCGTCCCGCGCGATGCGCATATCCAGATCGCCGCTGAATTCGGGGTTCCATGTGTCGACCGGCGGCAGGCCGCGACCCTTCTGCGCGGCTTTGGCAGCGGCGGCGATGCCCTCGGCGGATGGGGCGGGTGACGCTGTCGTGATCTTGTTTTCGCTCATTGCTTTTGCCATTTCCGCGCTGCGCTATACACTCAGGCCGTTGATATAGCCCTAGCCGGAGATTTTCCATGACAGATAGCGCTGATCTGGTTGCCGAGATAGATGCGCTGGAGGGGCGGCTGGCCGAGGCGCGCCAGTCCATCACTCGCCGTTTCATCGGGCAGGAGCGGGTTGTCGACCTGGCCCTTGCCGCGCTGCTGAGCGGTGGACATGGCCTGCTGGTGGGGCTGCCGGGGCTGGGCAAGACGCGGCTGGTGGAAACGCTGGGCGTTGTGATGGGGCTTCATTCCAACCGTGTGCAGTTCACGCCCGACCTGATGCCGGCCGATATCCTGGGCAGTGAGGTTCTGGAGACCGGCGTCGACGGCATCCGCACGTTCAAGTTCATCGAAGGCCCGATATTCTGCCAGCTTCTGATGGCGGACGAGATCAACCGCGCCAGCCCGCGCACCCAGTCCGCGCTGCTGCAGGCGATGCAGGAGCGGCAGGTGACGGTTGCGGGCGCGAACCGCACGCTGGATGCGCCGTTTCACGTGCTGGCAACGCAAAACCCGATCGAGCAGGAGGGCACCTATCCTCTGCCCGAGGCGCAGTTGGACCGGTTCCTTGTGCAGATCGACGTACCCTACCCGAATCGCGGCGCCGAGCGGGGTATCCTGCTGGCGCCGACCGGCGCGACCGAGGAAGCCGCGCATGCGGTGTTTACTGCGACCGAACTCATCGGGGCGCAAACCCTATTGCGGCGGATGCCGGTGGGCGAGGGGGTGATGGACATGATCCTCGATCTCGTGCGCGCCCTCCGCCCCGATCAGCCGGATGCAGCGGATCGTATTCAGGACAGCGTCGCATGGGGCCCCGGCCCGCGCGCGGCGCAGGCGCTGATGCTGACGGTACGTGCGCGGGCGCTGCTGCAAGGGCGGTTGGCCCCCAATGCCGAGGATGTCGCCGACATGGCGGAGCCGGGGGTGATCCACCGAATGGCGCTGAATTTCGCAGCCCGCGCGCGGGGGGAATCCCTGCGGGCGCTGATCCCG
>JBLWYG010000052.1:0-18010 GCA_048267045.1 Roseovarius sp. | reverse complement strand
CATCAACGGATTCTATAATCCGCGTCGAAGGCACTCAGCATTGGGCTGGAAAAGCCCTGTCGCCTTCGAACGTAAGGTGGCTTAAACGAGCACTTGGGGCGGCACAAAAGCGCGACAGGTCCAGTTCTTAAGATGTCCGTAAGGGCGTTTTTGTCACTACGTCGTTATTCTCCAAAGAGGCACGCAACTACATTGATCGCGTACAGCAAAGGATCGTGCTGAATGATGGGAGCAATCCGGCGCAACTGATGATCACGCACGAGGTCGGTGTAAGAACGCGCTCCACTTATTTTTCAAAAGTCTGGATGAAGATTATTTCTCGGCGATCTGACAGGTATTTGGCAAAGGTATGACCACTCATCCCTTCACGCTCGCTGGCGTTCGGCTGATCGCGTTGCCCACCGGCGCGCTCTACTGGCCGGACGAAAACCTGCTTTGCGTCTCGGACCTGCACCTGGGCAAATCCGAGCGGCGTCTGCGTCTTGGCACTGGTGTGCTGCCGCCATACGAGACGCGCGACACCTTGGCCCGGCTTGAAACCGACCTGCGCCTGACCGGGGCCAAAACGGTAATCTGCCTGGGCGACAGCTTCGACGATAGCGCTGCGGCCAGCGCGATCTCAGACGATGACAAGCTCTGGATCACGACCCTGCAATCGGGTCGTCGCTGGATCTGGATCGAGGGCAACCACGATCCCGGCCCCATCGATATGGGTGGAGCGCATCTGACCGAGTTGCCGATCCCCCCGCTCACCTTCCGCCACATTGCGCGGTCCGGCGCCAGTGGCGAGCTGTCTGGCCACTACCACCCCAAGGCAAGCGTGAAAACGCGAAACCGCAATCTCAGCCGACCGGCCTTCCTGATCGATACAGACCGCGCCATCCTGCCAGCGTATGGCACCTATACCGGCGGCTTGCGCAGTGATACCCGCGTCCTCACATCCCTGATGCGAGCCGAGGCGATCGCGGTCCTGACTGGCAGCGCAACCTACGCCATTCCGATGCCTCGGTGACGGAAAAGGCCACTCCCGATCAAGGGAATGGCCCAGCCATACGCTCATTGAATTACCGATCTGCTAAGCTGTCAGGCCCTTTGGCTCTTCCAGACCATTTGCCCGGCAGGCAGCCGTCAGCGTATTTGCCAGAAGGCACGCAATCGTCATCGGCCCCACACCGCCCGGAACCGGCGTGATCGCACCCGCGCGTTCGGCGCAACTGGCAAACTCGACATCGCCAACCAGCCGGGTCTTGCCATCGTCTTTTTCTATCCGGTTGATGCCAACGTCGATCACGGTCGCACCTTCCTTGATCCAGTCACCAGGCACCATCTCAGGGCGCCCCACGGCGGCGACGACAATATCGGCCCGGCGCACGACATCGGCCAGATCCTTGGTCCGCGAATGTGCAATAGTCACCGTGCAGCTATCGCCCAAAAGCAGCTGTGCCATCGGTTTGCCCACAATATTGCTGCGCCCGATCACAACCGCATCCATACCGGACAGCGATCCGTGATGATCGCGCAGCATCATCAGGCACCCCAGAGGCGTGCAGGGCACCATACTTTTCTGGCCGGTGCCCAGAAGGCCGACGTTCGAGATGTGAAACCCGTCCACATCCTTGGCCGGATCGAGCGAATTGATGACCAGATCCTCATCCAGATGCCCCGGCAGCGGCAACTGCACCAGGATGCCGTGGATGCTGTCATCGTTGTTCAGCTGGTCGATCAGCGCCAGCAAGTCCGCCTCGGACGTATCCACGTCCAGCTTGTGTTCGACACTTTTCATGCCGACCTCGGTCGTCTGCTTGCCCTTCGAGCGCACATAAACCTGGCTGGCCGGATCCTCGCCCACCAGCACAACGGCAAGGCCGGGCACCAGATCGTGCTTTTCCTTCAGGCGCGCCACGTGCTCCGCCACCTTTGCACGTACATCGGCTGCAAAAGCCTTGCCGTCAATTATCTGAGCCGTCATCACGCGCCCTTCCTTTACCAAAAGGGGCCAAGCCCCGCTTTCTTCTTGCTGAAAATATCCCCGCGCGGAGCGCAGGAGCCGCCCAACGGGCGGTGACCGGATCGCCGGGGGTTCGATATCCCCGGCGATCCGAGCTCCTTAAAACAGACCTTCGATCTCACCGCTGTCGTTCAGCCTGATTGACTGCGCGGCGGGTGCGCGCGGCAGGCCCGGCATCGTCATGATCTCGCCGCAGACGACAACCACGAAACCGGCGCCGGCGCTCAGGCGCACTTCGCGGACGGGCACGGAATGGCCGGTGGGCGCGCCCCGGCGGCTGGGATCGGTGGTAAAGCTGTACTGTGTTTTCGCCATGCAGATTGGCAGATTGCCATACCCCTGCTCTTCCCACAGCTTCAGCTGATCGCGGATCTTGCCGTCAGCGACCACACCGTCGGCATGATAGATGTTCTTGGCAATCGTCTCGATCTTCTCAAACAGCGGCATGTCGTCGGGGTAGATCGGTTTGAAGTTGCTCTCGCCGCTCTCGGCAACCTCAGCAACACGCTTGGCCAGATCGGTGCTGCCTTCGCTGCCCAGTTCCCAGTGGCGTGACACGATCGCCTCGCTGCCCTGGCCTTTGACATAGTCTTGAACGGCCTGCACCTCGGCGTCAGTATCGTTGACGAAATGGTTGATCGCCACGACCACCGGCACGCCGAAGGATTTGAGGTTGCCGATATGGCGTCCGAGGTTCGAGCAGCCTTCCTTGACTGCGTCGACATTCTCGGTGCCCAGATCGCCCTTGGCGACGCCGCCGTTCATCTTCATCGCCCGCACGGTGGCGACCAGCACTACGCAGTCAGGTGCAAGACCCGCTTTGCGGCACTTGATGTTCATAAACTTCTCGGCGCCCAGATCCGCACCAAAGCCCGCTTCGGTAACGACGAAATCAGCGATTTTCAAGGCGGTCGATGTAGCCGTGACCGAGTTGCAACCATGCGCGATGTTGGCGAAGGGGCCGCCATGCACAAAGGCAGGGTTGTTCTCCAGCGTCTGCACCAGATTGGGCTGCATCGCGTCCTTCAGCAGAACGGTCATTGCGCCTTGCGCCTCGATATCGCGGCAGAAGACGGGGCTGCGGTCGCGGCGATAGGCAACAATCATGCTTCCCAGACGCTCTTCCAGATCCTTGAGGTTCTTGGCAAGGCAGAGGATCGCCATGACTTCGGACGCCACGGTGATGTCATAGCCCGTCTCGCGCGGGAAGCCGTTGGAAACGCCGCCCAGCGATGCCGTGATCTGGCGCAACGCACGGTCATTCATGTCGACGACGCGGCGCCACACGACGCGGCGGATGTCGATCTCCAACTCGTTGCCCCAGTAGACGTGATTGTCGATCATCGCCGAGAGCAGCGAGTGGGCAGATGTGATTGCGTGGAAATCACCCGTGAAGTGCAGGTTCATGTCCTCCATCGGAACGACCTGCGCGTAACCGCCACCTGCGGCGCCGCCCTTCATGCCGAAGTTCGGCCCAAGGGATGCTTCGCGGATACACACCATCGCCTTTTTGCCGATGGCGTTCAATCCATCACCCAGACCGACGGTCGTCGTGGTTTTGCCTTCGCCCGCAGGCGTCGGGTTGATCGCCGTGACCAGGATCAGCTTGCCGTTCTTGTTGCCCTGAACGCCGTCGATATAGGCTTGGCTGACCTTGGCCTTGTCGTGGCCATAGGGCAGCAGGTGTTCGCTGGGAATACCCAGCTTGTCACCGACCTCCTGGATCGGTTTCTTGTTTGCTGCGCGCGCAATTTCGATGTCGCTCTTGTAGGCCATTTAGGTAGTCTCCCTGGGGTTTTGATACGTCACTCGGCGGCGACGGATGTGGTTTTGTCGGCTTCGACCTTTACGGCAGAGAACTTGAACTCTGGGATCTTGCCATAGGGGTCGATGGCCGGGTTGGTCAGGATGTTGGCTGCTGCCTCGACAAAGGCAAAGGGAAGGAACACCATGTCGGGGGCCACGGCGCGGTCGGCCCGCGCCATGATGCTGATGCTGCCACGTTTGGTGGTCAGACGCACGTGTTCGCCCGGCTCGACGCCCAGCTTGCGCAAGGTCGACGGGTGCAGCGAGCAGTTCGCCTCAGGCTCGACAGTGTCCAGCACCTTGGACCGGCGCGTCATGGACCCAGTGTGCCAATGCTCCAACTGGCGGCCCGTGGTCAGGATCATCGGATATTCCTCGTCCGGCACATCGTCCGGTGCGATGATCGACGCGGGCGTGAAGCGCGCGCGCCCTTCGGGACGTGGGAAGCCGTCGCCGAACACGATGGGCTGACCGGGATCGGTGGGCGACAGCGACGGGTATGTTACCGCGCCCTCGTTTTCCAGACGCTCCCATGTGATGTTGTCGAGGCTGCGCATGTTCAGCTTCATCTCGGCAAACACATCGGCCGGCGAATCGTAGGACCAGCCCAGACCGAGGCGGTTGGCCAGATCAATGGTGATCTTCCAATCCTCGCGCGCGCCGCCCATGGGGGGCAGCGCGGGGCGGGCCATCTGCACCTGGCGATTGGTGTTGGTGACGGTGCCGGATTTTTCGGCAAAGGCCGAGGCGGGCAGGATCACGTCGGCATAGTTCGCCGTTTCGGTCAGGAAGATGTCCTGCACGACCAGATGGTCCAGCTTGGCCAACGCATCGCGGGCATGTTCGACGTCTGGGTCTGACATGGCAGGGTTTTCGCCAAGGACGTACATGGCTTTGATGTCACCATCATGGACAGCATCCATGATCTCGGTCACCGTCAGCCCCTTTTCGGCACTGAAATCACCGCTTTCCCAGACCTCGGTAAACGCGCGGCGCACGCCGTCATCGGTCACGCTCTGATAGTCGGGCAGGAACATCGGCACGAGACCCGCGTCGGACGCGCCCTGCACGTTGTTCTGGCCGCGCAGCGGATGCAGACCCGCACCGGGGCGCCCGACCTGACCGCACATCAGCGCCAGCGAAATCAGGCAGCGCGAGTTGTCCGTGCCGTGGATGTGCTGACTGACGCCCATCCCCCAGAAGATCATCGCCGATTTCGCGCCGGCAAAGGTGCGCGCAACCTCGCGCAGTTCTTCTGCCGGAATGCCGCAGATGCCTTCCATCTTTTCCGGGCTGAAGTCGGCCAGATGCGCCTTCTCCGCCTCCCAGTTTTCGGTGTAGGCGTCGATATATTGCTGGTCGTACAGCTTTTCCTCGACGATCGTGTGCATGATCGCGTTCAGCATGCTGACATCTGCGCCGGGGCGGAACTGCAGCATGTGGGTGGCAAAGCGTTTCATGCCCTGTCCGCGCGGATCCATCACGATCAGCTTGCCACCGCGTTTGGTGAACTGCTTGAAATAGGTGGCGGCGACGGGGTGGTTTTCGACCGGGTTGGCGCCGATGATGATGGCGACATCGGCATTTTCGATTTCGTTGAAGGTCGCCGTTACGGCGCCTGATCCGACGTTTTCGATCAGCGCCGACACCGACGAGGCATGGCACAGCCGCGTGCAGTGATCCACGTTGTTATGGCCAAAGCCCTGGCGGATCAGCTTCTGAAACAGATACGCCTCTTCATTGGTGCATTTGGCGCTGCCGAAACCGGCGACTTCGCGGCCACGGCCCTTCAGCCCCTCGGCGGCGAAATCCATCGCCTCGTCCCAGCTTGCCTCACGGAAATGCTTGCTCCAATTGGCGGGATCGACGTTCAGGCCCTTGGCGGGCGCATCGTCGCGACGAATCAGCGGCTTGGTCAGGCGGTGGGGGTGGTGGATGTAGTCAAAGCCAAAGCGCCCCTTGACGCACAGCCGACCCTCGTTGGCCGGCCCATTGATACCCTCGACATACTTGACCTTGCCGTCCTTCACCTTCAGCGAAATCTGGCAGCCGACACCGCAGAAGGGACAGATGCTTTTGGTTTCGCTGTCGAAATCAGCGCGGTCGCCAACCTGGTTCTCGTCCACCACCGTCGCGGGCATCATCGCGCCGGTCGGGCAGGCCTGAACGCATTCGCCGCAGGCAACGCAGGTGCTCTCGCCCATCGGATCGTCAAAATCGAACACGGGATAGGCGTCGTGCCCGCGCCCGGCCATGCCGATCACGTCATTGACCTGCACTTCGCGGCAGGCGCGCACGCACAGACCGCACTGGATGCAGGCATCCAGATTGATCGTCATCGCAACGTGGCTGTCGTCCAGCAGGGGGATACGCCCGTCCTCCAGTTTGGGAAAGCGGCTGGACTCGACGCCCTGCATCGCGGCCATGTCCCAGAGGTGGCTGGACTTGTCGCGCGCGACGTCCTGCTCGGGCTGGTCCGCGACCAGCATTTCCATCACCATCTTGCGGGCATTTTTGGCACGGGCGGTATCGGTCTTGACGACCATTCCCTCGCCCGGCTCGCGAATGCACGACGCGGCCAGCACACGCTCGCCCTCGATCTCGACCATGCAGGCCCGGCAGTTACCGTCCGGGCGATAGCCCGGCTGCGGCTTGTGGCACAGGTTGGGGATAATCAGACCACGGCCATGGCTGATTTCCCAGATCGTCATGCCCTTGGGTGCGGTAACCTCGGTGCCGTCGAGCGTGAAGGTGACTGTCTCCGTATTGGTATCGAGCATCAGATTTCCTCCGGGAAATGCTTCATCGTCGAGAGTATCGGATTCGGGGCCGCCTGCCCCAGGCCGCAGATGGACGCGTCAACCATGGCTGTGCACAGCTCGTCCAGCAACGGCTGGTCCCACTTGTCCGCTTCCATCAGCTTGACCGCTTTTTCGCAGCCAACCCGGCACGGGGTGCATTGCCCGCAGCTTTCGTCCTCGAAGAAGCGCAGCATGTTCAGCGCCGCCTGTTTGGCGCTGTCCTTGTCGCTGAGAACCACGACGGCGGCGGACCCGATGAAGCTGCCGTGCGGTTGCAGCGTGTCGAAGTCCAGCGGGATATCGTTCATCGACGCGGGCAACAGCCCCGAGGACGGGCCGCCCGGCTGATACGCCTTGAAGGTGTGCCCCTCCAGCATACCGCCCGCGGCCTCGATGATATCGGTGATAGTCGATCCGGCGGGTAGCAGATGCACGCCGGGATTCCTGACGCGGCCCGAAACCGAATAGCTGCGCAACCCCTTGCGGCCGTTTTTCTCGACGCCGGACAGGATCTCGCCGCCTTCGCGCAGGATGCGCGTGACCCAGTGCAGGGTTTCGATGTTGTTCACCAGTGTCGGGCGGTCGAACACACCGACCTGCGCCACGAAGGGCGGGCGATGCCGTGGGATGCCGCGCTTGCCCTCGATGGATTCGATCATCGCGCTCTCTTCGCCGCAGATGTAGGCGCCAGCGCCGCGGCGGACCTCGATATAGCCTTTGGGGGCGATCCCCGCCGCCTCCAGCGCCGCGATTTCGCGGTCAAGAATTTCCAGTACGGCGGGATATTCGTCGCGCATGTAGATGAAGCAGGTATCAGCTTCGACGGCCCAGGCCGCGACCAGCATCCCCTCCAGAAACAGATGCGGCACCCGCTCCAGATAATAGCGGTCCTTGAACGTGCCAGGCTCGCCCTCGTCGCCATTGACGGCCAGATAGCGCGGGCCGACGGCGTCGCGGACAAAGCCCCATTTCTTGCCCGACGGGAAACCGGCGCCGCCAAGACCGCGCAGACCGCCATCCAGCAGCGTCTGCTGAACCGTCTCGAAATCGCCGTCCTTGCGCAGTTGGGTCAGAACCTCATAGCCGCCATCGGCGCGGTAGGCGTCCAGCGTCTCGTACTCGGGGATATGCGGGTGGGTGTGACCTGCGGCAATTGCCGCGTGGACCTTTTCCGGAGTGGCGTGGTCGATATGGGCGTGGCCCAGTTCCAGCACCGGCGCGGTATCACAGCGGCCCATGCAAGGCGCGCGCAGCACGCGGACCTCGGCAGGGTCCAGCCCGTTTTCGAGCGCAGCTTTCAATTCCTGTGCGCCCGCCAGCTCGCAGCTAAGCGAATCGCACACGCGGATCGTCAGCGCGGGCGGAGGCGTCTCGCCCTCCTTGATCACGTCGAAATGCGCGTAGAAGGTTGCCACCTCGTAGATCTCAGCCATGCCCAGGCGCATTTCCTCGGCCAAGGCCCGCAGATGCGCGGCGGACAGATGGCCGAATTTGTCCTGAATCAGGTGCAAATACTCTATCAAATGGTCGCGGCGGATCTCGCGACCGGCCAGAAGCGCCCGAACCTCGGACCAGGCCTGATCGTCCAGCTGACGACCTTTTGGAGTGACGCGGCCCTTGCCACGTCCCGATTTCCAAACACCACTACCTTGATCAGCGCCCATGACGACTCCTTACCCTGATTTCCTAGTGTTTAATTTATTTTCCCAGCAGTCAACAGTCGAGCGCGAAGATTGTGTCTTACACAGCCTGGCAGCATTACACAGAAAAGCAGGCCGGGATACGGCCTGCCATACTAATTGCGTCACTTCGGGATCAAACTGCGCGCTCTACCATCAACTTTTTGATGTTTGCGATTGCCTTGGCGGGGTTCAGCCCCTTGGGGCACGTCTTGGTGCAGTTCATGATCGTGTGGCAACGGTACAGCTTGAACGGGTCTTCCAGATCATCCAGCCGCTCGCCGGTGTTCTCATCCCGCGAATCGATGATCCAGCGGTAGGCGTGCAGCAGGGCCGCCGGCCCCAGATACTTGTCGCCGTTCCACCAATAACTGGGGCACGCGGTCGAGCAGCAGGCACACATCACGCACTCATACAGACCGTCCAGCTTTTCGCGGTCCTCGATGGACTGCTTCCACTCCTTGGCGGGCGCGTTGGTTTCCGTCTCCAGCCAGGGCTGGATGCTGGCGTGCTGCGCGTAGAAATGCGTGAGGTCGGTGATCAGGTCGCGCACGACGGGCATGTGCGGCAGGGGATAGATTTTCACATCGCCCGTCACCTCGTCCATGCCGTAGATGCAGGCCAGCGTGTTGATGCCGCCGATATTCATCGAACAACTGCCGCAGATCCCCTCGCGGCAGGACCGGCGGAACGACAGGGTGGGGTCGATGTCGGTCTTGATCTTGATCAGCGCGTCCAGAACCATCGGGCCGCAATCATCCATATCGACGAAATACGTATCGACACGCGGGTTTTTGCCGTCATCGGGCGTCCAGCGATAAATGCTGAATTTGCGCAGATTTTTAGCACCCTCGGGCTTGGGCCACGTCTTGCCCGTCACCATGCGGCTATTTTTCGGCAGTGTGAGTTGAACCATCGTCGTACTCCTCTCAACCCAAAAGGCTCAGGCCGTTTTGGGCAATGCATTGCAAGGCTTCCGGGCGCTGGGCGATCCGGCTGATCTGTTCAGCCGTTGCCGCATCAAGGCCCGTTACCGTGGCGCTGGCAATCTGCAAAATGTCGCGGGCATCCGCTGCGTCGATGATGCAATCGGTGATCGGTGCGGCGTTCAGGCCGGGATACCGGTTGGCCACATATTCATTGACCAACGCCTTGGCGCGACCCCGCGCCAGATCATCGGCCATGTCATTGGCCGTCGCGCACCCCGTCAGCGCCGTGGCGCAGAGGGCCAATATGGCCAGCGCGCGCATCAAAACGTCCGCTCTTTCGGTGCGATCTTCTTGAGCGAAATGCCGCCCTCGGCCTCGGTCGTCAGCGGCGCCTCGATGATCGGGCGATAGCTGAGATCGACCTTCGCGCCATCCACCCGCGCGATGGTGTGGACGCGCCAGTTTTCGTCGTCACGCTTCAAGAAATCCTCGTGCGCGTGGGCGCCGCGGCTTTCGTGCCGGGCCTCGGCGCCCGCGATGGTTGCCATCGCGTTTGGCATGAGGTTCGTCAACTCCAGCGTTTCCATTAGATCCGTGTTCCATACCAGACTGCGGTCGGTGACGTGCAGATCGTCCAGCTTGGCCGCGATCGCGCCCATTTTCTCCAGCCCTTCGGCCAGCGTCTTGGACGCGCGGAACACTGCGGCATCGGCCTGCATGGTTTTCTGCATCTCCATCCGCAGCTCTGCGGTGGGAGTGCCGCCATCCGCGTTGCGGATGTCGTCAAAGCGATCGAATGCCTTCTCGACGCCCGCTTTGTTCGTGGCGGGAATGGCGGCGTCACGGTCGACGACCTTGCCCGCGCGAATCGCGGCGGCGCGGCCAAACACCACAAGGTCGATCAGCGAGTTCGAGCCGAGCCGATTGGCGCCATGTACCGATGCGCAGCCCGCCTCGCCCACGGCCATCAGGCCGGGCACGATGGCGGTCGGATCATCCTTGGTCGGGTTCAGCACTTCGCCCCAGTAGTTGGTGGGGATGCCGCCCATGTTGTAGTGAACGGTCGGCAGGACCGGAATCGGCTCCTTGGTGACGTCGACACCGGCAAAGATCCTTGCGGATTCCGAAATACCCGGCAGGCGCAGATGCAGTGCCTCAGGGGGCAAGTGCGACAGGTTCAGATGGATGTGATCGGCGTCCTTGCCGACACCGCGGCCCTCGCGGATCTCCATGGTCATCGAGCGACTGACATAGTCGCGCGGCGCCAGATCCTTGTACTGGGGCGCATAGCGCTCCATGAACCGCTCGCCTTCGGAGTTGGTCAGGTATCCGCCTTCACCGCGCGCGCCCTCGGTAATCAGGCAGCCCGCGCCGTAGATGCCGGTGGGGTGGAACTGCACGAACTCCATGTCCTGAAGCGGCAGGCCAGCCCGCGCCACCATGCCGCCGCCATCACCAGTGCAGGTATGCGCCGAGGTGGCGCTGAAAAACGCGCGACCATAGCCGCCGGTGGCCAGCACCACCGTCTTGGCGTTGAAGACGTGCATCGTGCCATCATCCAGCTTCCAGCAGACGACACCGGTGCACGCACCATCGTCGGACATCAGCAAATCGATGGCAAAATATTCAATATAGAACTCGGCCTTCTGCTTGAGGCTCTGACCATAAAGCGTGTGCAGAATCGCGTGGCCGGTGCGGTCTGCGGCGGCGCAGGTGCGCTGCACCGCGGGGCCGTCGCCGAATTCGGTGGTATGGCCGCCAAAAGGGCGCTGATAAATCTTGCCCTCTTCGGTGCGCGAGAACGGCACGCCGTAATGCTCAAGTTCGTAAACCGCCTTGGGCGCCTCGCGGGTCAGATACTCCATCGCGTCGGTATCGCCCAGCCAGTCACCGCCCTTGACGGTGTCATACATATGCCACTGCCAGTGGTCCGGCCCCATATTCGACAGCGATGCGGCGATGCCGCCCTGCGCCGCGACGGTGTGCGAGCGGGTTGGGAACACCTTGGTCACGCAGGCGGTGCGCAGTCCCTGTTCGGCCATGCCCAGCGTGGCACGCAGGCCCGCGCCGCCAGCCCCGACGACCACGACGTCATAATCATGCGTTTCGTATTCGTATTCGGCCATTCGTCGTCACTCCGGTCTGTTTACAGGGCGAGGCGCGCGATGGCGAAAACACCAACCGCCATCGCAGCATAGGACAGGCAATACACCAGAAGGATCGTCACCTTCCGCGCCAGCCCGTGAACATAGTCCTCGATCATCACCTGGCATCCCCCGGCAAAGTGCCGAAAGCCGACGATCAGCGTCAGCGCGGCGACGATGGCCGGGAAGGGGCGCCCGAAATAGGCGACGACCTCGGCATGAGGCGCGCCCAGAATGGAACCGAACGTAAAGATGAATAGCGGGATCAGCACCAGCAGCGCGACCGAGCTGAGGATCATCGACCAATGATGCTTGACCCCCGATTGCGCAGATCCCAGCCCCTCGGCCAATTTGCGGTCCGTCAGATAACGCATGTGCCAGCCTCCTCAGACGATGATGATTGTCAGTATGGTCAGCACGACAGATCCTGCCAGACAAATCCAGCCCAGCATTTCCGCCTTGCCGATTTCCAGCATCGATCCGGTATCCCAGATCAAATGCCGGACGCCCGCCAGCAGATGATACCAGATGCCCAGCAGCGACAGGACCATCACCAGATCGCCGAACCAGCTGGTCAGCACGCCATTGGCAGTTGCAAAGGCATCCGGCGATGTCGCTGCGGCGAGGAACCACCACACGATCAGCAATGCCGTGATCAGCAGGGCGTTACCCGTGATCCGCGTCAGGATCGACGTCATCGAGGTCAATTGCGGACGATAGATGGAAATATGCGGAGACAGTGGGCGATTGCCCCGGTTCACATCGGCCATATCGTTTGATCCTTTGATTGCCACTTGCGCCGGGCATATTTGGGCCCGATGCTATAACCCTCCGATTGTTCTAGCCGTCCTGACGCGCTTGCCCAGCCCCAAATCGAATAAAAGCACGGTCATGCCCCCAAGAACCGCTATTTGTGATCACGCGCATATGAGTGTGATCACAAATTTTGTGATCGGCGGTCACACAGTATAACTTGCGCATCTATCGTGGAGAATCGCCGAAAACCCCAGACACGATGCGCGCCGTCAGGCTCGGGGTGCCAGCGCGTCTGCAATCCGCTGTGCCAGCCGCTCCGCAACGCGGTCCTTGGACATGCGCGGCCACGTTTCGGTGCCGGTATCGGTGATCAGCAGCACGGCATTCTCGCTGCCGCCCATGATGCCAGTCGCCGCGCTGACGTCATTGGCGACGATCCAGTCGCAGCCCTTGCGCAGCCGCTTTGCTGCCGCGTTCGCCTCAAGATTGTCGGTTTCGGCGGCAAAGCCGACGACAAGCGCAGGCCGGTTCTGCGCGCGCTGCGACAGCGTGGCCAGGATGTCGGGGTTTTCGGCAAACTCCAACTGCGGCAGGCCGCCTGCGGTCTTCTTCATCTTGGACGTGGCGGCGCTGGCCATGCGCCAATCCGCGACAGCTGCCGCGCAGATTGCCGCGTCGACCGGCAGCGCCGCCTCGCAGGCAGCCAGCATCTCGCGCGCGGTCTCGACACGGTGCACCAAGGCGCCGTCCGGCGGCGGTATGTCCGCCGGTCCGGTGACAAACACCACATCGGCGCCCAGCGCGGTCAGGGCGCGTGCGATGGCCGTGCCCTGCGCGCCTGACGACCGGTTGGCGATGTAGCGCACCGGGTCAATCGGCTCGTGCGTCGGGCCGGACGTGACCAGGATGCGCCGCCCTTTCAGCGGGCCGTCTGCCAGTGCACCCTCGATGGCGGCGACGATTTCCAGCGGCTCGGCCATACGGCCGGGGCCGTGTTCGCCGCAGGCCATATCGCCGTCATTGGGACCGGCGAACATGATGCCGTCGCCGCGCAGGGTTTCAAGATTGCGCTGTGTGGCCTTGTGCTGCCACATCCGCACATTCATCGCGGGCGCGATCAGGACCGGCGTGTCCGTCGCCAACAGCAGCGTTGACGCCAGATCGTCCGCCTGCCCCTGCGCCATTTTCGCCATCAGATCGGCCGTGGCTGGGGCCACGACGATCAGGTCGGCGCTGCGGCTCAGTTCGATGTGCCCCATTTCTGCCTCGTCGGTCAGATCGAACAGATCCGTAAATACCTTGCCGCCCGCCAGCGCCGACACCGACAGAGGCGTGACAAATTCGGCCCCGGCGCGCGTGAGAACGGGGGTCACGAATGCGCCGCGTTCTCGCAGACGGCGGATCATATCCAGCGCCTTGAAGGCGGCGATCCCGCCGCCGATGATCAGCAAGATGCGTTTCGACGTCAGCATGCAGCCCTCCGGATATCAGGTCCGTCGAAGACTAGGAGTGCGCGCAGCCAGTGACAAGGCCACGCCGTTCACCGGAAAGCCGCGCAGGGATCAGGCCGGTCGACGGCGGGTGCGTCCAGGACCGTGTCGAATGTACCGTCAGGCGGCGCGCTGCCCTCGCCCTGCCCGATGATGCGCATCGTCACTGCCGGTGCCGCGCGCTGTAGCAACGCGGGCATTCCCCAATCGCTGCGCAAATGACCGTTTCCTGCAATCACCGCGACCGGCCCACCCGTTTCGGCCAACGCCGCCAAAGTTGTGCGCGCCAAAACGGCATCGCGCAGGCGCTGAATCTCGACCATCGCGGGCAACATATCGGGCGGCAGCGCATCGCAATGTGCCTCGGCCTGAATGATCAGGCGCGCGGCCTGTTGATCCGCAGGGATGGGTTCCGCCAACCCATACTGCGCAGCATCCGGCCCGAACGTCACTGCCAGACCTTCCTGCGCTGCCGACTGTGCCGCATCGCGCGGCACACCGGCGCCGTAGATGCCCGCCTGAGGGGCGGCTGCCATGATTGAATGATAATAGTTGAAATCAGGCCAGCCGCTGTTGGCCCAGTCCAGCGCGAGCGCCAGTGCATCAGGATCACTCAGCAGGTCGGGAGTGATACGCGCGGCCTGCGCGGCGGTCAGCATTTCGAAAACGATGGCACTTGGCTGAAATTCGGCAACCAACCGTGCCTGCGTGACATGGTGCGAAGGATTGTCGTGGATTTCACCTACGGCCAGCACATCTTGAGCAGCCGCAGGCGCGGCTACCCCAAGACTTACAGCGAAAAGCGATGCAAGAGCGCGGCGTGTCATGCCAGCAAGCTATGCACCTCCGACCCTTTGGCATCAAGCGTCTTGCGCATCTTCTGGAATGCCGCCGCCTCCAGCTGGCGAACGCGTTCCTTGCTGAGCTTCAGTTCGATCCCAAGGCTTTCGAGAGTGCGCGGTTCGTCCCGCAACTTGCGCTCGCGCACGATGAATTGCTCGCGCTCGCTGAGCGTGCCCATCGCCTCTGTCAGCCAGCCCCGCAGGGCTGCCATGTCATGATCAACTTCTACCAACTGGTCGCCGCGGGGGGCGTCATCCTCCAACGCATCGATCCATTCGCGGCCCTCGTCTTCCGAACTTTGAGTGGCGTTCAGCGAGAAATCAGAGCCAGCCAGCCGCCCCTGCATCATTTCCACGTCGCGCAGCGGCACACCGACCTCCTGCGCGATCATCTCGCGCAGCTGATATCCGTCTAGCTCGGCGCCCTGCGCCATTGCCTCGCGCTCCAGCCGGGCCTGAACGCGGCGCATGTTGAAGAACAGCGATTTCTGCGACGACGTGGACCCGGTGCGCACCATCGACCAGTTGCGCATGACGTAGTCTTGCACGCTGGCCTTGATCCACCAGACAGCATACGTCGAAAAGCGAACACCGCGATCGGGGTCGAACTTTTCCGCAGCCTTCATCAGGCCCAGCCCCGCCTCCTGAATCAGATCATTCATCGGCGCGCCGTAGCGGCGAAACTTCGACGCCATCGAAATGGCAAGCCGCATGTAAGCCGTGATCAGCCGGTGCAAGGCCTCTTCGTCGCGCTGGTCACGCCAGGCGTAGGCAAGCTTCAGTTCCGTCTCGGCATCCAGCAATTCGGCCTTCATGGCTTTGCGCGACATCGAACTGCTTTGTTGAGTATCCAGAGCCATCGGTCTTCCTCCGGTTGGGCACGACTGCGCGCGCTCTTCCTCAGTCATATGCAAGGTGTTACGGGAGGAGTAACGTCTCGGATCATAAAAGGTTCATACTTTATGTTGCCATGCCTGACATTGGTGCTAGGAGGGGCTGCCTCGGGCAAATCACACTTTGCCGAGGGATTGGTGTGCCGCGCCAGTGACAGGCGGCTCTATTTGGCCACCGCGCAGCCGCATGACGACGAGATGCGCAGCCAGATCGCACAGCACCGGCGGGCGCGCGCGGCGGATGGCTGGGATACCGTCGAGGCGCCGATGGATCTGCGCCCGGCGCTGACCGGCGCGGGTGCGGATCAGGCGGTGCTGCTGGACTGCGCGACGCTGTGGTTGAGCAATCACATGCTCGGCGGCAGCGATATGGCGGCCGCCGAAGCCGCGTTATTCGCGGCGCTTGCAGGTTGCGCCGCGCCGGTCGTCGTCGTGTCGAACGAAGTCGGGCTATCGGTTGTCCCTGACAACGGTCTGGCGAGGCGTTTCCAGCGCGCTCAAGGGGCGCTCAATCAGCGCTTGGCAACGCAAGCCGAACTGGTCGTCCTTGTCGCCGCCGGATTGCCGATCACGCTGAAGGGGACGCTGCCATGAGCCGGTTTTTCTGGGTCCGCCACGGCCCCACCCATGCAAGCGCGATGGTCGGCTGGACGGACCTGCCCGCCGATCTGAGCGATACCGCGCAATTGGCACGCGTATCGGCACATCTGCCGCAGGATGCGCTGGTCGTCTCATCGGATCTCGTTCGCGCGCACGATACCGCCACAGCCATTCAGGGCGGTCGGCTACGCCTGCCTGACGATCCGAATTTGCGCGAAATCCACTTCGGCGCTTGGGAAATGGCCAACTTTGACAGCGCCCCACAGCCAGACCGCCTGCGCGCATTCTGGGAGACGCCAGGCGATCTGACCGCCCCCGGCGGCGAATCCTGGAATGACGCCAGCGCGCGCGTGTCGGCAGCGGTGGGCATGCTGCGCGCTGCCCATCCGGGGCGCGACATCATCGCCGTCGCGCATCTGGGCGCGATCCTGACGCAGGTGCAGGCGGCGCTCGGGATCAGCGCCTATCAGGCTTTCGGCTATACAATTGAAAATCTGTCAATCACGGCCCTGGGCCATGACGGCATACGCTGGCACGCGGACGGCATCAATCATCTGCCTTGATATCGCGCTATTTCGTGATGGCGTTAACCATTCTTAAATCCCTGTCGCCATATCGTTAACCAAAAAGTCGAAGGGGCAGAAGATGATCGCGCGCGCCTACACGGTCGCCTTCGAGGGGATAGAGGCCCGCCATGTCGAGGTGCAATGCGCCGTCACGCCCGGCGTGCCCGCATTCGGCATCGTCGGCCTGCCGGACAAGGCCGTCAGCGAGGCACGCGACCGCGTGCGCACGGCGCTCACCTCCATGGCCATCGCGCTGCCGTCCAAACGCATCACGATAAACCTCAGCCCTGCCGACCTGCCCAAGGAAGGCAGCCATTTCGATCTGCCCATCGCCTTGGCCCTTCTGGCAGCGCTCGACATCATCCCAAAGGACGCAATCGAGGGCACGACGTCCTTGGGCGAGCTGTCACTGGACGGCACGATCATGCCCGTTATCGGCGCGCTGCCCGCCGCCATGGCCGCCGCCGAGGAGGACCGCATGCTGCTCTGCCCCAAGGCATCGGGTGCCGAAGCGGCCTGGGTCGGCGCCGCGCATGTCATCGGTGCAGCCACTCTGACCGACGTCGTGCGCCATTTCACAGGGCAGGCGCCACTGGCGCCCGCAGAGCCCGGCGAGGTGATCGCGCCCGCCCTGGGCCGCGATTTGCGCGACGTCAAAGGGCAGGAACGCGCGAAACGTGCGCTGGAAATCGCCGCCGCCGGGCGACATCACCTGATGCTGGTCGGCACGCCCGGTTCGGGCAAATCCATGCTGGCCGCCCGCCTGCCCGGTATCCTGCCGCCACTGGACGCACGCGAGGCGTTGGAGACGTCGATGATCCACTCGCTCGCCGGGTTGCTGGACCAGGGCGGGATCAGCCGCACGCGTCCCTTCCGCGAGCCACATCATACGGCCTCCATGGCCGCCATTGTCGGTGGCGGCCGCCGCGCCTCGCCGGGTGAAATCAGCCTTGCGCATAACGGCGTGCTGTTCATGGACGAATTTCCCGAATTCTCGCGGACGGTGCTGGAGACGCTGCGCCAACCGATAGAGACCGGCGAAGTCATGATCGCCCGCGCCAACGCCCACGTGACCTATCCCTGCCGCTTCATGCTGATCGCGGCCGCAAACCCCTGCAAATGCGGCTATCTCAGCGAACCGGCCCGCGCGTGCAGCCGCGCACCGATCTGCGGCGAGGATTATCTGGGCCGGATCAGTGGACCTTTGATGGATCGCTTCGACCTGCGGGTCGAAGTGCCCCCGGTCGGCTTTGCAGATCTCGATCTGCCCTCTTCCGGCGACAGCTCGGCAGAAGTGGCGGCGCGTGTCGCCGCAGCGCAGGCAGTACAGACCGCGCGGTATGCAGATGCACCGGGCGTCCGGCTCAATTCCGACGCCGAAGGTGGCGCGCTTGACGCAGTAGCGACACCTGACAGCGAGGGTCGCGAATTGCTGACGCGCATGGCCGAACGGTTCGGTCTGTCAGCGCGGGGCTATCACCGGGTGCTGCGCGTGG
>JBLWYG010000051.1:0-18088 GCA_048267045.1 Roseovarius sp. | reverse complement strand
TACTGCCACGGACGATACTGCGGCCACCGACGGCGCAGCCGCCGCAACCGGCGAGGCCGCAACGGAATCCGGCGCTGCTACAGGGGCCGATGCCGCCGCCGACACGGACGCCGCTGATGCGCCGGCAGAGGCTGAGACCGGGACAGACGCAGCTACAGATTCAGAAACCGAAGCACCCGCAGAAGCGGGCGGCGCCTTTGCCACCGGAACCGACGTCGCCGAAGGCGAGCCTGCCGTCTATATCAAGGAGAAATTCGGCGACTGGAACCTGCGCTGCTTCCGCAATGACAAGGGCGAAGATCCTTGCCAGCTGTATCAGCTGCTGCGCGAAGAGGGCGGCAACCCCGTGGCTGAATTCAGCATCTTCCGTATCGAAGGCCAGGCGCCTGCGGTCGCGGGTGCCACCGCAATCGTTCCGCTGGTCACACTGCTGACCGAAGAGCTGAAGATGGCGGTCGATGGCGGCAACGCCAAGAGCTATCCCTACCGCGTCTGCACCGAGGCCGGCTGCGTCGCGCAAATGGGCCTGACCGAGGAAGACATCGCCGTGTTCAAAAAAGGCGCGAAGGCACAGATGGTTCTGGTCCCAGCGCAGGCGCCCGACCAGAAGGTCACGATCGACATCTCGCTGAACGGCTTCACCGCCGGTTACGAGGCCGTCGGCGCCTTCACCGAGTAATAGCGGACAGGCTATACCAGATTACAAAGGGGCAGGCCGAAGGGTCTGCCCCTTTTTTCAGTTGTGTTGAATCGCCGGGCGAAACGGCAATCCATTCACGGAACGGCAAATTCCAAGACCGGCTTCTCCCGTATTTTCGCGACGGCTTCTG
The DNA here is from genome assembly GCA_048267045.1 of Roseovarius sp. Lineage (GTDB taxonomy): Bacteria > Pseudomonadota > Alphaproteobacteria > Rhodobacterales > Rhodobacteraceae > Roseovarius. Next base: position 17,258 of record JBLWYG010000051.1, on the reverse strand, counting down.
ACATCCTGATTGTCAGCGGTTCGGAAAATAGAGACGGTTCGGTTATTTGTCCGCAAAACTACGTTCGATCGCGGACAGGCCAGCGTCGTAAATTCCGGCAATTGCTGCCTCCGTGGAGGGATCGTCAGATGAAAAGCTGCCAGACCAGCTGAGAAGTGATCCGTTCAATGACTCGATCGAAAACGTCGCCGTGTAGTTTTCGATGGGCAGCGGCGAGCTTATGATGCTGTAAGTGTAGGATTGCCCCGCTTCGACTGCGATGCGCTTTTCATCAAATTCCGCGCCATCGACCGTGGTCAGGATGCGATGCAGCGCTCCGTCCTTCACTTTGAGCGCGCAATCGGCAATCGCGGGATGCCAATCGTCGATATCGCAAAAGTCTCCGGCGAAGTTCCATACGTCGGTAGCTGGGGACGAAAGTTGAAGTGTGCGCTGGACTTTGTAATCCGCAGACCACACAGCAGTTGTCTGGAATGCAGTAAAGGCTAGGAAAGTCGTCATCATTGCGAGTTTCATGAAATTTCCAGTCTTTGATGTGAATGGATCCATCGTACACATTTTCGTTGAAAAGTGTCGAATTCTCATCGCTGGCTTGACCATGACGTCGGAGGTTCTGGTTTGTGCGCCGGATGGCAGGCATCCAGGCAATCTGGTTTTCTTGCGGCAGAGGGGTCGAAACGGACTTGCAAAGTTGATCGCGCCAGCAGGCGAATGTGATCATCAACATATCTGGTAAAGGGCTTGGGCTGCCCACGCCTGCCCCTTTGTTGCAAAGCAATTACCACCCATCGCGCGGCCTAAGCCCTACCCTGCCCGCCGTAGCGCCAGCACGGCATTCAGCCCGCCGAACGCAAAGGCATTGCTCAGTGCAACCTCGACGTGCGCCTCGCGCGCCTCATTGGGGACGACGTCCAGCGCACATTCGGGGTCCGGTTCGTCGTAGTTGATCGTGGGGGCGATGATCCCGTCGCGCACGGCCATGATGCAGGCCAGCAGCTCGACCGCGCCGGTGCCGCCGATCAGGTGGCCGTGCATGGATTTGGTGGACGACATCATCAGCCTGTCCGCGTGGCGTCCGAAGACATCGGCGACGGCGGCACATTCGGTCTTGTCATTGGCTGCGGTTCCGGTGCCGTGGGCGTTGATATATCCTACATCCACAGGATTCAGGCGCGCATCGCGCAGTGCGCCCTCTATCGTGCGGGCCGCGCCCTCCTTGGACGGCATGACTATGTCGCTGGCGTCCGCGGACATGGCGTAGCCAACCACTTCGGCATGAATATCGGCGCCCCGCGCGCGGGCGTGATCGTATTCTTCAAAGACAAAGATGCCGGCGCCCTCGCCCTGCACCATGCCGTTGCGACCGGCCGAAAACGGCCGACAGCCGTCCTTGGACATCACGCGCAAACCTTCCCACGCCTTGACCCCGCCAAAACACAGCATCGATTCCGATCCGCCGGTCAGCATCACCGGGGACTGCCCGCAACGCACCATCTGAAAGGCCTGCGCCATCGCGTGATTTGACGACGCGCAAGCCGTGGAAACCGTATAGGACGCGCCATGCAGGCCCCACGCCATCGACACATGGCTGGCCGCCGCGTTGTTCATCAGCTTGGGCACGACGAAAGGATGCACGCGGTTCTTGCCATCTTCGTAAACCGAGCGGTAATTCTCATCCAGCGTGGTCATCCCGCCGCCGGAATTGCCCAGAATGACACCGGCGTGCAGCGACAGCTCGTCGTTGAATTCGATGCCCGACTGCGCCACCGCCTGCCGGGCAGCGATCAGCGTGAACTGCGTGAACCGGTCATAGAGCGCCAGTTGCTGGCGGGTAAAGGCCGCCTCGGGGTCATAATCCTTGACCTGCCCGCCGATGCGGATCGACAGACGTTCGACATCGCGGAACTCAAGATCGCCGATGCCGCAGCGCCCCTCGCGCATCGCCTCAAGGGTTGTGGCAACGTCCTGGCCAAGCGCGTTGATCGTGCCCGCCCCGGTGATGACAACACGCTTCACGACTGCTCGGCGATCAGCCGCTTAACGCTGGCCACAATGGCCCCGACCGTAGAGATGTCGAAATCGCCGGCCGAAGGCTCGTTCGCGTTGAAAGGCACGGTGATGTCGAAGGCCTCCTCAATCGCAAAGATGCTTTCAACGAGGCCCAGCGAATCGACACCCAGATCTTCAAGGCTGCTGTCCGGCGTCACGTCGGACGGCTCCAGCATGGCCTGATCGGCGATGATTGCAATCACGCGCTGGGATACGGTCATGGCGTGGCTCCTTGAAATATCGGCACGAATTCAGTCACTCTGCCCGTCCTTGAAAACCGCCTTCTTGAGGGCGGCGACATCGGCAACCATGCGGCCAAGGCGGCGCAGATGCTTGTACATGTCGATATGGCTATCCATCTTCATCGCGGGATAGCCCAACATGACCCGGCCGGCGGGCACGTTGCTGAGGATCTTGGTGCCGCCTCCGGCGATTACATTGTCGCCGACAAAGAGATTGTCCCCCACGCCCACCTGCCCCGCAAGCACCACGTTGTTGCCGATGCGCGACGATCCGGCGATACCGACAAGACCGCACAGCAGCGTGTCGGTCCCAACCACCACGTTATGCGCGACCATCACCAGCGTATCGATCTTGGTACGGTCCCCGATGACCGTGTCGCGTACAGTGCCGCGGTCGATGGCCGCATTCGCGCCCACCTCGACATCATCGCCCAGCCGAACCGAGCCGAGGCTGTGAATCCGCACATAGGACTGGGCCACCGCGCCGCCCTGATCGCCCAGCGTTTCGCGCACCGACTCCACGCCCGACTTCTCGGGCGTGACAAAGCTGAAGCCGTCCCCGCCCAGCACAGCGCCGGGGTTCAGGACCACGCGCGCCCCGATCCGCACCCGCGCGGCGATGCGCACGCCTTCGCGGATCAAACCATTCTCGCCAATCACCGCGCCCGCGCCAATCGTGACCTGCGGGCCGATCCGGCAGCCTGCGGCGATCCGCGCGCGCGGGCCTATCACCGTTAGCGGGCCAACGTGCACGCCCTCGCCCAATTCAGCGGTCTCGTCGACGACGGCACTGGGATGGATTCCATCGCCCCAGCCCTCGCCCGGATCCATCATCGCGGTCAGACCGGACATGGCGTAGCGCGGGCGCGGCGCGATGATCGCGGCCTTCAGCCCCAGCGCCTGCCAATCCGCGCCGTTCCAGAGCAGCGCCGCACGGGCACCGCCCTGCGGTAGCGCGGCGGCATAATCAGGCTTGGTCGCCAGTGCCAGATGATCCGGCCCGGCATCGGCAGGTTCGGCCAAGCCCGAGATCCTGATATCGACCGCACCCAGGGCCTCGGCCCCCAAGGCCTTGGCAATCTGCTCAACCGTATAGGACATGGCTACCCCCTTCTGACGGGGCGATATCTAACCCTGATGCGCGGGCAGTGAAACCCCTGCCTTTTGCAGCGCATCCCAGACCTTGGCGTCCCGGCCATAAATGTCATCGCGATACTGGACCGGCCCCTTGGCCGGAACTGTCGCTGTCCGGTAGATGATGTGCACCGGTATCTTCTGCTCAAGATTGACCCGTGTCTGTCTGCCCGAGTCGAGGATACGGTGGAAATACGCCTTGGGGTCATCTTCTTGGCGCGACAGGATTTCATAGGCGAAATCAAAGGGCTGTTGCAGGCGGATACAGCCATGACTGAACGCGCGCACGTTGCGTTCAAACAGGCTTTTGGAGGGCGTGTCGTGCAGGTAGATGTTGTATTTGTTCGGGAACATGAACTTCACCAGTCCCAGCGCGTTGCGCGATGAGGGCGGTTGTTTCAGTGCGAACGGAAAGGTGCGCGCGTTGTAGGCGCGGAAATTGACATTGGCGCGGTTCACCTGCTGGCCGCGCGAATTATACAGCTTTAAATGCCCCGCCGCGCCGCGATTGCGCTGCATCTGCGGCAGATACTCGCTGACAGTGATCGAGCGCGGCACGTTCCAGACCGGATTGATTTCCAGATACTCCATCTCGTCCGAAAATTCGGGGCTTTGATGCGAGCTTAGATTCTTGCCGATCACGGCGCGGGTTTCAAAGGTCAGGCGGTCGTCATCCAAGATGCGGGCACTGAAATCAGTCAGGTTGACCAGAATGTGCCGCTTGCCGCGCGGGCCGCTCAACCAGCGCTCGCGCTCCATCGCGACCAGGATCATCGGCAGACGCTGCGCAATCGGCGTGTTGATCGCGGCCATGGTCGATGCGCCAGCGGTCCCGTCCGGCACCAGACCGTGCGCGCCCTGAAATTTCTGAACCGCCTGCTGCATTGCGATGTCATAGCTGCCGGACGCCGTGCGCGGCAGATAGCCCATGCGCATCAGGCGGTTGCGCAGCGCGACGACATCCGCGCCCGACTGGCCCGGTGCCAGCGACGCGGCGGGGACAGCAGGCCCCCAGCCGCCGGCGGCCATCATCCCTTCCAGCCGGATCTTTTCGCGCATCAGGCGCGCATATTCGCCGGACTTCGGGGCCAGCCCGCGGAAAAAGCCTTGCGGATTGGCCTTGGCAAAACTGGTCAGAAGATCCTCGGCAGACCTGACGGGAACGGTGCGTTTCATGCCCCTGTCGATATCGCCCGGGGTCAGCATGCCGGTCTGCATGTCATGCGCAAGGCGCAGAAACGTCCGCGACATCGCAATCTCCACCGCGCCCAGATCACGTGGCGTGCGCGCGGTCTGCATCATCTGCATCAGCCCGTCCGGATCATAGCGCTGCGCGGGCAGACCGTGTGCGCCTGCCGCGTCAATCGCCTGCAGCAGCGCCTGGCGACGCGCACGATCCGACTCGCCCGTTCCGGTCCAGAGGGCGCCATAGCCGGTTGACCGGTAGTAGGCCGACAGATCGTCGTCGCGTGCGGCGCCCTCCGCCACCGCCTGCTTGAATGCCGTCACGCCGGCTGCTGCCCCCTGCGGCACGCCGAACGTTAGCAGCGCGACGGCCATCGGCATCAGCAGGTGTCTGGTCAGTTTCCTGGTGGTCGCAGTCATTCGTTCAGAGGTAGAAGCGGCAGCAAAAATCATCGTATTCCTCGTAATCTGATCGCACAGCGCAGCGCGCCCGTACGATCATAGCGCAATCTTTCCTGATCGCCCCACCTCATGCCCCAATGTCCATTGAATTTTTCACGAAAAGCACACTAAGTCAGCGGCTGCGACGAATTCGCACCACAGACTTGCCAAAATGCCACACTTGGGCGAAATTGCGCGGATTTATGCCTAATCGCGTTGCTTGGGGGAACTTTCTCGAACCGGTGTCTTGGTTAGCGATTCTTAATGTGTCATACGTACCCTCGCATCCGGGGATGAGATGAACGCCCGCCACTTGCGGGAAAGAAACTGAAGCGACGGACAGGCAAGATACCATGACCCATTCCAAATCGGCAAGCCTGTCGCGGCGTGCGCTGTTAGGTGCATTCGCGGCAACCGCTGTAGTAGCGGCCCCAACATACGGTAATGCTTTCAGCCTCTTGCGCGGCGCCGGCGATATACGCCGCCTGCGCATGGTATCGCCCCGCACGGGCGAAAAGATGGATACGATCTACTGGATAGAAGGCGATTACATCGCCGAGGCCATTCAGGAAATCTCGACCTTCATGCGGGACTGGCGCAGTAACGACATCAAGAATATCGACACGCGGACCGTCGACATCATGGCAGCCGCGCACAATCTGATGAACACCTCAGAGCCTTACACATTGCTGTCCGGCTACCGCTCGCCGCAGACCAATGCGATGCTGCGCAGCCGGTCAAAAGGCGTGGCGAAACATTCGCTGCACCTGAACGGGCAAGCTGCCGATCTGCGGATGGGCTCGCGCTCGGTCAGGCAGATGAGCAAGGCGGCAATGGCCTGCCATGCCGGCGGTGTCGGCAAATATTCCCGTTCGAACTTTGTCCACATGGATTGCGGTGTCGTGCGCACTTGGGGCGGCTGAAAACAGCGTCATAGCTTGCGTCGCCTGACAAACCCGCCCTTTGGCGGGTTTTTCCGTTTGCCTCGCGCGCTCTCGGCGATTCCACCTTGAACACGGCGCATGCTGGATGCTATTCAGGCCAACGCGGCGGGTATGGTGAAAAGGTATCACGGCAGCTTCCCAAGCTTTAGTTACGGGTTCAATTCCCGTTACCCGCTCCACTTTCGTTTATTATTGATAGGTCGCCGGATCTGTCAGGTCGGCACTGAAGGCTGCAAGCGGTCAGGTGTCCGCCTTCTCCTCCAGCGCCATCCACTCATCTTCGGCGGCGCCGAGCGCCTGTTGCCGCTGGGTCAGCGCCTCGGTCGCCTTGCGGAATTTGACCGGCTCGCGCGTGAAGAGTTCGGGGTCCGCCATCAGGGCTTCCAGCTTGGCGATCTCGGCCTCAAGCCGGGCGATGACATCCGGCAGTTCGGCGAGCCGATGCTTTTCCGTAAAGCTGAGCGCCGCAGAGCTATCCTTTTTGGGCGCACCATCCGGTTTGGGTTTCGGGTCCGCCTTGCGTCCGCCATCCGCCCATTCCGCTGTCGACTGGCGCTGCGAGCGATAGTCGGTCCAGCCGCCGGCATAGACGGTCGCGCGGCCGTCGCCCTCCATCGCGATCGTGGTGGTGGCGACGCGGTCCAGAAAATCGCGGTCGTGGCTGACCAGAATGATCGTGCCATCGTAATCGTCCAGAAGTTCCTGAAGCAGATCCAGCGTTTCGATATCCAGATCGTTCGTCGGCTCGTCCAGCACCAGAATGTTCGATTCGCGCGCCATCAGCTTGGCCAGCAGCAAACGCGCCTTTTCGCCGCCCGACAGCGACCGGACCGGCGCGCGTGCCTGCCCCTCGTCAAAGAGAAACTCCTTGAGGTAGCCGATCACATGACGCGGCATGCCCCGCACCAGGATCTGGTCGGCCTTGCCCGAAACGCGCATGTCCGGATCGCCGGTCAGGCTGTCCCACAGGCTCATGTCCGGGTCCAGCTGCGCACGCGCCTGATCAAAAATTGCCGGCAACAGATTCGTGCCCAAACTGACCGTGCCGCTATCTGGTGCCTCGGCGCCCATCAGCATGTTCAGCAGCGTCGTCTTGCCCACGCCATTGGGACCGACCAGCGCGACGCGGTCGCCGCGCTGGATCTTGATCGAGAAATCCGACAGCAGACGCTTGTCGCCGTAAGCCTTTGAAATACTTACGGCCTCGATCACCTTCTTGCCCGATTTAGGGCCTGAATCGAGCGCCATGGCGGCGGCGCCCTGCCGCTTGATCTGGCTCGAACGCTCGGCCCGCAACTCCTGAAGCGCCCGCACGCGGCCCTGGTTCCGCTTGCGCCGGGCGCTGATGCCTTCGACGGCCCAGCGAGCCTCGGACTTGATCTTGCGGTTCAGCTTGTGACGGGCCTGATCCTCGTCTTCCCAAACCTTGTCGCGCCATTCCTCGAAATGGGCGAATCCCTTTTCTTGGCGGCGCGTCATTCCCCTGTCGATCCAAAGGGTTGCGCGCGTCAATTCACGCAGAAAAGCGCGGTCGTGGCTGATCAGGACAAAGGCGCTGCGCGTCTCTTTCAGCGTGGCTTCCAGCCAGGCGATCGCCTCGATGTCCAGATGGTTCGTCGGCTCGTCCAGCAGCATCAATTCGGGCGCCTCGGCCATCAGCTTGGCCAGCGCGGCGCGGCGCCGCTCGCCGCCCGACGCAGTCTCAACCGGGCGCGCGGGGTCGAATTTCAGCCCCTCGCCCGCCATTTCCACACGGTATGTCTCGGCCGGGTCCAGCTGGCTGGCCGCGAAATCGCCCAAGGTGGCAAACCCGGCCATGTCCGGATCCTGCTCCATGTAGCCGACCGATGCGGCGGGGGCGAGCGTGCGGGTGCCGCTGTCGGCCTCGACCAACCCGGCCATCACCTTCATCAGGGTGGACTTGCCCGACCCGTTGCGCCCGACCAGCGCGACGCGATCGCCCGGCTGAACGACCAGCGACAGGCCGGAGAATATCGGGGCTCCCCCAAATGTGAGGGAGATCTCGTTGAGTTGCAAAAGGGGGGGACGTGCTGCCATGGGCGCGGGCTATCCCGCCGCAGGCCCGCCGTCAAGCATCCGCGTCAAGCGCCTTGGCATCGGCGCGCAGCAACCGCTGGCGCGCGGCGGGAATGGCCGCGATTTCCAGCCCGGTAAAGACATGCAGCGTATTCATTGCCGGGTCAATGACCGCATGATCGCTGACCTTGCCGCCCATTGCCAGATACGTGCGCAGCAGCGGCGGTGTTGTTTGAACCGCGCGACGTGTATCGGGCGCGCCCGATTTCGATACCAGCGCCACAATCCGGCGAGCGCGGCGCTGCGGCGCCCAATCCGGCGGCGCAAGGTGACGCTGCGCCAGCAGCGCAAAAGCGTCTCTGTATGGTGCGGGATCGGTGCCGCGAAACGAGGTGCAGCCAAATAGAAACTGCACCTTTCGCGCATCAACATGCGCCGTCACAGCGCCCCAGGCGGCGCGCAAAATATCGGGATCGTGTGTGCCGGGATGCACGCAGAACCGGCCCAGTTCGGTCAGCGGCCCGGTACGGCGGGCAAGGCGCGCCAGATCATAGAACCGCGCCGAATAGCTGCGGTCCATTTCGCTGCCATCGGCCAATGGCAACATGCGAAAGCAGCCCACCAACGCATCTGTACGGCGGTCTTCGATCACGATCTGGATGCAGATTTCATCGAACGGGTCGAGGTCGGGTGCGTCCAGCCCGAAGGCCGCGGCGCGTATCGCGCGGGCGCGCGCCATGTCATGGGGGCCGTGCACGCGCCGCGCCCGATAGCGAGGGTCATTCGAAAGCGTCTTCCCCACCGGGGGCAATAGAGCGCCGCCGCCCTAGAAGAAGTTGGCCGGATTGAGGTTGCCAAAATTGCTCATGATGGATTGCAGGAACCCCTTCCCCGCGACCGAACTGTCGGTGACGCGGCGCGACAGCGGCACGGCGCGTCCGTCGCGCAGACCGAACCGCTCGATATTGGCGATCACGTTCTGGCTGTCAAAGCTGATGGCCAGCACCTGCCGGTCAATCACCTCGGGGCGCAGCATGCCGTAGGTTTTGACCCGGCTGCGCACGTAGTAATAGTCGCCACCGCTCAGCAGGCCCGCAACCGACGGCGCGCCGATCACGTCATCCACCGTGGCGCGGGTATCGACGCCGGGGACCAGCTGTTGCAGATCCTCGTCGGGTGGCACGTATCCATGATTCTCGTATAATGCCGTGCAACCGGCCAATGCGGTCATCAGGGCAAGGACAATTGCCATGCTGGCGGTTTTGAGCGTATATGCGGTCCCGAACATGGCTGTCCTCTTGATATTGGCCCGAGGGGCCTTTTATCCCGCTTATAGCAACCCGCCCCCCTTGTTCAAGAAAGGATGCGCTTGCCCATGGCAAAGACGCTGATCGAACCCGCCGCAATGCGCGTGGCCGACCTGCCCAAGGGACGCACGCAGTCCTTTGATATCGCGCCGGATGCGGATTCCCGCGCGGCGCTTGCCGCGGAGCTGGGTATTGAGGCACTGCGCAAGCTCAGCTTTCGCGGCACGCTGGCGCCTCTGGGGCGGCGTGACTGGCGCCTGACCGCCGATCTGGGTGCGACAGCCGTGCAGGCGTGTGTCGCCACGCTGGCCCCCGTGACCACGCGCATTGATACCCAGATAGAGCGGCGGTTCCTGTCGGACATGCCCGCCCCCTCCGAGCTGGAGCCGACGCCCGAGGACGGCGTCGAGATACCGCAGGACGACAGCGAAGAACCGTTGGGTGAAATCATCGATCTGGCTCGGATCCTGCACGAGGCGCTGGCATTGGCGCTACCCGACTATCCGCGTGCAGACGGCGCCGAGACGATGGCCGCGCAGGCCGCCCCGCCGGGCAGCGCCCCGCTGAAGGACGAAGACCTGAAACCCTTTGCCGGGCTGGCCGGGTTGAAGGCAAAAATGGAAAAGGGCGACTGATCGCGCCTGCCCCCGTCGCCCTCTTGATCCCGTCGTTGCAGCCACGCACATTTAGCGCGAAATATCGCTTGCGGCCCCGGCAATTCGCTGTATTTTCGCGCTTTCACGGTATTTGGGGTTGAACCGGCGCCGCAAGGCGGACTAAGAGCCGCACAACCTCATTGAAACAGGGCCAGTTCGGCCCACAGGAATCGGGATCGCGACATGGCCGTCCAGCAGAACAAAGTATCGAAATCGCGCCGCAACAATCGCCGCGCACATGACGCCCTTAGCGGCGCCAACCCAAATGAATGCCCCAATTGCGGCGAATTGAAGCGCCCGCATCACGTCTGCTCGGCGTGCGGCCACTATGCCGATCGCGAGATCGTCGCAATGGCTGACGAGGTTGATCTGGACGACGACGCGGCCTGACCTCACCCGGCCGGGCCCCCGATGGGGGCCGGGACCATAATCAAGGACAGACCGCCCGCATGACCGCCCGTACAGATACCACACCGGCGGATGCAGGCCATCCCGGCCCGTCCGCTGATGGGTCGGGCGCTGCTGCAGCCAATCGCAGGACGGTGATTTCCGTCGACGCGATGGGTGGCGACATGGGCCCTGCCACCGTCGTTGCAGGCATTGCCGCCAGCGCACAGAAGAACCCCGATATAGCATTCATCCTGCACGGCCCGGTGGCCGAGCTGGAACCGCTGGTCGCCCGTCACCGAGCGCTTGCAGGATGCTGCGAGCTGCGCGATGCGCCCGGTATCGTCACAATGGATGACAAGCCCGGACATGTCGCCCGCCACGGCAAGGACACCTCGATGTGGTCCGCGCTGGAATCGGTGCGCGCAGGCGAGGCGACGGTGTGTGTGTCCTGCGGCAATACCGGCGCGCTGATGCTGATGTCGGTCCTGCGCCTGCGCCGCCTGCCCGGCATCTACCGCCCAGCCATCGCGGTGATGTGGCCCTCGCGCAATCCACAGGGGTTCAACCTGCTGATGGATGGCGGCGCCGATATCAGCGCCGATGCCAAGGATCTTATGCAATACGCTCTGATGGGCGCCTCCTATTCGCGCAGCGGATTTGGCGTGGCGCGTCCGCGCATCGGCCTGCTGAATGTCGGCACCGAAGAGCACAAGGGCCGCGCCGAACTGCGCGAGGCGCATGACCTGATCTCGGCCCATGCGCGCGGCGCCGATTTCGATTTCGTCGGGTTCGTCGAAGGCCGCGATTTACCCGGCGATACGGTGGATGTGATTGTCACCGATGGATTCACCGGCAATGTCGCTCTGAAGACCGGCGAAGGCACCGCCAGCCTGATCGCCGAGCTTCTGCGCGAGGCGTTCCAGTACTCGGTGATGTCGCGCATCGCCGCATTGCTGGCCTACCCGTCCTTGCGCCGCTTGAAAAAGCGGATCGATCCGCGCCGCGCCAATGGCGGCGTTTTTCTGGGCCTGAATGGCACGGTGGTCAAATCTCATGGCGCGGCAGACGCCACCGGCGTCTCGGCAGCGGTCAAGCTGGCGTTCAAGCTGGCGCAGACCGGTTTCTCCGAGAAACTGGCCGAACGCGTGGCCAAAGCTACCTTGTTGGCACAAGACAGCGCCGCCGACGACGACGCACCTGACAAGGCCGACACGCCCAATGGAGCCAAGATATGATCAGACGCGCCGTTCCGCTCGGCATCGGCCACTATCTGCCCGACCGCATCGTGCCCAACGCTCATTTCGAGGCGTTGGTCGACACGTCGGATGAATGGATTCGCACGCGATCAGGGATCGAGCGACGCCACTTTGCTGCGGACGATCAAACCACGTCCGACCTGGCGACGCGCGCCGCGCGCGCGGCGTTGGACAATGCGGGGCTGACCGCTGACGACATTGACGGGATCATCGTTGCCACATCGACCCCCGATCTGACCTTTCCGGCGGTCGGCACGATGGTCCAGGCCAATCTGGGCATGACCCGCGGCTTTGCCTTCGATGTGCAGGCAGTCTGCGCGGGGTTCATCTTTGCGCTTTGCAATGCGAATGCGATGATCGTGTCCGGCCAGGCCGATCGCCTGCTGATCATCGGTGCTGAGACGTTCAGCCGGATCATGGATTGGACCGATCGTGGCACGTGCGTCTTGTTCGGGGATGGTGCCGGCGCGCTTGTTCTGGGCGCCGAGCACGGTACCGGCACGTCGCAGGATCGCGGTATTCTGGCAACCGACATGCATTCGGACGGACGCTACCGCGACATGCTGTATGTCGATGGCGGCGTGTCCACCACCGGCACGGTCGGAAAACTGCGGATGCAGGGCAATCCGCTGTTCCGGCAGGCCGTGGAAAAGCTGGCCTCGACCGCAGACGCCGCACTGGCCAAGGCCGGGCTAAGCGCCGATGACGTCGCCTGGATCGTGCCGCATCAGGCCAATATCCGCATCATTCAAGGCACCGCCAAAAAGATGAACGTGCCGATGGATCGTGTTATTTTGACCGTGCAGGACCATGGCAACACCTCGGCCGCATCAATTCCGCTGGCACTGTCCGTCGGCGTCGCGGATGGGCGCATCAAACGCGGTGATCTGCTGCTGAGCGAGGCTATCGGCGGCGGGCTGGCGTGGGGCGCCGTCGCCCTGCGCTGGTAAATCTGCGAAAATCTGGCCGCCAATCCGCTTAAACTGCCCATTCCAAGTCATTGTAATTGACTCGCAAATTTCTTCGCCCCTATTGTTGGCAAAACGCAATCGGGGGATGGCTATGAGTGACAAGACATTGACGCGCATGGATTTGAGCGAGGCAATTTTTCGCGAGGTCGGGTTGTCGCGGAACGATTCGTCCCAACTGGTCGAAAGCGTGCTGGAGCACATGTCCGATGCACTGGTGCGCGGCGAGCAGGTCAAGATATCGTCCTTCGGCACATTTTCGGTGCGCGAGAAATCGGCGCGTGTTGGCCGCAATCCAAAGACCGGCGAAGAGGTGCCCATCAACCCGCGCCGCGTCCTGACCTTTCGCCCCTCGCACCTGATGAAGGATCGCGTGGCCGCAGGCAACAAACGCTAGGCAGACCATGTCGAAATCCGCAGACGCCTTTCGCACCATCAGCGAAGTCGCAGACTGGCTGGGGATACCCGCGCACGTCCTGCGCTTCTGGGAAAGCAAGTTCACACAGGTGAAGCCGGTCAAGCGCGCCGGCGGGCGACGCTATTACCGGCCCGCAGATATGCAATTGCTGGGCGGCATCCGCAGGCTGCTGCATGATGAGGGCATGACCATCAAAGGCGTTCAGAAGATCATGCGCGAGCAGGGCGTGCGCCACGTGGCCGCCATGTCGCCGCCGCTCGATGATGATATGAACGGTGCGATTGCCGGTATTGCGCTGGACGTTCCCGAAACCGAAGAGCCGCACGGCACTGTCCTCAGCTTTGACCGGGTCAAGGGTGACGCAAAGGCCGATGGTCCTGCGGAGAAGGACGCGCCACCCGACATTCATGAACCTGCCGCGCCCGACGTTGCAGCAGATGACGCCCTTCGCCCGGCCGCCACGCAAAACGACGAAACGCCCAACGATGCTGAGACGCCGGACCGAATCGCGGAACCTGACATCGAAGGCAGTGCGGCAAGCGCCCGGGACGACTCGCAGACGACCTTGGAATTCGACGACACCTCGTCCGATACGCAGCAAACAACGCCAACGGATCCTCCCGCAGACACGGCTACCGAGGACGCGAATCAGTCCGGGCCAGATCACGGGAACCCGTCCCCGACGCAGCCCCAGACTGAGACGGCAGTTCCCCCAGACGCAGACGACACGGACGCCATGCCCGCACCGTCCAGCGCACCTGAGACCAGCGGCGATACGGACCGCGCTGTAGAGGCAGACGCGCCGCAACGGACAGCCGCCGACGACGGTCCAGCCGCGCCCACGGACCCGGCATCCGTCCCCGAAACCGAAAACGGCGACAGTTCCTCGGCCACCCCTGTGCCGCCCCCGCCCCGCGTTGCCACGATCGACCTGCCTGATGATCCGAGCGACGACATACTCGCCGCCGCGTCGGTGCTTGCCAAGTTGGGCAGTTTGGACATGGCGCAACTGGCGGCGCAGCGCCCTGCGCTGTCTGATCTTGCCGGGCGCATGGCAGACCTGCGCGCGCGCATGGCCGCACGCACCTGATAGACCCATAGCCCGGAGTTCCTGTTCCGCGGCTGAAAAATAGATTTTGCCCCTTGTCCCTGCCCCAGAAACGGGTATGACGACCCCATCGTCGGGCTATGGCGCAGTCTGGTAGCGCGTCCGTCTGGGGGACGGAAGGTCGCAGGTTCGAGTCCTGCTAGCCCGACCATCACACCGCTCCCCACCCTCAAAGAACCGCACTGCCCCCAGCGTTTGCAAAGCGCCGTCGAGGCGGGTAAACCAGCGCAGTTTTCATAGGGGCGCAGCGATGACCGGGGTTCTCTCCAGCCAGCAGATCCAATCCATGATCGACAGCGGCGCCATTGCCGCAGATACCGCATTCATACCCGGCCAGATCCAACCCGCCAGCCTTGACTTGCGGCTTGGGCATATCGCCTATCGGGTTCGTGCCTCTTTTCTGGCAGGTGAAGGGCGCAGCGTGGCCGAGCGCCTGCGCGAATTCGAGATGCACCGCATAGATCTGAGCGCCGGCGCGGTGCTGGAGAAAGGCTGCGTTTATGTCGTGCCCCTGATGGAAGCGCTGGCCCTGCCGCCGGACGTACACGCCACGGCGAACGCCAAATCCTCGACCGGGCGGCTCGATCTTCTGACCCGCGCTGTCACCGATGGCGGCGCCGAATTCGACCGCATTCCGGCAGGCTATGACGGCCCGCTCTATGCCGAGATTTGCCCCCGCTCCTTTTCGGTTCTGGTGCGGCCCGGCATGAGGCTGAACCAGATCCGGTTCAGCACCGGCGACGCGGTGTTGAACGATATCGATCTGGCGGCCCTGCACGCCTCTGACGGGTTGGTCGATTGCGCGCCGGTAATCAGCGACGGGCTGGGCTTTTCAGTTGATCTGCGCCCCGCCTCCGGCACGCTGGTCGGTTACCGCGCCAAACCTCATACCGGAGTGATTGATCTGGACAATATCGACCACTACGATCCAGCAAATTTCTGGGAAGAAGTGCACACCGGTGAAGGCCAGATAATTCTGGACCCCGGAGCATTCTACATCCTGGTCAGCCGCGAAGCGGTGCACATCCCCCCCCAATACGCGGCGGAAATGGCGCCTTATCTGGCAATGGTCGGCGAATTTCGCGTCCATTATGCGGGATTTTTCGATCCCGGCTTCGGCCATGGCGCCGCTGGAGGCACCGGCTCGCGCGGTGTGCTGGAGGTGCGCTGCCACGAGGCCCCGTTCGTGCTGGAACATGGCCAGATCGTCGGGAGGCTGATCTATGAGCGTATGGATCAGGTGCCAGACACGCTATACGGCGCCGACCTCAGCTCGAACTACCAAGGCCAAGGTCTGAAATTATCAAAACATTTCAAGTTTGTCTAGCGCGATCTTAACGTAGCACTCTTCGTTACATCCGCCCCATGCGGCGCGCAATCTTCATCGTGCTGCGCGCGCGTTTCTGCGTCTCGCTCGCATTCGGGGCGGCACCGCCCGGCGCGCCGTTATTCATACGTTTGGAGACAGCACCGATACCGGCATCGACCCCTGTGCGCATAAGGCGGCGCATGATCATGCGTATCGCCATGGTGATCAATTGATTGGCGTTCATCGCACCCTCCTGCGTTACCTCATCCTGCATGTATAGCAGGAAATCAGGGAGATTTCAGGGAATTCCCGTCATTCTTCGAAAAATTCGCTCTGATCGCCCTCTTTCAAAGGCAAATGATCCTCGTCCTCGTCAGATTTCGCGCCCGGCATGGACGTGGGCGGCAGACGACTGTCGAGCAGACCGGCGGCCCGCAACTCCTTCAATCCGGGCAGATCGCGGGCGGTTTCCAGTCCAAAATGCCCCAGGAAGATGTCGGTGACAACGAATGTGACGGGGCGTCCCGGCGTCATCTTGCGCCTGCCAAAGCGAATCCATTCCATTTCCAGCAACTGATCGACGGTGCCGCGACTAACCGAAACGCCGCGAATTTCCTCGATCTCGGCGCGTGTCACAGGCTGATGGTAGGCAATGATCGCCAGCGTCTCGATTGCCGCGCGACTCAGCTTGCGGGTCTCGACCGTCTCGCGCTGCATGAGGTAGCCCAGATCGGGCGCCGTGCGCAGCGCGTAGGCATCCGCCACGCGAACCAGCATGACGCCGCGTCCTTCATAGCGGCGGCGCAGGTGCACCAGCGCTTCGGCCGCGTCGCAGCCATGCGGCAGGCGTGCGTCCAATTCGCGCGTGCTGACGGGCTCGGTCGATGCAAAAAGGATCGCCTCAACCATCCGCTCCTGCTCGGCCATAGGGGGGGCGTCGAAAAGTGATTCTGGTTTTTCTTCTGATGCTTGCGTCACGATATTAAACTCGCCTACGTATTTCAACGGGCGCAAAGGCCTCGGATTGGCGCAGTTCGATCCGTCCCTCCTTGGCCAATTCCAGAGAGGCGGCAAAGGTCGATGCGGTAGCCGAACGGCGGCGCGCGGGATCGGTGGCGAAGCCGTCGGGCAGATAGGTGGAAATATCGGTCCAGCCGCCCGAAAATCCGATCAGGCTGCGCAATCGGTCCAGCGCCTGTTCCAAAGAGAAAATCGCCTCGCGGTCCATTGCGTAAGGGCGAAATTCGTCGCGGGTGCGGGTGCGGGCATAGGCCTGCATCAGGTCCAGAAGCGACGCAGTATAGGTCACGCTGCGGGTGCGCGTCACCGTCTCGGGCTGGCCGCGCACAAAAAAATCGCGCCCCAGCTGGTCCCGCGCCATCAGCCGCGCAGCAACATCGCGCATGGCCTGAAGCCGCTCCAACTGAAACGCCAGATGTGCTGCCAACTCCTCGCCCGATGGCCCCTCATCTTCGGGGTCGGGCGGCAACAGCAGACGCGATTTCAGAAACGCCAGCCAGGCAGCCATGACAAGGTAATCGGCGGCAAGTTCCAGCCGCAACGCGCGGGCCTTTTCGACGAATTCCAGATATTGCCGGGCCAGCTGCAGAACGCTGATCTTGCGCAGGTCCACCTTTTGCGTGCGCCCCAGGGTCAACAGTAAATCCAGCGGGCCCTCGAACCCGTCGACATCGACAATCAGCGCCTCGGTCGCCAGCCTGTCGGCCACTGCATTGCGCGTATCGCCCCAATCATCTGCCATATGTCAGACCGCCGCACATCGCAGAAAGCTGGGCCTCCAGCGCGGATACGTC
>JBLWYG010000050.1:0-18695 GCA_048267045.1 Roseovarius sp. | reverse complement strand
GTGCCGCGTCACCGGCACCCCACGCCTGCCCCACCACCGGGCCGATCCCCGAAGACAGCGCCAGCATCGGCACCACCAGCACGCCTTGCACCCGCGTCGCGGCGCCAAAGCCCGCGACGGCGGTATCGCCAAGTGTCGCGACAAATCCGGTGACAATGGCCATGCCCAGCGGGTTGATCGCGTTAGACATCGCCGCAGGCGCGCCGACGCGCACGATCCGCCGCATCGATTCCCTCGCGTCCAGCCACGGTGCCGCGTTCAGTTGCAGCACACCGCCGTGCCATGCGAACAGGATCAGGCCGGTCGCCGACGCAATCCGCGCGATCAGCGTGGCAAGGCCCGCGCCGTCCATGCTCATCACCGGAAACGGGCCGAGGCCGAAGATCAGCAACGGGTCCATCCCGATATTCAGCAGCGCCTGTAGCAGCATCGCCGTCGCCGCCACCCCGCTGCGCCCGCTGGCGCGAAAAACGGCGTTCAGTGCCATGCTGGTCACAAGAAACGGGAAACTGAGGCACCAGAACCGCATGTAGCCCAGAATGGCGGCGAGCACTTCCCCGTCCGCCCCCATTGCGGCGAACAGATAGGGCGCAACCAGCCAGACAATCACCGCCAGAGTGCAGGACAGCGCCAGAGCCAGCGTCATCGCGTGCAGCGTCATCCGGCGGCGCTGGTCCTCATTCTCGCCGCGTCCAATGGCCTGGCTAATCACGGTATTGGTCCCCGCCGACAGGCCAATGGACAGCGATGTCAGCGCGGTAATCACCGGAAAGACAAACCCGATCGCCGCCAGCGATACCGCCCCGTCCCGCGCCAGAAAAAACGCATCGGCAAGGCCCACGCTGAGCACCCCGAGGATGCCGATGGTCATCGGCGCGCTAACGGACCACAGCGCCCGGCCAACCGGCCCGTCGTTCAGCGTCTTGTCCGCGCTCATGGTGCTGATCCTCTTGGCACTACGATTGGCAACGGCGCCCGCAGGGAGCGCCACCAGTGCCTATCTAAGGCGGTTGCCGAAGAAACCCAGAACCGCCGCCCTAACCCTGCGGCGCGGCGGTGACGCTGCCGATGATCGGGCCCATGGGAAACCCGATATCGCTGCGCCCAAGTTCGGGGGCATAGAGGCGCGAGATGTTGCCGTCGAAATACAGCGCCTGCGGCAGGCCCAGATGATCGCGGAAAAACCGCCCGAAGGTATGGAAATTCACCGCGTCGGTCGAGATCACGAAGACCGCCCTCGTGCCGTCCGCCGTGGTGCCGACGCCGTTGCGGATATACAGGCTGTCGCTGTCGGTCAAAAAGCGCGGATGCAGCGCACCATCGACCACCAGCATCGGTCCCGACTGCGTGGCATAGCGGCAGGTCGGTGCCTCATCGACGTAGTGCAGCGTCTCGATCACGTCGGCGCGTCCCTCGCGGATGCAGAGCACCCCATTGGGCAGCAGGCCGAAATTGCCCGGCCCTTCCCGCGTGACCACTCCCGCCGCCTGCTGACCGTCCTCGATATAGAGGCCAACCGGGCGGCGGTCGGAATGATACATACCGGCATTCATGGCAAATTCCAGCGCCAGCCCATCCTTGCGCAGCGTCGTATCAACCGCACTGAAACTGCCCAGTGTGTCGCCAGATTCGGGATCGTTCAGGAACACGCGCAGATCGCCTTGGGTCATATCGACCTCACAGACGGAATAGCGTGCCTCTTCGAACACCTCGTTCCGGCACTCTGCGCCCCAAAGTTGCACCGGCAGCATCAGGGCCAAAACAGCCCCGAGCGATGCCCTAATCCTCCAGATCACGCTGGACCTCGCCTTGCGCAAACAGGCGGCGCGTTTCATCCATCTGGTCGAACGTGGTATCCAGACGGAACCGCAGGTCCGGCGCGAATTTCAGCCCCAGCTTTTTCGCCACCGCGCGGCGCAGCTCGTGCTTGTTGCGCGCCAGCAAGCCAACCAGTTCATCCTGACCCCGACCGCCCAGCGACATCACGTAGGCCGTTGCGATTTTCAGATCCGTTGACATGCGCACCTCGCCGACCGTCACTGACATACGGGCCAGATCCGCATCATGGGTATCGCCGCGCATCAGCACCTCGGCCAGCGTGCGGCGGACATTCTCGCCCACCTGTAGCTGCCTTTGCGTCGGGCCTGCGCCCTCTGAAGATTTGTTATTTGCCATGCCAGTGCATTTAGTCCCTATACCGCCCTTTGCCAAGCGATGATGCCCACGCTATTGAAGGCCCATCAAACGGGAGGAGCAGACATGACGGCAGGACCGGGCATTGCAGTGACAGGGGCATCGGGCCGGATGGGCCAGATGCTGATCCAGACAATTCAGGCCAGCGGCCGCGCGCATCTGGTCGGCGCGGTCGAGCGGGTGGGTCACACGTGGATCGGGCAGGACGTCGGCACCGCCATGGGTGGCGCGCCCTTGGGCGTGACCGTCACCGCCGACCCGCTGGAGGCGTTCAGCAAGGCGCAGGCCGTCATTGATTTCACCGCCCCCGCCGCCACGCTCGGTTTTGCCAAACTGGCGGCGCAGGCGCGCGCCGTGCATGTCATCGGCACGACCGGTTTTTCGCCCGAGGAGTTGGAGGCGCTGATTCCCGCCGCGCGCCATTCGGTGCAAGTCCGTGCTGGCAACATGAGCCTTGGCGTCAACCTTCTGACCATGCTGACGCAAAAGGTCGCGCATGCGTTGGACGAGGATTTCGATATCGAGATCGTCGAGGCGCATCACAATCAGAAGGTCGATGCCCCCTCCGGCACCGCCCTGATGCTGGGCGAAGCGGCCGCCACCGGACGCGGCGTCGCATTAGACCACATCGCCGACCGCGCCCGCGACGGCATCACCGGACCGCGGACGCGCGGGCATATCGGATTTTCCGCCATTCGCGGCGGCGATATCGTGGGCGAGCATGACGTGATCTTTGCCGCCGCGGGCGAGCGGATCGTGCTGCGCCACATCGCCACCGACCGCGCAATATTCGCGCGCGGCGCGCTCAAGGCCGCACTGTGGGGTCAGGGCCGCGATCCGGGCGCGTATGACATGCTGGATGTGCTGGGGCTGGGCGACGAGTAACTGCGCGCTGCGCATGTCAGCTTTGCACTGACACCGCTTGAAATTGCGGCGCCCGGGGCGGTAGATCATTGCATGAAACCCAAGATCCTCACGACACTGGCCAATTATGACCGCCAGCAATTCACCAGCGATCTGATCGCGGGGTTGACCGTGGCCATGGTGGCGCTGCCGCTCAGCCTTGCCATCGCGATCGCATCAGGGGCGGGCCCGGAAAAAGGGCTGGTGACGGCCATCGTCGGCGGCCTTCTGATTTCGCTTCTGGGCGGCAGCAGAGTGCAGATCGGCGGGCCGACCGGCGCCTTCATCGTCGTCGTGTTCGGCGTCATCCAGCAATACGGATATGACGGGCTGGTCCTTGCCACGTTCATGGCCGGTATCATCATGCTGATCGCGGGATATCTGCGGGCGGGCAATCTGGTCGCCTATGTGCCCGAGGCGGTGATCAACGGATTTACCATCGGAATCGGAGTGATCATCGCGACCAGCCAGCTGAGCGATCTGTTCGGGCTGTCCATCGCGGAAATCCCGGCCGAGTTCATCGCCAAGACCCAGGCGCTGTGGGCCGCGCGCGACACGCTGAACGTCACCGCCTTGGGGATCGGACTGGCAACGATGCTGATGATCGTCACGCTGCGCCGCCTTGCCCCGAGATTTCCCGGCCTGATCGTCGCGGTTGGCGTGGCGTCCGCCATTGTCGCCATCGCCATGCTGCCGGTCGATACGATCTTTTCGCGCTTTGGCGCCTTACCGGCCACGCTGCCGATGCCGCAACTGCCAGATATCAGCCTTGCGCGCATGATCGAGCTGCTGCCCTCCGCCCTCGTCATCGCGTTCCTTGCCAGCATCGAATCGCTGCTTTCTGCGATGGTCGCAGACAAGATGATCGGCGGCCGACACAGGCCAAACGCCGAAGTGCTGGCGCAGGGTTTCGCCAATATCGGATCGGCGCTGTTTGCGGGCCTGCCCGCCACCGGCGCCATCGCCCGCACTGCAACCAACGTGCGAGCGGGCGGCAAGACGCCCGTGGCAGGTGTCGTTCACGCGCTGGCAATTCTGCTCATCATGCTGGTGGCCGCGCCGCTGGCAGGCTATCTGGCGATGCCCGCGCTGGCGGGGCTGCTGATCCTGACCGCGTGGAACATGAGCGAGCCGCATAAATGGCGCGGCTACATGCAGGGGCGCGCTTCGGATCGCGTCCTGCTGATCCTGACGCTGGTGCTGACTGTGTTCGCGGATCTGACCATCGCCATTGGCGTGGGGGTGTCGGTCGGGCTGGCCTTGCGGTTGCGCCGACGCAACGTGGAGATGGAAAAAGACTGGACGCCGCCCGATCGCTGACGGCGCTGTCGCTAGCCCCTGTTCCGTTTGATATGTGCCTCAAAGGCCGCCAGCCCCTCGTCCAGCCCGGTGCGCCCAAAGCCGATACGGAACCGGTCCACCGGCGTATCGCCCAGTTCGGACCGGTAGATCGTGCTGGGCAGGACCAGAACGCCCGCCTCCTCGACCAGCGTGCGCGCAAACTCCTCGACACCTTCGGACCCCTTGTAGCGCGGATAGCCCATGCAGGACCCGTCCGGCCGCGACCACTCGAAAAGGTCCGGATAACGGGCAAAGAACGCGTCCCATTTCGGCAGGTTCTCGTCCACGATGCCATTGTTGCGCGCAAGGATGCGGTGGCGGGCCTTCAGCGCGATCCGCGCCAGATGCTCGGACGGGCCGGAGTTGCAGATCGACAGGTAGTGTTTCATCCGCTCCATACGGGACAGCACGTCGCGGTCCTGGCAAGCGACCCAGCCGATGCGCAGGCCCGGCAGGCCGTAGGATTTGGACATCACGCCCAAGGAAAGCCCGCGCTCGTATTCGTCGGCGACAAAGGGCAGGTGCGCGGCGCCGGTTGGTCCCAGCCCATGGAAAATCTCATCATGCAGGATCCAGATGCCATGCTCGCGGCACAGATCGATCAGCGCGTGGTAGCGATTCAAAGGCAGGATCGCCCCGGTGGGATTGTGCGGAAAGTTGATCGTGACCAGCTTGGTGTTGGGACGTATCGCAGCCTTGATGCGGTCGATATCCAGCGACCAGCCCTCATCGGGGTTCAGCGGCACGCCGGTCGCCTCGCAGATCATGCTGGGCAGGGACTCGTGCGACTGGTAGTTGGGCGTCACCACGATGGCATGATCACCGCGTTCCAGCAGCACCGAATTGGCGGCGAATATTCCTTCGCTCGCCCCGGCAAAGCACAAGATGTCATCCGGTGTGCGGCCCGCATAAATGCGCGCGATTTCAGCGCGCAGCGCAGGTGCACCCCATGTTTCGGTATAACCCAGCCACATATGCTGGAATGCGTCGCGATCCTCGCCCCCGGCCATGTCCAGCAAATCCGCCAGTGACATCGCCTCGGCGTCCGAAGCCGTCAGATGATGGCGGGCGCTGAATTCCCACTTGGCGAAATGCGTTTCCAGCCGAAAATCGGGGAGCTGCGTCATGGTCTGCCTCCTGTGGCTGGCGCCGAGTGATCCGCTTGGCGGCGGGCGGCGTACTACCTGCAAATGATCGACAAATCACATCGGGAAATGAAAGTCATGCGATACCTCACGATACTTGCCGCTGCGCTTTTCGTTGCAGGTGGCATAACAACACCTGCCACGGCGGACACATTCGTAACCGTCGAAGACCGGGCCCAGTTCGTGCAGATCATTTCCGGGCGCGACCTGACACGCTTTGGCATCAATGTTGATGTGTCGCCCGAAGGCCAGATCTCAGGGCGCGCGTTTGGCTATCCGGTCAGCGGTGCGTGGCGTTGGAGTGGCCGTTATTTCTGCCGCGATCTCTACTGGGGATCGGACAATTTGGGCCAGAATTGCCAGGTGGTACGCATCAACGGCAACACCATCCGGTTTATCTCGGACCGCGGAACAGGCGAGTTTGCCGATCTGACCCTGCGATAGGGTCTATTTCTGCCATTCATGAAAATGATGCGTGGGCCCGTGCCCATGCCCCACTGACAGGCGCGATGCGGCGGCGATTGCGCCGCTGATATAGGTCTTGGCGTTCGCAACTGCGCGGTGCATGTCCCGTCCCCGCCCCAGATGCGTGGCAATCGCGGCCGAAAGCGTGCAACCGGTGCCATGGGTGTTGGCGCTGTCGATGCGCGCGGCGCGCAGCCACTCGGATCCACGGTCGCTCAGCAACAGATCCGGGCTGACCGCGCCCGGCAAATGCCCGCCCTTCATCAGGACAGCCCGCGCGCCCAGCGCGACAAGTTGCGCGGCTTGGCGGTGCATCTCCTCCTCATTCTGCGCCTCGGATAGGCCCAGCAGATCAGCTGCCTCCGGCAGGTTGGGGGTGATCAGTGCCGCGCCCGGCAACAGGCGTTCGCGCAGAGCAGCAACCGCGGCGGCCTCCAGCAAGCGGTCGCCGCCTTTGGCAACCATGACAGGGTCCAGAACAATGGGCGCGTCCACCCCAGCCAGGGCATCTGCCACGGCCTCAATAATGCCTGCACTGCCCAGCATCCCGATCTTGACCGCGTCGATACGGATATCCTCGCGGATCGCGGCGATCTGCGCGGTCACCATGGCGGCATCGACGAGCTGCACCGCCTGAACGCCGCGCGTGTTCTGCGCGGTCAGCCCGGTGATCGCGGCCATGGCATAGCCACCATTGGCCGAGACTGCCTTGATATCGGCCTGAATACCAGCGCCGCCCGACGGGTCCGACCCGGCGATGGACAGGATATTGGGGATCATTCGACGCTCCATTCATTGATCAGCGCGCGGGCTGCCGCGTGCATGTCCGATGCGCGCGTGATGGCGGAAACGACGGCAACACCCACGGCACCCGCCTGCCGGATCGCGGCCAGATCACCGGGCTTGATACCGCCGATTGCAACGCAGGGAAGCGACGTTGCCGCAATGATCCGACCCAGACCCTCTATGCCCAGCGGCTCCGCCGCGTCTGGCTTCGTCGCCGTCGCGCGCAGGGGGCCGACGCCCAGATAATCGACAGTATTCGGCGGGATAGAGCTTAATTGTTCCAGCGTCTCGATCGACAAGCCCAGAGCCATATCCGGCCCGATCCGGGTGCGAATGGAGGCGATATCGCCATCGCCCTGACCCACATGCAACCCGTCCGCGCCCACCTCGATCGCCACCTCCACCCGGTCATTGACGACCAGCGCAGCCCCCGCCGCGCGCGTGATCTGTTGCAGCGCGCGCGCCTGCGTGATCATGTCGGCATCGCTGGCGTGTTTGTCGCGCAACTGCACGATCCCGATTCCTGCGGCGACGGAGGCACGTACCTGATCGGGGACAGGCGCGGACGCGCCCGGATCAGTAATGAAATAAACCGGACCCAGCCTCATGCCACTGTGATCCTCGCGCGCTTCGTCACCTCATCTGGCGTCATCGCATAGAGCGCGTCGATGAACGCAACCTGAAAGCTGGCCGGTCCCTTGGCGACTTCGCCTGCCATTTTCCCAGCGACCGCGTAGGTGGCCAGCGCAGCAACCGTCGCTTGTAGCGCGGGCTGATCGACTGCGAAAGCGGCTACGACTCCGGTCAGTGAACACCCCAGCACGGTGATACGCGGCATCAGCGCATGGCCGCCTGCGATCCGGTAGGCGCTATCGCCATCGGTGACATAATCGACCTCGCCGGTGACGGCGACAACGCCGCCGGTCTGCCGGGCCAAGGCCTGCGCGGCACCTTCGGCGTCGCTGACGGCATCGGCGGTATCGGCACCTTTGCCCGCTGCCTCGGAGCCCGCAAGCGCGATGATCTCGGAGGCGTTGCCGCGAATGACCGTCGGCTTCAGAGCCAGAAGGCGCGCGCCCGCGTCGCGGCGCAGCGCGGTGGCGCCGACGGCGACCGGGTCCAGCACCCATGGCTTGCCTGCCTGCGACATGACGCGCGCGGCGTCCTCCATCGAGATCACCCAGTCGGGATCGAGCGTGCCGATATTGACGCTGAGCGCATCGGCCAGTCCGGCGAATTCGCCAGCTTCTCCGCGGGCATGGGCCATGGCCGGGCTGGCGCCGATGGCCAGCATGATATTGGCCATGACGTTCATCGCGACATAATTGGTGATATTCTGCACCAGCGGCGCGCGGGCGCGCATCTGTGCCAGATAGTGCCCTGCATCAATCATCATAGTCCCCCTTGGCCGCAGAGGAGAACATCGCGGGAAGCGCCCGTTACGGCTCTGCCTGCGCTGCAACTTCCTCCGCCGGCATGATCCGGTTCAGGTTCTAAGGGTGCATCTCAGCCCCGATCCGGGGCGCCCCTGTTACACCGGCCAAGATGGGCGCGCTGCGCGGCAGCGTCAAGCCATCAGAAATCGATGGCGATGCCCTTCTTCTCCCAATCGCCATAGCGCACAGCCTCCGGCCCGTCCTTGCGGCCGCCCAATTCCTTGGGCAGATCGCAGGCCTTGGCAGCGGCGCGGCGTTCTTCTGCCTCGGCGAGAGCGCGGAGGGCTTCGGGTGGCAAACCGGGTGGCAGATCGGGGCGGTCGGTCATGGCATGGGTTCCTTTTGGCGCTGCCCCTTGATATACGCCGTCGTCACCATTCAGCAAGGATTTGCCATGCCCCCGCTATCGTCGCGCGCCGCCGCCACCCGCCTGCTGGACCAGATCCTGGGCGAGCATCGCCAGATGGCGGACCTGCTGGCCACCGGCGCGCTGGACCGGCTGGAAGCGCCCGACCGTGCCCGCGCCCAGCGCCTTGCCACGCAAACGCTGCGCGGGATGGATCGGGCCGACCGCGTGCTGGGTAAACACCTGCGCAAACCGCCGCCCCTGCCGGTGATGAACATCCTGCGGCTGGGCACGGTCGAGCTGTGCCTTGGCGGCGATGCGCATGGCGTAGTTAATGACTGCGTTGGGCTGGTGGCGGGCGACAAACGCTTTGATCGGCTCAAGGGGCTGGTCAACGCGGTGCTGCGCAAGGTCGCCGCCGATGGGCCTGCCGAATGGGCCATCTTGCGCGTGCCGCACCTGCCCAAATGGCTGCGCACGCCCCTGTCCGAGGCCTATGGCCCCAAGGCTGTCGCCGGGTTCGAGGCCGCGCATTTCGCCGGCGCGCCGCTGGATTTGACGCCCAAGGGCGATGCCGCCGCACTGGCCGAGGTGGTCGGCGGCAGGGCCCTGCCCACAGGATCGGTCCGCGTCCAGAACGCGGGGCAGGTCAGCGCGCTGCCGGGGTACGCGGCCGGCGATTGGTGGGTGCAGGACGCCGCCGCAGCGGTCCCGGCCCACGCGCTGGACACGGCCAAGGGCGAGGCTGTGCTGGACATGTGCGCCGCCCCCGGCGGCAAGACGCTGCAACTGGCCGCCACTGGCGCGGATGTCACCGCGCTGGATATATCGGATGCGCGTATGGCGCGGGTGCGCGAAAACCTTGCGCGCACGGGGCTGGAGGCCAAACTGGTGACCGGCGACGCGCTGACGCATGAGGGCCGCTATGACGCGATCCTGCTGGACGCGCCCTGCTCGGCCACCGGCACGATCCGGCGCCACCCGGACCTGCCGCATGCGCGCGACGGCAGTGAAATCGGCGATCTGATCGCGCTTCAGGCGGCCATGCTGGACCGCGCGCTGGGCCTGCTGACCCCCGGCGGGCGGCTGGTTTATTGCACCTGCTCGCTGCTGCCGGATGAGGGCGAATGTCAAGTGGACGAGGCGCTGCTGCGCCATCCGGGCCTGACGGTCGACCGCGATGCGCTGAACCTGCCGGGGATTGACCCGGCGTGGATCACCGAAGAGGGCGGTCTGCGCCTGCGCCCCGACTACTGGGCCGATATGGGCGGGATGGACGGGTTCTACATCGCCGTGTTGCGGACCTGAGGGCAAATTTCGCAATCCCACGGTGACTTGGCCAGCGGTGCGCGATATGGTTTCCTCGAACGGCGCCGCAAAGAGCGTCCAATGGCGAGGCGCATGGGAATTTCCGGCTCATATCGTGCGAAACGGACGCATCTGATGAACCGCGTTGCCGCGCGCCGCGCGGCGCGGGCCAAACCTGTGACCGCCTTCGTATCCTCACCCGAGCCGCGCACGATCGGCAGCTTCGCCCGGGGCCGACAGCTTTCGGCGGGCAATTTCGTGCTCGCGGGTCATCTGCTGGAACGGCCCGATACCGCGATGTGGGATCTGAAGGCGCCCGATGCCGCGTTCGAGGCGGAGCAGCACGGCTTTACCTGGCTGGACGATCTGGCCGCCGTTGGCGATGCGCCCGCGCGCGCCTGCGCTCGAAGCTGGACCAGCGGCTGGATCGACCGTTACGGCGCCGGGCGCGGCCCCGGCTGGACGCCCGAGCTGACCGGCAGACGACTGATCCGCTGGATCAATCATGCGCTGTTTCTGCTGGCCGGGTCGGACAAGGCGGCGTCGGACGCATTCTATCGCTCGCTGGCGCAGCAGACGTTGTTTCTAAGCAAGCGCTGGCAAGCCACCACCCCCGGCCTGCCCCGGATCGAGGCGCTGACCGGCCTGATCTATGCGGGGCTTGCGCTGGAGGGGATGCACGAACACGCACCCATTGCCGCCCGCGCGCTGGGCCGGGAATGTGACGCACGCATCGGCGCGGACGGGTTGCTGCCCAGCCGCAACCCCGAGGAATTGCTGGACGTCTTTACATTGCTGACATGGGCGGTCGCCGCGCTGGAGGATGCAGGCCAGACGCCTCCCGAATCACTAACCACCGCAACCGACCGCATTGCCCCCACCCTGCGCACGCTGCGCCACGCCGATGGCGGGCTGGCCCGCTTCCACGGCGGCGGCAAGGGGCTGGAGGGGCGGCTGGATACGGCGCTGGCCGCCAGCGGCGTCAAAGGCCGTCAGAAGGACGGGCTGGCGATGGGATATGCGCGGCTGAGCGCGGGGCGCACGTCGGTCATCATTGATGCAGCGTCCCCGCCGGCCGGGCCTGCCTCGGTCGGGGCGCACGCGTCGACCATGGCGTTCGAGCTGACATCGGGGCGCCGTCCGCTGATCGTCAATTGCGGATCGGGTGCCAGCTTTGGCGCCGAATGGCGGCGGGCGGGGCGCGCGACGCCGTCACACTCCACGCTGGTGGTCGCGGGCGAGTCCAGCGCGCGGCTGGGCGAGGGCGCGCAGGCCGATTGGCTGGTCAGCGGCCCCCGCGATGTGCCCGTCCAGATGAGCCGGGCCTCCGATGGTCTGCGCTTCGAGGGGGGCCATGACGGCTATGTGCCGCGGTTCGGGCTGACCCATGCGCGCACCATCGAGATGACCTTCGACGGGCGCGGCGTTGCGGGCGAGGATATGCTGCTGGCGCTGTCGGACGCGGACAAGCGCCGGTTCGACCGGGCGCTGGATGCGCGTGCCATGCAAGGGGTGCCCTACCAGATCCATTTCCACCTCCACCCCGAGGTGGACGCGGCGCTGGACATGGGCGGCGCCGCCGTCTCGCTGGCCCTTCGCAGCGGCGAGATCTGGGTGTTCCGCATAGATGCGCGCGCCCGGATGACACTCGAGCCATCGGTTTATCTGGAAAAAACCCGTCTCAAGCCGCGCTCGGGCAAACAGATAGTTTTATCCGGCGTCTTGCTGGAGTATGCGGGCCGCATCAGATGGTCGCTGGCCAAGGCACAAGATACGCCGATCAGCATTCGTGATCTGGCGCAGGACGCGCCGTATCTCACGCCCGAAGACGATTAAGACGCCACAACGCAGGATCGCCCACATGACCGATATCGCCCCAATTCGCCGTGCCCTACTGTCCGTCTCAGACAAGACCGGGCTGATTGATCTTGGCCGCGCCCTCTCGCAGCGCGGGGTCGAACTGCTCAGCACCGGGGGCAGCGCCAAGACGCTGCGCGACGCGGGCCTTGAGGTGCGTGATGTCGCCGACGTGACAGGCTTTCCCGAGATGATGGACGGGCGCGTAAAGACCTTGCACCCCGCCGTGCACGGCGGGCTTCTGGCGCTGCGCGACAACGACGATCACATCGCGGCAATGGACGAACACGGCATCGGCGCGATTGATCTGCTGGTGGTGAACCTTTATCCGTTCGAATCCACCGTCGCGGCGGGTGCCGATTATGACACCTGCGTCGAGAATATCGACATCGGCGGTCCGGCGATGATTCGCGCCGCGGCGAAGAACCACGGCTTTGTGAGTGTCGTGGTAGATGTCGAAGACTACGCAGCCCTGCTGGACGAAATGGAGGCGCATGACGGCGGCACCACGCTCGCCTTCCGCCAGAAACTGGCGATGACCGCGTATTCGCGCACCGCCGCGTATGATTCGGCGGTGTCCACGTGGATGGCGGCACAGCAAGGCGATGCTGCCCCGCGTCGCCGCACGGTCGCGGGCACACTGGCGCAGGTGCTGCGCTATGGCGAAAACCCGCATCAGGGCGCGTCCTTTTACCTAGACGGCAGCGCCCGTCCCGGTGTGGCGACCGCGCAGCAGCTTCAGGGCAAGGCGCTGAGCTACAACAACATCAACGATACCGACGCGGCGTTCGAACTGGCCAGCGAATTCGCCGCCTCGGATGGCCCCGCCTGCGCCATCATCAAGCACGCCAACCCCTGCGGTGTGGCCCGCGCGGCGACGCTGAAAGACGCGTATATGCGTGCCTTTGACTGCGACCGCACATCGGCCTTTGGCGGCATCATCGCGCTGAACCAGCCGCTGGACGGCGCCACCGCCGAGGAGATCGTGCAGATCTTCACTGAGGTCGTCATCGCCCCCGGCGCGGATGCCGATGCGCGCCGCATCTTCGAGGCCAAGAAGAACCTGCGCCTGCTGATCACCGAAGGCATGGCCGATCCCCGCGCCGCCGCCCAGACAATCCGGCAGGTGTCGGGCGGCTACCTGATGCAGGACAAGGATAACGGCCATCTGGAGGCGGGCGATCTGAAGGTCGTGACCAAACGCCAGCCGACCGAGTCCGAAATGGCCGACATGCTGTTCGCCTGGAAGGTGGCCAAGCACGTCAAATCCAACGCCATCGTCTATGTCAAGGACGGCGCCACCGTCGGCGTCGGTGCCGGCCAGATGAGCCGTGTCGACAGTTGCCGCATCGCCGCGCGCAAATCGCAGGACATGGCAGAGGCACTGGGCCTCCCCGCGCCGCTGACCCAGGGCAGCGTGGTGGCCTCCGACGCGTTCTTCCCTTTCGCCGACGGCCTGCTGACAGCGGCCGAGGCCGGAGCGACGGCTGTCATCCATCCCGGAGGCTCCATGCGCGACGATGACGTGATCGCGGCTGCCGACGAGGCCGGGCTCGCGATGGTGCTGACTGGAATGCGTCATTTCCGCCATTGACGTGCGGCGCCCGCAGGAGGACGCGATGAAAACGGCATATTGGACAGCCTTCTGGGTCTTTCTGCTGGATCAGGCCAGCAAATATCTGGTGGTCCACTGGATGGACCTGCGCAATTTGGGCACAATTGAGGTCGCGCCGCCCTTTCTGGTGCTGCGCATGGCGTGGAATTACGGCATCAACTTTGGCCTGATGGCTGCAGACACAGGCGGGGCGCGCTGGGTTTTGATCGCCGTGGCGCTGGTCATTTCAGGGGCCGTGCTATGGTGGGCACATCACGAGCCGGGCGGCAAATGGCAGAGAATCGCCGCCGGGCTGCTGGTGGGCGGCGCGCTGGGCAACGTGATCGACCGGATTCTCTATGGCGCGGTGGCGGATTTCCTGAACATGTCCTGCTGCGGTATCAGCAATCCTTTTGCGTTCAACGTCGCCGACATTGCCATCTTTGCCGGGGCGCTGGGCATGGTCATCTTCACCCCAAGCAAAAAGCCCGCGTGACGCCGGGCGAAACATGCGATAAACACAGCCCCAAACATCTATGACAGAAGGGCCACGACCATGCGCCGCGGCATCATTGCACTGACGATCCTGACCCTCGCCGTCGCTGGCTGCGGGCAGAACGGGAAATTGTCCCGGATCAAGAACACCAGCAACGGACCCGACGAATTCACCGTCATGCCTACCAAGCCGTTGCAGACGCCGGAATCCTACAGCGCCCTGCCGCCCCCTACACCGGGCGCCGCCAATCTGGCCGATACGAACCCAAAAGCCGAAGGCATTGCCGCCCTCGGCGGCAATCCGGCCGCGACACTGCCCTCGGGCATTGGCAGCGGCAACGCGGGGCTGGTCAATCATGTTCAGCGCAACGGCGTAAATCCCGCCATTCGGCAAGAGCTGGCGTCCGAGGACGCAGCCGTGCGCCGGCGTCATGGCCGCGTGAACATCTTCAACCTCGGCCCCACCGACGACTATACTGACGCCTACAAGAAGCAGTGGCTGGACGCACAGGCCGAAAAGCAGCGCATGCAGCGCAGCGGTGTCGTCACACCCTCGGCCCCGCCGGCCGAGTAATCAACCGCTGCCTGCCGGGCCGCGCCCTTCGCCAAAATCACAGATGCGGCATCGCGGGTTGCACGCGCACCCTGCGGCTGTATCTATCTGCCATGCCCGTCCCCAACCGGAGGCCCCTTATGCGCGCCCTGCTGATCGCCCTGACCGCCCTGTTTCCCCTCACCGCTACGGCGCAGGAGGCCGCAGGCAGCGATGCCGCGCCGATGACCGATAACGTCACCACCTACACGCTGGACAACGGCCTCGACCTGGTCGTGATCGAGGACCACCGCGCGCCGGTCGTCACCCAAATGGTCTGGTATCGCGCGGGTTCCGCCGACGAGCCGCCGGGCGCATCGGGCGTCGCGCATTTCTTGGAACACCTGCTGTTCAAGGGCACCGAGAAACTGGCGCCGGGCGAATTTTCGGCCACCGTGGCCAAGCAGGGCGGCAACGACAACGCCTTTACCAGCTATGATTACACCGCCTATTTCCAGCGCATCGCGGCGGATCGGCTGGAACTGATGATGCAGATGGAATCCGACCGGATGGTCAATCTGCAACTGGACGAAGAGGACGTCGCCACCGAGCGCGACGTCATCATCGAAGAGCGCAACATGCGCGTCGAAAACAACCCCGGCGCACTGTTCCGCGAGCAGCAGAACGCGGCACTTTATCTGAACAGCCCTTACGGCGATCCCGTCATTGGCTGGCAGCACGAACAGCCACTGCTGACGCTTGAGGATGCCAGGGATTTCTACGGTCTTTATTATTCACCCAACAACGCCACCGTGGTCGTTGCCGGCGACGTGGTGCCGCAGGACGTGTATGCGCTGGCCAAAAAATACTATGGCCCGCTGCCCGCGAACCCGGCCCTCCCGGACGCGCGCGTGCGCCCGCAAGAGCCGCGCCAGTTGGCCGCGCGCCGGTTGGCGATGGAGGATCCGCGTGTCGCGCAGCCCTACCTGACCCGCAGCTATCTTGCGGCCGAGCGTGACAGCGGCGATCAGACCCGCGCCGCCGCCCTGTCGGTGCTGGCCGAGATCCTTGGCGGCGGCACCACGTCGGTAATGGCGGAAAAGCTGCAATTCGATAGCCGGATCGCCGTGCAATCCGCCGCCTGGTATGACGGCATCGCACTGGATGATACCAGTTTCACCCTGCTGGTGGTTCCTGTCCCCGGCACGTCGCTACCGCAGGCCGAAGACGCAATGGACCGCGTCATCGCGGAGTTTCTGGAAACCGGCGTCGATGCGGACCAACTGGAGCGGATCAAGATGCAACTGCGCGCCGCGCAGGTCTATGCCCGCGACGACGTGAACGCGCTGGCCAACCGCTACGGCGCGGCGCTGACTTCGGGGCTGACTATCGCTGATGTGCAGGCATGGCCGCAGGTGCTGCAAGATGTGACGGCGGAGGACGTGATGCAGGCGGCGCGCGACCTCTTTGTCGACGAACGCTCTGTCACCGGATATCTCAGCGCGCCCGGCGCGTCCAACACAGCCGCCCCGGAGATGACCCAATGAGCGTTGCCCGCATGATCCGTCTGGCCATTGCCGCCCTCACCGCCGCGCTTCTCGCAGCGCCCGCCAGCGCCGAAATCAAGGTGCAGGACCTGACCACGCCCGGCGGCATCGACTTGTGGCTGGTCGAGGACCACACGATCCCCTTCGTCGCGCTGGAAATGCGATTTCGCGGCGGCGCGTCGCTGGACCTGCCGGGCAAACGGGGTGCAACGAACCTGATGACCGGCCTTCTGGAGGAGGGCGCAGGCGACATGGACAGCCGCGAGTTCGCAAGGCAGGCCGAGGCACTGGCCGCCGGTTTTTCCTATGACGTCGGTGACGACGCGCTTTCGATATCCGCCCGTTTCCTCAGCGAAAATCGCGATCAGGCCGTGGCCCTGCTACGTGAAAGCCTGGTGAATCCGACGTTCAATCAAAAATCCATCGACCGGGTGCGCGCGCAGGTCAATTCGAACATCGAAGCGGACCTCAAAAATCCCAGCTCCATTGCCGCCCGCACGTTTGATGCGCAAACCTTTGGCGATCACCCCTATGCCACCTCGAGGGATGGCACGCTCGACAGCGTCGCCGCGCTGACGCGTGATGACATCGTTGCCGCGCATCGCGCCGCGCTGGTGCGCGACCGTCTCTATGTCGCTGCCGTCGGCGACATCACGGCGGATCAGTTGACAGCGCTTGTCGCCGACCTGACCGATGGCCTTCCCGCAAGCTCCGATATTGACCTGCCCGGCCCGGCCGGGATGGATCTGCCCGGCGGGATCACCGTGATCGACTATGCAACGCCGCAATCCGTCGTCACCTTCGCCCAGCCCGGCATTGACCGCGACGATCCGGATTTCTTTGCCGCCTATCTGCTGAACCAGATACTCGGCGGCGGCGGATTCGAAAGCCGCCTGATGCAGGAGGTCCGCGAAAAACGCGGCCTGACCTACGGCGTCTATTCCTACCTGGTCGACAAGGACGGCGCACAGCTCTGGATGGGTCAGGTCGCCTCGGCCAATGACCGCGTTGCGCAGGCGATCGAGGTGATAAAGGACGAGTGGCAGAAAATGCACGACACCGGCGTGACCGCGCAGGAACTGGAGGACGCCAAGACCTACATGACCGGCGCCTATCCGCTACGCTTCGACGGCAACGCGCCGATTGCAAACATCGCCGTGGAAATGCAGGTCGAAGGGCTGCCGACAGATTACATCACCACCCGCAACGATCAGGTGAACGCGGTGACGCTGGAGCAGATCAACCGCGTCGCGCGCGAACGGCTGGATCTTTCCAAGCTTAGCTTTGTCGTCGTCGGAAAACCCGAAGACATTGAAAACTAATGTGTTCTGGCTGAGGCGTATTCCCCCGGCGTTAGTGTCACTCTCGCCCGGAAATACGAAACCGGTCTGACGCTCCTTTCAATGCCTGAAACGGCCTGTGCCATTAAGACCGCAAGGCGTGGATCCGGACTAAAGATCCGAGTTGTTTAGTTTTTCCCCAAGGGTATGTTGAGCTTCAAGAATCATCGCTTTGGAATGTGATTTCAGGGAATTCCTCAATGACACGCAAAACTATTCTCAAGTTCGGGGCAGTGGAAGTCGGCGACACCAACGACATGCCCGGATGGGTGGTGGTCGAAGGTCACCCGACCATGGAGACCACCGTCCAGCATAAAACCGAGGACGGCAAAGTCCTTTCGGGAACGTGGCAAGCGACTGTTGGCACCTATCATGCTAGCTTCTCGGAATACGAATTCGTTCACATGATTTCGGGCCGCATCATTATCACGCCGGACGGCGGCAAAGCGGTCGAAGTCGGTCCGGGAGATGCCTTTGTTGTGGAAGCCAACTTTAAAGGGACGTGGAAAATCCTTGAGGACGTGGTCAAGCACTTCGTCTCAATTTTGTAAGCTCAGGAAATAAGTAACAAGTTGCGCCGGGCATAATCGGCCGGCGCAACTTGTTTTGCATTACGCGACAGTTTTTAAAGCGTTTCGCGAAAAACCTGACTCACAGCTTTTCGCAGAACGCGCGCACCATATCAGAGTTGCGCGCGTTTCGCCTTTGTCTGATGTCTCAGGTTAAACGCGAAACGCTTTAGTCGGGCAAGGGATGATAGCGCCTTGCTGAAATTTTTGATTTCAAATCAAGACAGGCGTCTAGACCCCTAGATATCGCACCACCAGACTCCGATCATTTTTCAATGCCTCAACCGGAACCACCTCGCCGCCGCGCCCGTTTTCGATGAACGCAACCCGGTCCGCGACCTGCAACACAGCATCAATACGCTGCTCGACGGTCAGAATCGCGACGCCCTTGGCGCGCATCGTGATCGTCACGTCGCGGATCGCCTCCACCATCGACGGCTGCAAGCCCTCGGTCGGCTCGTCCAGCAGCAGCGCCTTGGGCCGCAGGCAAAGCGCGCGGGCAGTGGCCAGCATCTGCTGTTCGCCGCCCGACAGGGTCTGCGCGGGCTGGCGGTAGCGTTCGCGCAGGCGCGGAAACAGTTCCAGCACCTCCTCCAGCACCTCCGGCGGGCTGGCGCGCGTGCGCATACCGATTTCAAGGTTCTGCGCCACCGACAGCCCGGCGAACAGGCGCCGACCCTGCGGCACATAGCCGATCCCGGCGCGGGCCACCTTGTGCGCAGGTAGCGAGCTGACCTCGGCGCCGTCCAGCATCACCCGCCCGCCCATCAGCGGGATCAGCCCCATGATCGCGCGCATGCACGTCGTCTTGCCCGCGCCGTTGCGGCCCATCAGGCAC
>JBLWYG010000049.1:0-19070 GCA_048267045.1 Roseovarius sp. | reverse complement strand
TGCGCGCACGGCCTCCAGCATCTCCGCATTGGAAAAAGGCTTGGTCATGAACATGCTGGCCCCCGCCCGCTCGGCCATTTCCCGGTCCTTGCGCTGGCCGCGCGCGGTCAGCATCAGCACCGGGGTCTGCGCCAGGCCGGGATCATTGCGAATATCGGCCAGCAGCTCAAAGCCCGAGCGCCCCGGCAGCATCACGTCCAGAATGATCAGATCGGGTTGCCGGGCGCGCACCACGTCCATCGTGTCCTGGCCGCCTGAATGGCTGCGCACCTGCCATCCATCCCGCGACAGGATGAAAGTGATCGCCTCGATGATGTTCGGCTCGTCCTCGATCAGCAGAACCTGGCTGGTCATGCGGCGCGCCCTCCTTGGGAAACGGGATGCATCAGGCGGCCACTATTGGGCCAAGGCCCGATACATGTCAAAATCAAGATGCGCCGGGCGGATTGGTCATTGCGGTCCGTCATACATTCGCATCACCCAAGTTTCCCAGAACCGACGGCTCGCGCCGTGCCGCGCAGTCCGCCCGCGGGCAGATGCGGCAGGCAGTGCCGACAGGCATCGGCACCGCGTCACCGCTCTCGGCCTTGTCGGGCAACAGCAACATGAAGGACCGCATCAGCGTCGGCATGTTGAAGCTGGGCGGCGCCGCCGCCTCGCAGGCGGCGATGGCCACAACCGGCTGCGCGTCCCGGCCCGGCTGAACGATGCGCTGGCGCAGCGGCATGCCAGGTTGCGCCGCGGCGCGAAACAGCGGCCAGAGCGGGCAGGCCCCGGCCAGCCGCGATATTGCAAACCCATCCAGCGGCTTCAGCGTGCCCAGCGCACCCGACGCATCTGCACTGAGCAGACCGACCGGGCCGACGGCCTCCTGCGGCATCGCGGCAAGGCGGCGCATCAGACGGGGCAACGGCACGCCCAGATGCTGCGCCAGCGCCAGCGGCGCAAGACCATGGCGCGCCACGGCCTGCAGCAATCTGGCCTGCGGCAATGCCGCGACATCCGCGCGATACGTCTCCAGCGCCGCGCGGGCCAGCACATGCGCGCCGGTGCCGGGATGCAGATCGCCCGCCGCGAGGGCAGCATCGACGCCACCGCCTTTTTCCAGCCCGGGAAAACGGTATTCTGCCGCAGCCAGAAAACGGTCGATCTCGTCCTGCGGTGACAGGATGTTGCGCCCCGCCTCCGGCCCGCCATCCAGATAGCGCACCAGCCGCTGCGCCCCTTCGGCCAGTCGCTGGCTATCCTCGCCCAGATTGCGGTGAAACCGGGCGCGCCATTCCGGCTCCAGCGCCGGGGTTTCGACAAGGATCGACGCGGTCGAGCGGATGGCGGTGACGACCGACAGAACCTCGTGCAGGGACGCGGCCAGTTGCGGATCATGCGCGAGCCGGTCCGACAAGGCATCGACCTGCCGCGCGGCCGCTTGCGCGCGGCGCAACGTGCCCGCCAGCAGATGCGCCCAGCCGGGAAACCGCCCGGCAAACTCCTCGGCCCGTTCCAGATCGGGCACCGGCACCAGATCCGGGTTGCCGATCTCGGCGGCCTCGCCCGCCGCCTCGTGCAGGGCCGCTATCAGCGCCGCCTCGCTGCCGTGCGTCAGCTCCTGCGCGTCCACCTCCAGCGCCTCTGCCAAACGCAGCAGGATGCGTCCGCCGATCCTGCGCCGGTTATGCTCGATCAAATTCAGATAGGACGGCGATATCCCCGCCTGTCCGGCGAGCGCGCCCTGAGCGATTCCGCGCGCCAGCCGCCGCTCGCGAATCCGGGTCCCCGTCATGGTGCCGCCGTCGGTGCCGCCCTCCATGTCACCACCTCCTCGAATCGCTTTCGTCTTCCTCTAATTGACAGATCTTTACACATATCGGGAACCATCTGTTCAGTATTTTACAAAATTATCGTTCCGCACGCGGCGCTTGTTGAGAAATTTTCTTACGCCGTGCCATAGTGTCTTTGCACATTTGTGCGATCCGGCGGTGCGCGGAGGAGGCGCGCCGCCGTGATTTCTCAACAGGGAGGATTTTTATGTCCACATCAAATTTCTCGCGTCGCAGCTTGCTGAAGACAAGCGCGGTCGCAGGCGCTGGCCTGGCCGTTCCGACCATCTTTACGGCCAGCAGCGCCCGCGCTTTCACCAATGATCCGGGCGATGCCGGCACCGTCACGCTGGGCTTCAACGTGCCGCAGTCCGGCCCCTATGCCGACGAGGGCGCGGACGAATTGCGCGCCTACGAACTGGCGGTCGAGCATCTGAACGGCGGCGGCGATGGCGGCATGATGCAGACCTTCAGTTCCAAGGCACTGCAGGGCAACGGCATCATGGGCAAGAAGGTGGAATACGTCACCGGCGACACTCAGACCAAATCGGACGCGGCCCGCGCCACGGCCAAGTCGATGATCGAAAAGGACGGCGCCATCATCATCACCGGCGGCTCTTCCTCGGGTGTGGCCGTCGCCGTACAAGCGCTGTGCCAGGAGGCAGGCGTGATCTTCATGGCGGGCCTGACGCACGCGAATGACACCACCGGCAAGGACCGCAAAGCCAACGGTTTCCGGCACTTCTTCAACAGCTGGATGTCCGGCGCGGCGCTCGCGCCCGTTCTGGCCAATGCCTATGGCACCGACCGCAAGGCGTATCACCTGACGGCCGACTACAACTGGGGCTACACTACCGAAGAGGCGATCCGCAATTCCACCGAGGCACTAGGCTGGGAGACGGTGAATGCGGTCAAGACGCCGCTGACGCAGACCGATTTCAGCGCCTACATCACGCCGGTCCTGCAGTCTGATGCCGACGTGCTGGTGCTCAACCACTACGGCAACAACATGGTCAACTCGCTGACAAACGCGGTCCAGTTCGGCCTGCGCGACAAGATGGTGAACGACAAGAAGTTCGAGATCATCGTGCCGCTTTACTCCGAGCTCATGGCGCGCGGCGCGGGCAAGAACGTGGCCGGCATCTTCGGGTCGCAAAACTGGGACTGGAAGCTCCAAAAACAACTGGGCGACCGCTATGTCGGAACCGACGCTTTCGTCAAATCCTTTGGCGAGAAATACGGCTTCCCGCCCAGCCAGGCAGCCCATACCTGCTATGTGCAGACGCTGCTTTATGCGGATGCGGTCGAACGTGCGGGCAGCTTCGATCCCTGCGCGGTCGTCGAGGCGCTGGAAGGCTTCGAGTTCGACGGCCTGGGCAACGGTCCGACCCTGTATCGCGCCGAAGATCACCAGTGCTTCAAGGACGTCGTCGTCGTGCGCGGCAAGGAGAACCCCGAGAACGAATTCGACCTTGTCGAAATCGTCGAGGCGACCCCTGTCGAGCAGGTGACATACGCACCCGACGCCCCGGAATTCGGCGGCCCGGATGCAACGCTCGGCCAGTGTAACTCGGGCGAATAAGCTGGATCAGGGCCGCCCGCACCCTTGCGGCATGCGGGCGGCCCTCATCGCGCACGCAAGGCCCCAGTGGGGCCAGTCGGCCATCCGCGCCGGGTTTTTCTGACATGTGAGGCAGACAATGGATGCAATAATCCTGCAAATCCTCAATGGACTGGACAAGGGATCGGCATATGCGCTGATCGCCCTCGGACTGACATTGATATTTGGTACACTGGGGGTAGTAAATTTCGCCCATGGCGCCCTGTTCATGATCGGCGCGTTCTGCGCCGTCACGATCAGCCGCCTCCTGACATTCA
The DNA here is from genome assembly GCA_048267045.1 of Roseovarius sp. Lineage (GTDB taxonomy): Bacteria > Pseudomonadota > Alphaproteobacteria > Rhodobacterales > Rhodobacteraceae > Roseovarius. The sequence goes on along the minus strand of JBLWYG010000049.1, from coordinate 15,375 downwards.
GCCATGAGGTAGTGGACGAGACACGCACGGATTTCCTGGGCAATCCGATGACGGTCGATGTGCCCTACATCCATAACGTCGTCGGGCAGAGTGCCGGCGATTTCATGATCGACTGGGCGGTGCCGATTTCGATCCTGTTCGCAATTCCCGTGATGATCGCCATCGGCGTTATCATGGAGCGCGGCCTGATCAAGCATTTCTACAAGCGCCCCCATGCCGACCAGATCCTTGTGACGTTCGGACTGGCCATCGTGTTGCAGGAAGTCATCAAATTCTACTACGGCGCCAACCCGATCCCGACACCCGCGCCCAGCGCATTCCGCGGCTCGTTCGACTTCGGCGCGTTTCTGGGGATGAATGCCAATTCAATCATCTACCCCTACTGGCGCCTCGTCTATTTTGCCTTTTCGCTGATCATCATCGGCGCGGTCTTTGCCTTTCTGCGGTTCACCACCTTCGGGATGGTCGTGCGCGCCGGCATGGCTGACCGCGAAACGGTGGGCCTCTTGGGTATCAACATCGACAAGCGGTTCACCATCATGTTCGGCATCGCCGCCGCCGTCGCGGGCCTTGCCGGGGTGATGTATGCGCCCATCAACAGCCCCAACTACCACATGGGCATGGATTTTCTGGTGCTCAGCTTCGTCGTTGTCGTGGTCGGCGGCATGGGCAGTCTGCCGGGCGCGGTGCTGGCTGGGTTCCTGCTGGGCATCCTTGAGAGCTTTGCCTCGATGTCCGAGGTGCTGGAGGTGCTGCCGGGCATTAATCAGATCGTCATCTATCTGGTCGCGATCATCATTTTGCTGACCCGCCCGCGCGGCCTGATGGGCCGCAAGGGCGTGATGGAGGAATAACCAATGCTGGGAATGACACGCAAAGACGCCCTGATGCTGGCAATCGTCGCCATCCTGGCACTGCTGGCCCCATTTCTGCTAAATCCGTTTCCCGCAGATTCCGGCATGGCGCAGTTCAACGCCGGCTATCCCGATCTGATGCAGCGTTTTGCGATCTTCGGGATATTCGCTATCGGGTTCAACATCCTGTTCGGACTGACCGGGTATCTCAGCTTTGGCCACGCCGCGTTTCTGGGCGTGGGCAGCTATGCCGGCATCTGGATGATGAAGCTGCTGACGGCCAACATCATCCCCGGCATCATTGCATCAGTGATCGTCGCGGGGCTCTTTGCGCTTGTCGTCGGGTTCATCTCGCTGCGCCGGTCGGGGATCTATTTCGCCATCCTTACGCTGGCTTTCGCGCAGATGTCCTATGCGCTGGCCTATTCGGTGCTGACGCCGATCACCGGCGGCGAAACCGGACTGCAACTGAAGCTGAACGACGCGCGCATTCTGGACGGCGCGCTGGCGCAGGGCGAACGGGCACATGCCAATCTTTTCGGGTTGGACATGACGGCGAGTTACGAGTTGTATCTGGGCGCGTGGCATTTCACCTTCAACGCGGGCTATTACATCGCCGCCGCTGTCATGCTGCTGGCCTTTTATCTATCAATCCGCATCTTTCGCTCGCCCTTCGGCATGATGCTGCGCGCAATCAAGTCCAACAATACCCGCATGACCTATACCGGCCTCAATGCGCGCCCCTATGCGCTGGCGGCGTTTGTCATTTCGGGCATGTATGCCGGACTGGCCGGCGGGCTGATGGTGGCGATGGACACGCAAGTCGGCCCCGAGCGCATGTTCTGGACCGCCAGCGGAGAGGTGGTGCTGATGACCATCCTCGGCGGTGCGGGCACGCTGATCGGGCCGGTGCTGGGCGCCGGGCTGATCAAGTACATGGAAAACATCATTTCCAAGATCAACAGCGGCATCCTGCACGAATGGTTTCACTGGCTCCCCGACGGACTGGAGGATTTCGTGGTCACGTTGATCTATCCCTTTGTCGGCAAGGGTTGGCACCTGACGCTGGGCATCGTGTTCATGCTGGTCGTCATCTTCCTGCCGGGCGGTCTGGTCGAAGGCGGACAGCGCATCAGGCGCCTGTTCAGCGCCAGAAAGGCCAACAAGACATCCCAGCAATCAACTCCCGCCGAATAAGGAGCCGCAGTCATGGGCATTCTCGAAGTCAAGAACGTGAACAAGCGGTTCGGCGGCCTTCAGGCGCTGGGGGACGTGAACCTCAGCGTGTCGGAAAACACCGTGCATGCCATTATTGGCCCCAACGGGGCCGGTAAATCCACGCTGCTGAATGTGCTGGTGGGCAAGCTGATCCCCGACACCGGGTCCGTGATGTTCGACGGCCAGTCGGTGCTGGGGCGCAAACCCTATGAGATCAACCAGATGGGCATTTCCCGCGTATTCCAGACGCCCGAGATATTTGGCGATCTGACGGTGCTTGAAAACATGATGATCCCGATCTTTGCCAAGCGGGACGGGTCGTTCCGCATGCACGCCATCGAAAGCGTCCGTAGCGAGCGCGCCGTTGTCGAACAGGCCGAGCACATGCTGGAGAGCCTGAATCTGGCCAATGCGCGGCACGATCATTCGGCCTCCATGTCGCGCGGCAACAAGCGGCGACTGGAAATCGGCATGTGCCTGGCGCAGGAGCCACGTCTGCTGCTGCTGGACGAGCCGACGGCCGGCATGGCGCGCGCCGACACCAACAATACCATCGACCTGCTGAAACAGATCAAGGACGAGCGCGACATCACCATCGCCATCATCGAGCACGACATGCACGTCGTCTTCTCTCTGGCCGAGCGGATTACCGTGCTGGCCCAGGGCACCCCCTTGGTCGAGGATACGCCCGACAAGATCAAGGGGCACCCCAAGGTGCGCGAAGCCTACTTGGGTGAAACTGCCGCCGCCTGAGTGCACAAATCCTGCGCCGCAGACGCGCCAGAGAGGACAGACAAGATGACCGCGAAACCCGATTTCTCCAAGCATGCAAACCACGCCGCTACTGCCCCCGCCTTCCTGTCGGTCTGGGGGATGCAGGCCTACTATGGCGAAAGCTATATCGTGCAGGACATCAGCTTCAACGTACACGAGGGCGAGATCCTCGCACTGCTGGGCCGCAACGGCGCGGGCAAGACGACAACCCTGCGCGCCATCGCCCGCATGGACAACCCGCAGTTGAACCACGGGGAGGTCTGGCTGGACCACCAGCCCCTGCACAAGATGCGCAGCCACGAGGCTGCCGTTGCCGGAATCGGCCTCGTCCCCGAGGATCGCTGCATCATTCCCGGCCTCACGGTCGAGGAAAATCTGCAACTGGCGCAGATCGCCCCGCCGATCGGCTGGTCGCTGGAAAGGCTCTACGATCTGTTCCCGCGTCTTGCCGAGCGCCGCACCCAGGAAGGCGTGACGCTGTCGGGCGGTGAGCAGCAAATGCTGGCCGTTGCACGCGCCCTGGCCCGCGATATCAAGGTATTGCTGCTGGACGAGCCCTACGAGGGGCTGGCCCCCGTCATCGTCGACGAGATCGAGAAAACCCTGCGCATCATCAAGGCGCAAGGCATCACAACCGTATTGGTCGAACAGAACGCCGTGCGCGCGCTGGAGCTTTCGGATCGCGCCCTAATCCTTGACACCGGCGGCATCGTCTTTGACGGTAGTGCTGCCGACGTTCTGGGCGACGAGCAATTGCGCGCGGAATATCTGGCGATCTGACGTCAAGGCCTCCCGGCCGGCCCGATCCGCCCGCACCGATAGATACAGAAGGTACCCCCATGTCCGAGAAAACATACCCCCCATCCCAGGAATTTGCGAGCAGCGCCCATATCGACGCCGCCAAGTATGACGAAATGTATGCCGCCTCGATCAACGACCCCGAGAAATTCTGGGCAAAGCATGCCAGGGATCTGGATTGGATCGAACCCTTCACCAAGGTCAAGAACACCTCGTTCGAACATGGCAGCGTCGATATCCGCTGGTTCGAAGACGGCGTTCTGAACGTCGCGGCCAACTGCATCGACCGCCATCTGAAAACGCGCGGCGACCAGACTGCAATCATTTTCGAACCCGATGATCCCGAAACTCCTGCACAGCACATCACTTATAATGAGCTGCACGAGAAAGTGAACCGCTTTGCCAACGTGCTGCTGAGCCAGGGCATCATGCGCGGTGACAGGGTGGTGATCTACCTGCCGATGATCCCCGAGGCCGCCTATGCCATGTTGGCCTGCGCGCGTATCGGCGCGGTCCATTCCATCGTCTTTGCGGGCTTCTCCGCCGACGCACTGGCCAACCGCATCAACAATTCCGGCGCCAAGGTCGTCATCACCGCCGACGAGGCGCCCCGCGGCGGACGCCGCACCGCGCTGAAATCAAATGCCGACGCGGCGCTGCTGCATTGCTCGGACAAGGTGCGCTGCCTTGTGGTCAAACACACTGGCGGGCAGACCACGTGGATCAAGGGCCGCGACATCGACCTCAAGGCACAGATGGAGCAGGCCAGCCCCGATTGCCCCGCGCGCCCGATAAAGGCCGAAGATCCGCTGTTCATCCTCTACACCTCCGGCTCGACCGGGCAGCCCAAGGGCGTCGTTCACAGCTCGGCCGGCTATCTGCTTTATGCCGCCCTGACACATAAATACGATTTCGACTATCACGACGGGGACGTGTTCTGGTGCACCGCCGATGTGGGCTGGGTGACCGGCCACAGCTACATCATCTACGGGCCGTTGGCGAACGGCGCGACCACTGTGATGTTCGAAGGCGTGCCGACCTATCCAGACGCCAGCCGTTTCTGGCAGGTCTGCGAAAAACACAAGGTAAACCAGTTCTACACGGCGCCCACCGCCATCCGCGCGTTGATGGCAAAAGGCAACGAATTTGTCGAGAAATGTGATCTGTCGTCGCTGAAATTGCTGGGCACGGTCGGCGAGCCGATCAACCCCGAGGCGTGGAACTGGTACAATGACGTGGTCGGCAAGGGCAAGCTGCCCATCGTCGACACATGGTGGCAGACCGAAACCGGCGGCCACCTTCTGACCCCCCTTCCCGGCGCGACGGCGACGAAACCGGGCAGCTGCACCAAGCCGTTCTTCGGAATCCAGCCTGTCATCCTCGATGCCACATCGGGCGAGGAGATTGCCGAAACCGAGGCCGAGGGCGTCTTGTGTATCAAGGACAGCTGGCCCGGCCAGATGCGCACCGTCTACGGCGATCACGACCGCTTCGAGCAGACGTATTTCTCGGATTACAAAGGTTATTACTTCACCGGGGACGGATGCCGCCGCGATGCGGACGGCTATTACTGGATCACCGGGCGCGTCGATGACGTCATCAACGTCTCGGGCCACCGCATGGGCACCGCCGAGGTCGAATCGGCCCTCGTCGCCCATGCAAGCGTCGCCGAGGCCGCGGTCGTCGGGTATCCGCACGACATCAAGGGTCAGGGTATCTATGCCTATGTCACTGTGATGAACGGTGTCGAGCCCACGGATGAGCTGCGCAAGGAGCTGGAGAAGTGGGTGCGCACCGAAATCGGCCCCATCGCCAAGCCGGACATCATCCAGTGGGCGCCGGGCCTGCCCAAGACCCGGTCGGGCAAGATCATGCGCCGCATCTTGCGCAAGATCGCCGAAAATGAGTTTGACACTCTTGGTGATACATCAACGCTGGCCGAACCGGCCGTGGTGGACGATCTGATCGAAAACCGAAAAGCGCATAAATAAACGATGTCGCCCCGCCAGCCAGACGCTTGCGGGGCGACATCCCTTCACCCGCGCCCGCGATAGGGCGCGACGCCCTGATCGGGAATCCAGACGCCATCTGGCATAGGCCCTGTCTGGTAGAATACGTCGATCGGAATTCCGCCGCGCGGATACCAATAGCCGCCGATGCGCAGCCACTTGGCCTCGGTAAATTCGGCCACGCGCCTGCCGATGCTGACGGTGCAATCCTCGTGGAACGCGCCGTGATTGCGAAAACTGCCGAGATACAGCTTCAACGACTTGCTCTCGACCAGCCAATCACCCGGCACGTAATCGATGACCAGATGTGCGAAATCGGGCTGCCCCGTCATCGGACAAAGCGACGTGAACTCGGGCGCGACAAAGCGCACGTTATAGTCCACATCGGCCTGCGGATTCTGCACGCGCTCCAGTTCGGCCTTCGCCGGATCGTCGGGCAGCGCGGTATTGGCGCCTAGCTGTTTCAGACCCTCGTAGATGTTTTCGCTCATTGCGTCCTCCAGCGGCTCTAAACGCCGCGCTTGTTTCCCCATAGCATCACATGCAATTGCGGCAGCACCCGCGCCGCGTGCCAGCGGTCCGCGATGACCAGGTCCACCAGCCAGCGCATGCGGTCGTCGATGCCCGCCAGATCGACAGCGGCGTCGTTATCATCCGGCGGCGGCGGCGTATGATTGCCCGGTTGCAGATATATCGGCAGGCCGGGATGGCGCGCCGCCACATCGCGCGCATAGGCATAGTCTGCCTCGTCGAAAACCACGATCTTCAGCACCGTGGGCGCGCCTTGGGCCGCATCAATGCACTCTTGCAGCATCGCCCAATCGGTCTGCATTTCGGACGAGGGCGGCTTGGGGCTGAGCACCAGCATGTCCAGCTGCGCAAACCAGTCCTTGGCCACCGACCCTTGGGTTTCCATTGCAAAGCCATAGCCGTCCTCCCGCCCCAGCGCGATCAGATCGCCCAGCGGCTGGATCGCCGGATTGCCGCCCGACAGCGTCACCGTCAAAGGCTGACCGCCTGACAGGCGGCGCACGTCCTCCATCACCGCATCCGCGCTCATCGGCGCCCAATCGTGGCGAAATTCACTGTCCACCGCGTGCAGGCTATCGCACCACACGCAGCGATAATCGCAGCCGCCCGTGCGCACGAAAACCGTCGGCACCCCGATCAGCGCGCCTTCGCCCTGTATAGTGGGGCCAAAGATCTCCGATATCCGGATCAGATCGCTCATGGCCGGTATTCGGCCCAGGTCTTCGGCGTCTCGCTGATTTTCACCGCTGCCGTTTCCGCCCAGCGAGCGGCGCACCAGTCGTAGAGGTGTTTCGCCAGCCGCTCGGCCGTGACGCAATCGTCGCCCAGCACCTCGTTCAGATGCCGGTGATCCAACTCATCGTCGATATACTGCTTCAGCGGCGCCAGTTCGAGGTAATCGCGCACAAAGCCATGCGCGTTCAGCGCCTCCGACGCCAATTCGACCACGACGACATAGTTATGCCCATGCAGCCGCGCGCATTGGTGATCCTCCGGCAGCCCGAACAACTGATGCGAGGCCGAGAAGTGGAATTCCTTGGTGATGCGATACATGCCCCTACCCCTCCGCTCCAGTTGCGCTGCGCCAGAAATCCGGGTCGGCATAGACCGTCGGATCGTTCACCCCCGCCAGATGGAACGCCTCGCGCCGCTCCACGCAGGTGCCGCAGCGCCCGCACTGCAGATCGTCGCCCTTGTAGCAGGACCACGTTTCAGCAAAAGGCGTGCCGTATTTCGCCCCGTCAACGGCAATATCGGCCTTGGAGCCGTCTACATAAGGCGTCAGCAATTCGACCTGCGCATAGCCATCCAGCGCACGATCCTGCATCGTCTGAAAGGCGGCGATGAAATCCGGGCGGCAGTCGGGATAGATAAAATGATCGCCGCCATGCACGGCGGTTGCCACCGCGTCCACCTTTTGCGCGGCGGCCATGCCAAATGCGATGGCCAGCATGATCGCGTTGCGGTTAGGCACCACCGTCAGCTTCATCGTCTCTTCGGCGTAATGGCCGTCCGGCACGTCAATATCGTCGGTCAGGGCCGATCCGGTCAGCGCCGCACCGACCGACGCAATATCAATTACGCGATGCGGAACGCCCAGCCGCCTTGCGCAGGCTGCGGCATACTCCAGCTCCTTGGCGTGGCGCTGGCCATAGTCAAACGACAGCAGCGCGTGCAACTCCTGCGTGGCCGCGATCCGGTGCGCCAACGCCACCGAATCCATCCCGCCGGAGCAGATGACTATAACTTTCATGTCTCGTCCTTGTTTTGAGCGGGTAGGCTGCGACCGCATAGCGCTCATTTAATCCCGCCGCCCCCCGGTGGCAACCCGGGCGCGCCAAAGCCCTCTTGCCGCATTGCAATCGGCCGCGATTGGGGCCACATGGAACAGATGCCGCAAACCCAGCTTGCTTTTGATCACGCGCCCATCGGTCTGGCGATATTGGAGAACCGGATCATCCGGCAATGCAACCTGCGCTTTGCCGAAACCTTTGGCGATGGCACGACGCCGCCCGATCCTGCCGTTTTTGTCGGCGTGCCGCTGGCGCAGTATTATCCCAGCATCGAGGAATACCGCCGCATCGGCGAACAGGGCCTCTGCGCGATGCGCAAGACCGGGCGCTATTCGGACCAGCGGGTGATGCGGCGCACGGGTGGCGCGCTGTTCTGGTGCCGGGTCCGCGGTCAGTCCGTCACGCCCGAAGATCCCTTTCGCTGCGGTGTCTGGAGCTTTGCCGATCTCAGCGAGGATTGCCCCATGGTCGATCTGACCACACGCGAACGCGAGGTGGCGATCCTGACCTGCCGGGGCCTGACATCCAAGGAAATAGGACTGGAGTTGAACCTGAGCTATCGCACGATCGAGGTCTATCGCGCCCGCCTGCTGGACAAATTCGGCGCGCGCAAACTGGCCGAACTTGTGGCCAAACTCAGCGGAATGCCCCTGTAGGCACAACGTCGCGAAACCGCGACACAACAAACCCGGTTTTCTATGGCATCCGCTTGCCATATAAGCCATGCAAAACCAAAAGCGCGCCCCATGCCGGGCGCCAGCCGCCGAGGAACCCGATGCCCAAAAAATCGCATGACGACGACGTTGCCTTTATCAAGGCACTGGCCGAGCTTCTGAATGAGAACGAGTTGACCGAATTGCAGGTCAAGCGCGAGTATGGCGAAGATGACAGCCTGAACGTGCGCGTCAGCCGCAAGGTCGAGGCCGCGCCCCAATATGTCGCGCAGACCCCGATGCAGCACACCCCGGCGCCCAGCCCCTCCCCCGCAGGCGCGGCCCCTGCCGCCGCCCCCGGCGAAGATCCCGCCACCCATCCCGGCGCTGTGACATCGCCAATGGTCGGCACCGTCTACACGCAGGCCGAACCGGGCGCGCCGGCCTTCGTGTCGGTCGGGGACAAGGTCAGCGAGGGCGACACGCTGCTGATCATCGAAGCGATGAAAACGATGAATCACATCCCCGCCCCGCGCGGCGGCACCGTCAAACGCATCCTCGTTGAGGATGGCGGCGCCGTGGAATATGGCGCCCCCCTGATGATCATCGAATAAGGCGCCAAAGCAATGTTCGAGAAAATCCTGATCGCCAATCGCGGCGAGATCGCCCTGAGGGTCATTCGTGCCGCCCGCGAGATGGGCATCCATTCGGTCGCCGTTCATTCCACCGCCGACGCCGACGCCATGCATGTGCGCATGGCGGATGAGAGCGTGTGCATCGGACCTCCCTCGGCCACAGACAGCTACCTGTCGATTCCCGCGATCATCGCGGCCTGCGAGGTAACGGGCGCGCAGGCGATCCATCCCGGCTATGGCTTCCTGTCGGAAAACGCGACCTTTGTGCAGATCGTCGAGGATCATGGCCTGACCTTCATCGGCCCCACGGCCGAGCATATTCGTGTTATGGGCGACAAGATTTCCGCCAAGGACACGATGAAGAAACTGGGCGTGCCCTGTGTGCCCGGCAGCGAGGGCGGCGTGCCGAACCTTGCCGAAGCCAAGCGTATCGGTGGCGAAATCGGTTATCCGGTCATCATCAAGGCCACCGCCGGCGGCGGCGGCAAGGGCATGAAAGTGGCCGAGAATGCCGCTCAGATGGAGCGGGCCTTTCAGACCGCCCGCGCCGAAGGCAAATCAAATTTCGGCAATGACGAAGTCTATATCGAGAAGTACCTGACCACCCCTCGCCACATCGAAATTCAGGTCTTCGGTGATGGCAAGGGCCGCGCGGTACACTTGGGCGAACGGGACTGCTCGCTTCAGCGGCGTCACCAGAAGGTTTTCGAAGAGGCCCCCGGGCCGTCGATCACCCCCGAAGAGCGCGCCCGCATCGGCGCGATCTGCGCCGATGCGGTGGCCCGCATCAACTATACCGGTGCCGGCACAATTGAATTCCTCTACGAGAATGGCGAGTTTTATTTCATCGAGATGAACACCCGCCTTCAGGTCGAACATCCCGTCACCGAGGCAATCTTTGGCGTCGATCTTGTGCGTGAACAGATCCGCGTCGCCGCTGGCTTGCCGATGGAGTTCCAACAGGACGATCTGAAAATCAATGGCCACGCCATCGAGGTGCGCATCAACGCCGAAAAGCTGCCCGAGTTCGCACCGCGTCCGGGCAAGATCACGCAGTTTCACGCGCCCGGTGGGTTGGGCGTGCGGATGGATAGCGCTCTTTACGATGGATATAACATTCCGCCGTTTTACGATTCGCTGATCGGCAAACTGATCGTGCATGCACCCGACCGTCCCGCCGCGCTGGCGCGTCTCAAACGGGCGCTGGGCGAGCTTATCGTCGATGGCGTCGATACCACTGTGCCCCTGTTCCATGCCCTGCTGCACGACGCCGACATCCACTCTGGCGGGTACAACATTCATTGGCTGGAACACTGGCTGGAGACCAATTTGCGGGGCTGAGGTGCGTTATGACGGATGATGATTTCGTCCTGACGCCCGAGCTATTGCTCAATGCCTATGCGGCCGGCGTTTTTCCCATGTCCGAGGGACGCGACGATCCCGAGCTGTTCTGGGTCGACCCGCGCCGCCGTGGCGTCTTGCCGCTGGACGGGCTGCACATCTCCCGCAGTCTGGCGCGGCGGATGCGGCGCGGCGGTTACCGGGTATCGCTGAACACCGATTTCGCAGGCGTGGTCGATGCCTGCGCGGACCGCCCCGAGACGTGGATCAACGCGGAAATCCGCCGCCTCTACCTGATGCTTCATGAGCTGGGCCATGCTCATTCGCTGGAAATCCGGCAGGATGGGGCGCTGGCTGGCGGCGTCTATGGCGTCACACTGGGCGCGGCGTTTTTCGGGGAAAGCATGTTTTCACGCCGCACCGACGGCTCGAAACTGGCGCTGGTGCATCTGGTCGATCATCTGCGGCGCTGCGGCTACAGACTGTTCGACGCGCAGTTCATCACCGACCATCTGGCCAGCCTTGGTGCGGTGGAACTTAGCCGCGTAGCTTATCGCAATCAATTGGCTCAGGCCCTGCAATATCCGGCGGATATGGCGCGCCATCCGTTGGATACAGACCCTCAATCGGTCTTGCAGCGCAGCACCCAGACGTCGTAGCGGGGGTGATCCAACGCATTCAGCGCCGGAGAGGATGCGACCATCCAGCCTGAAAAGACCGGCGCATCCGCACCCTCTTCACGCATGACCAGATAAGCGAACGCGTCCGCCGCCGGATCCCCTGCGGGATACCTGCATTCGCCCAATTCGATGCTCAGCCGCCCGAACGTTGCCTGCTCGCCCGGGATCAGGGTAAAGTCCGTCGTCTCACCCGATATTTTCTCTACGGCGCGCAGCATGGCCCCGGTGCCCGTCGCTGCCTGGCTCTGCGCCACAGCCGCGGTCGGCATCAGCAAGGCAAGGGTGAATGCAATTGCTCTCATTCCACAGCGCCCGCGCCGGCATCATCGCCGCCGACAAACTTCATCAGGAGTGACACAAGACTAACGGACCCTTGGGTAAATTCGATCTGGTCGCCCGGCACGAAATACAGCGGCGAGCCGCCGGGCAGGATTTCCACATAATTGCCGCCGAGCAGGCCCTCGGACGATATCGCCAGCGCGCTGTCGTCGGGAACGTCGATGGCCTTGGCCACGCTGATCGTGGTTGCCGCGCGGTATGTCGCCGGGTCCAGTGCCATCGACGTCACGCGCCCGACCTTGACCCCGGCCAGACGCACATCTGTCCCCACCGTAATCCCGTCGGCCGAGCGAAAGCTGGCCGACAACTCGTAGCTGTCTGCCGCAGCAGAGGCGCCGGTCAGCTTGCCCGCATAGGCGACAAAGCCCAAGGCGACTGCCACAACGACGGCGCCTGCGATAATTTCGCTTTTGTTTTCAGCCATGTTCGCTCTTTGCCATTGCGCGCCTTATTCAGGCTTCCACGCCTCGTAATCGCTGCGTTGCTTGGGATCGCTGCGCCGGATTGACCCCGCGGGCGCATAGGCCAGCGCGGTGCCGGTCAGGTTCTCCAGATGCGGCTTTTCCCACGGCTGGTGGGGCAGCGGTTTTTCTGTCGGTGGATCCTGATAGGTGTGATGCAACCAACCATGCCATTCGGGGCTGACACGGCTCGCCTCAGCCTCGCCATTGTAGATGACCCAGCGGCGGTCACCATCCTTCGAGCGGTAAAAGATATTGCCCTGCGAATCCTCACCCACCTTGGCGCCCTTGCGCCACGTGTAGAGTTGCGTGTTCAGCGTCTGCCCGTTCCACCATGTCACGGCGCGCAGCAGCGAGTTGAGAATACCCATGTCGTCCTCCGCCAATCGTTGCATCTGATATGGCGCATCAATCGGCAAACGTCCAGTGGCCGAACGAATTGTGCACCCCTTGTGGAAGGATTTCGCCGCACAAGCCGGATCTTCCATAAATGAAAAAAGGGCAGGCCACTCGGCCTGCCCTTTCTAATCATGCGACGGCTGCAGGCTTCAGCCCGCGCTGGCGCCTTCTTTCTTCTTGGCGCTTTCGGCAAAGATCATCAGCGGGGCGGCATCGGACATGACCGCCTCCTCGTTCACCACGACCTCTTCGACGTTGTCCATGCCCGGCACCTCGAACATCGTATCCAGCAGGATGTCTTCAAGGATCGACCGCAACCCGCGCGCGCCCGTCTTGCGCGTGATCGCACGCTTGGCAATGGCGGTCAGCGCGTCGTCGGTGAAGCTGAGCTTGACATTCTCCAGCTCGAACAGGCGCTGATACTGCTTGACCAGCGCGTTCTTGGGCTGGGTCAGGATGGTGATCAACGCGTCTTCGTCCAGATCTTCCAGCGTCGCGATGACCGGCAGACGCCCGACAAACTCGGGGATAAGGCCAAATTTCAGCAGATCTTCGGGCTCCAGGTCCTTGAAAACCTCACCGATACCGCGATCATCCTTGTCGCGCACATCGGCGCCAAAGCCCATGGCAGAGCCCTTGCCGCGCGCTGCGATGATCTTGTCCAAACCGGCAAAGGCACCGCCGCAGATAAACAGGATGTTTGTCGTGTCCACTTGCAGGAATTCCTGTTGCGGATGCTTGCGCCCGCCCTGCGGCGGAACGGCGGCAACCGTTCCTTCCATCAGCTTGAGCAGCGCCTGCTGCACACCCTCACCAGAAACATCGCGCGTGATCGACGGGTTCTCCGACTTGCGCGTGATCTTGTCGACCTCGTCGATATAGACAATGCCGCGCTGCGCGCGTTCAACATTGTATTCGGAGGACTGGAGCAGTTTGAGAATGATGTTCTCGACGTCTTCGCCGACATAGCCCGCCTCGGTCAGGGTCGTCGCATCCGCCATCGTGAACGGCACATCCAGAATCCGCGCCAGCGTCTGCGCCAGCAAAGTCTTGCCGCAACCGGTCGGCCCGATCAGCATGATGTTCGACTTTTGCAGCTCGACGTCACCGCTCTTGCCGGAATTGTCGAGACGCTTGTAATGGTTGTGGACAGCAACCGACAGCACCTTCTTGGCCGTGGCCTGTCCGATGACGTAATCGTCCAGAACATCGCAAATCTCGCGCGGGGCGGGGACGCCTTCGGACGACTTCAATCCGCTGCTGCGCGTTTCTTCCCTGATGATGTCCATGCACAGTTCAACACATTCGTCGCAGATAAACACGGTCGGGCCCGCAATCAGCTTGCGCACCTCGTGCTGGCTCTTGCCGCAGAAGCTGCAATAGAGGGTGTTCTTGCTGTCGCTGCCTGAATTATTCGACATGATCTACCTTTCGGGCGGTGCGTTGCAATGGGGGCCGGAACGCGGGTCCGGCCACCTTTTCCATTAACTTAAGGCAGGCACCGGGCGGCGACAATCGCAAAATGCCACGCCCGGGGCCCGGTTACTTTCGTCCTTACGACTTGGGCTTTTCATCGTCTTCGGGCTTGATCCGGTTCTCGACAATCTCGTCGATCAGGCCCCAATCCTTGGCCTGTTCCGGCGACATGAAGTTGTCCCGTTCCAGCGCCTCTTCGACCTTTTTGAGGGTTTGGCCCGTATGCTTGACGTAGATCTCGTTCAGCCGCTTCTTCAGTTTCAGCGTCTCTTCGGCGTGAATCATGATGTCGGTCGCTTGCCCCTGATACCCGCCCGATGGCTGGTGCACCATGATCCGGCTGTTCGGCAGCGAAAACCGCATGCCCGGCGCCCCGGCCGTCAGCAGGAGCGACCCCATCGAGGCGGCCTGCCCGATCACAAGCGTCGATACCTTGGGGCGGATATACTGCATCGTGTCGTAGATCGACAGACCTGATGTCACGACACCGCCGGGGCTGTTGATATACATGCTGATTTCCTTGGACGGGTTTTCGGCCTCAAGGTGCAGCAATTGCGCGACGATCAGACTGGACATGCCATCATGGACCGGGCCGCTAAGGAAAATGATCCGCTCTTTCAGCAGGCGCGAGAAGATGTCGTAGGCCCGTTCGCCCCGGCTGGTCTGTTCGACCACCATCGGCACGAGGGTATTCATGTAGGTGTCCATTGGGTCTGTCATATTCCGCCTTGCCTGCTGAAGTGCCTCTGATCCTTACCTGATCAGATCCTAAAAGAGTCTTAGTGGCGCGCCCATTGGCCTGCAAGGGCGCGCCGGGAAATTGTCGCCCGCCTATCCTGATGCCCGGCTTTCACGTCCGATGGTGCGGCACAGCAGCAGCACGGGAATCAGGCCAAATCCGACCAGCGCCAGCGATGGCACTGCCGCCTCGCGCAGGCGCTCATCCGCCGCCAGGCGGTAGGCCTGCACGGCCAGCGTGTCAAAATTGAATGGATGCAGGATCAGCGTCGCGGGCAACTCCTTCATCACGTCGACGAAAACGATCAGCAGCGCGGTCAGCACCGACGTGCGCGCCACCGGCAGATGCACCCGCCACAGCAGCCGGGCCGAGCCTTGGCCGAGGCTGCGCGCGATTGCGTCGAAATGCGCGGGCACCGTCGCCATGCCGCTGTCATAGGCATTGAGGGCTGCGGCCATGAACCGCGCCATGTAGGCCAGCACCATCAGCCAGATCGATCCCGTGATCAGCAGGCCCGTATCAATGCCGAAATTGCCCTCCATGAACCGGTCGATGGCATTATCCAGTCCCGCCATCGGCACCATCAGGCCCACCGCGATCACGCCGCCCGGCACGGCATAGCCAAGGCCCGCGCCCACCACCAGCGCGCGCGATGTGCGGCCCGGGTTGGTGCGC
>JBLWYG010000048.1:0-19213 GCA_048267045.1 Roseovarius sp. | reverse complement strand
GCGACAAGATCAGACATATCGACCTGATCGAGGCGGATCATGCCGCACTGGCCTGTGCCCGCAAGAACGTGACCGACCCGCGCGCGCACCTGCATTGGGAGGATGCACTGCGCTGGCGCCCCGAGACAGGCGCCGACACAGTGCTGATGAACCCGCCCTTCCACACCGCGCGCAAGGCCGATCCGGCGCTGGGCCGCGCGTTTATCGCCGCCGCCGCCGATATGCTCAAGCCCTCCGGGCAGCTGTGGATGGTCGCCAATCGCCACCTTCCCTACGAGCGGACGCTGGCAGTTCACTTCGCCGAAGTGGCCGAAGCACCGGGCGGCGATACCCGATTCAAACTGCTGCACGCGCGGCGGCCCCTGCGCAAATCGCGCTAAGGCGCAGCCCCACTCCAAGGATACGCAAATGTCATTTTCAATTTCCGGCAAGACGGCCATCGTCACCGGCGGCGCCAACGGCATCGGGCTGGCCATCGGTCGGCATCTGGCCGACAAGGGCGCGAACGTCATGTTCGCCGATATTGACGAAGAGGGGTTGATCGAGCAACTGGGCGAGCAGCCCGAAGACGGCCCGATCCGCTATTACGCCGGCGATCTGCGCGAGAAACTGACGTTGGCGAACCTGCTGTCCGCCACGATCGACGCCTTCGATTCAATCGACATTCTGATCAATGCCTCGCGGCAGGTCTGTATTTCCGATCCTCTGAACCCCGATGACGACGCCGTCGGAACGCTGATTGAACAGAACTTGATGACGTCGCTGCGCCTCAGCCAATTGGTTGCGAAGCGAATGATCAAGCAGTCAGAGGGACTTGAGGAACCGGCAGGCGGCGCCATCATCAACCTGTCTTCGATTGCGGCCGGGCGTGCGCATCCCGATCTGCTGGCCTATGCCATCTCGTCAGCGGCGATCGAGCAGATGACCCAGTCGCTGGCGGTGGCGCTGGCACCGCACCGGATCAGGGTGAATGCGCTGGCTTTCGGGTCGGTCATGAGTCGGTCCTTGCAGGAAACGCTCAAGCAACATGACGACTACCGCACGGACATCGAACGTCACACGCCTCTGGGGCGCATCGCCGCGTCAAGCGAGCTGGTCGAGGCGGTTCAGTTCCTGGCCAGTGACGGCGCCGGGTTCATGACCGGGCAGATCCTGACGCTGGACGGTGGCCGGTCACTCATCGATCCTGTCGCGTCACCGGCACACTGACACCGCAAGATGACACCGCAACACGGCATCCAGCGAGGCACCTGATGAGCGATGATTTCACCCTCCAAAAGCGGCGCGCTGCGGATTGGTTCCGCACCCTGCGCGACCAGATCGTCACGGCTTTCGAGGGGCTCGAGAACAACCATGGCAGCGGCCCTTTGACGGACGCGGCCCCCGGCCGTTTCGAGTTGAGCGATACCAAGCGCACCGCAGACGACGGCACCGACGCTGGCGGCGGCCTGATGAGCGTGATGCGTGGCGGGCGCGTGTTCGAAAAGGTCGGCGTCAACGTGTCCGAGGTGTATGGACAGCTTGGCCCCGCCGCACAAAAGGCGATGGCCGCGCGCGGCGTGCCTGGCATGGAAGATGACCCAAGTTTCTGGGCCAGCGGCATCAGCCTGGTTGCCCATATGCAGAACCCGCATTGCCCTGCGGTTCACATGAACACCCGCATGTTCTGGACGCCGCATGCGTGGTGGTTCGGCGGCGGGTCAGATCTGAATCCCTGCATCGAATATGCGGCGGATACCGCCCATTTCCATGACCAGCAACGGCTGCACCTGGATCCGCACGGGCCCAATCTTTATCCGCGCCTGAAGGCGTGGGCAGACGAATATTTCTACATCCCCCACCGCCAGCGCGCGCGCGGCGTCGGCGGCATCTTTATGGACGATCAGAACTCGGGCGATTGGGAGGCGGATTTTGCCTTGACGCAAGATATCGGCCGCGCCTTTCTGCCGGCGTTCGTCCCCCTGATCGAGGCGCGCCGCACCCAGCCGTGGACAGAGGCGGACAAGGATGCGCAACTGGTGCATCGTGGGCTATATGCCGAATATAATCTGGTCTATGATCGCGGCACGAAATTCGGCCTTGCCACCGGGCATGATCCCAGCGCCGTGCTGATGTCCCTGCCACCCATGGCAAAATGGGTATAGCACGTCAGTCGATCTGCAAATCCACCCAGACCATCCGGTGCCGACTGGCGACTTCGGACAGGTGCGCGCCGTCGCCGTCCATCGGCCAATGCACGCCGGACGCTGCGATCCTCCAGTCGCGCGATGGTAGAACGTAGCTGACGCGCATTTGTGGCGGCGTCACACGGGGCCATTCGACCGTCGCCTCCGGCGGCGCGCCGGGCGGGGCGCCTTTGCGCAGAGGCACCGGATCGGACAGGCGCGGATCGGACAAAAGACCTCTGATCCCGGCCTTTATCCCTTCGCTCTTGTGCGGGTCCTGATTGGCATGCCCCAGCAGAACAAACCGTTCGTCCGGCGCTGACCCGAACGCGCCGTCAAGATAGTGCTGCCAGAATCGCAACTGGTCGTGGTTGCGGCGCCCATTGCGATCCTCCGGCCCGTCGAAAACGGGGGCGTTGGCGTGAAAGACCAGCAGCGTGACAGGCCCGCTGTCATGCACTACCGGCACGGCCCATTGCGCAACATCGGCCAGTCGCAACATATCCTGCGCCTGCGCCGACGGGAACGGCGCACCATCCAGCATCGGCAGCATCGGCTGCGGCACATCGCGCCAGAGAATACCGCTCAGGTCTTCTATGCTGTCCATGTCGACCGGGTAGCGCGACAGGATTGCCATGCCGCCCTGCCCTGAAAATGCGCCATGTCCCTGCGCATCCTCCGGCTCGCCCAGCCGTCCGTCGCCGTCCATATCAAGGCCCGTCGCCATCCCGGTATTGGGCAGCCGGGCAAACAGATGGCCATAGCGCAGGCCCTGGGCCGCGATCACATCGCGCAGCGCGGTGAGCGCGCGCAATTCCAAGTCGTAATCCACGTTCTGAAGCAGCAGGATGTCAGGCGCGACATTGGCGATGGTACGCGCCACGGCCTCGACCTGATCGTCGTCGCCGCGCAGAATATCGCGAAGCAAGAGGCCCGGCCCGTCGCGGGACAATTCTGCATTCCACGTCGCGACCCGCAACGTGCCCGCTCCCGCTGCAACCGTCAGGCTTAGCCAGAAAAGGCAGACGGCGCCTAGACAGCTTGCAGTTCGTCCTCGGCCTTTGCATAGGCGCGCTGCCGCTTGGCGGTAATCAGTACGGCCACCCGGTGCATCGCGATGCCGCGCATGATCAGACTGGCGGGAATGAAGGCCCATGCGCATATGATCCAGATTAACGTTATGGGATCCAGCACCTTACCGGATTCCAGCATCCCCCTCAAAACCGAGACGAGGACCGGAAGCAAGAATGGCAACACAAACCCTAAGGATACGTTAATCGATGCCTCACGGTTGAGCTTTTTCACAACATCAGCGACGCCAGTCGGGTCAAACAGCGGCAGATTCATCCAGACATTGAAAGCCCCGCGACGCACCGGCCACCCCAGAAAACGCACGATCAGAATGAAAACGATCAACATGACCAGAGATACCGCATAGGAGATGCCCGCCGCCATTCCGACGAAATCGGACAGACCCGGCGGCATATGTGCCGGCACCAACGATATGACCGACCGAACCGGCGAGTAAGGGAAGTCCAGTGCACCGCGAACAGAACGGCCTATGTCCCCCAAGAGAATGGCGACCGACCCTGGATCATCCCCGCCCCGCGCGATGACCGACAGACAGAGCACCGACAGCGCGATGGCTGTAAATTTGATCCGATTGTAAGGCGCCGCAAACCGGAATTCCAGAATGCTGGGCGAGTGCGCTGTGTATTCTACAAACACAAGCAGCCCCGCGACAAAGCCGGTCAGTATCACAAACTGACTGGCATCCTGCGCGCCCGACGTCAGCATGAGCGACGGCAGTACGACTAGAACAGCGACAAGACTAGCGCGCGCAAACGCGTTGACCAATTGAGCTAACATTTCCCAAACCCTTCACCTTGGCCCGCTGCGATACGATGCCACAGCGATTCTCCAAACTGACCCGCTCTTGGTGGCGGTGTTCATTAACTTCTTGTTAGCACTTTTCCGCCGATACACACTAAATATTTTTTTAGACTCGACATTTTTTCGGCCACGCGTCATGCGTGAGTGTTGCGTGAATGCATCAATTTCGCACCTATATTTCGCAGGGAATGTGTAGACTACAACATGTGGGTGCCCAACCATGTTCGGGCACTAACAGTTTAATTCCGCCCGGACAGTCAGCCCGAGCGGAACGAATCACACCCAGGGACGCGTTGCGCCGACGCTCGATTCGAACGAATCGATGGCTTTGGCCTTCTCCATGGTCAAACCGATATCGTCGAGCCCCTGCAGCAAGCAGTGTTTCTTGAAGGCATCCACCTCGAACGTCATCACCTCACCGTCCGAGGTCGTGACAGTTTGCGACTCCAGGTCGATTTCGATCCGGGCATTGGCGCCTTTGCTTGCCTCGTTCATCAGGATATCCACCTGTTCCTGCGGCAGAGCGATCGGCAGGATGCCGTTCTTGAAACAGTTGTTGTAGAAAATATCGGCAAAGCTGGGCGCGATCACGCAGCGGATGCCGAAATCCTTGATCGCCCAAGGCGCGTGTTCGCGGCTGGAGCCGCAACCGAAATTGTCACCCGCGACCAAAATTTCAGCGTCGCGGTATGCGGGTTTGTTGAGCACGAAATCGGGGATCTCGTTGCCGTCATCGTCATAGCGCATCTCGTCGAACAGATTCACGCCAAGGCCCGACCGCTTGATCGTCTTGAGGAACTGTTTGGGGATGATCATGTCGGTGTCGATGTTGATCATCGGCATGGGCGCGGCAACTCCGCTGATCTTGGTAAATTTTTCCATCGGTCTGTCCTTTTGTCGGGCCGCGCGCCGGGAACCGGGCCTTTGCGGCGGGCGTTCATCCTTGGAACGCGAAGGGAGTGGTCATCATGTCATATAGCGAAGGCACGGCGGTTGAATGGGATTGGGGCGACGGCACCGGAACCGGCAGGGTGACCAAGGTTTACACCCGAAAAATCACCCTGACGATCAAGAGCACCGACGTAACGCGCGACGCCTCGGAGGATTGCCCCGCCTACCGCATTGAGCAGCAGGACGGGGACGAGGTATTGAAATCGCACAGCGAACTGCGCAAATCGTCCTGACGCCGCGATCATCACATCATCTCGCGCACATCTGTCAGACGGCCCGTGATCGCGGCGGCGGCGGCCATGGCAGGGCTCATCAGATGCGTGCGTCCGCCGCGGCCTTGTCGGCCTTCGAAATTGCGGTTCGACGTAGCCGCGCAACGCTCGCCCGGTGACAGCTGGTCGGGATTCATCGCAAGGCACATGGAGCAGCCGGCAAGCCGCCACTCGAACCCCGCCTCGATGAAGATATCGGCCAGCCCCTCCTCTTCGGCCTGCGCCCGGACAAGGCCCGAGCCGGGCACGATCATCGCCCGCAAACCATCCTTGATCTTCTTGCCCTTCAGGATCGCGGCAGCGGCGCGTAGATCCTCAATCCGGCCATTCGTGCAGGAGCCGATAAAGACGGTGTCGATCTCGACCGCGCTCAGCGGCATACCTGCGGTCAAGCCCATGTAATCCAGCGACCGCTTGGCCGCGTCGACCTTGCCGCCGGTGAAATCATCGGGCGCGGGGACATTGGCAGTGATCGGCAGAACGTCCTCGGGGCTCGTGCCCCAAGTGACGACCGGCGCGATATCCTCAGCCTTCAGGGTCACGACCTTGTCCCAATGCGCATCGTCGTCGGAATAGAGCGTTTTCCACCAGGCCAGCGCGGCCTCCCACTGCGCACCTTTGGGGGCGTGGGGGCGGCCCATGCAATATTCAAACGTCTTTTCGTCCGGCGCGATCAGACCGGCGCGCGCGCCACCCTCGATCGCCATGTTGCAGACGGTCATCCGCCCTTCCATCGACAGATCGCGAATGGCCTCGCCGCAATATTCTATGACATAACCAGTGCCGCCTGCCGTGCCGGTTTTGCCGATGACGCTGAGGGTAATGTCCTTGGCGGTGACACCCGGCGCCAGCTTGCCGGTGATCTCGACCTTCATGTTCTTGCCCTTGCGCTGGATCAGCGTCTGGGTGGCCAGCACATGCTCGACCTCCGACGTGCCGATACCATGCGCCAGCGCGCCGAAGGCGCCGTGCGTCGCCGTGTGGCTGTCGCCGCAGACGACGGTCATGCCGGGCAGGGTCCAGCCTTGCTCGGGGCCGACGATGTGCACGATGCCCTGACGGATATCCGAGACAGGGTAATAATGGATGCCGAATTCGGCGGCGTTCTTGTCCAGCGCCTCGACCTGAATCTTGCTCTCGGGGTTCTCGATCCCCTTGGCGCGGTCCAGAGTGGTCGGCACATTATGGTCCGGCACCGCAATGGTGCGTTCCGGCGCGCGCACGGTGCGGCCAGTCATGCGAAGCCCTTCGAAAGCCTGCGGGCTGGTCACCTCATGCACGAGGTGCCGGTCGATATAGAGCAGGCAGGTGCCATCATCGGCCTCGTGAACGAGGTGGGCATCCCAGATTTTATCATAGAGCGTCTTGGGGGACATAGGTCCTCTCCCGTATTGTCAGATTATATGAGAACAGGCAGGCAACAGCCTGTCATAGATGCGCTAGCACCGTCAGCGACGCACCGAAAAACCGCCAAGGCAGGCGCGAGCGGTCGTCCATATCGAAAATCTGCTTCATGCGCTTCAGATACTACCTGCGCCTGAGTCTCGCAAGTGCCATGGCGCAGACCTGCCGCGAGGCGGGGCCAAAAGAGACAAGATGCCTTCGGCGAGGATATTTGGAGCAAGAAGAAATGCCCCGGCCAGAATATGCGAGTGGCCTGATCGTGCCCGGCCTTGTGGCGATGGCGCGCCGGATCAATCGGGCGCGAGCATGTATCCTTCGCCGCGCACCGTCTGGAGGTAGCGCGGCTGCTTCGGATCGGCCTCTATCTTGCGGCGCAGACGGGTGATCTGGACGTCGACGGCGCGTTCCTGCGCCTGTCCGCCGTCGCGGCCCAGATCCTCGACCAGTCGTGCGCGGCTGACCGGCTGGCGCAGGTTCTGCGAAAAGAGGCGCATCAATTGCACCTCGGTCGCGGTAAGGCGAATGGGGGCACCATGCTGAGTAAGTTCCGACCGTTCCATGTCGTAACGGACCGGCCCGAGGTTCAGGATCTTGGGCGCCGTGCCCTCTGGTTCAACCTCGGGCATGCGGCGCAGGATTGCGTTGATACGCAGCAGCAGTTCCTTTGGCTCGAACGGTTTGGCAAGGTAATCGTCGGCCCCCGCCTCCAGCCCGCTGATCCGGTCCTCGGTCTCGCCTCGCGCAGTAAGCAGCAGGATCGGGGTGCTCAGCCCCACGCGAAGAGATCGCGTCAGCGCGATGCCATCCTCGCCGGGCATCATCACGTCCAGCACGATCAGATCAAACTCGAGCCCCGCCAGAACACGCCGCGCATGCGCCGCATCGCGTGCCACCGACACCAGGAACCCGTGCCGGGCCAGGAACTTGCGCAGAAGGCCGCGAATGCGTTCGTCATCGTCGACGATCAGGAGGTGAGGGGCTGGATCGCTCATTGTCAGGCCCCCTTCAGCGTTTGGTAACGGCGGCGCATGTCCGGATCCATCATCGCTTCCAGCACTTGGCGAAATCCCGATACCGCCTCCGGTCCGGCGGCCCGGTAAGCGGCACGCAGGCGCACCCGCTGCGCATCGCTCAACTGGCGTTCCAGCGATTTGCCGGCCTCGGTCAGGTGCAGGTTGCGCTCGCGCTTGTCCGCGGTTCCGACGCGGCTCTCGACCAGGCCATCCTCGACCAACGTACGCAGAACACGGTTCAGCGATTGTTTGGTGACGCCCAGAATACTGAGAAGGTTGGTCACCGTCGTTCCCGGCTTGCGCGCGATGAAATGAACCGCGCGGTGGTGCGCGCGACCGTAGGCCATTGTTGTCAAAATGCGGTCAGGATCGGCGGTGAAGCCCTGATAGGCGAAAAACATCGCCTCGATCCCCTGCTGCAATTGCTCGTCCGTCAGAAACAGCAGCGTCTCACCGCCTTGCACGTCTGCCATGTGTCGCTGCTCCCATCGTGGTTTGGAACAACTTACGTCAGCTTTATTGACTTTCCAAGTTGCAACTGTTAGCGAATCGCAGCTTTCGCGCAATATTACGTCCGTTTCGGTCGCTTCTGGCGCAACAAACGCAAATAACCAATTTGGAGACGGGCAATGGCAGGCTATGACGACCGCGACGGTACAATATGGATGGACGGCAAGATGGTCGATTGGCGCGACGCCAACGTTCATGTCCTGTCGCACGCGCTACATTATGCAAGCTCGGTTTTCGAAGGCGAGCGGGCGTATAAGGGCAAGATCTTCAAAAGCCGCGAACATTCCGAACGGCTGCATTTCTCAGCTGGCGAGCTGGATTTTCAGGTGCCCTACACCGTCGACGAAATCGAATCCGCCAAGGCCGAGGTCTTGAAAACCGCCGGTCTGACGGATGCCTATATCCGCGCCATCGCATGGCGCGGCGCGGGGCCGGATATGGGTGTCGCCAGCGCGCGTAACCCCGTACATCTGGCCATCGCCGCCTGGGAATGGGGTGCCTATTACGGCGACGCCAAGACCAAGGGCGCCAAGCTGGACATCTCGAAATGGAAGCGCCCCAGCCCCGAGACGATCCCGGTCCACGCCAAGGCGGCCGGCCTCTACATGATCTGCACCACCTCCAAACACGCCGCCGAGGCCAAGGGGTGCTCGGACGCGCTGTTCATGGATTACCGCGGATACGTGGCCGAGGCGACGGGTGCGAATATCTTCTTCGTCAAGGATGGCGAGGTGCATACACCGCTGGCCGACTGCTTCCTGAACGGGCTGACGCGGCAGACTGTCATCGGCATGCTGAAAGAGCGCGGCATCGTCGTGCATGAGCGCCATATCATGCCCGAGGAAATGGAAGGCTTTCAGCAATGCTGGCTGACCGGGACCGCCGCCGAGGTGACGCCGGTCGGGATGATTGGCGATTTCACGTTTGAGGTGGGCGCGCTGACACGCGATATCGGCACCGCGTACGAGAAGCTGGTGCGCAGTTGATCCTCCCGCAGCTTTGACCAACAAAAAGGGCGCTTCCATCGAAGCGCCCTTTTTTCATGACTGCGTTTCCATGTTACCCCGGCGACATGCCCCTCAGCCGCTCGGACCGGCGGCGGAGCAATTCGACCGTTGTCAGAAGCAGGATGGACACACCGACGAGGATCGTCGCGACCGCGAGGATCGTCGGCGACACCTGTTCGCGCAGGCCGATGAACATCTGCCACGGCAGCGTCTTCTGGCTGGCTGATCCGACGAACAGCACCACGACCACTTCGTCGAAGGACGTGATGAATGCGAAGAGACCGCCCGAAATCACGCCCGGCAGGATCAAAGGCATCTGCACCCGAAAGAACGTCGTCACCGGGTTCGCACCCATATTCGCCGCCGCACGCGTCAGTGACCGGTCAAAGCCGACCAGTGTTGCCGTCACCGTGATGATGACGAACGGAATACCCAGCACGGCATGCGCCAGAATGACCTTGACGTAACCGACGAAGTCCTTGTCCAGTCCCAGGGTGCCTTCCATGAAATTACCGATCTTCGAGTAGAAGAAGAACATGCCGGTGGCCGAGATGATCAGCGGCACGATCATCGGGGAAATCAGGATCGCCATGATCCCCCGGCGGAACGGCACGTGGCTCTGCGACAGGCCGATGGCCGCCAATGTGCCAAGGCTGACCGAGATGATCGTCGCGATGGGTGCGATGATCAGCGAGTTCTTGAAGCTGCGCTGCCATTCATTGTTGGTAAAGAAATCCTGGTAATGTTTCAGCGAATACCCCTCGGGGTCAAAGCTGAGCATCTTCGGCGTGAAGGTAAAGAAGTTCTCGGCGTTGAACGACAGCGGGATGACCACAAGGATCGGCGTGATCAGAAAGAGAAAGATCAGCGCACAGATCACCCGGAAGGCGTAGTACCAGACGCGTTGGCCGAACGTGGCGTAGATTGGAAGGCTCATGTCGCGTTACCCCAGTTTCACGTTGTCGATGCCGACAATCTTGTCATAGCACCAGTAGAGCGCCAGCACGACGACCAGCAGAATGGTTCCCAGCGCGGCGGCAAGACCCCAGTTCAGGCTGGACGAGATGTGATAGGCGATCCGGTTCGAGATAAAGACACCCTTGGTGCCGCCGACGATTTCGGGCGTGATATAGTAGCCGATCGACAGGATAAAGACGAGGATCGAGCCCGCGCCAATGCCTGGAATGGACTGCGGGAAATAGACCCGCCAGAAGGCGGTCCAGTTGGTCGCGCCCAGCGATTTCGCCGCACGCAGATAGCTGGGATTGATCGTCTGCATGACAGAATACATGGGCAGAATCATGAAGGGCAGCAGGATATGCGTCATCGCGATGATCGTGCCGAACTGATTATTGATCAACACCAGCCGGTCGTTGTCGGCGACCAGACCGATCCACACCAGAACGTCGTTGATCACGCCATTCTGTTGCAGCATCACCTTCCACGCCGAGGTCCGCACCAGCAGCGATGTCCAGAATGGCAGCAGCACCAGCATCATCAGAATGTTGGCCTTGCGCATCGGCAGGTTCGCCAGCAGCCATGCGACGGGATAGCCCAGCAGGATGCACGCGCCCATGATGGTCAGCGACATGATGATCGTGCGAATGAACAACTGGATCAGAACGCGCTTGTTTTTCGGCTGCACGGCAGCGCCCTCGGGCGTTTTCTGCATGTCGATGGCGTTCAGGAAATAGCCGCTGGTGTAGGGCCCGCTATGCGTCTGGATAATACGCCACGTTTCGAGCTTGCCCCAGTTCCGATCAACTTTTTCGAAAATCTGAGTGTAATTCGGCGGGGTCAGTCCGGCATTCGCCAATGCGGCCAAAGCATCCTTCTGCGGTCCATTGTAGGCGGCCAGATCATCTGCGAAACCGGGACGGGTGACATCCTGCACCAGCGCCAGATACAAGGATTCCATCGGCTTTGTTTTCGCCACGATCTTGTTGTCGACGAGACCGGTGATCACGGCGAATGATGTATAGACTCGTGCGGCCAGCGGCAGCAGCGCCGAGGCTTCGGCCGAGGGGGCGAAATTCATCTCGCCCGTGGGCGGCTCGTCAGCCAGCCAGCGGATCCGTTTTTCCTGCGCAGACAGCAGCGCGTCATCAACGGCCACGCCTTCGGCCGCATTGAAAATATCGTAATATGTTTCGCGCTCGCCCCAACGGGGATCGACCTCTTCCAGCCGGGCCTGCATCTCCTTGCCCGGATCGTCCAGCTTGCGGCCCGCCTGACGGAAAAGCGATGACATTCCGCTGGCCTCGTAGTTCAGGCGCGACCCCAGACGAGTGTGGCGCTTCATCTCGGCGGCAAGAAACAGGTCGAAATACATGTCCCGGAACACCGGCTCGGGCGGCAGTTCGTTACTCTCGCCGTCCCATTTCGCCAGTTCGTCAACGGTATAGGGCAGCGTGTTTTCGACGATCTGGTTCTCGACTGAGCGGAACAGCATATCACCGATGGGCAGGATAAAGGAAATCAGGACAAAGATCAGCAATGGCGCAATCAACGCCAGCGCGCGCATCTTCTGTACCCGCAATGCGCGGCCAAGACTGCGCTTTAGCGGGGTTCCGTCGGCGGCCAGGACCGGCGCATTGGTTGCGGTATCGCTCATGTGTTCAGGTCCCTTCGACCAGGATGATCACGCTTTCGGCCGTGCGCCTGCGGATGTCGGCGACGTTTTGATATTCAGGATCGGCATAGGCTGCCTGGGCCGCGGCATAGCTGGGAAATTCAATCACCACATGCCGCTTGTAGGTCTCGCCCTCGTGCGTTTCGGACTGGCCGCCGCGAACGATGAATTGTCCGCCGTGGCGTGCCAGTATCGGTGTATCCCGCGCGACGTATTCAGCATACGCTTCGGGATTGTTCACAGTGATATGTCCGATCAGATACCCCTTGGGCATAAGCGCTTCGTCCCCGTTTGGTGTGTGCGGCCCGTACATTGCGGGCCGCACCTTTTACTCGGCAAGGCGGGCGCGATGCCCGCCTGAAACCGGTTTTACTGGGCCAGCCACGCCTGGAATTTGGTGTCGATGTCGTCGCGGTAATCAGCCCAGAACACGAAGTTCGGCTGAAGGACGTTACCGGCATTGGCAGGATCGGTCGGCATATGCGGTGCCATATCGATACCCAGTTCGGCATGCTGACCGACCAGAGGCGCAGATGAGGCACGCGCAGGACCGTAGGAGATGTATTTCGCCTGATCGGCCAGATGCTGGGTGTCCGTCGTGGTCTTGACGAAATCCATCACCCGCGCCAGACGCTCCTCGGACAGACCGGTCGGAATGATCCAGCCGTCAAAGTCGTAGACCTGACCGTCCCACATCATCGCAACGGGCTGCTTCTGCTCCTCGATCACGCTGAACAGACGGCCGTTATACGTCGAGCCGATGAAGACTTCGCCATCGGCCAACAGCTGCGGCGTGTCGGCGCCTGCGGACCACCAGACGACGTCGTCCTTGATCGTCTCCAGCTTGTCGAGCGCCTGCTGCTGTCCTTCGGGTGTGGCAAGCACATCATAGATGTCCTCGTTCGCCACGCCGTCACACATCAGCGCCCATTCCATGTTGTTGATCGGACGCTTTTCCAGCGAGCGCTTGCCGGGATACTTCTCGGTGTCGAACACGTCGCAGATCTTGCTGGGCGGCTCGGTGCCTTCGGGCACCATGTCGGTGCGATAGCCGAAGGTGGTCGAATAGACGATCTGCGGGATGAAGCAGTCGGATACGATGACCTCGCCGAAATCATCGGTCGGGGTGGAGCCGTCGTCGCCGGGGGCCAGCATTTCGTCATGGTCGATTTCCATCGCCAGACCTTCGTCGCACAGGCGCATCGCATCGGCGCCGACGACGTCGACCAGATCCCAGGTGATGTTGCCCGCCTCGTTCTGCGCGCGCAGCTTGGCGACCGCCTCGTTCGAACTTTCGTCCCAGGAAATGCTAACCTCGGGATGCTCTTCCTTGTAGGGTTCTGCATAGGCGTTTTTCTGGCTGTCCTGATAGGCACCGCCCCAGGACACGATTGTCATCGAATCGGCCATATCCTGCGCCGACGCCATGCTGGCCGCAGCGGTCAGCGCCGTCGATGCCATCAGAGTTGTAGTAAACTTCATGTTTTTCTCCCTTGGTATCCCGTTATTTATTTCGAGGGGGGCCGCAACGGGTCAGGCAGCTGATCCCACTTTGCATCGGGCCTGCGTCGGCCGCGATATTCCTGTCGTCATGCATCCAGCGCGCGGCAGTCCCGAGGCAGCCAGCCGATTTCCAGCTGCTGGCCCGGTTCCAGGCGCTTTTGATCCGGCGCGTTGCGCGTCTTGACGATAAAATCATCATTGCCGGCAACCCGCAGCCGCGTGCGGAAAATGTCGCCCATATAGACGAATTCCAGCACCTCGGCCTTGAGCGTGTGAACGCCCGGCTGCAGACGTTTCTTGTCGAACTCCACCCGCTCTGGGCGGATTGAAACCTGCGTACGCTCGCCCACCTTGCTGACATTGATCGGCTTGCAGTCGATCAGATCGCCATTGTCCAGCTCGACCAGGGCCAGATCGCCCTTGATCTCCTTGACGACGCCTTGGAGCGTGTTGTTCTCGCCGATGAACTGCGCGACGAAGCTGTTTTCGGGCTTCTCATACAACGCATCGGGCGGCGCGATCTGCTGAATCCGGCCGTCGTCGAACACGGCGACGCGGTCTGACATTGTCAGCGCCTCGGTCTGGTCGTGGGTGACGTAGACGGTGGTAATGCCCAGCTGATGGGCCAGATGGGTGATTTCGAACTGCATCTTCTCGCGCAACTGCTTGTCCAGCGCGCCCAGCGGCTCGTCCATCAGGACCAGTTCGGGCTCAAACACCAATGCGCGGGCCAGGGCGACGCGCTGCTGCTGACCGCCCGATAGCTGCGCAGGGCGGCGTCCGCCGAATGTGCCCATCTCGACCATGTCGAGTGCGCGTTTGACCTTTTTCTCACGCTCGTCCTTGCCCATCTTGCGCACTTCCAGCGGGAAGGCGAGATTTTCGGCAATGGTCATGTGCGGGAACAGCGCGTAGTTCTGAAACACCATGCCGATGCCGCGCTTGTGGGGCGGAATGTTGTTGATGGACGTGCCGCCAAGGCGGATATCGCCATGCGTTGCCGTCTCAAACCCGGCCAGCATCATCAGGCAGGTCGTCTTGCCGGATCCCGACGGGCCCAGCATCGTCAGAAACTCGCCCCTTGGAACCGACAGGTTCAAATCTTTGACGACCAGTGTTTCCCCATCATAGCTCTTCTGCACGCGCTCGAATTCCACGAACGCATCGCCAATGTGCGACTCAGCCAAATGAGTCTCCCCGTTGTTTATCATTTTTCGCGATCAAGCCGCGTTTAGCGGAGACTAAACCGCGTTATGCTTAGCTTTGCAACCGTGATGCGCCATTTTTTGTCCATAATACGACATGGCGACACCCCAGCGCACCATGTGGACACCATTCGATGTCCAAGTGGCGCCGACCCTGGCGGGAGCGGATTTCGCCGTCCCTCCACATCCTTCGTGCCATACGGGAAGGCCAATCAGACCTTCAAGAATTCGGGGTAGGCCTCCATCCCCAATTCAGCCATGTCGAGCCCGTCGATCTCGGTGTCGGCGCAGACGCGCAGGCCGATCGTGTTCTTCAACAGCAGCCAGACCGCCGCCGACGAAATGCTGACAAACAGGCCGACGATCATGATGGCATAGAGCTGCGTGCCGACACTGGCCGCGTCATTGGTGAACACGACAGCGACAGTTCCCCAGATCCCGGCGAACAGATGCACCGGGATCGCGCCGACCACATCGTCGATTTGCATGCGGTCCAGAAACGGCACGGCAAAGACCACGATCCCGCCGCCCGCCGCCCCGATCAGGGTCGCCTGCACCAGCGTTGGCGCCAAAGGTTCGGCAGTGATCGCCACCAGCCCGGCCAGCGCGCCGTTCAGGATCATGGTCAGGTCCGGCTTCTTATACAGCGCCTGCGTCAGAAGCAGCGCCGCGATGGCACCGGCAGAGGCCGCGATGTTGGTATTCGCAAAGATACGGCTGATGTCCGCCACGTTGCCCGCGCTGTTCATATAAAGCTGCGAGCCGCCGTTGAACCCGAACCAGCCCATCCACAGGATGAACATGCCCAGCGTAGCCAGCGCCAGATTCGAGCCGGGAAATGCCTGGACCTTGCCGTCCTTGTAGCGGCCCAGCCGAGGGCCCAGGACGATCGCGCCGGTCAGAGCGGCCCAGCCACCGACCGAATGCACCACGGTCGAACCGGCAAAGTCCTGAAACCCCATCGCATCCAGGAATCCCCCTCCCCATTTCCAGCTGGCCTGAATCGGATAGATGACAGCGGTCAGCGCGATGACGAATAAAAGGAACGGCCACAGCTTGATCCTTTCGGCCAGCGCGCCCGACACGATGGATGCGGTCGCCGCGCAGAACATCAGCTGAAAGAAGAAATCCGACCCGATGGAGGCATAGCTCAGATCTGGCGCAGCCCCGTCCAGCCCCACAGGTTCAAGCGCAGTGACCGCGAATGCGCCCAACACGTTCGGGATCGTCCATGCATCGCCCGGATACATCAGGTGATAGCCCAGCACGTAAAAGAAGATCGACGCGATGGAAAACAGCGCGACGTTCTTGGTCAATTGCATCGCCACGTTCTTGCCGCGCACCAGCCCGGCCTCCAGCATGGCAAAGCCTGCGGCCATAAAGAACACCAGAAAGCCCGAGACGAGAAAGAGGAAGCTGTTGAAGATGAACCCGATTTCAGAGGGCATGGGCGCCGCGTCCGCCGCTTGGGCAAGCGCCGTATGAGGGGTCAGCGCCAGCGCAGCGACCAGACAGGTGTTGATGAGTTTCGGCATGATCGTTCCCCGATGTGGATTTCCTCATCCAGACTGCACAGTTTCTGCAGTGCGGCTAAAAGGATTCCCGAAGGATCAGGGGTGTTTCGGATGCTGTCGCCTAAGAATTAGGCACCGCGGCCAAACTGCACAAAAATTAAGCATCTGGAAGATGACACGGATCAGGGGCGCGACCGGGCGCGCCCCTGTTGGCTGTTTCAGACGTCTGTCGACGTCAGCCCAATACGGATTCGACAGCCTGCGCCGTCTTGGACACCACCTCGTCCGCCTCGGCGCGGGTCAGGCAGAAAGGCGGGGCAAAGCCCAGGATATCGCCCTGCGGCATTGCCCGCCCGATCACGCCATTCGCGCCCAGCGCGGCAGTGACCTGCGGCCCGATCTTGTCAGCGGCATCAAAGAAGACGCGGCCGTCGCGGTTTTTCACGAACTCGACCGCGCACATCATCCCCTCGCCGCGAATATCGCCGACATTGGGATGATCGCCCAGCGCGTCCCGCATCGCGGTGTTCAGATACCCGCCAACCTCGCGGTTGTTGGCGATCAGGTCCAGATCGTCCAGCAGCTTGAGATTGGCAACGCCCGCCGCCGCCCCAATGGGGTGCGCCGAATAGGTCCAGCCGTGGCCGATGGGACCGTTCTCGTCCGTCCCCTGCTCCAGCACCTTCCACATCTTGTCCGACACGATGCTACCCGACAGCGGCGCGTAGGCGCTGGTCAGGCCCTTGGCGATGGTGATCAGGTCAGGCTTCATGCCGTAGTGATCAGACCCGAACATGCTGCCCAGACGGCCAAAGCCGGTGACGACCTCATCGGCGATCAGCAGGATGTCATGCTTGTCCAGCACAGCCTGAATCGCGGGCCAGTAGCCTGCGGGCGGCGGCACCAGACCGCCGGTGCCCAGCACAGGCTCGCCGATGAAACCGGCAATTTTGTCCGCGCCCTCGGCCTCGATCAGCTCTTCCAGCTTTTGCACGCAGTGGGCGACGAACTGCTCTTCGCTCATATCCAGATCGTCGCGGCGGAAATAATACGGCGCCTCGGTATGAATGACCTGTTCCAACGGCAGATCGAACTTCTTGTGAAACAGCTCCAGCCCGGTCAGCGAGCCGGTCATCAGACCCGAGCCGTGATAGCCGCGCCAGCGGCTGATGATCTTCTTCTTTTGCGGGCGGCCAAGGATGTTGTTGTAGTACCAGATCAGCTTGATGTTGGTCTCGTTCGCGTCCGAGCCGCTCAGCCCGAAATAGACCTTGGACATGTGATCGGGCGCCCGGTCGAGGACCATCTTGGCCAGCGTGATCGCGACCTCGGTGCCGTGGCCGACATAGGCGTGGTAATAGGCCAGCTCATGCGCCTGTTTGGCGATCGCCTCGGCAATTTCGGTGCGGCCATAGCCGACGTTGACGCAGTAAAGCCCGGCAAAAGCGTCCAGATGGCGGTTCCCCTCGCGGTCCTCGATATGGCAATCCTTGGCGCCGCTGATGATGCGGCTTTGCACTTCGCCGCGGGCGAACTGCGCCAGATGCGTTGAGGGGTGAAAGAAATTATCACGGTCCCATTCGGCCAGTTGGTCGTTTCTGAGCATCGGGGTGTCTCCTTGACTTGAGGGCGCGCGGAATCGGCGCGCGTCTTTGCGCGGAAAATGCCGCAAATCATGCAGTCTGTGTAACCGAAATGACGGCGGCTTGCAGAAGAATCTTCTGCTTACTTCCCCAGCAGTGCGGCGAAGGGCGGCACGGGGCTGTCCTTGACCGTCTTGGTCACGACATAGGTGAAATACCGCGCCAGCCCGATGCCGGCGTCCAGCATGTCATCCAGCAGCGCCTGATACCCCTCGATGTCGCGGGCCACGATATGCAGCAGATAGTCATACCCGCCGCCCAGCGCCCAGCAGCCCGTGACCTGATCATAGCGCCCCATCGCTGCCTCGAAGCTGCGAAAGGCGGCGGCGGTATGATCGGTCAGTTCGACCGTGACAAAGACGGTGACGTGCGGGCTGATCTTCTTCAGCGAGATGCGCGCATGGATGCCCTCGATCACGCCGGCCTCCTGCAGCTTGCGCACCCGCTCCCAGCAGGGGCTGGCCGAGAGGCCCGCCGCAGTTGCCAGATCGGCGTTCGTCATCCGGCCATTGGCGGCCAGCGCGCGCAGGATATCCAGATCGCGGGCATCAAGACGGATCATGTGGTGGCTCGCAAGTGGCTGTTCATGCCTGCCACCTTTGAGCCTGCAATCAGATGCCGTCAACGCACCCCTTGCGCAAAATGTAAATCCGGCATGAGATGCCGCGCAGGACGATCAAAGAGAAAGGCCGCGACATGATCGAAAAAGATATCCCGTTCAGCACCGCCGAATATCAGCGGCGGCTGGTCAAGACACGCCATGCGATGGACGCGGCGAATATCGACGTGATGTTCTGCACCGACCCGTCCAACCAGAACTGGCTGACCGCCTATGACGGCTGGTCGTTCTACGTCCATCAGGGCGTGCTGGTGTTCCCCGATGCCGATCCCGCGTGGTGGGGCCGTGCCATGGATGCCAATGGCGGCGTGCGCACCGTCTGGATGGAGGACGCGCGCGTCTGGGGCTACGACGATAAATACGTCCAGTCCACCGAACGCCACCCGATGGAGGATCTGGCGGCGCGACTGAAGGATCTGGGGCTGGGATCGGCCCGGATCGGCGTCGAGATGGACAACTACTATTTCTCGGCCAAGGCGTATGAAGTGCTGAAGGCCAACCTGCCCGATGCGACGCTGGTCGATGCCACTGCCTTGGTGAACTGGCAGCGCGCGGTCAAATCGGGCGAAGAAATCACCTTCATGCGCAAGGCGGCCAGCATCACCGACAAGATCGTAGATGGCCTGCTGGAACGGGTCGAGCCGGGCGTGCCCAAGAACGAAATCGTCGCCGAAATTTTCCGCGACGCCGTGCGCGGCGTGCCGGGCGCGTGGGGCGACTACCCGGCGATCCTGCCGCTGCTGCCGTCCGGGTCCGAGGCCGGCGCGCCGCATTTGACATGGAACGGGCGGCCGTTCACCAAGGGCGAGGCGACGTTTTTCGAGGTATCGGGCGTTTACCGCCGCTATCACGCGCCCTGCTGCCGCACGCTGATGCTGGGCC
>JBLWYG010000047.1:0-20966 GCA_048267045.1 Roseovarius sp. | reverse complement strand
TGACGCGGCTGTTGCCACCGGGGGGCGCGCCCTGCCCGGCAAGGGGGCGGAGGCCTTGATCGACGGTGCGACTGTTTGCGTCGGGTCGCCTCGGCTGGCGGAGGAGCGCGGCGCGCTGAGCGATGACCTGCGCACCCGCGTGGCAGCGCTTCAGGCCGAGGGCAAGACGGTCGTGATCGTGCTGCGTGAGGACGCGCCGCAGGGCCTAATCGCGTTGCGGGATGAACCGCGCGCCGATGCGGCTGACGCGGTGGCGCAGCTTCGCGCGCTCGACATATCCGCGCTCATGCTGACCGGGGACAATGCGCGCACCGCGCAGGCCATCGCCGAGGGGCTTGGCATTGAGCAGCGGTCAGAACTCATGCCCGAAGACAAGGTCACCGCCATCCGGGATCTGACATCGGGCGCAAGGGTGATGATGATCGGCGACGGCATCAATGACGCGCCCGCGCTGGCCGCCGCACATGTCGGTGTCGCCATGGGGTCTGGCACCGATGTGGCGCTGGAGACGGCGGACGCGGCGATCCTGCGCAACCGCGTGACGGACGTGGCAGGCACGATCCGCCTTGCCCGCGCGGCCATGGCGAATATCCGCCAGAACATCGCCATCGCGCTGGGGCTGAAGGCGGTCTTTCTGGTGACCACCGTGCTTGGGATTACCGGTCTCTGGATCGCGATCCTCGCCGACACTGGTGCTACCGTGCTGGTCACGGCGAACGCCCTGCGATTGCTGTTTTTCCGGCCATCCGGGTCGCCAGACGTGGTCAACCCGTCGATTATCCATATGTCCGACGCGGTTCGCGACGACGCCTCCGCAACAACCTGAAGGAAGACATCAATGATCGTCACCCGACGCGCCATGATGACGTGCACCGCAAGCTTTGCCGTTGCCGTACCATTTGCAGGAATGGCGCAGGCTGCGCCTGCGATCCATGTCCTCACGGACCCGAACTGCGGATGCTGCACGGCCTGGATCAAGATCCTGCGCGCGGATGGTTTTACTGTCACGACGGAACGCAGCTTTGGCACATTGCTGTTCAAGCACAAGCTTGAGAACGGTATCCCCCAAGGCATGACCTCGTGCCATACAGGGCAGATCGAAGGCTACATGATCGAAGGACACGTGCCGACGGCCGACATTCACAGGCTCCTCACCGAGCGTCCCGATGCCGTCGGCCTCGCCGTGCCCGGCATGCCCTACGGATCACCGGGCATGGGGCCTGCGGAAAAGCGCGACGCCTATGATGTCTTGCTGATCCGGAAGGACGGAAGCACGGAGGTCTTCACGAGCTACGCGGCCGCGTGAGGGCGAGCCTGGGCACGTCGACCATCAATTTATCGCCTGATCTGCCTGGAACCGTGCGCCCGTAACATAAATCCTGAAGGTTCCCCCATCGCAGTTGCGGATATCCACGGTGCCGCGTCACGCTTAATTTCACGTCCGGCGAAGCTGCACCGAAGCATCCAGTTGGGCCTGCAAAGGGGGATGGCCCGCCATTCGTGATGGCAGGAACAGTCAGTTGGCGTCCTGGCATTTCAACGAATGCCGGCTTCGTTGAGTGGCCCGCGAGATTCAGGGGACACCGGTGGCACTGCTCGCTGTTGCAAGGAATGGCATTCGCGTGCGCACCAGTGTTTGTCCGGCTGTTGGTTCAGTGAGAATTGAATGGCACGTTAAAGCGTTTCGCGAAAAACCTGACTCACAGCTTTTCGCGGAAAGCGCGCGCCATACCAGCGTTGCGCGCCTTTCGCCTTTATCTGATGTCTCAGCTTAAAGGCGAAACGCTTTAGTCTCGTGCCACCGGCTCAGGGGCAATGGCAGCCACGATGGCGTCGCGCTCGTCCTTGTCACGGGCAGCGACGATCTGCCTATCAAGCCGCGCGACATCGCGCTTGCGGGCGCGGGTAACGGCTTCACCGGCGTCACCATCGGTATAGCCCAATGCGCGCAATGCCTGCTCGCTCAGGGCCAATGCCGACAGCAGAGTTTCGCGCATGATCGCGCTTCCTGGCACGCCTTCGCTGGCGAGACGGACGGCGTGGATCCGGTCATGTGCGCGGACAAGGAGAGCGGCGTTTGGGAACTTGCGGCGGACGACCCTGACAATATGGAGCGTCGTGTCGGGGTCATCGGTGGCCACCACGATCGCCCCGGCTGTCGCGGCCCCGGCCGCGGTCAGCACCTCGGCCCGTGTGCCATCGCCGAAATGCACCCGTTCGTTGAACCGTTTTGCCTCGCGGATACGGTCGGCATCATGGTCGAGCAGGGTCACGGCAATCCCTTCGGAGATCAGCGGCTGCGCCACCAGTTGCCCGACCCGGCCAAATCCGACGATCAGGACGGCCCCTTTGGCGTCGGTGTAATCCTCGTCGATCGTTTCGCGCCGGGGCTTTCCCATGACCATGCGGTAGGCGCGATCGGACTGTGACGACAGCGCCATCGACAGCGTGACGATCGCCACGACGATCGATGCAATGTCACCGGGCAGGATCAGCGCAGAACTGGCGGCCGCGAAAAGGACGAAGCCGAATTCACCGTGTTGCCCCATGGCAAAGGCGATGCGCAGCGCGGTTGGATGTGGTGTGCCGAAGGCGCGATTGACGCCATAGGCGCCGATCCCTTTCAGCGCGACCGTGATCGGCACCGCGAACATGATCACGCGCCAGTTGCCCGCGACGGCGACCAGATCGAGCGAGAGGCCCACGGCCACGAAGAAAAGCCCCATGAACAGCCCCCGGAAAGGTTCGATGTCGGCTTCTACCTCGTGGCGATAGGAGGATTCAGCCAGCATGACCCCGGCGATGAAGGCCCCCATGGCATAAGACAGCCCCGCCGATGCCATGACCAGCGCGGCAAAAACCACCACGCCAAGCGCGGCAGCGGTCATCAGCTCCGGCGTGCGCGTGCGTGCAATGATGCGGAAGATTGGGTCGAGCGCATAGCGTCCGATCAGGATCAGAAGGACGATGGCGCCGATGCCGATGGCCGCGGCCTGAAGGTTGTCGGCCAGCGTCGCCTCCCCGCCCGAGGGCGCCAGCAGCGTCACCAGCAAAAGGAACGGCACGATGGCCAGATCCTCGAACAGCAGGACTGCGATGGCGGTTTGCCCGAAGGTGGAGTTGCGCTCGCCGCTCTCATCAATGCCGCGCATGACCAGCGCGGTGGAGGACAGCGCCAGCCCCAGCCCTATGATCAGCGCCACGCGCCATTCCAAATCGGCCAAAAGCGCCGCGCCGGTCAGCAGCGCCGCGCAGACCATGACCTGCGCAAGGCCCCGGCCAAAAATCGTACCGCGCATCTCCCACAGGCGCGCGGGGCGGAATTCCAGTCCGATCACGAAGAGAAAGAGCACGACGCCGAACTCGGCGAAATGGAGCAACTCGCCGGGGTCACGGGTGAAGGAGATCGACAGGCCGATACCTGCGACCACCCCCGCCACGAGATAACCGATCACCGTACCGAGGCCGATGGCGCGCGACAGTGGCACGAAAATGCAGGCAAGAGCGATCAGCGCCAGAGCTTCGAGAAATGCCAGTTCCATACCAACGAGGCCAAACATCGCCCGCCCCTCTTCGGGGCCGGCTGCGAGCACGGGCGAGCCCGCCGTTGCCGCGAGGAGGGCAACGGCGGCAGAAAAGATCGGCCATGGCTTCACGGGTAATGCACCGCACCTTCAGCACGCCTGATCTTGGGTGTGCCTTCGGGCAGGGGGATATAGTCTTCCTCGTCGCCCGGCACGGTTTCGAACCGCCCGCGCCGCCATTCCTCCCGTGCTTGTTCGATGCGTTCCCGCCGCGAGGAGACGAAGTTCCACCAGATATAGCGTGGCCCCTCCATCGGCGCGCCGCCGAACAGCATGAATCGCGCGTGATCGCCGGTGCCGTCAGACACGCCTGTGACGGTAATCTCGTCCCCCGGGCGCAGGACAAGCAGTTGGCCGGGCTCGAAGGTAGAGCCTGCGATCTCGATCTTTCCATGGATGGTATAGAGCGCCCGCTCTTCGGCATTTGCCGCGATCGGTGCTTTTGCGCCCGGTGCGACCGTCACATCCGCATAGAGCGTGTCGGACGCGGTCTTGAGCGGCGACGTGGCGCCAAAGGCGGAGCCTGCGATCAGCCGCGCGGTCAGACCTTCGGCCTCGACCTCCGGAAGGTCCGCCTTGCCGTGGTGCATGAAGGCGGGATCGGATTCCTCCTCATCTTCGGGAAGTGCCATCCAGGTCTGCAACCCGAACAGACGCTGGCCGCTGGCCAGACGTTCGGGGGCGGTGCGTTCGGAATGCACGATGCCCTTTCCCGCTTTCATCCAGTTCACGGCGCCCGGCTCGATTGCCAGATCGGAGCCGAGGCTGTCGCGATGCAGGATCTGTCCCTCAAAGAGATAGGTCAGCGTGGCAAGGTTGATGTGAGGGTGCGGCCGCACGTCGATGCCCTGGTCGGTCAGGAACTCGGCCGGGCCCATCTGATCGAAAAAGATGAACGGCCCCACCATCTGGCGTTTGTCGGAGGGCAGCGCGCGGCGCACCTCCATTTCTCCCAGATCGACAGAGCGCGGCACGATCAGGGTCTCCACCGCGTCGACGCTTTTGGCGTCTCCCGGGACGGGGTCGGGGCAAGGGCTCCAGCTCATGATATCTCTCCTTCTTTCTTCTTCGGTTTTGCAGGTTTCAGCCTTTCAGGACGTCCTGCCATTCGGGGTGCCTGGCAATCTGCGCCTTGGCGAACGGGCAGAGCGGCACGATCTTGCGGCCCTCAGCGCGGGCATCCTCGACGCCGCGGCGCACCAGGGCCTGGCCGACGCCGTGGCCTCGCAGGGCATCCGGCACGCCGGTATGATCAATGATGATCGTGCTGGCACCGGCGCGGGAATAGGTCATTTCGGCCTCGTGACCGTCGACCACGGCCGCGTAGCGCCCCTTGCTCTCAGTCTCTTCGCGGGTGATTTCGAAGTCAGTGCTCATTGGCGTCCCCTTAGTCGTTCAAATGTTTGCGCAGCCAAGCCGCCTCATCGGCAACGATACCGTGACCGGCGCCGGGCATGACGATCGTGTCGACCCGCGCGCCCATGGCTCCTAAAACCCTGGCGCTTTCACGCACCCGGGCCAACGGGATATGCGGATCCTGTTCGTGACAGCCCAGCAGGACCGGCACATTGTCGAGCCGACCTTCGTAGTCGAACCGCTTGGCCGGGCGATTGTAAAGCTCGGCCAGCGGCGGCCCGCCCGCGTCACCGGTGCCGACAAGGCCACCGGAAAGAGTCGCCACAGCGCGGAGCGGGCGGGCAAGCCGCGCCGCGGCCTCGATAGCGAGACAGGCCCCTTGCGAAAATCCGGCAAGGGCGATCCGCTCCGGGCCGAAGCCTTGCGCCGCCAAATCGTCCAGCAGCGCAGAGACGACGCTCAGCCCGCTGCCAAGACCTGGCTCGTTCGCCTCAAGCGGAGCGAGGAAAGAGTCCGGCCACCAGGATCTGCCCGCCGCCGCCGGGGCGAGGATTGCCATTTCCGGCAGGGCGAGGTGGTCGGCAAGACCGATCATGTCCTCAGGTGCGCCACCACGGCCGTGGATCATCACGGCAGCCAGCTGCGCCCGGTGCAGCGGCGCCCCGTCTGTGACCAGCCGTTGCCCCGCATGCGGACCGGTGCCGCGGGTTTTCGCCTCCAGCGCGCTGCTCATGACGGCAGCCGAATTTCGGGCAGAACCTGCTCGATAAGCGCGCGATGCGCTTCGTATTTCTCGGGCAGTTTTAGCGCTTCGCCCAGATGGGCTGGATCTTCGTCCACCGCGAAACCGGGCGGATCGGTTGCGATTTCAAACAACACGCCGCCGGGGATGCGGAAATAGATCGCGTCAAAATACTGCCGGTCGATCACCGGTGTGACCTGCATGCCTACGCCAGACAGCCGCTCTCGCCATTGCTGCTGCTCCTCTGCGGTACGCGCCCGAAAGGCAACGTGGTGAATGGTGCCCGCCCCTGATCGTCCGATGGAGTGTGCATCCGAGGTCATCAGGTCAACCGCCGAGCCCCGCTCGGGGTCAGTGGAGCGATAGCGCAGCCGTGTTTCCGTGCCCCCCGTGCCGCCGGTCGCCGTGGACTCGTCCGCCTCTCGCGCGTACCCCATCGCCTCCAGCACACGGCCAGTAGACTCGACCTCGTCGAGCCAGAGCGTCACCGAATGGAAGCCTTCATCCCGAGCGCCGCCTTCGATCAGCTCCACCCGCAGACCATCCGGGTCTTTCAGGGCAATAGCGCGGTCTCCGAAGCGCTCGAACGGGCCGTCGAAATCGATGGCGGCCTCGGCGAGCTCGCCCATGCGCTGATCAAGGTCCGGAATGGCATAGGCAACGGCAGAGGCCATGCCGGCGCCAGCGCGGCCCGGGCCTGCGTCCACGAAAGGAAAGAAGGTCATGATCGACCCCGGCGCCGCATCCGCGTCGCCGTAATAAAGGTGATACGTGCCCGGATCGTCGAAATTGATAGTGCGTTTGACCAGCCGCTGACCCAATGTACCGATCCAGAAGTCGAGATTGTTCTGCGGCGGTCCGGATATGGCAGTGACGTGATGCAGGCCGGGGATGGCTTGGGATGTGGATCGAGACATGGTGCTTTCTCCTTTGGAACACCGGGCCGGTGTAAATACAGTCGGCACCGATGTTGCGATCAACGGTTGAAGGCTTATGTAGTTCCGAAGTTACCAAGCGAAAGTCGTTACCAAATGGAAACTACCCAAAAAGAAGCTCAAGCGCCGGATGTTTCTGAAGAAATCGGCCTGCCCTGTGCCGCCGATACTCTGCTGCGCAAGCTTTGGGGCCAGTGGAAAACCCATGTGATCTATGTGCTGGGCGAACAGCAAGCCTGCCGCTTTGGCGTGTTGCGTCGCACGATTAAGGGTATCTCGCCCAAGGTCCTGACCCAGCGTCTGCGCGAGTTGGAGGCGGATGGTCTGGTCTGGCGCGAACAGGAAAACACGATTCCGCCCAAGGTGACCTACGGGCTGACCGCGACGGGCCTTGCTGTGCATGCTGTCTTGAAAGATATCGAGAAGATCGAGGTTTGAGCGCGAGCGCGCAAGGCCGCCTACTTCTGCTCCCAAGGGAAATCACTGGCGGTCTTTACCAGCTGATCGACAAACAGCCGCAGGCGGGCGGGCTGATAGCGGTTCGGCCGGAACAGCACATGAATATCCCGCTCCGGCCAGGTCAGATGATCAGGCAGAAGCCGTTGCAGGCGGCCTGCCTGTAAATGTTCGGCGACATAGAAGACCGGCAGGACGGCAATGCCGATGCCCTCAACGGCCGCGCGGCACAGCATGTCACCGGAATCGGACCGGAGCGAACCGCTGAGCGACACGCGTCCCACTTGCCCCGCCGCATCCTTGTAACGCCATTCATGCGCGGCGCCATTGCCCGAGTAGGCCAGTACGTCATGCGCGGCAAGATCCTCGGGCGCCTCTGGCAAGCCGTTGCGTTCGATATAGTCGGCGCTGGCGCACAGCATGAAGGGGCATGACGCCAGCCGCCGCGTCATCAGCGAGGAATCGGCGAGCGATCCGATCCGCACCACGACGTCATAGCCATCGTTCACCGGGTCAATGAACCGGTCGCTCAGGCTAATATCCAAGGCCACATGCGGATAGCTATGCGCGAACCGTGCAGCGCAGCCGGTCAGGTATTTCACGCCCAGACTTTGCGGAAAGCTGACCCGCAGCGGCCCGCGGGGATGCGATTTCAACTCGTGGATTTCCTCCTCCGCCTCCTGCAGGTCAATCAGCGCACGTTTCGCCCGTTCGAAGTAGATCGCGCCCTCTTCGGTCGCGGCAACATGGCGGGTGGTGCGGTTGAGCAGCTTGACCTTCAGATCCTGCTCGAGGTTCTGAACCTGCTTGGAAACCGCAGAGCTGGTCATCCCGAGCCGTCGCGCCGCCCCGGCAAAGCTCTGTTCCTTCACCACTGCAACAAAGATGCCGATGCGCGTTATCTGATCCATGGGATTATCAACTTAATGGAATGAGTGAGATGCCATATCTCCATATTATCAACTTAGAAGCAATGGTCGATATAGAGGGCAGGAAACAAAAGACCCATTCACAGGAGACACACAATGACCTTCGAATCCAACACCAATGTCGGCGCAACCCTCACCCGGGTTTCGCTTGGCGCAATCCTTCTGGCGCATGGCCTGCTCAAGCTGTTTGTTTTCACCTTGCCCGGCACCGTCGCTTTTTTCGGCAGCCTCGGGTTGCCGGCAATCGCGGCGTATCTGACCATCTTTGCCGAGGTCGTGGGCGGCGTGGCGATCCTCGCGGGCCTCTACACCCGTCTTGCGGCTCTGCTGTCGCTGCCGGTTCTTCTTGGCTCCCTCTGGGCGCATGCGGGCAATGGCTGGCTGTTCAGCGGTGAGGGTGGCGGCTGGGAATTCCCCGCGCTGCTGGTCGCCCTGGCCGTTGCGGTGGCCATTCAGGGCGGCGGGGCTTTCGCCCTGCGCCGGCTGCCGGTCATCGATGCCTTCGTGCCGCAAGCATTGAAGGCCTGACCCTCCGCCTTATCTCACCCCAAAGAGATGCCGTGACGCGGCGTCTCTTTTCAAGGGCGCGTCCTGCCCGAGTGGAACACGCAACCAGTGCAATCCGGTCCAATGGCCGTCTGACAAAAGTGGAAAGAAAATGACCCGCATCCTGGGAATATCCGGCAGCCTGCGGCGTGCCTCGTTCAACACCGCACTGCTGCACACGGCGCAGGACTTGATGCCCGAGGGCAGCACCCTGACCCGAGGCAGCATAGCGGGTATCCCGCTCTATGACGCGGACGAAGAGCAGGCCCACGGGGTGCCCCCTACGGTCGAGGCGCTGAAAACGCAGATCGAAGAGGCCGACGGGCTGCTGTTGTTTTCGCCGGAATACAACAATTCGATCCCCGGCGTCTTCAAGAACGCTATCGACTGGACCAGCCGCCCGGCGGGCGACATCTCGCGGGTTTTCGGCGGCAAGCCGGTTGCGGTTCTGGGCGCGTCGCCCGGTGGGTTTGGAACGATACTGGCGCAGGACAGTTGGCTCTCTGTCTTGCGAACGCTCGGGACGCGGCCTTGGTGGTCAGGGCGATTGATGGTGGCCCGGGCCGGCAACGTTTTCGACGAAGAAGGCCGAATGACGGACGAACATATGCGCGAACGACTGGAGAAATTTCTAGACGGCTTTGCGGCTTTCGCCGCAGCGCCGACAGATTGACAAAGGGTCCTCGTGACCATCGCCAAGGAGATTTCAGGACCTGCGCGCCCCCTCACGCACTGACCCGCTGCATTGCCACCTGATCTACTCCGAACCGCTCAAATATATCTGAAAGGAAATTCAATATGCCAACCCTCTATACAATGCCCGGAACCTGTTCGCTGTCGCCCAATATAGCAGTGGCATGGCTCGACGCGCCCGTCGAAGTGCACACGATGGCTTATGGTGATCACAAGAAGGACGAATATCTGGCGATCAACGAAAAGGGGAAGGTGCCCGCGCTGCGGTTCGAGGACGGCGATGTGCTGACCGAAGCGGCGGCGATTCTCGCTTGGCTGGGTGCCAAACATGGCAGCGGGGGGTATGGTCGCGATACGGTGCTGGGCCGGAAGGAAGCCGAGGCATTGTCCTACATGACGTCCGAGGTCCATGCGGCCTATGGTGGTCATTTCGGCCCGCAAAACTTTGCCGAAACGGAAGCGGCCATTGAAGAGGTCAAACGCAAGACCTATCAGAAGCTCGATGGTCATTACCGGCGTCTGAACGACATTCTGAGCAAGAACGGCGGCGACTGGTATCTGGGCAAACGCAGCTTTGCCGATACTTTCCTCTATGTCCTGACACGCTGGATCGACCAGACCCCGCTGTCCTATGATGATTACACCGCGCTGAAGCAGCACATGTCGCGGATGGAGGCGGATGCGGGTGTGCAGCTTGCGCTGAAGCGCCAGAATATGGAGCCGATCGGATGAACGCTGCGGCGTTAAAAGGCGCCTGGCCTGTTCTGGGTTATGGCGATTGGTCCGAGACTTGCACCGCGCTCCATCTCTGGACCCAGATCGTCGGGAAATACCGGCTGTCCCATACGCCTTGGGTCAACCATTCCTGGCATGCGACGCTCTATGTGACGCCCCGTGGTCTGACCACGGGGCCGGTGCATGAACCCGGTGGATGCGTGAGCCTGAGCCTCGATCTGGTCGATCATCGCCTCGTTGCAGAAACGGACAGTGGTGCCCGCGAGGGGTTTGCCCTTGCCGCGATGAGCGTGGCCGATTTCCACCAAAGGACGCGCCATGCCGTCGAAGCCGTCGGCGGCACATTCGACATCCACGGCGCCCCCAACGAACTGCCCGATCCAGCTCCCTTCGCCGAGGATCATGCAGAACGCCCCTATGACGCCG
The DNA here is from genome assembly GCA_048267045.1 of Roseovarius sp. Taxonomy (GTDB): domain Bacteria; phylum Pseudomonadota; class Alphaproteobacteria; order Rhodobacterales; family Rhodobacteraceae; genus Roseovarius. The sequence continues at coordinate 10,564 of JBLWYG010000047.1, read as the reverse complement.
CGGCCGTCGTGCGCTGTCACAACGCTTTGCTGCACATGGTGCCGGTATTTGAACACTTCCGCACCGGATTTCTTGGCAAGGTTTCCCCCGTGCATCTCTTCTGGGGATCCTTCGATCTGGCCGTCACCCGGTTCTCGGGACGGCGCGCGCCCTTGCACCCGGCGGGCATCCCGCACCTGCCCGACGATGTCGCACAGGAGGCCTATAGCCACGAGGTTTCATCGGCAGGCTTCTGGCCGGGCGGCAATGGCGTGGACGAGCCGATGTTCTACGCCTACGCCTATCCTGCGCCGGACGGTTTTTCCGACCGCCCCGTATTGCCGAAAGAGGCGCGCTTTGACGCGGCTCTCGGAGAATTCTTGCTGCCTTATGCCGCTGTGCAAGGCAGTGAAGACCCTGCCGCAACACTCATGTCCTTCCTGCAGTCGACCTATGACGCCGCAGCTGACGCCGGTGATTGGGACCGCGCGACCCTTGAGTGCGACCTGGGAACGCCGGGCGTGCCGCGGAGCGTTCACCAGCATGATGCGAGCTGAGACCTGACCGAGCGAACGCAATGCCGCCATCTTAGCGAGCCGCATTGCGGGCGGCGGACGGCGTCGCAAGTGGCCTCAGTAGCCACGGCGCCTGCCTTGACGCATCTTTCACGCGGCTTGACATGCAAGGCGGCCATCAGTTTCATATCATGGCCCATCTGCCGGAATTGGCGGCCCTGATCATGCGCGGTTTCCAAGGCTTACATCACAATGGTGAAAAGGGGGGGCAAGAAAAAAATCTGATCCTGATCGTCCATCAGGAATTATCTCCGTGTCTGATTTACATTATGGTCGTCGAAGAAGAGCCGGAACAACGAAACGCGCATGCTTTGGTTGTGGTAAAAGCCAAGGCAGATCCCGGGGTGATCGGCTGACGCACGGGCAACGCAACGCCGGGCCGCGACCCATCGCACGTGAAAGGCCTAAAAATGGACCATGCCTTCCTGATCGGCGTTTCGCTTGCGTCGGTCGTGTTCCTCAGCCTTGTTCACGTGCTGGCCGACTTGCTGCGTTGGCGGCATAAACTGCCCCAAAGGTTCTGGCTGTCTTTCGCCGATGGCATCTCGATCAGTTACGTCTTTCTTGGCCTTCTGCCCAAGATCGTTGACGGTACATCCGCCTTTCCCGAAACATTGGGCCCGGCGGCAGAAATCCTCAAGCAAAGCCCGTTCCTGCCGCTGCTGATCGGCCTTGTGGCATTTTACGGACTGGAACGTCTGGTGGAAAAACCGGCCGGTGCGGTCGCGGCACATATTCAGGCAGAACCCACCGGGCTGAGGGTGTGGATTCATCTTGCGTCCTACGCATTTTACAAGGCCATAATCGGTTATCTGATCGTCCAGATGAACAATCCGGTGTCGATTGTCATTTTCGCGATCCTGATGGCAATTCACTTTCTGGTCGTGGATTACCGGATGATGGAAATTCACAAGGGCGTCTATCAGCAGGTTGGCAGATGGGCTTTGACCGTGGCCATTCTTGCCGGATGGATTATCGGCGCCACGACCGTGCTTTCCCCGGTTCTCGTCACGCTTTTGCTGTCGTTTCTTGCGGGCGGGATCGTCCTTGTTGTCCTAGAAGAAGAATTCTCGCGCGATCACCCGTCGTCATTTCCGGCCTTTGTAACGGCTGTCGCCCTCTATATGGCGGTGCAGATTGCTATCTGATTTTTGAGTTACGGAAACGAGAAGAGCGCGGTTTGGCTGGCTTTGGGCTTTGCCACACTGGCCAAAGTGCCCTGCGCCAACTTCGTCGCCGTCACTGCCCGCGTGAACTGCAACGCGGAAGAATTCCGCCTGCGGAATGCACAGCCTGATGTCGGTTATCCGGTATCTGTTTCAATGAACGCCCAGCATGTGCGGGACTGCCAGCGACAATGCAGGGACAAAGGTGACGGCGATCATGATCGGCAATGCGACGAAAAAGATCATTTGCAAGGCCGGCTTGATCGCGTGATGAATGGACACTTTTCCGATCCGGCAGGCCATGTAGAGGATCGGCGCGACCGGCGGGCTGTTTGCACCGATGACAACGGAACACGCCACGATAGAGCCGAAATGGACGGGGTCGACGCCAACACCAAGCATCAAGGGCATGAACAGCGGGGCGATGACAACCGTGACTGAAAGATCGTCCATGATCATGCCGACAAAGATCAGGAAGGCGTTGACCGACAGCAGGATCAGGATGCGGTTTTCGGTGAGTGCCGCCACCGCGCGGGTCAGATCCTGCGGCACGCCTTCGGCCACCATCACGCGCCCGATCATGAAGGAAAACAGCAGGATGAAAATGATCGTCCCTGTCGTCTCGCCTGCTTCGACGAAGCTGTCCCACAAGCCGCGAAAGGTAAGATCGCGGTAGATGAAGAAACCGATGAAGATCGCTACCACACAGGCCACGGCTGCCGCTTCGGTCGGGGTAAACACACCGCCATAAATGCCGCCCAGGATGATGACAGGCATCGACAGCGCCGGTAGCGCCTTGCCGAATATCCTGCCCCCGCTATCCTGCGGGGCGACGTCGGGCCCGACGTCTGCGTCATCGGGTAGAAAGCGTTTGGCCATGAAGCGGTTGAAGATAATCAGCCCTACAAGCAACAGGATACCTGCGGTGCTGACAAAGATCACGATTGACATCAATCGCAGCAGCCACCGGTCGAGAAATCCGAACAGTCCACCCATGTGCGCATCCCCCCAATAGATAACGGCGGCCCCCCCATTTTCAGGGACGCCGCCGTTATCGTCACTTCGCGTTTTCGCGCATCTGATCGACGATTTCCGATCCGATATCGGCCTCCATCAGCGGCCAGACTTCGGCGCGGACCTTCTCGATCATCGGGCGCAGATCTTCCTCGCTCGGTTCGAAGTACTCCATGCCGCCCTCGACGGCGAGTTTGACGTATTTTTCATCCTCGGCCTTCGCGGCGGTGAACTGTTCTTCCATCAGCGTCACGGCGGCATCCCGGATCAGGTCCTGGTGTTCTTGCGACAGCGATTCCATGGTCTGCGAATTGGCGACGAGATTGCCGGTCACAAAGATATGTTTCGTGCGCACATAGTAATCCAGGATCTCACCGAAATATTCGAAATCCCAGTAAATGACGTTACCGGCATCGCCGTCGACAACGCCTGTCTGGATCGAGGTGAAGACTTCGGACCAGTCGATCGAGGCCGTCTGATAGCCCATCGCCTGAAGCGTCTGCGGGATCGGGAAGAAGGGCGGCGTGCGCACGTTGATGCCTTTCGCGCTTTCTATATCCAGCGCATAGCTGCCACGGGTTGCGACACCTGCAAAGCCTTCGGGCCATGCGCCAAAATAGGTGATCCCGAGATCGGCAAAGACATTGTTAAGCGTCCCATTGACCCAGCCCCCCGGTTGATAGGCCTTCAGCGCCTCTTCCCACGACGTCACCATATAGGGTGCGTTCAGCACGCCGATGCGTTTGTCATAGGATGTCGAGGGCCAACTGAGCATCAGGTCGACCTCACCGGCAACGAAGAGGTCGAACACCTCAAGCTGGCCGCCAAGCTGGTTCTGATAAAAAACCCGCACGTCAATCGCGCCGTCCGAGCCCTCTTCGATCAGCTCCGCCCATTTCTTGATCGCATCCCCTGACGGCGAGCCTTCTGGCCCGGAGTCCGTCGCAACCTTCAATGTCGTTTCGGCGGCGGCCTGGCTTGCAACCAAGGCAAGCATGACGGCGCCATTCATTATCCATTTGTTCAGCATGGTTTTTCTCCTCCCAGAAACAAAAAACATCCAAATCGGCTACATAACAGTTGTTATGCTTACTGTATTGTTAGAGACAGAATGCGCGACTTGTCAAACACAAGCTTGAAAAGATCGGAAAGCCGGGCCGTACCAGATGGACAAGACATCGAAAGAAACAAAGAAAAGCAACGCCCTCACCCATGGCGCATGGATCGACGCAGCGCGCGGCATTCTGATCAACGACGGGGTGGGGGCGCTCAGCCTCAGGCGGATTGCGGCGCTGCTGAACGCAACAACCGGTGCCTTCTACTGGCAGTTTTCGAACCTCGGGAATTTGCTCGACGATCTCCGAGAAGACTGGAGAACTCGGAACTCGGCGGCATTCGACCAGGTCTTCGAAAACCCTAAGTTGAATGGTCTTGAGAAATACATCGGCTATGTACGCATTCTGCTGCGCGAGGATGAATACGATCCGAAGTATGACAGTGCAATGCGGGACTGGGCACATTCCTGCGCAAAGACCCGGACCGTCGTGAACGATGTCGACAACCGCCGGGTCAGTCAACTTCAGACATTGTTCACCGATCTGGGGTTCACTCACAGGTCAGCACGGGTGCGCGCAATGATGACCTATTTTCACCAAAGCGGCTATTATCAGATGAATATTGACGAGACGCTGGACGAGCGATTGGCCAACATCCCTTACTATGCCGAAATCATGGTGGGCCCCGATTTCTTCCCGGCAGATATTACGATCAAAGACCTTCGTCGCATCATCTTTGATACTGCGCCCAACGATGACGGGCTCTTCGGCCAGCCCACCAAATAATCAACCTGTCGTCCCGCTTTGCTGCGCCGCGTATGAGCAGCCGAAGTGTGAACCCTTGTGTGGAATTATGAACCGCCCGGGATTTTCCGGAGACCAATTCATCTTGGTCACGCGGCCATTTTTGATCTTGCGAGAGTGGCGTAGAAATCCACCTTGGCTTCGGTCGGCGGCGATTGGTGACGCAATCCATCCATTCGAGCGTGGCGTGGTCCGGGGCGTCGAAGTGTCGCCATGGGCCATGTCGATGGATCACCCCTGTCTTGGAGGGACCGGTAATCGTCTTGACCACGGCACGCGCCCAGCATCACGCCATTCGAATTGACATGGACAACGTGACGCGACGCTGTTGCTAGGACGCCATGCGACATGATGCTCATTCTCCCCGCAAGGCATCTGCTAAAACGCGCATCGTGCGCGGCGATGCTGCTTTTTGCTCGCCAGTCGTTTGCCGAAACGAGCCTGCGCGAGATTGTGGCGGAAGCGCAGGCTGATGTGGCCTACGCCCATCGCGCCTTCGGCTCGAAAACCGAGATTTTCCAGCAAGCCCTGCACGGGCTGCGCGTCGTGGACCCGCAATGAGATCAGGACGCGCCGACGGACGCACACCATCTGGTGGAGCGGATTTGCGAACTGGCGCTACTGCGCTACCTTCAGGCGGTCGAAGAGGTCGAACCGCTGCATCTCATCATCAGATCCTGCGCCTGCAGCGAGGCCCGAGGCATTCTGGCCGATTTCATCGAAATCCATATTGCCCGCCCACTTGCGGCAGGGTTCGGGCAAGAGGAGATCGGCCCGGCAATGTTAGCGATCAGCCTCATGAGCGGCTACGTGACGATGAGGATCGCACTGGAACATTCGGCATCGCTGGCCATACCTGATGTCGAGTTGACGCAAATGCTGGCTAAGGTGCTGCACGGCGTCATGACATCGTCTTGACGTGACAGCCCGGCACGTGTCGCGACAGCAAAAATGCTGCAGCGCGACATTCCGTCACGTCCCTTGAATTACATCACAAGCAATGGCTGACTTGTCATCAAGTGTTGGTAGGTTGTGATCAGACATGTCAGCCGACAAGTGTCCAAACGCATTTGCGGTGCAAGAGCCCTGTTTGTCGGGTCGCACGACTTTGACCGGGGGTAGGAAATGTCGAAATTGAAGCGTTTCGCGAAAAACCTGACTCACAGCTTTTCGCGGAACGCGCGCACCATACCGGCGTTGCGCGCGTTTTGCCTTTATCTGATGTCTCAGGTTAAACGCGAAACGCTTTAATTATCAGACAGCTTGTCCCCCGTGATCATTCTGGTTGCGGCTTTTGCGCGTGACTGGCGGGCCTATCCGCCCCGCCGGGCGCGGAAGGGGGCGCGGCGTTGCAGTAGGTCCTGCCCCATCTGTCACTTCGCCGCCGGGGTGCGGCCTTGTCAGGACCTGCCGTGCGGCCCTGTCCAGTCTATCACGGGGTTGATCGGAATGATGCGATGCGGATTGATCGTGTCGTGACTGTAATGGTAGTGCCGCACGATATGGTCGAAATGCACCGTTTCAGCGACGCCCGGCCATTGAAAAAGCTCGCGTGTCCAGCCCCAGAGGTCGGGATATTCCCTCAGCCACGCGCGGTTGCATTTGAAATGTGTGTGATAGACGAGGTCAAAGCGGACCATCGTGGTGAATAGTCGCCAGTCGGCCTCGGTCAGGCGGTCTCCGGTCAGATAGCGGGTCTTGCCAAGTATTCCATCCAGCCAAGCCATGCTGTCGAAAAGCGCATGAACCGCCTCGTCATAGGCGTCCTGCGAGGTTGCGAATCCCGCCTTGTACACCCCATTATTGACCGTGTCGTAAACCCGAGCGTTGATTTCGTCGATCCGGGGACGCAGCGCAGTGGGGTAGTAGTCGTCACTGTTGCCGGTCAGCCCGTCAAAGGCTGAATTGAACATCCGAATGATCTCGGCGCTCTCATTTGAGACAATGGTTTCGCGGGTTTTGTCCCATAGGACCGGCACCGTGACCCGGCCCGATGCCACCGGATCGGCCCGCCGATAGAGATCGCGCAGGAAGCGGGCGTCATACAGGGCGTCTCCGGTCGCAGCGGGGAAATCCGTCCGAAACTCCCATCCCTCCGACAACATGTCCGGATGAACCACCGAAACGCCGATATGCGGGGCAAGACCCTTGAGCGCCCGAAAGATCAGGGTGCGATGCGCCCAAGGGCAGGCATGGCTGACATAGAGATGGTAGCGCCCACTGTCCGGCCCGAACCCGCCATCGCCTGTCGGACCCGGTGTCCCATCGGCGGTAACCCAGTTGCGCCATTGGGTTTCGCTGCGCTCAAAGCGGCCGCCGCTGCTTTCGGTATCGTACCATTTGTCGTGCCATTCGCCGTCAATGAGAACGCCCATAATCTTCTCCTTCCATCCGGTTACCGCTTTTGAAACAGCAAAGTGGTCGAACCGGTCGTCTTGCGGTGCTCCAGATACTGATGCGCCCGGGCGGTATGCGCAAGCGGATAGGTCTGGCTGACCCTGGCGCCCGTCTCAGCCCTTGCCCCAGGCCCGGATGCAGACAAAGTCGTCAAACCTGCCGAGCGATGAAAGCCTGCACCGCTGGCCACAAATGCGGCGGCTGGTCGTCTTGTGATGAAAAGTCGAGACAGTGAACCAAGGCGTGTTGCAATATAGCGCCATTATGATAGCAACTGGTCACTATCTTTTGTGGCTGACCCAGCGTACCGAGGGATTTTAGCGGGTTTCAGGCGCTGGTTGTCGACGCGGCCTGACACGCAGTGGCGGTCGGGATATTGTCGCCGCTACGCCATTTCGAGAAAAAGCAGAGCCAGCCCGTTCACGCTTTTGGGCCGATTGAAACAGGGAGCCGGGACGTGAAGATTGTTCGTGGACTCGCATTGCTCGTGCCGGTGGCGATTGGTGTCGGCATCGCGGCGTGGCTGATGTCGACCGCTGAACCCCCTGCGCGCGTGGACGAACACGGTCGCAGCGCCGTTGCCCGGACCCTCATGGCCAAAGCCGTGCCCGTTCGCGCAGTTGTGCGCGGATTTGGCAATGTCCAAGCTGCGCGAAGCTGGGAGGCGATTTCCGAAGTTGCCGGAACAATCATCTGGCGTCATCCAAAGCTGGACACCGGCAACGTGCTGCGCAAAGGCACCAAGGTTCTGAAAATCGACCCTACGGCCCATGAGCTTCAGGTCGCACAAGCCGAAGCCGATCTGGCGGCGTTGGAGGCCGATAACGCGCAGTTGGATATCGATCAGGCCAACACGGATCGGCTGCTATTGCTGGAGCAGGACCGGCTGGATCTGGCCGAGACCGAACTGGCACGCGTGCGCGATCTTGTGGCGCGTGGTGTCGCATCCCAGTCTGCGCTGGACGGGCAGGAGCGCACGACATTGCAGGTGCGCCGGGTCGTCGCGGAGTTGCAGAACACCCTGAGCCTGATCCCGACCCGGCACAAGCGTCTCGAAGCTCAGATGGCGCGCACGACTGCGGTTCTGGCCCGCGCAAGGCGTGATCTGGAAAAAACCGACATTGTGGTACCATTCGATTTGCGGGTCGGTGCCGTGCATGTCGAGCGGCATCAGTTCGTCGCGGCGGGGCAGTCGTTGGTGACGGCTGACGATATCGCGCAGGCGCAGATCACGGCGCAAATTCCCGTGAACTCGTTTCGGCGGTTGATGGGGGACGCCGACGATGGTGCAGGCACGACACTTTCCGATCTATCCGCGCGCCTTGACAGGGTTTCCGCCAGCGTGACGCTGGTTACGGACGCGTCGCAAACGTGGCCCGGGCGGCTGGTACGTGTGGAAAGCGCGCTGGACCCGCAGGCTCGTTCGGTGCCCGCTGTCATTCTGGTGGATGATCCTTATGCGAACACCAACCCGCCTCTGCGCCTGCCGCTTGTTCCGAATATGCACGTCGAGGTCGTTCTGACCGGGCCGGTCATATCGACGAGCGTGGAAATTCCGGACAGTGCGGTTCACGATGCCAACCTTGTCTATCTGCGCGATGCGGATGGGCGGCTTGAGTTGCGCCAGGTTTCGGTCGCGTGGCGGCAGGCCGGGTCTGCGGTGTTATTGGATGGTGTGGCGCCCGGTGAAGAAATCGTGCTGGATGATCTGGTGCCGGCCATTCCGGGCATGATCGTGATCCCGGCGGGGACTGTGGAATGATCCGATGGTTCGCCACGCATCCGACGGCTGCCAACCTGCTGCTGGTCCTGATGCTCGCCGCAGGTGTGATGGCCGCCCCAACGCTCAAGCGCGAGACCTTTCCCGATTTCAGGCCGGTAGAGGCGGAAATCACCGTGGAGTATCGCGGCGCCACGGCCGAGGAGGTCGAGGATGCGATATGCCGTCGCGTCTGGGATGCGGTCGAAAGTGTCGAGGGACTGGACGAATTGAGTTGCACGGCGCAGGGCAGTATCGCCCGCGCCATAGCGACGATGGACGCCAGTGGCGACAGTGCCCGCTTCATCAACGATCTGCGGACGGAGGTCACTGCGATCGATGACTTCCCGGATGCGGCCGAGCCTGCCGTCGTGCGCGAATTGCACCGCACCGACCCGGTCACCTCGGTCGCGGTGGCGGGCGATCTGCCGCCAACTCAACTGGAACGCTATGCGGCAGAGTTGCAGGACAGGCTGCAGGCGTTGCGCGGAGTGGCCAAGGTCACGATGTCGGGCTTTGGCAAGCGGCAGTTCCGCATCACGGTGCCCCGAGCGGTGATGGAGCAGCACGGGCTGACGGTGTCGGGCCTTGCCGCACAGATCGACGCGCAAAGCGTGGACCGCCCGCTGGGCAATCTGGAAACCGACATGCTCGATGTAAGCCTGCGCCTCACTGACGAGCGTCGCAGCGTGGCCGGGCTGGCCGATCTGGTGGTGCTGTCGAAGCCCAACGGCGCCGAGTTGACGTTGGGACAGATCGCCACCATCACCGAAGGCTATGCGCCGGAGGAGGAGCGGGCCTACCTTGACGGCCAGCGCGCCGTGTTCCTGCAGGTCGACAAGGCGCTGGGTGCCGATGCGCTGGAAGTTTTCGATGATGTCGAGGAGATGGTTCTCGGCGAACGGGCGATGCTGCCGGACACGCTGCGTCTGGAGATCGTCAGGGACATGACCAGCATCGTGCGCGACCGGCTGGTCATGCTGGTGCAGAACGGCGCGCTGGGGCTGGTTCTGGTCATTGCGGTGATGAGCCTGTTCTTTCGCCCCGGCTTTGCGATCTGGGCGGCGATGGGCCTGCCGGTGGCCTTTCTGGGAGCGTTCGTCGGGATGGCGTTTATGGGGCTGTCGCTGAACATGATGACGCTGGTGGCGCTGCTGATGGCGATCGGGATCGTGATGGACGATTCCATTGTCATCACTGATTCCATTGCCGAAGCGTCGGCGCGCGGCGCATCGCGCCTTGATGCCGCCGTGGAGGGCACGCTGGCAGTAATGCCGGGGGTGCTGGCATCCTTTGCCACGACCATCGCGGTGTTTGGTCCGCTGGCCTTTCTGGCGGGCGAATTGGGCGCGGTTCTGGAGGTCGTGCCGCTGGTCCTGATCGCGGCCCTCGCCGCCAGCCTGGCCGAGGCGTTCTGGGTTCTGCCGCACCACCTGAGCCACGGTTTGAAAGGCGCGGGCAAACCGGCGTCGCGGTTCCGCGCCGGGTTTGACGCGCGCTTCGAGCGTTTCCGCGAAAGGCGGATCGGCGGCATGGCCGATCTGGCGATCCGCCGCCGCTACCTGGTCACCGGTGCGACCCTTGCAACGCTGATCGTGACCGTGGGGTTGATGGGCGGGGGATATCTGAAACGCGAGGCGATCCCCGCCATTGACGGCGACGTACTGGAGGCGCGCACCCTGATGCCGCAAGGCACGCCCCTGACCCGGACCGATGCGGTCGCGAACCGCGTGATTGCCGCGCTCGCCCGTGTCAATGCTGCCTTTGCGCCGGACCAGCCGGGCGGCGCGGCGCTGGTGAAAACCGTGCAGTTAC
>JBLWYG010000046.1:0-21526 GCA_048267045.1 Roseovarius sp. | reverse complement strand
TGGCGGCGCACGCTGTCGTGAGGGGCGCATCTGGACGGCGGGGCGCCCGAACTGGTCGAGGCCGCGCGGGCCCAGCAGGCGCAGGCACGTGCTGCCTGACTTCCGTGTGCAGCTCGGCAGGAAACTCGATTAACTCACCCAAAAAAGCGAGGAGCCGCCGTCATGCCCGATCCGACCTTGCTGCTGGCCATGACGGTCATGCTGCTGGCTATCGGCGCTTTTGCGGGCGTTTTGGCCGGGCTTCTGGGTGTCGGCGGCGGGATCATTCTGGTGCCGTCGTTTTTCTACGCCTTTCAGACCCTGGGATACGGCGGGCCGCAACTGATGCAGATCTGCCTTGCCACGTCGCTTGCGACGATCATCGTCACGTCGATACGATCGGTCCTGTCGCACGGCCGCCGCGGCGCCGTCGAGTGGGGCATCCTTCGGGCATGGGCACCTGGCATCGCGGTGGGGGCGGTCGTGGGCGTGATCGTGGCGGCGGGGCTGCGATCCGGGACGTTGCAAGTGATCTTTGGCGTGCTGGCGCTGTGTGTCGGGATGTATATGGGGCTGGGCCGGGCGCATTGGCGGCTGGGTGCGGCAATGCCGGGCGCGGGCCTGCGCACGCTTCTGTCGCCCGTCGTCGGGTTCCTGTCGGTGTTGATGGGCATCGGCGGCGGCAGTTTCGGCGTGCCGCTGATGAGCCTGCATGGCGTGCCGATTCACCGGGCCGTCGCAACTGCCGCGGGCTTTGGCGCTGCAATTGCAGTGCCGTCCGTGATCGGCTTCCTTCTGCTGGACATCGCGCCCGAGGGCCGTCCGCCGCTGACCATTGGTGCGGTCAACTTGCCCGCGTTCGCCATCACGATCGCAATGACGCTGATCACCGCGCCGATGGGCGTGTGGCTGGCGCACCGGATGGATGCCAAGCCTCTGAAGCGGTTTTTCGGCGCGTTCCTTGTGTTGATCGCGCTCAACATGCTGCGCAAGGCGCTGGGCTGGTGAGCGGCCTGCAGGGCGGATTTCTGGGCGCAGGCTGGGCGCGGTTCGGCTATGATGCCGCATTGGCCAGATGGGCTGGCACGGCGCGGGCCGCGGCGCTGGCGCGCATGGCCGATCCGGCTCACCGGGCGGAGTGGCTGCAATGCGGCGGGACGTGGTTCGTCGGGGTGGATACATTGCCCAATGATGCCAGCGGCGCGGTCCCGGACGGCCCGCCGCTGACCGGGCCGGGATACGCGGAGGCGCGCGCGCTCTATGGCCATTTGCCTCTGCATGCGGGGCAGGTATCGGTGACCTATCCGGGCTATCCGCGCCCGCGTGCGGGCGAGCCCGAGGCGGCCTTTCGCTATCGCCAGCGCCGGGATGCCGCGCATGTGGACGGTCTGCTGGCTGTCGGCGCGCGCCGCGCACGTATGCTGAAGGAACGCCATGCCTATATTCTCGGATTGCCGCTGACAGATGCGTGCAAGGACGCCAGCCCGCTGGTGGTCTGGGAGGGCAGTCACGAGGTGATGCGCGCCGCGTTTGCCGCCGCGCTGGAGGGTATAACACCCGAGCAATGGGGCGAGGTCGATCTGACGGATGTCTACACGGCGGCGCGCCGCGACGTCTTTGCCAGGTGCGCGCGGATCGAACTGCCCGCGAGGCCGGGCGAGGCGACACTGGTTCACAGGCTGGCGCTCCACGGTGTCGCGCCTTGGGCTGATGGGGCAGCGGCGCCAGAAGAGGGCCGGATGATTGCTTACTTCCGTCCGGAATTCCGTGGCCACGGAGCCGATTGGTTGACGGCGCCCTGACGCGACGACAACCTGCCGCACGGGGTATGATGGCCTTGCCGAACATTCGGAGAACGGATAACGTGCGCCGACCATGTATCCCGGGGCGCTCTGTCCCGCCTTCGAGATAGGAAAGGACGCATCCATGACGAGGCTTGGCCCACTTCCCGGATCACGCAGGGGACCGTTGCACGCAGTATTGTCCGGCGGGGTGTTTGCGGTTTTTACGACCATCGGGGCTGCGCCAACGCTGGCCGGTGGGTCGCCGCTGTCCTTGTCGCTGGAAATGGGCCCTCAGGACGAGGTTCGCGCAATCCGTTATTCCTGTGCGGACGGGAGTGAACTGAACGTGCAATATATTAATAGCCAAGCCAATGCGCTGGCATTCATGCGGCTGGCCGGACAGGATCTGATATTCGTCAACGTGGTTTCGGCCTCGGGTGCGCGCTATGTTGCGGGCGCGCGGGAATGGTGGACCAAGGGCGCGGAAGGATCGCTGCGCAACGAGATGTCAGGCGCCGATCCGGTGACCTGCACCGACATGTCGGCGTCAAATAGCAAGGGTTGACACCGGGGCATATCGAGTTGGGCGTTATCGCGCCCTGCTGTCGACAATCCGGCACCCCGTGGCTTAGTCGGCGCGCCCCAGCCGGGCAGCGCGCCCACCGCGGCGCTGCCGCAGCAGCACGGCGCGCGCGGGCAGGTTTTCCATGATCGCAGCGCGTTCGTCATTTGTCATATGTGACCAGCGAGTGATCTCATCAATGCTGCGCAGGCAGCCTGTACAGATCCGCGCCTGAGGATGCACCACGCAGATCTGGACGCAGGGCGATTGCACTTCGTCGCGCGTCCAGACGGGCGGCTGGCTCGCCAGATTGTTCTTGCCGTCCATCATAGTGCGCTCCTCATATGCCCGATCCGGTCCAGCACCCCTTGCAGGATATACGACGCGGCGATGTTGTCGATCACCTCGGCGCGACGTTTTCGAGACGTATCCGCCTCCAGAAGGGCACGTTCGGCGGCGACCGTGGACAATCGTTCGTCCCAGTAGCCGATAGGCAAGTCGGTCAGGCGGCTGAGATTGCGCGCAAAGGCGCGAGTCGATTGGCAGCGCGGCCCTTCGCTGCCGTCCATGTTGCGCGGCAGGCCCAGGATGATGCCGCCGATGCTGCGCGATGCTGCGATCTCCAGCAGGCGGGCGGCGTCCAGACCAAACTTGCGGCGGCGCACCGTCTCAAACGGGCTGGCAACAGACCAGAGCGGGTCCGATATCGCCACCCCGATCGTCTTGTCCCCCAGATCAAGGCCCATCAGCGCCCGCGCCGGCGGCAGTGCGGCAACATAGTCTGTGATGTCGTCGTGGATCACTGCGCCGCCTCACCGGGGCCCATCCCGGCATCCTGCGCTGCGGCGCGGATCATCTCAATCGCCTCGGGGTTGTCCTTGAAAATTACCAGCGCCTCGCCCTGGATCGCCGCAGCGCGCTCGACCTCGCCAAGAACACCGAGCGACGTGATCAACCGCGCCCAGTCTTCCGGCGGTCCGCCTTGGTCGGCGAGGCGGGACATCAGCCCGTCCACCATGCCGCGAATCATCTGCTGGCGGTCCGCATTGTTCATGTCGCCTGCGGCCTCGACGTCCCCGGCGGTGGGGCCGGGGGCTGCGGTTTCGGGCGGAAGCCTGTAGCGGATGCCGGCGCGGTCCGCCGCGCTGGCGATCTGGTCGCGCAATTGCGGGATCCAGACCGCATCAGGCGGGCTGTCGCGCAAAAGCTGCTCCCAGGTGCGGAACGCGGCGTCGGCCCGGTCCACCTGATCGTAATACATGCCGAGGTAATAGCGCGCCTCGGGGTGCTGCGGGTCCTTGGACAGCGCGGTGCGCAGCGCGGCCTCGGCCTCGCGCGAGACATAACCGCCGGCCGCTGTGATCAGCAGATCGGCAAGGAAGGCATGATCGCCGCCGGGCGCCTCATCGCCCCGGACCGCGATCAGACGGGACTGCGCGTCGATGGCGGCGGATGTGTTGCCCAGTCCGGCCTCGTTGCGGGCCAGCAAGGCCAAGCCGCGCGCGTCCTCGGGACGTTTCTCGACCGCTGCGCGCAATTGCTCCATCAGCTGGGCGAACTCCTCGCGCGGGACGATCGGCGTTTCGGGCGTGCCAAAACGTTCGACAGCTTCTGGCTGCGCCAGCCTGTCGGCGCGGGCCGCATCCGATGCAGCCCGCCTTTCACTGCGTGGCATGTCGGGATACCCCGGCGCACCCACCTTGGAATAGCCCAGCAGCGCGCCTGCCGTAAGCGCCACGGCCAGCACACCGGCCAGCAAAGCCGCGCTGCCGCGGGGCTGCGTCATGCCGCGGTCGGCCTGACGCAACTGTGCATCGGCCGCCAGGATGCGGCGCGAGACCTCGGTGCGCAGACGCTCGGCCTCGGCTTCGGTGATGACACCGCGGGCCAGGTCCTTGTCCACGTCCTTCAACTGCACCCGGTAGACGTCCAGATCATACGCGGCATGTGGCACTGCATCGCTGCGTCCCCGCAGCAACGCGGTGGCAATCAGACCGCTGCACCCCAGTGCCAGAATGGCGGCGATGGCCCAGAACATCATGGCGTACCTCCTGCTTTGACGCCCACATAACGGCGCGCGCCGCCCTGTGAAAGGGGCGATGCGCCTGAGCGTCCAAACTGGTGCCAAATGTCGCGCCCGGCGGGTCGGCGGTGCGGCTGTCGCAAATTGCACATCTCGCGCCGCACCGTGTATGGTGGTTTTGCGGAACTGGCCCCATACATGTACCATTCCCGTCGCCACCCGCGAATCCATCACAAAAGTGAGACCGCGCATGAAACGTTACTCTGCCTTCGCCGTCGCCCGTGAGGCGCTACGCAACCATACAGGATGGGAGCGCGCGTGGGCGTCGCCCGAGCCGAAGAAGAAATACGATGTGATCATCGTCGGTGCCGGTGGCCATGGTCTGGCGACCGCCTATTACCTCGGCAAGAATTTTGGCATCACCAATGTCGCGGTTCTGGAAAAGGGCTGGTTGGGCGGCGGCAATACCGGCCGGAACACCACCATCATCCGCTCGAACTATCTTCAGGACCCATCCGCCGCGATCTACGAAAAGGCCCGCAGCCTATATGAGACGCTCAGCCAGGACCTGAACTACAACATCATGTTCAGCCCGCGCGGCGTCATGATGCTGGCCCAGACCCAAGCCGAAGTGCGCGGATACGAGCGCACGGCACATGCCAACGCCCTGCAAGGCGTCAAGACCGAATACATCGGCCCTCAGCGGGTCAAGCAGCTGGTGCCGATCATCAATATCGACGGCCCCCGCTACCCGGTTCTGGGCGCGATCTGGCAGGAACGGGCCGGCACGGCGCGCCACGATGCGGTTGCATGGGGCTATGCGCGTGCTTGTTCAGATATGGGCATGCACATCATCCAGAAATGCGAAGTCACCGGGATCGAGCAGTCCGGCGGCAAGGTGACGGGCGTCAACACCACGCGCGGCACCATCGGCTGTGACAAGCTGGGCGTCGTCGTCGCAGGCCATTCGGGCCACCTGGCTGACATGGCCGGCTTCCGGCTGCCGATCGAATCCGTCTCGCTTCAGGCGCTGGTCAGCGAGCCGATCAAACCCTGCATGGACGTGGTCGTGATGGCCAACACCGTGCATGGCTACATGAGCCAGTCTGACAAGGGCGAAATGGTCATCGGCGGCGGCACCGACGGGTACAACAACTACACCCAGCGCGGCGCCTTCCACCATATCGAGGAAACCGTCCGCGCGCTGGTCGAAACCTTCCCGATGGTCGCGCGCCTCAAGATGCTGCGCCAGTGGGGCGGCATCGTCGACGTCACCGGCGACCGCTCGCCGATCCTGTCGAAAACCCCCGTCGACGGTATGTTCGTCAATTGCGGCTGGGGCACCGGCGGGTTCAAGGCGATCCCCGGCTCCGGCTGGGGCTTTGCCGAGCTGATGGCCAAGGGCCACTCGCCCCTGACCGAGGCTTACGGCCTGAACCGCTTTTACGAAGGCCGCTTCATCGACGAAAGCGTCGCGGCTGGGGTGGCACACTGATGGCTTTAAAGATCGTACTGACTCGCTCTAGCCCTGTTGCCTTGAATTTCGTTGTCGAGCGCTTCGACACTGTCGGGTTGTTTCCGGAAAGCAAGGTAAAACGCCAGCACTATAAAGGCTACAGGCGGCACATAGCTTATAACGCTGAGAATAACCGAGGTTTCTTCCATGGGATGCAGTGTAAGAGCATCTGCAGCCTTTATCAAGATGGAGACATGACATGCTGATCCTGACCTGCCCCTGCTGCGGCGTGACTGGCGAGGAAACCGAATTCCACGGCGGCGGCGAGGCGCATCTGAAGCGTTTCGGCCCCGGCTCCACCGACGAGGCGTTTCACGACTACCTCTTCTCCAAGGTGAACCCCAAGGGCGTCCACCTGGAACGCTGGCGCCACAACAACGGCTGCGGCAAGTGGTTCCACGCCGCCCGCGACACCGTCACGCTGGAAGTCTACGGGACCTATCCCGCCCAGACGACTCAGCCGCCGCAATCCGTCAAGGACGCGATCTCGGCAAAACGTCCCGGCTGGTCGTGGAGGGAGTTCGCATGATCTTTCAATGTTCTGAAAATACTCAAAATTCCATCATATCGCTTTGCACGGAGGCATCGGCATGAGCACACGTCTGGCAAATGGCGGCCGCCGTCTGGACAAGGGCCGCAAGATCGATTTCACCTTCAACGGCAAGCGCATGCGCGGTTTTGAGGGCGATACCATCGCCTCGGCGCTGCTGGCCAACGATCAGATGATGGTCGGCCGCTCGTTCAAATACCACCGCCCGCGCGGTGTGGTGGCATCGGGCGCAGAGGAGCCGAACGGTTTGGTCGGCATGGGCACGGGCGCGGATTTCGAGCCCAACCAGCGCGTCACCACGACCGAGCTGTTCGACGGGCTGACCTGCACCAGCCAGAACCACTGGCCGTCGCTCGATTTCGACGTCGGCGCGATCAATACGAAGCTGTCGCGCTTTTTGCCCGCCGGATTCTATTACAAAATGTTCATCTACCCACGCCCCTTCTGGAAGCATGTGTATGAGCCGATTATCCGCAAATCCGCCGGCCTCGGCCGCGCGCCCGATCAGCGTGATACGGACACATACGAGCATTTCTATGCCTTCTGCGACGTGCTGGTCATCGGCGGCGGCGTTGCTGGTCTGCAAGCGGCCCTCGCGGCGGGTGCCACCGGCGCCAAGGTTCTGCTGATCGAACAGACCGCCCATTGGGGCGGCCGCGCGCCGGTCGATGGCGGCACCGTGGGCGGCCAGCCTGTTGATAAGTTTGTGGACGAAATCGTGGCCGAGCTGGCTGCGATGGACAATGTCACCATGCGCAACCGCACCATGGGCGCGGGCGTCTACGATCATGGCTATGCGCTGGGCTACGAGCGTGTCGGCGATCATCAGCCCAAGGCGCAGGGTCCGCGTCATCGCCTTTGGCGCATCCGCGCGGCGCAGATCGTGACCGCGACAGGCGCCATTGAACGTCCGCTCAGCTTTGCGGGTAACGATATTCCGGGCGTCATGCTGGCGTCGGCGGTGCGCGACTATGTCGTCGATTACGGCGTCTCCATCGGTGATCGCACCGTTGTCGTCACCAACAACGACGACGCCTATCGCACTGCGATCACCCTTAAGAAAAACGGCCTCGACGTGCCTGCGATCCTGGACGCACGCGTGCCGACGCAGGACAGCCCGCTGATGGCCGAGGCCAAGGCGCTGGGCATTCGTGTGCTCATGGGCCACGGCGTATCGTCGGTTCAGGGCGGCAAGCGTGTCACCGGCGTGGGCGTCTGCTCTCAGGCTGGCGAAGGCGCCGTGCTGGAAGAGATCGCCTGCGACGTGGTCGCCATGTCCGGCGGCTGGTCGCCGGTGGTGCACCTGTGGTCGCATTGCGGCGGCAAGCTGATCTGGGACGAGGCGACAGCCGCGTTCCGCCCGGATGTGGACAAGGCGCCGACCGGCGCCAAGGGCGAGGCGTTCGTGATCCCCGCCGGCGCGGCCAACGGCGCGCTGTCGCTGGGCGACGTGCTGTCTGACGCAACCTCCGCAGGGGCTTCTGCTGCCAAGGCGGCGAGCCACACCGGCGGCGCTGTATCGGCCCCCGAGGTTGAGAAGATCGACGAGGCGCCGATGGCCCCCGTCTGGATGATGCCGCAAGGCGCAGGCATCAAGAAGCGTCAGAAGGCGTGGCTGGATTATCAGAACGATGTGAAAGTGTCGGATATTCAACTGGCCGCGCAGGAAGGCTACGAGTCGGTCGAACATGCCAAGCGCTATACCACGCTCGGCATGGCGACGGATCAGGGTAAGTTGAGCAACATCAATGGCTTGGCGATCCTTTCTGATGCATTGGGTCAACCTATTCCGCAGACCGGCACGACCACGTTCCGCCCGCCCTACACACCCATCTCGATGGCCTCGATCACCGGCGAGGCGCGCGACGAACGGTTCATGCCGATCCGCCAGACGCCGATGTATGACTGGCATGTGGAAAACGGCGCGTTTTTCGAACCCGTCGGCCAGTGGCGCCGCCCCTATACCTACCAGAAATCGGGCGAAACCATCGAACAGTCGGTCAGCCGCGAAGTGAAGGCAACGCGTGCCAGCCTTGGCATGCTGGACGCTTCGACGCTGGGCAAGCTGGTGGTCACCGGCAAGGATGCGGGCAAGTTCCTCGACATGCTCTACACCAACATGATGAGCACGCTGAAGCCGGGGCGGTGCCGCTATGGCCTGATGTGCAGCGAGAACGGGTTTCTCATCGACGACGGGGTTGTTGCGCGCATCGATGACGACACGTTCCTGTGCCACACCACCACCGGCGGCGCCGAGTCGATCCATGGTCACATGGAGGAATGGCTGCAAACCGAATGGTGGGATTGGGACGTCTATGTTGCCAACCTGACCGAGCAATATGCCCAGATCGCCGTGGTCGGCCCGCGAGCCCGCGAAACGCTGGAAAAACTGACCGGCGACGACATCACCGGCGAGGCGCTGCCGTTCATGGCGTGGAAGGACATCACGCTAGGCGGGATCGAGGCGCGCGCCTACCGCATCTCGTTCTCGGGCGAGCTGAGCTATGAGATCGCGGTCAAGGCGTCCGAGGGCCGTGCGCTCTGGGATGCGCTGTTGGCGGCGGGATCGTCGGCGAACATCACGGTTTATGGCACCGAGGCGCTGCACATCATGCGGGCCGAAAAGGGCTTTATCATGATGGGCGACGAAACCGACGGCACCGTGATCCCGCAGGATCTCGGCCTGAACTGGGCGATTTCCAAGAAAAAAGACGACTATATCGGCAAGCGCGCGCAGGAACGTAGCCACATGACCGATCCGACACGGTGGAAGCTGGTCGGGCTGGAAACCGTCGATGGCGGCGTGTTGCCCGATGGAGCCTATGCGACCGCCGAGGGCACCAACGCCAACGGCCAGCGCGAGACGCAAGGGCGGGTCACGTCGACCTATCATTCGCCCACGCTGGAGCGGGGCATCGCAATGGGGCTGGTGCTGAACGGGCCGGACCGGATGGGCGAGGTTCTGGAATTCCCGCGCCTTGACGGCACGGTGATGCGCGCGAAAATCGTCGATCCGGTATTCTTCGACAAGGACGGGGAGAAGCAGAATGTCTAATTCAGTCAGCGCCTTGAATGGCGCCAGCGCCAAAGGGTTCGCAACGGTCCGCGATATGGGCCTGCAGGGCATGATCACCTTGCGGGGCGATCTGTCGACGGCTGGCATCAAGAGTGCCGTGAAAACCGCGGCAGGCGGCGACATGCCGAACGCGGGCCACATCAGCCTGAGCGACACTGGCTCTGCGGCGTGGATGTCACCTGACGAATTGCTGATTGTCGTGCCCTATGTCGACGCCGATTCCAAGCTGGCAGAGATCACCAAGGGGCTGGGCGACGCGCATCACATGGCGGTCAACGTCTCGGACGCGCGCTGCATGTTCGCCGTCAGCGGCGACGATGCGCTGGTGCGCGAGGCATTGGCCAAGCTGATGCCCGTCGATCTGTCGCCCGCCGCGTTCAAGGTCGGCCAGTTCCGCCGCTCGCGCATGGCGCAGGTGCCGGCCGCGATCTGGATGGCCGGGGACGGCGAGGCACGCATCGTCTGCTTCCGCTCGGTCGCGCAATATGTGTTCGATCTGTTGAAAGGCGCCACCGCGCCGGGCAGCGAAGTGCGATATCTGGCGCAGTAAACCTGCATCGGTGACAGATTGGTCCCCCCGTGCTGCATAGCGGCGCGGGGGATTTCCGTTCGGCTGCTGCGTCGCCTGGAATGGCGCATCGGCATAACTGGCAGGAACCTAACTGATCCCCTTGACGTTGCGACAATAAGGCTACCATCTTGGGGCCATCTGAATTTCCACCATAAGGGGGCTAACTCATGCCATTCGAACTTCCTGATCTTCCCTACGCGCACGACGCTCTGGCCGGTAACGGCATGAGCAAGGAGACGCTGGAATACCACCATGACATCCACCACAAGGCGTATGTCGACAACGGCAACAAGGCGATTGCGGGCACCGAGTGGGAGGGCAAGTCACTCGAAGAGATCATCAAGGGCACATATGACAAGAATGCCGTTGCCCAATCCGGTATCTTCAACAACATCAGCCAGCTTTGGAACCACAACCAGTTTTGGGAAATGATGAGCCCCGGCAAATCGAAAATGCCCTCCGAGGTTGAATCCGCACTGAAGGACAGCTTCGGCAGCGTCGACGACTTCAAGAAGGAATTTGCCGCTGCCGGCGGCGGTCAGTTCGGTTCGGGTTGGGCATGGCTGGTCAAGGATACGGACGGCAGCCTCAAGGTCACCAAGACCGAAAACGGCGTGAACCCGGTCTGTTTTGGCCAGACCGCATTGCTGGGCTGCGACGTGTGGGAGCATTCCTATTACATCGACTTCCGCAACAAGCGCCCCGCGTATCTGGATAACTTCCTGAATTCGCTGGTGAACTGGGAAAACGTAGCCAGCCGCATGTGATGCTTGCCCATCGGTAGTGGGCTCAAGGCCCCCGGCGGTGTCCTCCGCCGGGGGCTTTTTCATGGCTGCAGGGAACCCCACCACAGCCGCCGCCGTTTTGGTCTTGATACGTCAACACAAAAGGAGGGCAGAATGGCCGAACGTCACCGCTCCAGGGATGGCAGCAGCGAGACTGAGGAAATCATTGGCGAGGCCGCCGATATCTCGCAAAAGGGCCGCACGGGCGGCGATATCGAACGCCGTGTCGCAACCCGTGACGAGAAAAAGCGTGCCAAGGAACAGCCGGCAGGCGCCACGCGTGTCACCGGGAAGGATCGCCGCGAGACGGGAAACGCGCCAGAGGAGGACACGTAATGGCTCAATTGAAGCCGGGTACATGGGTGCTGGTATGCGACGGAGAAAAGGCGCTGTTCCTGCGCAATGACGGAGACGCAGAGGCGCCGGATCTGAACGTCGTGCGCATCGAGCAACAGGACAACCCCAAAGATATCGACCAGTCTGCAAACCGGCCGGGACGGATGGCTGATGATGGCCCTGGGCATCGGTCGGCTTTCGACGACACGGACTGGCACGAACTGGCCAAGGAACGCTTTGCCAGTGACTTGGCAGACCGGCTATACAAGCAGGCCCATCGCGGCGCTTATGACCACATCGTCATCGTCGCCGCTGCCCGTACCTTGGGCGCGTTGCGCGGTGAACTGCACAAGGAGGTCACCGACAAGGTCATTGCCGAGATCGACAAGGATCTGACCAATCATCCGCTGGACGAGGTCGAGCAGATGGTCAAAAAACATCTTGCCGACATGTAATCCGGACCCGCCACCGGGGTTTGATGCAGTGCCCGCCAATAGCGACCCTTTCTAAGCCTGCGCCACTGGGATATGCAGCGGCGCAGGTAATGGGATCACACGGAGGCGGGCGAGATGACGGACGAGGCCAAAGGCGTCCTTGCGATGATCGGCGCCTGTACCGTCTGGGGCCTGTCGGGTATCTATTACAAGCAGCTCGACCATGTTCCGGCGATAGAGATCCTCTGCCATCGCACGTTCTGGGGGCTGGTCTTCTTTGTTTGCGTGTTGCTGTATCAGGGTCGGCTGAAATTGCTGCCGGCGGCGATGGCAACGCGGCGGTCATTTGCGATCATCGTCCTCGCGGCATTCGTCATATCGCTCAACTGGTTCGTGTTCATCACGTCGATCCAGTTGGGCCACGCGACCGACGCATCACTGGGCTATTATATCTTCCCGCTTGCCGCCGTCCTGCTGGGCGCGATCTTCTACCGGGAGAAGCTGAACCGCGCGCAACTGATCTCGGTCGGGCTGGCGACCTGTGCGGTCGTGGTCCTGTCGGTGGGGCTGCAAGTCACGCCCTGGGTGGCGCTGGTGCTGGCGGTATCCTTTGGCATGTACGGTGTGATCAAGAAGAGCCTGTCAACCGGCCCCGTCGTATCCGTCACCGCCGAAGTCGCGATGCTGACTCCTTTTGCGCTGGTCTGGCTGGCCCTGATCCACTCGCGCGGCGAGGGGCATTTCGGCACCGATCTGGCGACATCGCTGATGCTTGCATTTGCGGGCATTCTGACGGCGATCCCGCTTATCATGTTCTCCTACGCCACGCGCCGGGTGTCGCTGGCGACGATCGGTTTGGTGCAATACCTCAACCCGACGCTGCAATTCCTGGTGGCGACGTTGATCTTCCGCGAGGCGTTCACGCTGTGGCACGCCATTGCCTTTGCGATGATCTGGACTGCGCTCGCGATCTATACCGCGTCGTCGCTGCGCCGGGGCAGGGCAGCGCGCAAGGCGGCAAGGGCGGCAGGTATGTCCGGCACGGTCATATAGCCGCCCGACAGGTCCGTCCCGGCAAAGCCTTCGGCGATCACGTGGTCCAGCAAAGCTGTCAGCGGGGCCCAATAGCCGTCGATGTCAATCACGATCACCAGTTTGTCATGCAAGCCCAGTTGTCGCCATGTCAGCACCTCGAACAACTCGTCCAGTGATCCGGCCCCGCCGGGCAGCAGCAGGAACGCGTCGGCGTTCATGAACATCACCTTCTTGCGCTCGTGCATCGTCTCGGTCACGACGTGGTGGGCGCCCTCATTGGCCTCGCGCCCTACCAAATGCTGAGGGATCACACCCAGCGTCGCGCCGCGTGCCTTGATAGCGGCCCGGGCGCAGCGCCCCATGAGCCCGACATCGCCGGCCCCATAAACCAGCCGCCAACCTTCCTGTGCCAACGCGGTCCCCAGATCGTCCGCGGCCGCGCCGTAGACTTCGCGCGCGCCTTCGCGTGCGCCGCAAAAGACACAGATGGACGGGGTGCGCATGTTTGGCCTGCCTCTTGATGCGGGTTGTTTTGACCCCTGATACCGCTGTTGCTAGACTCGGGCAACAGGCGCGCGTCATGCGCCATACGGCAGGATCGGGGGCCGGAGCGATGAACAAGCTGTCGAGAGCGCGGGGCGCAGGTATTATCGCTGCGGGCGTGGCGGTGCTGGTGCTGGTCGCGCTTTATCTTGGCGGTCTCATCGGGCCCGCACCGGAACGCGCGGTCAACGTGAACCCGCGGCAGCCTGCCACTGATACCGTGCAACAGCCTGCGCCCGTGCAACAAGTACCCGCAGCCGCGCCGACCGCTGCCCCGCCCGCGCCGCAGATTGATATCTTCCGCTTGCAGCCCGACGGCGAAGCGCTGATTGCAGGGCAGGGCGCGCCCGGCTGGACACTGCAGATCCTTTTGGACGGGGCAATGCAGACCGTTGCAAAGCCGGGCAGCGATGGCCGGTTCGCGGTCTTTCTAAGCGTTCCTCAGGCCGCCGCGCCTCGCGTCTTGTCGCTGCGGATGGTCGATGCAGAAGGCCGAACGCAAATTGACGGCGCGCAGCAGGTCATCGTGGCGCCGACATCCACGGTCGCAAGCGCGACCCCTGCCGAGACGGACCTTGCCGTTCAAGCGGCGCCGGATGATAGCGCTGCGACCGCTCCGGCCACGCCGTCGCAGCCGCCTGTCGGCGGCGTTGCTACCGGCGCCGTGCCGGGCGGAACCACCGGTGCCAGCGATGGAGCGATGCCAGAAGATCCGGCAGACCCGCCGCAAATCGTGCTGATGACCGATGCCGATGGCGCACGTGTCCTGCAATCCCCCGGCACCGCTGCCCCGCAGGTGCTGGCGAATGTGGCGCTGGATACGATCAGTTATACGGACGATGGCGATGTCCAGCTTGCAGGACGCGCCGCAGGCGAAGGGACCGTGCGCGTCTATCTGGACAACCGGCCCGTCGCGACATCGCGCATCGCGGCTGACGGCACATGGCGCACCGCCCTGCCGCAGGTCGACACCGGCATCTACACGCTGCGCATTGACGAGGTCACCGGCAGCGGCACTGTCACCAGCCGCGTCGAGACGCCTTTTAAGCGCGAGGATCGCGCGCTACTGGCCGACTTGCAGGACCCCGGCACATCCGGTCAGGACATCCCGGCGGAACAACCTCAGCCCGCCGCGGCCTCCGCGATCCGCCTTGTCACCGTGCAACCGGGCAACACGCTCTGGGCGATCTCGCGCGAAACCTATGGCGAGGGCCTGCTCTATGTGCGCGTGTTCGAAGCCAATGCCGAGCGTATCCGCGATCCGGATCTCATCTACCCCGGTCAGGTGTTCAGCTTGCCCGACTAGGCTTTTACCGTTCCATAAATACTCCAATCCCGACAACGTCGCGCGCTTCGGCTGGATATCCGCGCCGCCACGGCCTATCTGATATGACTTGCACCAGATATAAGAGCTGTCATGCGCCACCCTTCCGCACATTCCTCGCCGACAGACACCCAGATGCCCGCCTCGGGCTGGGCCACCATCATGCGCGTGTCGCCCTATCTGTGGCCGAAGGTCGGCGGCACCTGGATCAAGCGCCGTGTCGTGCTGGCGCTGATCGCGCTGGTCGCGGCCAAGCTGATCGCGGTCGGCACGCCATTCTTTTACAAGGCGGCGGTCGACACGCTGTCGGGCGAGGGCAGCGCGGACGCCGCCTGGACGCTGGGCGCGGGCGCCATCGGTCTGACCGTCGCCTATGGCATGGCGCGGCTGATGAACGTGGGCCTGCAGCAGCTGCGCGACGCGCTGTTTGCCCCGGTGGGTCAG
Source organism: Roseovarius sp. (assembly GCA_048267045.1). Taxonomy (GTDB): domain Bacteria; phylum Pseudomonadota; class Alphaproteobacteria; order Rhodobacterales; family Rhodobacteraceae; genus Roseovarius. The sequence goes on along the minus strand of JBLWYG010000046.1, from coordinate 6,564 downwards.
CACGCGCTGCGCAAGGTGGCGCTGCGCACGTTCCGGCATATCCACGCGATGTCGATGCGCTATCATATCACCCGCAAGACCGGCGGGCTGAGCCGTATCATCGAGCGGGGGGTGAAGGGCGTCGATTTCCTGCTGCGCTTCCTGATCTTCTCGATCTTCCCTCTGATACTGGAGCTGGTTCTCGTCGGCATCGTCCTGTGGGCCGCGTTCGATTTCTGGTATCTGGTCATCGTTGTCATCGTCATCGCGCTTTATGTCGCGTTCACATTCAAGGTGACCGAATGGCGGGTGAAGCTGCGCCGCGAGATGAACGATCAGGACACCGACGCCAACCAGAAGGCGATCGACAGCCTGCTGAACTACGAGACGGTCAAGTATTTCGGCGCCGAGGACCGCGAGGCGGCGCGCTATGACGTCGCCATGGCGGGGTATGAACGCGCGGCGGTGCGCACGACCTATTCATTGTCCTTCCTTAATTTCGGCCAGTCGCTGCTGATCACTACTGGCCTGGTGGTTGTCATGGTCATGGCTGCGATGGGCGTGCAGAACGGCACGTTGACGGTGGGCGATTTCGTGATGGTCAACGCCTACATGATCCAGATCACCATGCCGCTGAACTTCCTCGGGACAGTCTACCGCGAAATCCGACAAAGCCTTGTGGACATGGGCGAGATGTTCGGCTTGCTCGATCAGGCGCCGGACGTGACCGACGCCCAAGACGCGCCGCCGCTGAAGGTGTCCGGTGGCAAGGTTGAATTGCGCGACGTGCATTTCGGCTATGACGCGGACCGCGAGATCCTCAAGGGCATCAGCCTGACGGCCGAACCGGGACAGACTGTCGCCATCGTCGGGCCGACGGGGTCGGGCAAATCCACCATCGGGCGGCTGCTGTTCCGGTTCTATGACGTGTCGCAGGGCGCGCTGCTGATCGACGGGCAGGATGTGCGCGGCGTCAGCCAGCTCAGTCTGCACCGCGCGATCGGGGTCGTGCCGCAGGATACGGTCCTGTTCAACGACACCATTGGTTATAACATCGCCTATGGACGCGAGGGCGCCACGCAAGAGGAGGTGATCGAGGCCGCCCGCGCCGCCTCGATCCACGACTTCATCACCTCGCTGCCGAACGGCTATGACACCACCGTGGGCGAGCGCGGGCTGAAGCTGTCCGGGGGCGAAAAGCAGCGTGTCGGCATTGCGCGCACCCTGCTGAAGGATCCGCCAATCCTGCTGCTGGACGAGGCGACCAGCGCGCTGGATACCGCGACCGAGCGTGACATTCAGGGCGCACTGGCGCGCGCCGGGCAGGGGCGGACCGTGTTGATCATCGCGCACCGTCTTAGCACCGTGGCGGATGCGGACCGGATCGTCGTGCTGGATGACGGACGCATCGTCGAGGATGGCACCCATGTCGGGCTGGTGGAGGCCGGAGGGCATTATGCGGGCCTCTGGCGGCGCCAGCAATCGGACGAGGCCGCCTGATGCCGCGAAAGGACCGCCCCATGACGCCCGACGGCCGCTATTTCGTGGCGCGCGGGCAGTTGCAACGCTGCACCGATCCGTCTCTTGATACCACCTCCCGGCGCGCCGGGATAAAGGCGCTGATGCAGGCCAGGCGCGCGGTCATGCAGGCTGGAAGCGATCCCGCCGCCTTGGCCAAAGCCCGTGCGGCCGTCGACGCTGCCAAATGCCGTTTGGGCGAACGCGGCCCGGTCTGGTGGCAGGACGGCGCACCGGACGAGGCCGGGATTGCCCCGGCAGGCAGCGGCTCTGGGGGCTGGTGGGCCGCTTTGGATGATGCCACCCGCGCACGCGGCGACTGATACCGGATGCCGCCGGGTTATTCGGCGGCGCGCAAGGGGCCTGTCGGCCGATCCTTCGCGTCTCCTTTCGCGTCAGCAGGGACGTCGCCCGCGGCGCCGGGCACCTTGAGGATACGCTTGAGGTCGTCCAGATCCAGATCTTCGCCGGCCATCGCCATGTAATCCGTCAGCGCGCCTGCCGGAAGGGTACCGTCATCCCAGATAATCTCTGGTGCGGGCTTGCCGCGTGCGGCGCGTTGCAGGGCCCAGTCGCGCGCGGCGCGGCTGGTGCGACCCATCGACAGGGCTGCGGCCGCACGGGCGAGCCATTCTGCATAGGTGCCCAGCCAGACGCGCAGCGCCAGCATCGACGGGGTAAAGATCAGCGTCAGCATCGTGGCAGTTCCAAGCCCGAACACCACCGCCGTCGCCAGCTGTTTCCACCACAGCGCGGTAGGGCTGTTGAAGCTGTAGCCACCATTCACGAAATCCAACGATAGCCCGAACATCATCGGGGCAAGGCCGGCCATCGTGGTGATCGTGGTCAGCAGGACCGGCCTGATGCGCGCCTCGGCGGTGCGGGTTATCGCCTCGATCCGGGGCATGTAGCGGCTGAACTCCTGATACGTATCAATGAGAACGATGTTGTTGTTCACCACGATCCCGGCCAGCGCCACGATCCCCGTGCCGGTCATGATGATCGAAAATGTCTGACCCATCACCAGCATCCCGATCAGCACGCCGGTGGTGCTGAGGACCACCGCCAGCAGCACCAGCACCGCGTTATAGACGCTGTTGAACTGCGCCAGCAGGATGATGAACATCAGGCCCAAGGCGCCCAGAAACGCCTTTTGGAGGAAGGCGCCGGATTCCTCCTGATCCTCCTGATCGCCGGTCCATTCATACGCAATGCCGGCGGGCAGTGCGCCGCTCTCCAGCCATTCGGTCAGATAGGCGATCCGCTCGTTTGCGGTCAGCGGCTGGGTTGTCTCGGCGCCGTCCGGGCCGGTGGTGGTGACGGTCAGGCCGGAGGTGACGGCGGCCTTGACGTCAAAGAACCGCGTCTGATCGATCCTGTCGATCTGGGCCAGCCTCGGGACGGGCTGGCGCGTGATGAAGTTGCTCAGCGGCACCAGCCCCTGATCGGTGCGCACCTTGAGCGTATCCAGCGTGCTGAGAACACGATCCTTTTCCGGCACGCGGGCGCGAATGTCGATTTCCTCGTCCGAGGACGGCACCCGCATCGTGTCCAGGAACAGCCCGCGCGTGACCAGTTGCACCATGCCGCCCACGGTGGCCACATCGGCGCCGAAGCGCCCGGCCTTTTCGACATCGACGTTGATCTGCCAGTCGATGCCGGGCAGGGGCAGGGTGTCTTCGATCAGCTTCAGGCCCTTGGTGTCCTCGAATTTCGCGCGCGCAATCTCGGTTGCTGCCGTCAGCGCGGTCCAATCGTCACCTTTGAGGCGCAGATGCACCGGCTTGGCCGAGGCGGGGCCGCCTGTCTGGCCGAGGATCTCGATCTTGATGCCGGGGATCTGTTCCAGTTTGGTGGTCAGATCGGCAATGATCAGATCGCCGTCCACCGCAGGATCGCTGATCTTGCGATCCCAAAGGCCCCAGAGCCATGGCTCGGTCGTGGTGGGGCGGTCCTCCCACGGGATCGTCTCGAACTGGACCTGACCGATGGTGTCAAGAGGCGGCTGCGCGCCGCCGGTGTTGTTGCTCAGGCCGCCGCTTCCGGCAAAGGCGAACGCCGATTCGACGCCCGGTTCGGCCAGCACGACCTTTTCGACTTGCCGGACCAGGTCGTCCTTTTGCTGCAGCGACAGGTTGCCGCGAGCGCGCACATAGACGATGGCCTGCTCGGGTTCGGATTCGACGAAGAACTCCGTGCCATTGTTGTTGTTCATGTAGAAGACCAGCGTCGTGCCAACGATGACGAACACGGCCCCGAAAGCGACCAGCGGCATGACTGGATTGCCGACGATGAGGTGGATGGCCCGCCCGAACGGTGTGCGGCGATAGCCTGCGCGTACGCGACCCCGGCGGTGCGGCACCACGCGCATGCCAACCTGCCGCGCGCCGTCCGTGATCCGGCGCCAGAGGGCCGTGAGGCCGAGGAAAATCGCGATGACGCCGGCGACCGCGATCGCGGCCAGCGCAGCCACGACCAGAAGCAATGCAAAGGCCGCGACCAGCGACGGTATGACCGAGCCCAGTATTGCGGCCATGTCCATGGCCGCAAAGATGGATTGCACCAGCGCCAGTAGGGCAGGCGCGGCGGCTCCCGATGCCGCTACGGCCAGCGCCGCCGCCGGGAACAGCGCCAGATGCCACGGCCACCAGCCGCCCGCGATCTGCGCCGTGCGCGCGTTGAACCAGTTCTCAAGCCGTCCGGTGACGCCGCCCAGCACCGGCAGATAGACCAGCGCCACCAGCAGCGACGCCGACAGAACGAAGATCAGCGTGACCGGCAACATCCCCATGAACTGCCCCGGCACGCCCGGCCAGAACAGCATGGGCAGGAATGCGCAGAGCGTCGTCGCGGTCGAGCTGACGATGGGCCAGAACATGCGCTTTGCGGCCTCGACATAGGCCGTCATCGGGCCGGAGCCTTCGTTCATCCGCCGGTCGGCGTATTCGACGACGACGATGGCGCCATCCACCAGCATGCCGACAGCGAGGATCAGGCCGAACATGACGATGTTCGAGATGGTGATGCCCATCACGGCCATCAGCGCGAAACACAGCAAGAACGACGTCGGAATCGCAAATCCCACCAGCAGCGCCGGGCGGATGCCCAAGGTCGCCAGCATCACGATCATCACCAGCGCGATGGCCGTCAGCACCGACCCCTCCAGCTGCCGCACCATCGAGCCGACGATGCGTGACTGATCGTTCGATGCGCCCACGGTCACGGCGGCCTTCAGCCCGTCGGGCCACGCCGCCTGCGCCTCGGCCACGCTGGCGCGCACCTGTGCGGCGGTGTCAATTATGTTGAATCCCTTGCGCTTGACCACCTGCAAGGCGACGGTCGTCTGCCCGTTGAAGCGCGCGGTGCCGGCGCGATCCTCGAACGTCAGATTGATCTGCGCCAGATCGCCCAGCGTCACGATGCGGTCGCCATTGGTCTTGACCGGTAGGTCGTAGATGTCGCGGGGGCCCTCAAAGGAGGAAGGGATCTTGACCGCGAAGGCGCCGCCGTCGCTGCGCAGCTCGCCCGCGGCCACCAGCAGATTGTTGTTGCGCACCACATTGATCAGCTCGCCCGCCGTGATATCATAGGATTCAAGGCGCAGCGGGTCGATCACTACCTCGACCAGCTCGTCGCGGTTGCCGGCGATACCGGCCTCCAGCACCGGCTCCAGCGCTTCAAGGCGGTCCTGCAGATCATTGGCGACGCGCACCATGGTGCGTTCGGGCACGTTGCCGGTGAGATTGACGATCAGGATGGGAAATTCGCTGAAGTTGATCTCGTTCAGGGAATATTTCTCGGCCCCATCGGGAAACTTGGCTTCGGCGGCGCTCATCGCGTCGCGCACATCGGCCATGACGCGGGTCTTGTCCCAGCCGAATTCGAATTCCAGCGCGACCCCGGCATAGCCTTCGGCGGCGGTTCCGGTCATGTCCTTCAGCCCGTCCAGATCGCTCAGCTCGGTCTCCATGACCTTGACCAGCAGTTTTTCACTGTCCTCGGCGGAAATGCCGGGAAAGATGACCGACACGAACAGCGCCGGGATTTCGATATCCGGCTCGCCCTCCTTGGGCAGGCCGACATAGGCCATCGTGCCGGCCAGCAGGCTGAGCACGATGAAGGCCAGCACCATGCGCGCACGGCGCGCGGCCCAGTCGACGATGCCGGTCATTGAGCCGGCTCCTCATAGCTTGCCGCTACCGGCACGCCCGCGACGACGTATTCCTGCCCGATCACGATGACATTGGCGGTGTCCGGCAGGCCGGCGACCCAGATGCCGTCGGCTGTGTCGCGGACCAGGGTGACGGGGATGAAATCGGCAGCGTTTTCGGCTGTCACGATCCGCACGCCAAGCGTGCCTTCGTCATTCAGCGTCAGCGCCGATTGCGGCAGCAGATGCGCGGGCGTCCCGTCCGAGGCAATCATGATCTCGGCGGTCTGGCCATCGCGCAGGGCCAGTTCGGGGTTTGGCACGGCGACCTCGATGCGGAAGGTGCGCGTTTCGGGATCGGCAGAGCGGGCCACGAAGGTCACGGTACCCGCCACCTGCTGCCCGTTCACCAGCCGCGCCTGCGCTGCGGCGTCCAGCCTGACGCGCGCGACACCGGCCTCGGAGATGAAGCCGACCAGCTTGATCGGGTCCAGCTGGATCACGGTGGCGCACAGCGCGCCGGGTTGCAGCAGGCTGCCCAACTCGGCGGTGTCCGATTCCAGCAGGCCGGCAAACGGCGCGGTGATATCGAGCCGGGCCAGTTCCTCTTGGGCCGAGGCGATGGCGGCCTCGGCACTCTGGATGCCTGTGCGGGCAGCGTCCAATCCCGACTTTGCGGCCTGAACTGCCGCCTCGGCCGCACTGAGCGCAGCGCGTGCCGACGCGATGCGTGTGTCCGAGGCAAAGCCGCTTTGGCCCAGTTTGGAGGCAGCGGTGTCGTTCAGCCGCGCCTCTGCCAGTCGCGCCTCGGCCTCGGCCAGCCGCGCCTGTGCTTCCGGCACGCGGGGTTTCGCCTCGGCACCGCGGGCCTGCGCCTCGGCCCGCGCTGCCTCGCGCGTGCGGGGGGCTAGGCGGGG
>JBLWYG010000045.1:0-22650 GCA_048267045.1 Roseovarius sp. | reverse complement strand
CGCCGCCCTTCTTCAAAATCATTCAGCGGCTGATCCCAGCGCGTCCCGCGTATCGTCAGCCCCAGGCTGCGCGCAACGGGGTCGTATTCAGCCGTGAAGAGCGTGCCGAACCCTTGCGCATAGCGGTTCTGCAACAAAGGTTTTTTCAGGAATTGCGCATTCAGCGTGCGCGGGGTGGCGCGCATGCGGTTTAGATGCGCGTGACGCTCGTGGGTGTGCGTGAAGGCGGCGTTGCTTTCCTGTTCCGGCCCGCTCTGGTGGTTCGTGGCGATCGCCCGTGCGGTCAGGCGCGCGCCGCCGCCTGGCAACATCTCAACCCCCTGGATGCGGCCAAACGCGTCGGCCAGCACCAGATTATAGGCCATGTGCGACGGCACGCGGTGCAGCGCTTTCAGCGCCTCATCAACGGTATCGCAGGTCTCCAGCACGTAGCGGATGATTGTGGTGATGCCGAACCCCTCGCCCGCCTCGGAGCGCCCGCCATAGGCGATCGCGACGGCAAGACCCGCAGCGTTGATGCCATCCGACAGTCCCCACAGGAATTCGGACATTCCCATCACCGCGCGTCCGGTCCATTCGCTGCGCAGCAGCAGCCCCTCGTTCAGGGTCGGCGACAGATCGTAATTGCGCACCAGCCGCACGTCGCCATCCTTGGCCATCGCGGCCAGTGAACAGCCACCCAAATAGATCGGTGGACACCATGTGGACAGGAACCGCGCGGCCCTGTCAGACCCGCCGGCAAGGGCGGTCAGCCTGCCATGCACCGGCAACAGCTCGGGCATGTAGCGGCGCAGCGCCGCCTTGCAGGCCGCCAGCGACGGGCCATCATTGCCGCCTTTGGCAATGAACCACGCCTCATAATCAGGCCAGCAGCGGCGCCAGCGCGCGGCCCATTTCGGGCCGGGCGTCGCCTCGGAGACGGCATCGAAAGTCAGTGTCAGATCGGTCATATTACAAGTCCTTTTCGTTCAGGAAGAAGCGGATCATTTCGGCGCTGGCATCGGGGCCGGCGGCATCGGTATAGCTGCCGCCGGGCTGACCGCCCGACCAGGCATGGCCCAGCCCGTCGACGGTCCAGTGCTCCAGCACGGGCGCGGCACCGACGGGTCCGGCGATGCGGCGGCGGTAGGATCGGCCCGCCCGAGTGCCCGTGGTTTCGGTATCGACGGAAAGGGCCGCACCGCCCTCGATCGCGTGCTGCGCAATCCGCGCGGCGTTGACCGGATGCACGGTCGCATCCGCCGTGCCGTGAAACACGATGCTGCGCGCAGGCGCCGCCCGTCGCTTTGGCTCGGGGCCATTGCCCGCCATGGCCGCAAAGGCCGACGGCACATCGGTGGCGGCCCCCAACGGCAGGCCGGAGTGGGCGCCGACGGCGGCAAACACATCGCCGTAAGCCGCACCCAGTATCACCGCCATGGCGGGCCCTGCCGACAGCCCCGCCACAAAACTGCGCTCTCCCCGTACGGCGAATTCAGCCATCGCGCTGCGGGCGATCCCGGCGAGGATCTCCGGCTCGCCGCGCCCGCGTTTTTGGTCGCCGGGGCTGAACCAGTTCCAGCACGATTGCGCGTTCTCGCCGCGCGACTGCTGGGGGTAGAGCACGATCAGCCCGCGCGCCTCGGCCAGTGCGTTCATGCCGGTGCCTATGGCGAAATCCTCGGGCGTCTGGGTGCAGCCGTGCAGCATCATGACGATGCCCTCGGCGCGATTTGTCGCCGTTGAGGGCACATAGGTGCGATAGCTGCGTGCCCCGACGCCAGAGGTATGGACGCCGCTGCGAAACTCGGCGCCTGCCGGGATCGCCACATCCCGCGCTGGAACGTTGCCCAGCGGCAGTTGCATGCCGGGCATCTGGCCGTCCAGTCCCTGCAAGCGGTTCGTGCCAGTCATCTGCCCGTCCAGAGGCGAGACAAGCCCATGCTGCGCAAGCGTGCGCTGCACCAGATCGTTGGCGGCAGCAATGCGCGCAGAACGTGCGTCACCGGTCGCCCGGCGCAGGGCGCCGACGTTGAAATTCTTCATGTTTTCAGTCCTTTTTGACGCGATACCGCGCTAGATTATACGCCCGGCCAGCGCCTTCTTGACGTCCGGGCTGGCCTGCAAGGCCCCCAGAACTGTGATCGAGCCGATGGTTGCCAGCGCCAGTTCCGGCGTGACATCCGCCGCGATCCGGGCAAGGCCGACGACCTTGACGTGCAGCACTTCGCCCGCCTCCCGCAACGCCTCAAGGTCGGCGACAGTGTAATCGCGCAGGCCCAGTTCCATCGTGTGGCGCTCAATGGATCTGGCGACCACTTCGACATGGCTGTCCAGCTGGTTGCGGATGGCGGTGCGGATAAAATCGCTGCGGTTGGAATAGAACCCCTCCTGTACCAGCAAATCGATCCGGCCCAGATCCACATAGCCAAGGTTAATCGTAATTTTCTCGCTGTCAGGCGTCTTGTCCCGCAGCTGTCTGACGTTGCTCATGGTCAATTCTCCATCTACATGGATGGTATATGGATGTATTTTGACTGATTGCAAGGATTCCCTTGGGTAAAGCCTGCAAGAGTGACCGAGGCCGCATCTATGGCAGCATGGTGGCCCGCTCCGCATCCCTCAGCAGCGCCGTCAGCAACGGGTTGGGAAACTGTCGCTTGGCCGTCACGGCATGAAAGCTCTCGGACAGGCCGACGGGATGCGGCGACTCCATCAGGATGCCCGACTGCAATTCGTTCTTGACCACGATGGGGGGCAGCACGGCCAGCCCGATATCCTCGCGCGCCAGAAGGCGCATCATCGCCATGTCGTCAACCTCGGCCGCAAGGTTCGGGACCACGCCCAGCCGCGCGCACAGCGCGTCGAACCCGGCCCTGACCGGGCTGTCCAGCGTCTGCACGATCATCGGGCTGGAACGCAGCAGATCGGCCAGCGTTTCCGCCCCTTTGACGCGGCCCGGCGTACCCACGACACTCAGCGCCTGCTCGGACAGGGGGTGTGAGATCAACGTCGTCAGTGCATCCTGTGGCGGTATCCGATTGGTCAGCACCACGTCCAGCCCCAGTGTTTCCAGTCCCTGCATCAGCTCGATTGAGGTCCCCGAGCGCAGGACCAGCTCCACATCCGGCTGGCCCAGCAGCGGGCGCAGGAATTCGATCTGAAAATTGCGCGACAGTGTTGCCAGCGCGCCGACCCGCAGCACCCGGCGCGGGCTACCGGTGCGGCTGAGCGTGGCGACCAAATCCTGCCCGGCACCAAAGATGGTGTCGGCATGGTCCAGCGCGATCCGCCCCGCCTCGGTCAGGTGCAGCTTGCGCCCGCGCCGCTCGAACAGGGGGTGGCCCAGACGGTCCTCCAGCTTGCGGATCTGCACCGATACCGCCGATTGCGACAGGTTCAGCCGCTCGGCAGTCCGGGTCAGGTTGCCGTCGCGGGCGACCTCCCAGAAATAGCGCAAGTGATTAAAATTCATATCGGGCATGACGTTCTATTTAAGCGAACGATATGTTGCGAACAATGAATTTTATTTCTGTTAGCGCTGCCGTGTATCCCGAAATCCTGCACTTGTATTCCCCCGAGCGGAGCGTGACATGCCGATCTACACCCTGCCCCTGCTGGCCCCCGCCCTTTTGATTGCCGCCGCTGCCTATCTGCACCTGCGCCGCACGATTTCACCACTGGCCGGTGCCGCTATTGCCGAGGGCGCCGCATTTGGCGCGCTGCTGATCGGCGTGGCCGCCTGCGCGGCGCTGATCGTCGCCGGACCCGGCGACAGCCCGCTGCTGGGCCTGTCGGGCCTCGGGCTGTCGGCCCGGATGGACGTCGTCAATACATCGATGCTGCTGCTCGTGGCCTTCATCGGGTGGATCGTGGTGCGCTTTGCGCGCACCTATCTGGACGGCGAGGCGCAGCAGCAGGATTTCAACGTGTGGCTGCTGAGCACGTTGGCAGCGGTGCTGTTGCTGGTCCTGGCAGGTAATGTGATCCAGTTCACTGCCGCGTGGATCACGACCAGCCTGTGCCTGCACAAGCTGCTGATTTTCTACCCGGCCCGCATCGCCGCCCAGCGCGCGGCGCGTAAAAAATTCGTCACAGCCCGCGTGAGCGATGTCGCCTTGATCGCGGCGGTCCTGCTGCTGATCGCGGCATATGGGACAACGCAGATCTCGGAGATACTGGCGCTGGCGCGGCTGGGAACGGGCGGCGGTCTGGCCATGGCGGCGGCGGCATTCATCGCGCTGGCGGCGGTGCTGAAATCGGCGCAGTTCCCTACCCATGGCTGGCTGACCGAAGTGATGGAAGCGCCGACGCCGGTATCGGCCCTGCTGCATGCCGGCGTAATAAATGGCGGAGGATTCGTTCTGATCCGGTTTGCCGATGTCATGCTGCTGTCGCCGCTGGTCATGGCGATGCTGGTCGGCATCGGCGGGTTCACCGCACTGTTCGGGGGCGTAGTCATGCTGACCCAGCCGACGGTCAAGGTGTCGCTGGCGTGGTCCACGGTGGCACAGATGGGCTTCATGATCCTGCAGTGCGGTTTGGCACTGTTTCCGCTGGCCCTGCTGCATATCGTGGCCCATTCGCTCTACAAAGCGCATGCATTCCTTGCCTCTGGCAGCGCGATCGAGGCTGTAGCCAAGATTCGGCGGCCCGGCCCCGTGGCTGTTCCCGATCTGGGCGCGGTCACGCGCGCCTTCGGGCTCGCGCTGGCGATCTACGCGCTGGTCTATACGGGGTCCGGCCTGCTGCTGGGCTTTGGTAGCAAATCGCCGCAGGCGGTGGCGCTGGGGGCGATCCTGATTTTCGGCGTCGCTTATCTGCTGGCGCAGGGTCTGGCCGATGCCGCGCCGCGCGCGCTGACCCGGCGGACGGCGCTGATGTCGCTGGCCGCGACGCTGGCCTATGTCGGGCTTCAGCGGGGGTCCGAATGGCTGACCCTTGGCGCCCTGCCTCCAGCTCCTGCAGCTGGCGCCTTGGAATGGGCGCTGATCCTGCTGGCGCTGGTCAGCTTTGGCGCGGTCGCTCTGGCACAAGCGACGCTGCCGCTGTGGTCGCACCACCCGGCCGCGCAGGGCCTGCGCATCCATCTGTCAAACGGTCTTTATATCAACGCTGTCGAGGATCGCCTGCTCAAGGGCTGGTCGCGCAACACGGCCTATAAGGGAGCTACAAGATGAACCACGCTTCACACGCCGGTTTCTCCGGCGCGCATCTGGAACTGATCGCCGCATCCGAGGGCGCGGCCCGCGCTATCCCGCCGCTCTGGCCGCTGTCGTCGTCCGTCGCGGTCAATCCATTCATGGGCCAGGCGCATCAGACCTTGGCCGAGGCGGCCGCCCTGATGGGCCGCGTTGCGGGCATCCGGATGACGATGCCGCACCGCTGGTATTGCGCTCGCATGAATACTGGGTCGATTACCGATGCCGACCTCAGCGCCGCGCTTGCCATGGCACCCGATGGGGCGCCGACCAGCCTGAAGGCGCTGAAGGACATAGCGGCCGCAGATGTCCCGGCGCCCACTGCCCTGCCCACCATCGCACATCTGGCCGCCGAGATGTCGGGCACTGACTGGCCAGCCCTGATCGAGGACCGGCTCGGCGCCTGGGCCGCTGGATATTTCGACAGCGGGCAGGCCCTGTGGCAGGCCACGCCCGGGCGCGGCGCGTTCGAAAGCTGGCAGATCTTCGCCAGCCACGATCTGACGCCGGAAATAACCGGTCTGACCGGCTATGCGAGGACCGTGGCCAACGCGCCGTCCCGGCCCCGGATCGCACTGCCGCTGGCCTGCGACGCCATCTGTCTGGCACCGGAGGCAGCCAAGACCTATTTCCACCAACTGCTTCTGGGTCTGGGCGGCTGGTCGCAGGTGGCACGCCAGCGCCTGTGGCAGGCCGAACTGGTCGGCAGGACCGATAGCGGCGTGACCGATCTGCTGACGATCCGGCTGATCTGGGAACAGGCGCTGTTCGTCCACTACAGGGCGCGTATCGCAGACCGCTGGCGCGAAACCTGCGCCGAACATGCCAAGCCGCCAGAGGCAACGCCCGCCCAGATCGCGGCAAGCGTGCTGCAACACGCCGCCGAGCTTGCGGCCCAGCGTCAACTGGGCGACACCCTTTCTGGCCAAGGAAAGCCCGGCACCGGCCAGCGGCCCGAAATGCAGGCAGCGTTCTGCATCGACGTGCGCTCCGAAGTGTTCCGCCGCGCGCTGGAAAGTCTTGATGACGGAATCGAAACATCGGGCTTTGCCGGGTTTTTTGGCCTCGCCGTATCGCATCGCGGATTTGCCTCGGACGTCGAGGAGTTGCGCCTGCCGGTGCTGCTGAACGCGGGTCTGCGCAGCACGGCGCCTGCCCCGGATGGCGCCGATCAGACCGCCCGGCTTGCAGCGCGGGCGAGCCGGGCGTGGGGCCGGTTCAAACTGGCGGCGGTGTCGTCCTTTGCCTTTGTCGAGGCGGCCGGGCCGATTTACGTGGCGCGCCTGTTGCGCGATGCGACGGCGCAAGCGAACAAAGATACATCGCCACCCCCGGCGCCGCGAATAGCCACCGATACCGGGATCGACGATCGCATCACCGCCGCCGCAACCATCCTGCGCGCCATGTCGATGACGGACGGTTTCGCGCCGCTGGTGCTGCTGATCGGGCACGGCGCCAACGTCGTAAACAACCCCCATGCCAGCGCGCTGCATTGCGGCGCTTGCGGTGGCCACGCCGGCGACGTCAATGCGCGTCTCTTGGCCGGACTGCTGAACGATGCAGAGGTGCGCGCCGGTCTGGCGGGTGCGGGCATACATATTCCTGCCGATACGGTTTTCATCGGCGGGCTGCATGACACCACAACCGATGCAGTCACACTCTACGCTGCCGACGCGCCCGGCGCGGTGAACGCGAGCAGGCTGGCGCGCGCCGAACACTGGCTGGCAGCGGCGGGCGGGATTGCTCGGACGGAACGCGCACTGCGCCTGCCCCGCGCCGATAATGGCGCGGCTATTGCGCAGCGCAGCACCAACTGGGCGGAGACGCGCCCCGAATGGGCACTGGCCGGATGCAATACTTTCATCGTCGCACCGCGCAGCCGGACGCGCGGCAAAGTCCTGCATGGCCGCGCGTTTCTGCATGACTACGATTGGCAGAAGGATGAGGGATTCGGCGTGTTGGAACTGATCCTGACCGCGCCCGTTGTCGTCGCCAGTTGGATCAGCCTGCAATATTACGGCTCGGTCGTGGCGCCGGACGTTTTCGGCGCCGGGAACAAGCTGCTGCACAATGTGACCGGCGGCATCGGCGTGGTAGAGGGAAACGGTGGCGTATTACGCTCGGGTCTGCCATGGCAGTCAGTCCATGACGGCACGAATTTCGCGCATGACCCCCTGCGGCTGGCGGTCTGCATAGAGGCGCCGCAAAAAGCAGTCGTCGATATTCTGGAGCGCCACCCAGCCGTGCGCGCGCTGTTCGAAAATCGCTGGCTGCACCTGTTGCTGATCAAACAGAACGGGCAGTTGGCGCCGCTGCACACCCGGCAATGACCCAAGTCGGCGAGATGCAAGAAGCGGCGAAGGCACTATCCGTCGCCGCCTTAGATATGGAACCTTGGTCAATCGCCCAGCTTGACCACCCGCTTGCCAAAGTTCTCGCCTTTCAGCAGTCCTGCAAAAGCGGCGGGCGCGTTTTCCAGCCCGTCGATCACGTCCTCTCGGTACTTGATCTTGCCGTCTTTGACCCAAGGCTGCATCTGCCCTGCGAATTCATCGTAAAGATGGCCGAAATCGTCAAATACTATAAATCCGCGCATCGTCATCCGCTTGCGCAGGATCGTGCCCATCAGCAAGCCCATCCGATCGGGGCCATCCGGCAGCGACGTGGCGTTGTACTGCGATACCAGACCACAGACCGGAATGCGCGCCGAGGTGTTCAGGAGCGGCAGGACCGCGTCGAAAACCGCGCCGCCGACATTCTCGAAATAGATGTCGATCCCGTCCGGCAAGGCCTGCTTCAAGGTGTCGGCAAAGCCGCCTGCCTTGTGATCTATGCAGGCGTCAAACCCCAGGCTCTGCACCACATACGCGCATTTCTCCGGCCCGCCGGCGATGCCGACAACGCGGCAGCCCATGATCTTGCCGATCTGGCCCACGGTCGCCCCCACGGGGCCGCTGGCGGCGGCAACGACCAGCGTCTCGCCCTTTTTCGGCTGGCCGATCTGCGTCAGTCCGGCCCACGCAGTCAGGCCCGGCATCCCCAGAACGCCCAAGGCCCAGGACGGGTTTTCGGGGTCTTTACCCAGATTGATGACCCCCTTGCCATCCGACAGCGCATAATCCTGCCAGCCGCCGAAGGCCGAGACCCAGTCGCCCTCCTCGAACCCCGCCACGTCCGACGACACGACCTGCGCGACAGTGCCGCCGACCATGACATCGCCGATCTGAACCGGATCGGCGTAGGAGGGCGCGTCGCTCATCCGGCCGCGCATGTAGGGGTCCAGCGACAGATAGACGTTGCGCAGCAGCATCTGCCCCTCGCCCGGCTCGGGACGGCTTTCGTCCTCCAGCCTCAGGGTGTCGTCGTTCGGCGCGCCCTTGGGACGTTCGGCCAAGACAAATTTGCGGTTTCTTGTTGTGGATCGTGTCATGTTGGGTGCCCTTCCAACGTCAGATGTGAATCAAGCCAGCACAGGCACATGGCTGAAATGCCTGCGCGTGGCGGACCTCTATCCATCAGGTGGGGGTTCGGTTCGTGAAAACAATGCCTCGCGGAACGCCCGGCCCGGCGTTCCGCTTATAACGCAAGCGCGATCTTGCGGCCCTCGAAGATGGCGAAGGCGGCGTTGCGCGGCGCGTTGGCGTCGCCAATCACTGAGGTGACGATGTTTATTTGTGCCAGCGCATCCCGCAGCGACATGTCCGCCATATTCGTTGTTGCAAGCACCAGCGCGTCGGCGGAAATGCTATGTGTCTGGCCGGTCAGAAGCGACACCACCTCGGCCCCCTCCCCGGTCCATCCGGCAATCGCGCTGTCGGTGAAAAACCGCGCGCCCTTTTCGGCCAGCGCCCGGCGCAAGGGCCAGTCGGTGGCGGAGCGCTGCAATTCCTTGCCGACCAGCGCATCCGGTGTGACGATCGTGACCTCATGGCCATCCTCGGCCAGCCGCCACGCGGTACCGCAACCGCGCCAGTTGCCGCCCTCGTCCAGCACGATCACGCGGGGGCCAACGCGCGCCGCGCGCTGCATCACATCCTCGACGGAGAACACGTTACCAAGGTCGCGGCCCGGCAACGTGGCGACATGCGGCAGCGCGCGCTGGAACCCGGTCTCAGCGGGCAGCGATCCGGTGGCGAGGATCACATGATCAGCCCCAAAGGCGGCAATGTCCTCGGCATCCATGTAGCTGTTGTAGCGCAGATCGACGTCCAGTTGCTCCAACTGGCGTTGATACCAGCCGATCAGATCGGTGATCTGCCCCCGACGCGGCTGCAAGCCGGCAAGGCGGAACTGTCCGCCGATCCGCGGCCCTGCCTCGGCCAGCGTCACGCGGTGGCCGCGCTCGGCTGCGGCGCGCGCAGCCTCCAATCCGGCAGGACCGCCGCCGACGACAAGCACGGATGCGAGCGCGGCGGCAGGCGCAAAACGATCCCCGCCCCAGAGGTATTCGTGACCCGCCGACGGATTGATCAGGCAGGAGATGTAATAGTCGCGACTGCGCCGGCCCCAGCATTGCTGATTGCACGAAATGCAGCCCCGAACATCATCGCTGCGCCCCGCTTCGGCCTTGGCCACCAGATGCGGATCTGCGATCTGGCCGCGCACGATAGAGACCAGATCGGCCTCATTCGCGCCCAGCACGGTGTTGGCGTTCTCCGGCGTGCGGATATGGCTCTCGGCGGTAACAAGAGCGTTTTTAACCACGCCTTTCAACAGTCTGGCCAGATCGACGCCCAGGTTTTCGCCATAGAGGAAGGTCGGCATCAACTTGTAGAAATCGAAGTAACCGCCAGTGCCGCAGGTGACGTAATCCATCAACCCCTCGGCATCGTGCAACGCGACGATCTGCAGAGTTTCTTCGCGGCTGAGAGCGGCCTTGACGTCCGGCTCGTCATTGACGGCAAGGCCGATGATAAAGTCATCACCGCAGGCGGCGCGGATGCGCGTCAAAACCTCGCGCGAGGCTCGGGTGCGGTTTTCCAGACTGCCGCCCCATTGGTCCGTGCGCTGGTTGGAAAATGGCGTCCAGAATTGATCCAGCAGGCCGTGATATGCCGCCCACACCTCGACCCCGTCGAAACCTGCCTTTTGACAGCGGATCGCGGCCTGCACGAAGCCATCTATCGTCTCCTCGATCTCTGCTTCGCTCATCTCGTGACTGCCGTCGCTGTCGTGGTAGCTGGGTCCGCCCGAGGGCGACCAATGCGCGTGCCAAGAATTGTCGCCATCGCCATGCGCACCGATGTGGTAAAGCTGCTGGATCATCACGGCGCCATGGGCGTGGCAGGCATCCGTCAACTTGCGAAAGTGGGGAATGACTTCATCTGATCCGGGCCGGAAATTGCCGCGCGTCAGAACGGCAGCGGGATGGACCGGCATCGGCTCGACCACGATCATCGCGGCGCCGCCCAGCGCGCGCTCGGCATAATAGGCGCGGTGCTGCGCGCCGGGCAGCCCATCTCGTGCCATATTGGTGGTATGAGCGCCGAAAACAACGCGGTTCTTCAATGTCTTGTGGCGCAGCTGGATAGGTTTGAAAATATGCGGATGGCTCATTTCCCACGCTCCAGATTATCCAGCCCGTCGGCCAGTGTCGCGCCCATTCCGGCCCCGGCCATGTGGTCCCGCAGCCGCTGGTTAAAGCCGCCCGGCGTGTCGAGCGCCCTGAGCAATGCGGCGCAATCCGACCCGGTCAGGCTGGAGCCGACCAGCGCGCGCAGGAACGCCTCGCCTTGCTTGGGATCGCTGACGCGGTCGCCCAGCCAGCCAGCGGCGTCAGCGACCATGAGGATTACCGGTGACAGCACAGCCTGCGCACAGTTGTAGGCCGACAGTTCTTCCTCGGAATGGATGGTAAAGATCGTGTTCCGCACCCCGAACAACCCTTCCAACAGATCCGTATCGCCATAGCCCAAGGCGGGCGAGCCACCCTGCGCGATGCCCGGAAAGGGGATCATCACCGCCGCCGCGCTGGCCGGGGCGACCATTGCGGCGACTCTGTCCAACGTGCAATCGGCCATCAGCGAGATCACTTGGTGATCGGCGCGAAAGATCAGGTCGGCCAGAATATCGCCTGCCGCATCGGCCATCAGGCCGAGCAATACCACGTCACTGCGTGCCAGCACCGCCTGATTGTCATGCACCGTGACGTTTGGGTGTATCGTCGCCAGCCGCCCGGACTGCGCCGCGCTGCGCCGGGACACGGCGATGTCATGCCCGTCCTTCGCGATGCCCTGCACCACCGCCGAGGCGATGGTGCCGGTGCCGATAATCCCGATGCGCATGTCAGAGATCCTTGACCAGCCGAAGCGCGTCATAGATGGCCGCGTGCGTGTTGCGCGCCGAGACGGCATCGCCGATGCGGAACAGCTGAAATTGGCCATCGGGATTGCGGACAACCTTCTGAGGGCGCCCGTCGATCAGCGCGGCGTGATCCACCGCGCCGCCGTTGGACGACTGATCGCGCAGTTCGAAATACAGATCGTCCAGCGGCAGTGTGCCATAGTTGACGACAACCTGATCGTACTGGGCCTCCTCCTTCAGATCGCTGTAGTCAGTGCCGATCGTGGCGGTCAGTTTATTGCCATCCCGCGCCACGCCCAAGAGGCGGCGGGTGACGGTGAACGTCACGCCCTTGCCCTGAAGGCTGCGCATGTAGGGGACAAGGTTCATCGCCATGATCTCGGGCGAGAATGTGCGGTCGGGGGTCATCACCTCGACCGTCGCACCCGCATCGGCCGCCATTTCTGCGGCCTGCAAGGCGGGGTGATCGCCGGATTCGTCATAGATCAGGATATTTTCGGCGGGTTTCACATCGCCTGAGATGATGTCCCAGGCTGTGACAACATGCGGCTCCTCCCGGCCCCTTTCGAACAGCTCGGTATTGGGCAGCCCGCCGGTGGCGATGATGACGACATCGGGGTTTAGCGCAGTGACATCAGAGGTTTCTGCGAATGTATTAAAGTGGAACGTGACATCACGCGCGGCGCATTGCGCCATGCGCCAGTCGATGATGCCGATCATCTCGCGGCGGCGCTTGCTTTGGGCGGTCAGGCGAATCTGGCCGCCGGGGTCGGCTGCGGCCTCGAACACGGTCACGTCATGGCCGCGCTCAGCGGCAACGCGCGCGGCCTCAAGGCCCGCAGGACCGGCGCCGACGATCACCACCTTCTTGGCGGCCTCGGCGGCGGGGATGTCATGCGGCATCGTCAACTCGCGTCCCGTCGCGGCGTTGTGGATGCACAAGGCATCCCCGGCCTGATAGATCCGATCAAGGCAGAAGGTAGCGCCGACGCAGGGGCGGATATCCTCCTCGCGGCCCTCGATGATCTTCCGCACGATATGCGGGTCAGCCATGTGCGCACGGGTCATGCCGACCATGTCCAGCAGGCCATCCGCGATGGCATGCCGCGCTGTGGCCACATCGGGGATGCGCGCGGCGTGGAAGGTGGGCATGCCGGTTGCCTTGCGCACTTCGCCTGCGAAATCCAGGTGTGGCGCGCTGGTCATCCCCTGCACCGGAATGACATCGGTCATCGCCGGATCGGTATGGATACGGCCCCGGATCACGTTGAGGAAATCGACAAGGCCAGATGCGGCAAGGCGTTTCGATATCTCTATGCCCTCGGCCGCATCAATCCCGCCTTTCTGGACCTCATCTGCGGTATAGCGGATGCCGACGACGAAATCGTCGCCCACACGGCTGCGGATCGCAGCCAGCACATCCATTGGAAAGCGCAGCCGATTTTCCAGCGTATCGGCGCCATAAGGCCCGGTCAGATCGTTGGTCAGCGGCGACCAGAGCTGATCCAGCAGATGGCCATAGGCCTGTATCTCGATCCCGTCCATGCCGCCGGCTTTCATGCGCTCGGCGGCATCGGCGAAATCATTGATGATCCGCTCGATATCCCAATCCTCCAGCAGCTTGGGAAAGGCGCGGTGCGCCGGTTCACGGTGCTTGGTGGACGATACCGACGGCAGCCAGTCGCCCTTGTTCCAGTTCGTGCGCCGGCCCAGATGCGTCAGTTGGATCATTACCGCGCAGCCATGTTCATGGCAGCCATCGGTCAGCGCCTGAATCCACGGCACAACCTCGTCCTTGTATGCCAGCACGTTGTTGAACACCGGCGGGCTGTCTTTCGATACCGCAGCCGATCCGGCGGTCATGGCCAGCGCGACACCCGCCTTCGCCCGCTCGGCGTGGTAGGCGGTGTAGCGCTCCTTGGGCATGCCATCCTCGGGATAGGCAGGCTCATGACTGGTAGTCATGATGCGATTTTTCAGCGTCAGATGCTTCAGCCGGTAAGGCTGCAGGAGGGGGTCTTTGCTCATATCGTTTCCTCAATACCAGGCGTCTGCCATCGACGCCTTGCGCGCGGCGATGAAATCCAGCAATGCCGCGTCGATGCCGGGATCGAGCGGCGGCGCCTCATAAGCGGCAAGCTGCGCCTTCCAGCGGGTATTGGCGCGGGCGGCGGCATCAATGCCGCCCTGCTCGTCCCACGTCTCCCATGGCTGGTTGTCGTCAAGGGCGCTGTCATAATAGGCGCTTTGGTAATGGCGCAGGGTGTGGGCGGTGGAAAACAGATGCTCGCCCGGCCCCTTTTCCGCCAGCGCATCGAAGGCCAGCGTGTCATCGTCCACCGCAATACCGCGCATATACCCGTGCAACATGCCACACAGATCCGTATCCAGCATGAATTTCTCGTAGGACATCGACAGGAGCCCGTCGAGGAAACCGGCGGAATGGAGGATGTAATTGGCCCCGCATTGCACCGCCGACATCATCGACATCATGCCCTGCTGCATCGCCTGCGCATCGGGCAGTTTCGATGTGCTGAAATTGCCCGCGCAGCGCAGCGGCAGATTGGCCCGGCGCGCCAGTTGCCCCATCACCAGCGATCCCAGCGCAGGTTCCGGCGTGCCGAACGTGGGCGAGCCTGAGCGCAGCGACATCGACGACAGGAACGATCCCAGCACCGCAGGCGCACCGGGGCGCACAAGCTGCGTCAGCGCACAGGAGGTCATGCTTTCGGCCAGGCATTGCGCCACCGATCCGGCCATGGTCAGCGGCGACACGGCGCCGCCCAGAAGGAACGGCAGGTGGATCGAGCCTTGGTTCGCGCCTGCATAAGCGCGGATGCCTCGGGTCGTGACGCCGTCCAGCACCAAGGGCGAGGTGGTGTTGAAATTGCCCATGATAACGCAGTTCTGGTCGACGAAGTCGGCGCCGAACAGGATACGGCACATCTCGATACTGTCCTCGGCCCGCTCGGGCGCGGTGATCGAGCCGAGGAAACCCCGGTCGGAATAGCGGATATGCGAATAGACCATGTCCAGATGCCGCTTGTTGACCGCGATGTCCGTCGGCTCGCAGATCGTGCCGCCGGAATGGTGCAGCCAGGGGCAGGATTGGGCCAGCTTGATGAAATTGCGAAAATCCTCGATCGTGCCGTAGCGGCGGCCGCGATCCAGATCCATCACGAAAGGCGAGCCGTAGGATGGCGCGAAAACCACCGCATCGCCGCCGATTTCGACATTGCGGGCAGGATTGCGCGCGTGCTGGATAAATCGCGCCGGTGCCGTTTTCAGGATTTCGCGGATCATGCCCGGCTCGAACCTTATGTTCCACGCCTCATCGCCCATATCCGTCACGGTGCCGCCCGCCTCACGGAACAGGCGCACCGTCTCGGGGTCTTCGCGGAATTCGATGCCGATTTCGGCAAGGAGGCGGTCCGCCGTCGCCTCGATCCTTTGCAGCGCGTCCTCGCCCAGCAGATCGTAGGTGGGGATGCCGCGCGTGATGAACGGCACCTCCAGATGCGGGTTCTGGCCCGGAGCGCCACTGCGCGCCTCGCGTGGGCGACGTCGCGGTTTGCGCGTTTCCTCGGTCAATTCCATGTGCGTGTCCTCCCCGACTCGGCTCGCCTGACACAAGTGTTCAGTGAATTGACACACCTGTCAATAAATTCCATCATGGCCGCATGAATCAAATCGCCCCGGATCCGCCCCGCGCTGCCCATGAAGCCTGGCTCAAAGCCGCCTATGACGTGCTGACCGAAGACGGTGTCGAGGCGGTCAAAATCATGCCTCTGGCCAAGCGCCTGGGCGTCACGCGCAGCGGGTTCTACTGGTATTTCGCGGACCGCGAGGCGCTGCTGGAGGCGATGATTACCCATTGGGAGGACAAGAACACCGGCAATCTGATCGCCCGCTGCGAGGCCTATGCAGAATCGATTTGCGAGGCGGTTCTTAACCTGTTCGATTGCTGGCTGGACGACTTGCTGTTTGACGGGCGGCTGGATCTGGCCATCCGCAACTGGGCGCGCAACGATCCGGGCCTTGGGGCGCGGCTGGCCCGTGCCGATGTGCGGCGCAAGGCTGCGATTCAGGCGATGTTCCTGCGGTTCGGGTACACGCGCGAGGAGGCCGAAGTCAGAACGATGACGATGATCTACACACAGATCGGCTATCTTTCGATGCAGGTCACCGAGGACCGCACCCTGCGTATGTCACGAATGCGCGCCTATATCGAGGTGTTCACCGGGCACACGCCGACAGCGTCCGAATTGGACCGCTTCATGGCGCGGCATGATATGGCAGCTGTGTCCGTCCCTCAGCCAGATTATACGGCGAGGGGAGCCGATGGATAGGGGCCGTCGTCCGGCGCGGTCTGGCCGTGCGCGCTGGGTGCCGGGGACCGGTCCGCGCCAGTGTACAGGCTGCGCGAACCGGCCGACGTAAATTCGACCAGCCGCTCACGCCGGTCAACCGAACCCAGTTCCCACGCCTCACCGCTACTGTCCATCCAACTGAGGGAAATCCGCTCCGCATGGGGGCGATAGGCCGCTGTGTAGACGGTGCCGAACCCGCGCGAATACCGCGTGCTGGCCAGCGGCGCGGCCAGAAACTCGCGCGTCAGCCTGCCGGACGTCATTGCCGGATCCAGGAGCAATGCCTCAAGATGGTCCGAGCGTCCCTGGGTGTTGGAAAACCGCCCATGGCGCGGCCATTCGACGCCGATCTGGTGGTTCGTGGCATAGGGCGTGCGCGTGACAATGGCAGGCCGGTCCGGCGCCATATAGACAGTCGCCCAGTCTCCGGCCGCATCGACGACGGTCACGTTGTAGGACATATGCGACGGCACGGCGCGGAGCGCCTCGACCGCCTGTTGCACGTCCACGCACATCTCAAGCACATAGCGCACGATCAGCGGGATACCAAAGCCGGCAGCACAGGCCGTCCGCCCCCCGAAGGTCAAAGATACGGCAAGGCCCGCGTCATTCATGCCATCGGCAAGCCCGACGATTCCATCGACCATCCCGGCCACGCGGCGCCCGCGCCACGCGGTCGAAAACAGCGTGGATTCGTTCAACTGCGGGTCCAGATCATAGTTGCGGATCAACAGCGGGCCATCGCCGTCAATCAGGACAGCCTGCGAGCAATTCACCAGATAGCGCGGCGGCGACCAGAAGCTTAGGAACAGCGCCGCATCGTCATCAGCGTCGCAAACGTCGACCCACTTGTCCCACAGCGTCTCGAATTCCGGCATGTGACGCCGCAGCGCCAGCCGCGCATCGCGCAGGTCCGTCGTGCGGGCCGTGCGCCGCTTGTCCAGCCAGCGCGACCATCCCGGCCAGCCGCGTTTGAAAACCTGCGCCAGCGCGTCAGACGGCTTGTCTTCTGCAAGGCTGCTGAAATTGAGTTGCATGATGTGTCCGTAAATATCCGGGGTCAGATATGTGCGTTCTGCACAAGGCTCTCCATACCCGCATTCCGGCAGAGAACACCATAAGGCATGATGTAACGATATTGACATTGCGCATCACATTGTCAAGATCGTGGCCATGCTGCCATCCCCCGTCCCTTCCGGCACGATCCGTCAGGTCGACATTCCCGGCATGATCGCCGCCTACCGCATAACGCAATATCCCTGCATTGTCCGCGTCCGGCGAACGGTGCAGGGGGGCGGCTTTGGCGATCAGGATCGCAATCCGTTTACATGGACGGTGTTTTTTCTGGTCGATGGCGTCTGGATGTCACTGGAGAGCGCGCGCGGCATGCGCCGGGAATGGGGCAGCCTGGACAAGCTGGAGGTTTGGCTGCGCGGTCAGGGGTTCGCGTTTTTCTGGGTCAGAAACGATATAGACACCATCGGCGTGCCGAACGGGGAACCGGAATGATCCCCCGTTTCTGCAATTCCTAGAACCATTTACCGGCCGTCATGTCTGCCGGCATCGCGACCTCGGTCTTGGGCGTCAGCGGCACGCTTTTGAACTGACCCTTGATCGCGCTGTTCCATTGCTTGGCACGCTCTAGAAGCTTGCGGTCGTCCGATTGCATGCGCCCGCGCGCCAGCACACAGCCCAGATCGGCGCCGTGATAGCAGTATTCGCCAACGCCATAGACCCGCAGGTAAAACGCCTCGTGCTCTTCCCCGAGCGCATTGATGTTATGGCCTGCGCGCACGAATGAAATCTCGCCATCGTCATCCATGCTCCAGATCCCCGATCTGGGGGCCTGCGTGATCAACTCGACCTTGTCCTCGGTCTGCTTGAGGATGAGCTGGGTCCAGTAATCGTAATGATTCCAGCGGCTTTGCACCTCGTCGATATCGATTTCATAATCTACATCCATGAATTCCAGCAGGTGGAACAGGAACATCGGGCAACCGCCATAAGTGGACGTGATCAGGTTCGTGGGCGGAGAAGCCCCCGAAACGCGCGGGTTTATTTCGCCCAGATAAACCTCGTTCGTGTCGGTATCCAGCAGGAAATCGGTGCAGAAAACCCCCTTGTACCCCTCCTTGTAAAGCTGATCGCCCAGCTTGCGCGCCATCTCGCGGACCTTGTCGGGCACGCCGTCGGGCAGGATCGCCGGAGACACGTCATTGCCGCACCAGCCGCCCTTGTAAGGCGTGATTTCCTCAAACCCGGTTATGTCGGTCATCACCGGGCCGACCAGCGTGCCGTGCCGCGTGGCGCAGCCCTCGATCGTTCCGGGCAGATGGTTGAGGCGTTTCATCACCTTCAGTTCTTCGCCGACGATCTTGCTGGAGAATTTGTCCCAATCCTTCTTGGTCTTGATAAAAAACGTCGTCCGACCGCTATCGCCATAGGGCGTCTGAACGACCAGATCCTTGCCCAGCTTGGCGCTGGTCGCCAGCTTGGTCAGTTCCGCAAAGGTATCCGCCCGGCCCATCACGTTGGGCGCGCTTTCGACGCCACCCTCGTTGCCGATGCGCGTTGTCTCGATCTTGCTGTCCAGCCGGTGGCGCAGCGCGTTCGGGGGCAGCGCGATCTTCAGACCGATTTCGCGGCACAGATCCTCGGTCTTTTCATCGAACATCACAAACACGGCCAGACCGGGATCGCGCTGCTTCACGCGGTCGCGGAATTCGGGGTGATCGACCAGATAGTTGCCGACATCCTCCATCGACTGGAACACCGGCGCGCCGATTTGGGTCGGCTTGAAGACGCGCGGGTGCTCACCGTCGAACACGTCGAAATAATTGACGAACTCCAGCCCGCCAACCCATTGGTCCAGCCCCATCAGGTTGAACGGCGTCGGCATTATCACATAGATCGGCGTCTTGTTGCGCCTCATGAAGCGGTAGATGTCGGTCAGACCGTTCAGTTTTTCGCGCGGCTGCTCTGGCGCCTTCCGCTCTGTTTTCTGCTTCTTTTTTGGCGCTTTTCTCGGCTTTTTTGGTTTTTCTTCAGTCTTGGCCATTATTGGCTGCCTCCCGTTGGTGCTTGTCCGCTCGCGAACGCTTGCGCCTTGCGGATCTTGATGCGCGGAATCGCTTGTGCCAACCTCAGGTTGAACACTTGGTCTTGCCGCAGCGACAGAATCTCGGACCCATCGCCAGACTACTTTAAGGCCAGTTAATTTCAAATGTCCCGTCGCTTTCCGAATATTGCGTGAAATCGCCGGTTTGCGATATTTTTTTCACGCCCACCCTGCATTCGTAACATTATCGTTGTCGGCAGTATAGACCATGATGTAGGCTTCTGATCCAAGCCCCTGCCGAAGGGGTCGCAAAATGGGGCCGTCGAATCAAATTCGTCAGAGTTCCCGAACAAGGGGCGCCACGTCGTCCAGTCCGGAGGAGATACCATATGAATTTCAGTCTATTCACCCGCCGTGCGGCAATTGCAGCCGTGTCGGGCGCCGTCGCGCTGAGCGCCGTTTCATCGGTGGCAAACGCCGATACGACGCGCCTGCGTTTCCAGACGTTCTACGGCACGGAAATCGATCCGATCATCAAGAAATTCACCGATACCGTCAAAGAAAAGTCCGGCGGCGATCTGCGCGTGCAGGTCTTTCACGGCGGCGAACTGGTTGCGAGCGACCAGTTGCTCGAAGGCGCGTCGAAAGGCTCAATCGACATCGCACATGGCGTTGGCAGCTACTGGTCGGGCCAGGTCGATATCGGGAACATCGAGGCCGGCCTGCCCGGTGGCTGGACCAGCATCGACGAGGCCAAGGCCTTTTTCGACAGCGAACCCGTCGACACGATCCTGACCGAAGCCTACGACGAGGCCGGTGTCGTCTACTTGGGCAAGGCATACGGCCACGACTACGATCTTCTGACGAAAGAGCCTGTCGCGTCCCTCGAAGATCTGAAAACACGCAAGATCCGTGCGACGCCGCAGATCGCCAAGGTATTGGGAAGCCTCGGGATTTCGACGGTGTATCTGCCGGCTGGCGAGCTCTATATCGCCCTGTCAACGGGCGTCATCGACGGCGCGATCTATGGCGGACCCATCGAATACGAGCAGCTGAAGCTGAACGAGACGGCCACGCATTACACCCGGCTCAACATGCTGATGCCCGGCTGGACAGAAACCTTCCTGGCCAACCCCGACAAGTGGAACGCGCTTTCGGACGAGCACAAGACGATCATGAAGGACGCGATCGCGCAATACGCCACCGACATCAACGACTGGCTGGCCGAGGGCAACAAATCGGTCGAGGAAAAGGGCGGCGTGTTCGAATTTGCAGTCCTTCCCGAGGCCGATTCCAAGCAGCTGACAGTCGCCGCACAGGAAGTCTGGCAGGAAGAGGCTGACCGTTCCGAGCGTAACGCCAAGCTGATCGAACTGCTGGTCGAGAACGCCAAGGCGCAAGGTCGCCTCTGATGACTTGGGTGACAAGATATCTTGTCGCTCAGGACGGCCTGTCCGAATATGTCGGACGGGTCATTTCCTGGATGACGATCGCGATGATCGCCGTGCTGATGATCGAGATCGTCTCCAGGTATTTCCTGAACTCCCCCACGCTCTGGGCGCATGAGAGCAGCACGATGCTGTATGGCGCATTTTGCATGCTGGCCGGATGCTACACCCTGCGCCACCGGGGCCATGTGCGCAGTGAGGTTATCTGGGGCGCCCTGCCGAAACGCGGGCAGGCCTTTTGCGATGTCATAATCTGGGCAACCGGTCTGGTTGTCATGGGCATCTTTCTGAGGATGTCGATCACATTTGCCGCCGACAGTTGGGCCGTGATGGAATACTCCAACAAAAGCATGTGGCAGCCGCCGCTCTACCCGATCAAGACCGTCATTCCCGTCGCAGTGGGTCTGGTTCTGCTGCAGAACATCGCCGAGTTACTGCGCGCCACGCTGACGCTGTTCAAGGTCGAATACGACGACCCACGCGAAAGCGAGTTCGAAAGCGACATTGACCCCGAACTGCTTCCCTCCATGTTGGACGGCAGCGTGGACGAGGCCGTGGATACCTCTCCAAGAAACCGCTGAATGACCGCTGTCTGCCGGGCCCATCGCGCCGCTGCTCTTTCAAGGAACGATAAATGGAAAATCTGGACCCGCTTGCCATAACAGGCATCATGTTCGCGTCTATGCTGCTGCTGATGGCGCTTGGTGCGCCGCTGGCCTGGGCCTTGACGATCTGCGGTATCGGCAGCGCCTATGCGATCTTTGGCGACGGGGGCCTTGATCTGCTGATCTCGTCCACGTTCAGCGCCATGGACAACTTCCTGCTGGTGGCCCTGCCGATGTTCATCTTCATGGGGCTGGTGCTGCAACGGTCCGGCATAACCGACGACCTGTTCGAGATGATTCACAAGCTGATGGGCCGGCTGCCCGGCGGCCTCGGTATCGGGACAGTCATCATCTGCGCACTGATCGCTGCCATGGCGGGTGTGTCCGGCGCCGCCACGGTCAGCCTTGGTATCATCGCGCTGCCTGCGATGCTGAACCGCGGCTATGACAAACGGCTGGTCACCGGCACGATCATGGCCGGCGGCGCGCTTGGGTTCCTGATCCCGCCCAGCGTCTTGATGATCATCTATGCCTTCCTCAGCCGCGATTCCGTCGGCAAACTTTTCGCCGCCGGTCTGATGCCGGGCCTGATGCTGGCGACGATCTACATCATCTACATCCTGATCCGCTGCCGCATCAATCCCAGCCTCGGCCCCCCCGCCGAAGAGCAATTCACCACCACCGAAAAGCTGAAATCCCTGCGCTTCCTGATCGCGCCCGGCCTGCTCATCTTTACGGTGCTGGGCTGCATCATCGGCGGCATCACCTCCCCGTCCGAGGCGTCTGCCATCGGCGCGTTCGGCGCACTGCTGATCGCCGCCGTTCAGCGCCGCCTCAGCTGGGACACGCTGCGCTATGTCATGCTGTCCACGACCAAGCTGATGGGCATGCTGATGTGGATCACCATCGCCGCCGTGTTTTTCTCCAAGATCTATGTGGGCGTGGGCGCTGGCATGGTCGTGGGCGAGCTGATTGAGGACTACGACCTGTCGCCAAATATCGTCATCATCACGATGCTGGTCACGTATTTCATCCTTGGCATGTTTCTGGACGATTTCGCGATCGTGTTCATCACGGTGCCGCTGTTCGTGCCCATCGTGCGCGATCTGGGCTTTGACACGACGTGGTTTGCCGTGCTGTTCATCCTTAGCATGCAGTCAGCCTATCTGACGCCGCCCTTTGGCTACAACCTGTTCTATATGAGATCGGTCGCGCCAAGGGATGTCACGATCGGGGATATCTACATGTCCGCGCTGCCGTTTGTCGGCCTGCAGATCCTGGGTCTGGCGCTGGTGTTCCTGTTCCCGCAGATCGCCTTGTGGTTGCCTGGCCTCCTGTTCTGAAACAGACTTCGCTCATCGTAGCGGGTGGCCCAGCGGCCGCCCGCTACGTTCCGCCCATCACCTGACTATTCGGCCCCTCCCCTCACATTTGATGCTGACCGCCAAGGCGCAAGAGGCGCCGCGCCACTTGTCGGCCGGGCAGACCGACTGCGCCACCGCGCTATTGTGCGCGCGTTCCGCGAAAAGCTGTGATTCAGATTTTTCGCGAAACGCTCTAGGCGGCGTCTTCATCTAGGGGATTCCCAAATGCCTTGAGTTCTGATTCATGATCGAAAACGGAGGCGATCTTGAGCAGACGAACACTGACCGACGCGCAATGGGCGCGGATTGACCGCTTGTTCCA